>NZ_DATCQT010000191.1:0-9259 GCF_036569345.1 Clostridium sp.
TTAGCACAACAAATTCTAACTAAAATTGTAAGCAATACGTAAGCTTATACTTTTAAAAAATCAAATAATATTCATAAGCCTATATTTAGCTACTCGCAAAAGGGGCTTAGTATAGGCTTATTTTTTTCTTTAAATATATTATTTTTTAGAGGGAATAATCCTACTTGTCTTTTGTAAAAAGTAATATAAAATTACTATATTTAATTTATATGGTTAATTAGAATGGTCGTAAACCCACTCAAACAGTCAGCTTTTTCAACAATTAGCGAAGTTGCAGACTAAAACATATAACTATACATAAAACAAAACTGAAGCCATACAAACGCCCGTATAGTGAAATTGAATAATACCTAATTAATTGTTAAAAAAACACATACATAATAAAATAATATAAAATGCTTGACAATTTTATCCTTTAATGTTATTATATTATTATACAGATTCAACCAAATAAATAATAAATTATTAAAGGAGATAAATAATGAGAGCTAGAATAAAAATTATAGAATCGAAGAAAATAATAATCGATGGAGTTAATAAAAGGAGGATGAAAAGAATGGAAGTATCAATTGGAATAGCCCCTGTATTTACTGGTAAAGTAGCAAAAAGAATATTAGAGTTATCTGAATCCAATGAAACAAGTTTGAATACTTCATATATAGAAGAATGTAAAGAACATGCTAAAAAGAATGGTTGGATTATAAAGAAGAGAAGGTAATTTATAATGAATATATCAACATTAAGAATTGGGTATGATTATTTTGATGAACTAGATGATTTTAATTGTGGAGTAAAAACTATGAATGATTTTTTAAATTTTGATGCAAGAAACCTAGATGAGAATGGAGAAGGTTCAACATATTTATATATTGATGAGAACAGTAAATCGCTAATAGGATATTACACAATTAAATGCTCCTCTGTTCAAATTAAAGAAGGAAGATATCCAAAAGTATTTCCTGCAATAGAAGTATCAAGATTTGCAATAGATGAGAGTTATCAAGGAATAGGACTGAGCCAATCATTATTCTCAGAATTAATTGGTGAGATAAAATATATAAACGATAATTATGTAGGAGTCAAATTTATAACATTGTTTTCAATATCGGATAAATCATTTAAGTTTTATTCTAACTTTGATTTCGAAGTTGGGGATGATAAAGCAGTAAAAGTATTAGATGATGATATTAACGATAGTTGCACCTTTATGTTTGCATTAATATAATAATATAAATACATAAAATTGTAACATAATTGTGAGATTAGAATAATATAATATTATAAGAAAGTAATATAAGAAGTAATAATTAAATTGATTAATATTTGGTGAGAGTGTTTTAGGGGTCGCTCCTTTAGAATAGAGGTTAACCACACTCGTACTCTTGCCGATTTACATAAAATTAGTGGTTAGGAAGATATAAAATAATATAAAAGGTGGTTGATATTAATGGGATTAATAAGTGAAATTGAAGAAGAAATGATAAATAACAATATATTTTTAAACGATTTACCAACAGGTGGATTAAATAGAGGCAAACGGATAAATTGGGAAGAGAGCATAGGTTATAAAGTTAAAGGAATCTATGAAAATATTAAATTTGAAGTTGAGATAGTAGATTATAAAACTAAAGGACAATATTTATGGATAAAATATTTAGACGAAAAACCTTTTAGAATAACAACATCTGGCTTTATGCAATGTCGTTTGGGTAAATTGATGGGTGTATTTACTAATGAATTCAAAATAGAATTGGGAGAATCATTCAAAGATGATAAGAGAGATTTAATTATTACAGATAGAAAATATAAAATTGATAAGAAAGGTATAAGTAGAAAATGGTATAAGTACAAATGTAATAAATGTGGATGGATAAAAGGTGAGATTGAAGAAAGTAATTTCAAGAAAGGTTATGGATGTTCTTGTTGTGCAAATATAACACCAGTATTAGGGATAAACACTATATGGGATACCGATAGATGGATGTGTGATTTAGGAGTGTCGGTGAATGATGCCAAATCATATACTAAATGTAGTAATAAAAAAATTACAATTATTTGTCCCGATTGCGGAGAAATAAAAGCAGAATGTATAACTTTGAATAATATTTATAGAACACAGTCAATAGGTTGTGCGTGTGGTGATGGACTTAGTTATCCTGAAAAAATCATGTACTCGGTATTAAAGCAATTGGATATAAATTTTATTACACAACTCAATAAAACCACATTTAAATGGTGTAAAAATTATAAATATGATTTTTATATAGTTGATATTGGGATTATTGAAACACATGGGTCGCAACATTATAAAGAAAAAGGAAGAAATGGTTCCAGAAGTTTAATGGAAGAACAAGAGAATGACGAAATTAAAGAAGAATTAGCTAATAGTAATGATATAAAAGAATATATAATCATTGATTGTAGTAAATCAGAATTACATTTTATTAAAAATAATATAATTGGTAGTATATTAAGTGAATTATATAATTTAAACATTATAGATTGGAATGAAGCCGAAGAATTTGCACTAACAAACTTGGTTAAAACAGCTTGTAAGATAAAGAAAAATAATCCTAATATTAGTACTGTTGATATAGGGAAAATGATAAATTCAACCAAAAGCACCATACAAAGATATCTCAAACAAGGAACTAAACTAGGGTGGTGTGAGTATAATCCTAAAGAATCAAGCAAAAATAATAAAGTAAGATGTAAACAAGTTGAAATTTTTAAAGATAATAATTCCTTGGGTATATTTTATAGTGTTCGTGAATTAACAAGGCAATCCTTGAAATTATTTGGAGTAAAATTACAGAATGGTTCTATTTCAAAAGTTTGTAGTGGAAAACAAGAACAATATCATGGCTATACATTTAAATATGTAGAAGATAATAATATTATTGTATAATTCTAACATTTACCTTATAATAGAATAAAATTGTTATGTTTATTATAGGGTAATTATGATATTTATTATAATTAGCATACATATCATAATTTAATACAAAGGTGGTTAATTATAATGAAAATAAAAGTTAAATCAATAATTGTTGTAGTATTTGTTGTTGCACTATGCGTAACCATTGGAACTCCTATTATTACAAAAATAAATATTAATAACGAGTTTAATACTAGATTAAGTCAGTGTAAAGAAATAATAGAGGATGCAGATACACATTTAAGTACTGAACAAATAACGTTCATAGAAGATTTTGAAAAGAAACATTATATTAATGGTAATTATGATAGTCAATTCGCAACTAAGTTTATACCGTATCTTAGAATTAAGATGAAAGAAAGAATTACTCTTGATGATGTGGATGCTGTTGATAAATTAATTGTTGTTTCACGTTTAATTACAATAAATACTAAAAGTGATTTAGACAGTTTGCGTTTAAAATTAATTGATAAAAAAAATGAATTATCACCACCTCCATATGTTGAAGAAACATCGCCTAAAACATCAGGGGCATCTGTATTTAAACAATCTGACAATGCTTCTTCTAAACCAGTACAATCATCTGAGCCAACTATTGGAATGACTTCAGATGAGGCTAGAGCGTCTGAATGGGGAAACCCTAATAGTATTAATAAAACGGTAACGGCTAGTGGCACAGATGAGCAATGGGTTTATGATAATAATGAATACGTATATATTAAAAATGGGATAGTCACTGCAATCCAAACGCATTAAACAAATAAAACTTAATAAATAATAATTTTAAAGAGGTATGTTAATTCATATCTCTTTTTGTTATGTCAAAATATAATCAATTATAATTTTAATTAAAATAATATAAATTTAGGAGGAACAATAATATGAGTAATAACGTAGTTAATTTTAGTGATTTAGGTAGTTTAAAGAGGTATGAGAATAAATCTGCAATTTATACAGATGATAGGGAAAATGTAATCGTGGTTTATGGTAAAGAAAATATAGAAAAGGTAATATCAGAAATAGAAAATCCAGTATTAATCTATAACCCAAACATTGAATTGAGAGTATTTATAGTTAATTTATTTGTTAAAAATATGATTGTTGGACAAGATGGGAATGTTACATTTGATATATCCAATTCAAAAGTTATTACAGATTTATTATCTAGAATGACAAATATTGATTTAGGACTTGAAGAAGAGAATGAAGAAAATAAAAAAATGATTGAGGCAATTATTGCAGACCCAAGTGATTTGCTAATGGCTGTGAATGATATTATTGGAGATATTTCTAAAACCGTCATGAAAAGATGGACAAATAACATGATTGAATTGCAAAACATGCCTGAAAAAGAAAGAGAAATATACATAAAAGAAATAGAAAGACAATCTGTAGAAGAAAAGAAATCAAAAGAACCTGTAATATCTGAGAAAGAATTACTAGTTATAGAGCTAAATAAAAATAAACTTGATTTAGAAAAGCAAATTGCTGAATTAAACAAAGTAGAAACAACATTAGATAATGAGAAAATTATTGAAGACATCAAAGTAATAGAGTAATATAAATTATTAAACTTATGAAAGGGGATTAATAATGGATGATTTAAGAGCAGAGTTTCAAATGCAGATAGACTTATATTTAAAAAGTATACAGGATAAAGTTGCAGAATTATTTAAGGAAGGAATAAATCAAGCAATTTATCAAATCTATTCACCAACAGAATATCACAGGACATATATGTTTTTAAATTCAGTGAAGACACATATAGATTTGGCAACAGGAAAAATGTTTGTATATAGTGATATAAATAATGGATATTATAGTGCCGTTACTGGAGAAGATGTTACGGGTTCGATAAGTAAATTTTTAAATAAGGGACATTCTGATGGACGAGGGAGTGGGCAATATCATACCTATACGCCTCGCTCATACCTTGATAAATGTTATGAACTTATCCATAATACATTTCCTGAATTAATTTTAGAAATTATAGAAGAATAAAATTGGTTATTAATACTAGCCACATAGGAAAGGAGAGTGGTAAATAACATGGCAAATCCAATGAATGGAATTCAATTAACAACCAACATCGCAATGGTCACAATGCAATTTGACCAATTAATTACACATATTAATGCAACTATAAAACAACCTTTTAATTTAAATATAAATATTAATCAAATACAACAACAATTATCACAAGTCACAAAACAAACTGAGCAATTTAAGTCTGCTATGAATTCCAGTATGAACGTTAGTAATAATAGTTTTGTTAATCAAATGGATAAAAACGTATTAGCCTCTAATCAAGAAATGATTAAAATAACGGGGAATATGCAAAAAATTGAAGAACAATATAAAAAATTAGGCAACTATAAAATAACCCCAATTTCATCCGATGCAAGTGGGAATATTCAAAAATTTACAGTCCAGTTAGAACAAGTAGAAGGATTAATAAATAAAATTAAATACGATACACAATCGGCTATTGCAGGAGCAAATGGCTCTCTTGTACCACAAACATACAAAGCTACAGGAGTAACTACTACAGACAACACCCAAGCAATTCAAATTAAACAACAAAACGTTGCATTAAATGAGGCAAAAGGGTTACTAGAACAAGAGTCTGCATTAACAAATCAAATAGTTCAAGCAAATGAAAAAGGATTGGTCGGAAAAGCTCGACAATTAGCTTTAGAAAGAGAAATTGTTAACGCTAAATTAAATACTTCGATGAACTCAAGTGGTAATTCTAGCGATGCTAATCAAATAGCTTTACAAGAGATAAAAAATGGATTAATCAGAACCGAAGGGACTCTTCAAGCAGGAGTTGCTGATAAACAAAATCTAAGTACTGCAAAAATAAACGAACAAATTGCATTATATCAAGGTAGGTTAAATCCACAGATTGATGCATTGATATTAAAAATGAAATCAGTAGGAATTGTAGATACATCTGGATTAGAAAAATATAAAATGGAGTTAAATTCTTTAACAGCTAGTGGCTTTAACAAAGGACAAATGACTCAAGGATTTACTGATTTAAAAACTAGTGCAAATAGTAACATTGGAACTATGCAAAATTTAACCAAAGAGACTAAAGGATTTTTAAGTACATTAGCCTCATCTGCAACTAAAATGGCTCAATTTGCTCTAGCAGGTGGTTTAATGATGGGTGTTATTTCAGTTTTCAAACAAGGTATTTCCTCAGTTATGGAGTTTGATAATAGTATTAATGCTCTAAGAATCGATATGATGGGTGCAAATGAAAGTGCATTCGATGCTTTGGCACAAGGAAGTCAAAATTTAAGTTTAAAATTAGGAACTAATATTAAAGACATTACAGATATTATGGAAGTTTATTCAAATGCTAACAGTACGGCACAGGAAATTCTTGCCAAGACTCAGCCTTCTGCTATTTTAAGTAATATTAGTGGCATGACAGGAAAAGATGCATCAGATGCTATACAGTCGGTGCTTTTAGTTTTTGATGAGTTTAAAAATAGTAGTGATAGTATAGCAACACAAGGTATGAAAGTAAGTGATGTTTTTGCTTCTGTAGCTTCAAAATTAAGTCTTGACTTTAAGACAGGATTGACATCAATGTCAGCAGCAGTAAAGACATCTGGTGCAGTAATAAATGAGGCTGGAATGAATCTAACCACTTATTCTGCCATCGTAGGAAAACTAGCAGAAACTTCTCGTCTAAGTGGCGAAACAATAGGTGCAAGTATGAAGACGATTGTGAGTCGGATAACTCGCGCGAACACTGGTGATTCCTCAGCTGAAGAGGTTTCAAACGCTGACAAAAGTTATCAATCCATTGGGATAAACGTCAGAGATGCTAATGGAGGATTTAAGGATTTAGATACCACGTTGACTTCTCTATCGAAAGTTTGGGAAAGTTTAAGTGGACAACAAAGGTCATATATAGCAGAACAATCCGCAGGTGTAAGACAAAAAGCAGTGTTTTTGAATATGATGGATAATTATGCCGACTCAACAAAATTAGCAACTGAAGCTCTTTCCGCACAAGGAATAGCAAGTGCCAAAAATGATATCTATCTTCAGAGCAGTGCAGCCCGAATTAAACAGTTCCAAAATGCAGTAGCTATTTTATTTCAAAATATGATAAATTCAAATGGATTAAAAAACTTCATAGGAATTATTACTGGTATTGTTAGTGCATTAAGTGGATTTACCAAAACATTTGGATTATTAGGAACTACTGTTGCAGTTGTAGCAGAGATTATTGCAGTAAAATATGTAGTATCTGTTGGCAAAGCAGTTATAGCTTCTAGAGTATTAGATGCAAGTAATCGTCTAAGTGCAATTGCAACAATTCAAGCAATGATGGCAACAGGAGGATTATCTGAAGCCAATGGAGTTTTAGCAATTTCTAATCTTACTGCATCTGCAAGTGGGGTAGGGTTTGTCGCAAGTTTAAAAACTATAATAGCAGGTTTATTCACTACTGGCGTAGCTTCAGAAGTGGCATCAGTAGGTCTAGCAGGTGTGCAAATAGCAATGATTGGAGTAACAGCAGGTTTAATATTAATTCCAATGGCTATTGGTGCTGTAATAAATGCTTTTTCAAGTGCAAATAAGGCAAATGAAGATTATATAAAAACAACGCAAGATAGTATAACAAAATTAAAAACACAACAAACAGATATGGGGACATTAACAACCACATATGATTCATTAGCGTCTAACACCAATCGAACGACAGATGAACAAAAACAATTTTTAGATGTTCAAAATCAAATTATTGGAATAGCACCTACATTACTTGACCATTATGATGCTGAAGGAAATGCTTATGTTAAAAACACATCTGCTTTAAAGGATTACACGGAACAATTAAAAATCCAACAAGCAGAGAAACAGAAAGACCTTCAAGGCACATATGGCAAAGAGATTGATAAAGCTTCTGCCAAGCAAGATGCATTAAGAAAAAAACTTGATACTTACAATAAGACAGGTAGTTTTTCATCAGGTAAAATTGGGTCAGAGCAAATTATAAGTGATGCAGATATAAAAGAAGTAAATACATCTTTAAAAGCTCAATCAGATATTATCGTAAAAAATAAAGAAAATATAAAATCAGGAGTATCTGAGTATGCAGTATTAACAAAAGAATCAAAGTTGATAGCAGATAGTATGATAGGAACACTACCTTACAAAGATGCTGAACAGTATGCTACAGCAATACAATCAGTTACAAATAAATTAAAAAGTGGTAATATAGAAAAACAAACTTCTGATTATGCAAAATTAAGTGAAGAATACAAATCTGGAAAAGTTTCTGTGGATAAAATGACAAAAGGATATGATTCTTTGCATAAAACTTTAGTAAGTTTACATATGCAAAGTGGTGATATTGATAAAATATTGCCTAAACCAGATACGTCAGACATAAATAACATGGCATTATTAATACAACAAGTAAATGGCTATGCTGACGCACAATCAAAAATGCAAGAGTCTGTTAGTAAATCTGAATCAGCCGTTAAAGACTTAAATGGTGTTATATATAAGCAACACGAAGGCAACACACTAAATGCTGAGGAAATTTCAGATTTAATTGTAAAATATCCTGAATTAGCTGGAGCAGTTAAGGGAAGTGCAGGAGCTTATACAATAGAAGAGGGTGCATTGCAATCTTTACGTACTGTACATATTTCTGAAGCCAAAACAATAATGGAAACTCAACTTAATGCTACAAAAGCTGTTCTCGAAGGTGTTAAAAGTAGATTAAGTTACTATGGAGTAGAAATGGGTGCAATTCAAAGTTTAGCCACAGCTAAATTAGAGGCAAGTAAAGTTAGTGGGGACACATCTGAAGAAGGAGCAAATACAATAAAAGATGCTGTTGGAATACCATATATAAAATCAGCATCAGATGCAGTAGTAACAAAACAAAAAGCAGAACAAAAATCATTACAAGATTCGATTCTACAATATGGAACATCAATGGATGCAATAAAGGCTTTAGAAAAGACATTGAAAGACCCAACATTCGGAACTACTAAGGCAGAAGATGATGCAACAGCAGCAACGAAAGCTGGAACAGAGGCAGACAAAGAAAATGCGAGTGCAAAAGCTGACCAAACGGAAGCATCTAAAGCATTAACAAAAGCCAATAAAGAACTAGCAGATGCAACGAAAGCTAGTACCAACAGCGTCAAGGATTATGATTCGGCAATGAAGGCATTATCAATAACAATGTCTTTATTAGATGTTAGTCAAGAAAAATTAGAAGAACATTCACAAGCATATCGTGATGGAATGAAACAAAAAGCTAAATTAATACAAAAT
>NZ_DATCQT010000192.1:0-5636 GCF_036569345.1 Clostridium sp.
TTTATTGTTCTTGTAAATTATTATTACTTTTAATAAACTCCTTCTTAATTGATATGTACGTTATATTTTATGCAGGGTGTGACCTAATGTGTGACTATTTATTTTATATTATCTTATTTTCTTAATAAAATTTCAATTTTATACACTTATTACAATTTTAAAGATAACTCGACCATTTTATTATTTGCTTTTTCTATAATTATATTTTGCCTTAAAATTAAATCTTTAATTAACATGCTTCTATATCCTGCTACATCTCTATCAATTGGTATCATTATATAATATCCACTCGTTGTACCTATATCACCAAAGTAATCACCACTATGAATATTCGCACTATAATTAGCCTTATATTCTGTATCTAACTTTTCTATTATTTCTTCTCCATCATATAATATCCAAAACTTTTTATATTTCATAATAATTTCCTCCTCTTATATTATTATTTTCAATGTCTATGAAATTCTGATAAATTACTGTTTGTTTGTGTATCTCTTGTAATGAATATCATTTTATTTTACTTCTTTTAAAGGACAATCTCTATGGCATCCTTCTTCAGGACATTTAGGCATACTACCTAAAGCAGAACATCCTATAACTGTTTCACCATTTAAATCAAGTCCTTTTGTTCTGCTTAGCATACATCCGTAACAATTTGGCTTATCTGTAAAGCTTAACTCTAAAATATATTTCATTAATAAAATCCTCCTTTCGCAAATCTTATATTAAACTTTCATATTTCCATCATAATCAAACTCTTCACATTTTAATACATTTTGAAAGTATGCACTCATTGATTCTGCATTACTAAATTCACATTTTTTAATATATTGCCCAAGGACTTCTTTTAATTCCTCATCCGACAATCTTGATAGAACATTTCCGATATGTTTATTTGTCGTATCCATATAAATTCCTCCTCTCAAAACTTATACTATTTTATATCATCAGATTGATATATTACATCCATAACATTAATTGAAATAACCTCTATTTGTGTATATTTTTCTTTATTTTCATCTAACCATTCTGTTGCATCTTCATTATTCTCTAACCAGTCAAAACTATAATTATCTCCGTCAAAATATGTTGCTAATATTGTATGATCCATTTTTAATTCCTTCTTTCATAAAATTTATTTTTCTATATTATACCATATGAATCTTTTAAAACTTATATTTTAATATATTAATAATCCAAATTAGTAAATCACTACACAATAACTTTTAATATTATCACTTCCTAAACTTATACTATTTTAATTTTCTGAATGAAATCCAGATTCTATTGTTTTATTAAGTCGAATTTTTTTGTATTGTGACTTTAGCTTTTTTCTAAAGTAGAATTTATTGTAATCTCGTATTCTGCTCTGTCCATGTCTATATTATCTTCTATCATTTCTCTAATGTTATTATCCATGTCATTTTTTTGTGTAATGCTATCTTTATCTGTATTTATATTTTCTGTAATTTTAAAGGTTATATTTGCTTTATATATTATCTTTGTCATAGTTACCTCCTTCACAATATTCTCATATTACGTCTATTAGAATACTTTATATATTATTGTATCATTACTTTCATTTTCATTATTTCCATATTGACCACTTGGCTCATATAATACACACTCCAAGGGCAATTAGTTATTGTAGCTTTCAATCCTATTTCAGTTAATCCATTTAACTCTGATTTATCAAGCTTATTAAGTTTTTCATTAAGTTGTGTAATCATATCATCATTAGTTATATTTTTTAAATAACTTTGTAAATATAAATCATCATACCAAGTGAATTTCTTTTTAATTTCCTGTGATAAGTTATTCATATAATTTCTCTCCTTATGTAAATATTTTCTACTCTTTTATTATAATCCTTATTTTGTTAATTGTTAATACATTTTATATCTTTTTATTGTTATTATTTTAATTTAATTTTCAGGCAAACTTTATTAAGTCTTTCTTCTTCTGTAGCCATTGGTATCTCTTCTTTTATTCTACTTTCCATCGCATTCTTATATACTGAGCAACCGCCTTTCAATCCTATCTTATTACCTTTCTTACATTTACTACAATATGTATTAACGAAAGTATCATATTCTGATTTGTCGTTGAAAATGCCTACTCTTGGTGATGCGTATATTTTTACTTCTGCCCTTGCGTTCTCACTATCATAATAGATATTTGCATCTTTCACCATGCTAATATTATCATCTTCCCATATAAGTCCATTTAGATTTGTTATCGCATCCAAAAATGTCTTGAAATAATTATTGCTGTCCATATTTGTCTTTGGAAAGAAAAATGTCCATTCAGTCATAACAAAATATGGCTTAGTTTCAAATTTAAACTCTTGTTTTATTATCTCCTCTTTTATTAGTTTGACCATATTCTTTTTAAACTTCTTAGCTTCAGCTGTTTCATACATCATTGCCATAGCGAATGGTTTCCCACCTTTATATTTCATTATGCCTCGTGGTTTCATGTATTCGTTGTTAATTGATGGGGGTATTGGTATCGTTAATCTTAATACATCTGAAATTATTCTCAGCTCCTCTCTATTCTATATCTTAAATACTTCTTATTGAATTACAATAATTTTATATTATTATATTTATCAATCTCTCTTTAGTAATCTCACAATACTTTTCTTCTTTCTCTATGCAAATCCATTTTCTATGTAATTCTTCGCATGCCACTGCTAATGTTCCTGAGCCACTAAAACAATCTAAAACTGTGGCATTTTCATTGGAACTGTATAATATTATATTCTTTATTAAATCCAATGGTTTAGGAGTGCAATGACCTCGTTTCTTTGCTATTTCGTAATTCCATACGGAATGATGTGTTTTTTGATTATTAAATGTATATCTTAAATTTTCGTATTCTTGTAGTAATGATTCATAACTATATTCACCTATTAGTTTGCATATTAATTCCCAGTCACTTTCTGTAGGTATATTCTTACCTTTAATTATATTGGAACACCAACCAGTAGGATTGCCATTCTTGGATATTTTAAGTTTTCTAAAATCCATTTCCTTTAGGTTTAATTCTTTCATTTGTTTTTTAATTACTTTAGAATATGGTGTCTCAATAAACTTGCCTTGAAAAGTATAATATAGACAATATTCAGCCATTTTCTGATAGTTTCTTAACATTTTAGGTTCGATGAATCCTTGTAAAAATCCTTCATTTTTTGCACCTTTAAATTTTTTATTCCATACTATTAATTGTTTAAAAATGAAATTACTATTCTTATTTAACCAGTACTGTAATTCAACCATTTGCATAAAATCATTATGAAAGAAATAGAATGAACCATTATCCTTTAAAACTCTCTCGCATTCTTTGAATACCTCACCCATAAACTCCACATATTCAGTGACTGTTTTCCATGTATCCCAGTCTGCTTTATTGATATTATATGGTGGGTCAAGGCAAATTAGATTTATTGACTTATCAGGAATTAATTTTAGTTTTTCCAAGCAATCTCCTTGAAGTAAAAATCCATTATTTGTTGAACAGTATATATCAGTACGTTCTTTTAGACTTGATATTAAATTTTTCAAATGTTTACTCCTTTTATATTATTATTCTATGATTTATATATTACTTTAGTTATTTCTCTTCCTTCTTTAATTCCATTCCTAAAAGCTAAATCCAATTCCTCATTATGTTTATTAATAATATCTCCTATAAACTCTTTATCCAAATTATCCACTAATGCAATTACTTCTTTAGTATCAACATCATATATAACTCTATGTACCTCATTGTATATCTTCTGCATTTCCTGATTCCAACTCATATTAATTCTCCTTAATTACTGTAGCAATACACTCGTAAGTTTTATATTCTACAAAGTTATTATAAATTTCTTGTTTAGCTTTATATCCATTTTTTAATGCAGATATTAATATTTCATCTGTATTCATTTCTGCTCTATATCCTGCATCAATTGATTTCTTGAAAGTAGCATCTGTTTGATATAATCCCATAAGTTCCTCATCGTCATTTAATAAAGTATAAATTCCCATTTCCATATTATAATCTCCTTTTTATATGTATTATTTTATTGTTATACTAATTCATAAACTTTGCATCCCATTAATTCAAAATCAAACTTGTTATCAATATTTATATATTTGAAATCTTCTGAAACCAATACTCTTTTAGCATTATAACAATTATATTTAACTTTTCTTATTTCGCCTTGAGCGTAGCAATTACCAACATACCAAACTTCTGTATTTTCAGGTAACTCAATTACTTGTTGATGTGAGAGCAAATTACCTTTCAAGTTCTTCATCCGCTTTTAACATACTGATTATTTCATAGTTTCCTTCTGCGAAGAATTTTTGTAGATATTCGTTTATATGAGAGCTTAAATCTCCTAATTCACTAACCTTAGCATCATATATAATTACAAACTTTACATCTTCTATTCCACTGTCATGTGGGATTGTAAGTACCTTATATGTAATTAAAAATTTCATTGATAAAACCACCTTTTTTATATTATTTTTATTTATTGTTTTTGTTAAAGTTATTATTTCTAATTCCTTAATATTATTATAATCCTAATTCTTTCCATTGTCAAGATATTTTTTATATTATTGTTAAGTTATTTATTAATCTTTCTTTACTAATTTCGATTGCTCTTTTATTTATATCACACATTATGTATTTTCTATTTAACTCTTTAGCTACTGCTCCCGTTACTCCACTGCCACAAAAAAAATCTGCAATGACATCCCCTTTATCGCTACTTGCTTTAATTATTCTATTTAACAACGCTTTAGGTTTTTGAGTATTATATCCAACGTACTCTTTATTAGCAGGATTAACTATACATTTAATATCTGCCCACCAATCTGTCATAGGAGTCCCTAACTCTAATCTATCGGATTTGTCTTCGCCTCTATGTTTATTTAATAATCTCTTTGCACTATTATCATTATAAGGCTGATATTGTGTATTAAATCTAAATTTATCACTTTTACTATAGAATAATATATTATCGTGTTTTTTGTTAAACTGTTTCTTAGTAACCCCACCACCATTGTAGCACCATATTATTTCATTTCTAAAGTTCTCATATCCGAATATATCATCCATAATGCAACGTATCCAATGACTGATTCTATAATCCATTTGTAAGTATACTGAGCCTGTGTATGCCAATATACTATGCATTTCTTTTATTCTAGGTATGTAGAAGTCTTCAATAACTTTTTTAATAGGTTTTAAATCTTGATAATCAGCAAATTTCTTACCTGTTCCAAAAAGAATATCTGAGTAAATTAAATCTATTGAATTATCGTCAATCTGTCTCATTAATTCTAGATTATCCATACAATAACATTTATTTAATTTTACCATTATTGTTTCTCCTTATATATTATTATATTTGTGTTTTCATGAATGGAGCTATTACTTGTCTGTAGAGGTTGTGAAAAACATTAAAATCAGTATTTTATTTAGTTATGTCGTACTGTATCGTGCTGTATTTGTATTACGCAACTAACTTATGCTGTTTATTCTCGGTAAAATAATATCATCTATATATTTTTCACTTGTCTCTGTAGCTATGTAATCAATCTTATTTTCTATACAATTAACAATTTCTGTACCACTTC
>NZ_DATCQT010000193.1:0-27464 GCF_036569345.1 Clostridium sp.
CCACATTTCCCCTGCTGCTTCCTTCAGACCCTACCGTTACCAGTAGCGCCCTTGCTCTCAGGTTGTCTTCCCGTTGGTTAGGTGACATAGGCTTCTTTCAGCCTATCGGCTCAGCGAACATGCTGGACGTACAAAAAGCTAACCAAATTATAAATTGGTTAGCTTTTTTAATATATGTTTGCATTTCTATACATTAATTAATGGACCATCAGTTTTTGAAAACAAATTCTTTGCCGTCCTAAGTTTATCTTCGTCATTAAGCTCTGGAAACCAAATTGCGATTTCACGTTCTGCACTACTTGAACTATCAGATGCGTGGACTATATTGTGAGTTTTATCTATTGTAAATTTCCCTCTTATACTGCCTAGTTCTGCTTTTAGGGGATCCTTGTCTCCATTGATCTTTCGTACTACGTCGACAGCCCTGTCACCCATTAAAATCATAGCACACATTTTGCCTTCAGTAATATAATTTATTAGTTCTTCAAAAAAATTCTTTCCAGCGTGTTCACTATAATGTTTTCTAGCATTGTCTTTTGTAGCAGTAATTATTTTGACAGCTACAATTTCTAGTGATTTCTGCTCATACTGATCTATAATCTTTCCAATCAATGCACGTTTAACCCCATCAGGTTTAATTAAAACCAATGTCCTTTCCATTTATATTCCCTCCTCTACTTTGTATTAATTATATCCTAATATTAAATATTATAAACAATTACAAAGATCGTTCTGAATATTTTTACTCATATAATATTCTTAATGAGGAAAGTTTACTCTCATTAAATGAATCATAATCAGAAATTTCCTTAAAAGTGATTGCTTTAAAATTTTCTAATTCAGCAAATGGACATTTTCCTCCATTACTTGTCCACTTATGTAGTGCGCATTCCTTAAAACAGTCTATTTCTTCATCCATAGTAGTCAGAAAAGAACATTCTACCATTTTAACACCTCATTCCTATAATTTGTTATTAAAGTAATATTTTCCATTTAATAACATTATAAGACTTATTAGAAATAAAATGAAGTATTTTTTTGAAATTTTATATATAAATATTTAAACATATAATTACAAAATAATACATTTATTAATATCCGAAATTCTCACCAATTACAACTACGGTAATATCAGTTCTCATAGGCTTTCTTTTAATTACTGAATAAATCCTACAGATTCTAGTATCTGCTTTGCAATCCATACAAACCCCAGTTTTAGTACAGGGATTTGGCGTATCTAATCTCATGTTATTCTTTGGTGCAGCAGTTAGTTCTAATCTTTCAAAAGCCGAAGCTTCATTTCTACAAATTTTATTAATCCCAACAACAACAATGACTTTTTTAGGTCCAAAGCTCATTGCAGCTATCCTATTTCCAACCCCATCAATATTAACAAGTTCTCCGTCCAAAGTTACAGCGTTAGAACTGCATAAAAAGACATCACTGAGTAACTCACCCCTCATAGTTTCAATTTTTTCCTCAGGTGATAAGGTTGTATCACCATGATCTAGAACAATTCCTCCCATGGATTTTACCTTTTCTTGTATACCAAGTTTTAATACAGTCATTGATCCTCCAAAACCTACTCTATCTCCCTTATGCACGTTGTTCATAATAAATTCTGAAGCTTCTTCACCACTTTTAAAATAAACTGCTGAAAATGCATTTTTCTTAAGAGCTTCTACTAATTTTAAACCTATAATCTCATTGTGTAATTCATCAATTTTTTTCATTTCTTTTTCCCCTTTTGAAGATGTATTATTGAAATATTGTATATAAAATATATCAATGATATAATTGTACATACCAAAGGTTTTTTAATCAAGTACTAACTAAAAAGTTACTTAGTATCTAAGTGACTTAATAATTGCTTAACAACATTATATTTAAACTAAACAATAAATAATTGTTATCAAAACCTGAAGACTATTAGGAGGTATTATGAGCGATAAAATAATGAAAATAAATAATAAAGAATACAGCTGTTCCATAGAATTAACACTAGACATTATAGGTGGTAAATGGAAACCTATTATTCTTTGGAAACTAGCCCAAAATGGTGTATTAAGATTTAGTGAACTTAAAAGGTCTATGGGTGGTATAACACAAAAAATGTTAACACAACAACTTAGAGAATTAGAATCATATGAAATGGTACATCGAAAAGTATATGCTGAAGTTCCTCCCAAAGTAGAATATTCTCTAACAAAACAAGGAAAAAGTGTTATGCCTATATTAGACGTTATGTGTAAATGGGGAACAGATTATTATGAAGGAATTATTTCAGATAAAAAAGAATAGTGTTATGTTTTAACTTTTAGGGCATATTAATTCCTAAAAGGAGTGATTTTTTTGAATATAACTAGTATCTCTTTATCATTTATGTTTTTTGCAATTTCAATAGTGGAATTTATATTTTTTCTATATTACAAATTTTTAGTGATTAACACAAAGGATAAAAGTAAAAGACGCGACAAAATTATTGGCTCTATGAAAGATCCTGATCATTGGAGACAAAGAAATAATATTATAGCTTTTATCTCTCTATTTTGGTCACTTATTTCCATAATTACTTTTATTTATCTAAAGTTTTTCTATACTACGGGATTACTTTCAATTGTATATATTTTCATCTATATAGCTCTTATTGTATTAAGTATTTCAGTATTCCTTAAGAAAAATAAAGTAGTACCTAGCAAATAGCATAACCTAAAAAGCAGTAATAATTTCAATATTATTACTGCTTTTTTTAACTTTATTTTTCTATAAATTTTTATTTTATAATATCAATAAAACTTTTAATGATTTGAGCTGTGAAACCCCAAATTATATAGTTATTATATTCATAAAAATATTCATCTAAATACCCTTTCCTAAACTTATAGTCTTTTCCTCCATTGATTAAGTGAAAAGGAAAATCATCTTGATTTATTGGTCCTATATCCATTTTATAAAGTAATGGCTCATTTTCCATAAAGAATTTTAAGGGAACTTTGAATACATGATCTACTTCATCCTCGCTAGGTTTTATTTCTCCATATTTTAGCATACTTACGAACGCATAAAGCTTGTTCCCATAAGGGCTTATATAATAATCCATATCTCCTATAAAATCAATCTGATCTCTTTCTAAATTTAATTCTTCCATGGTTTCTCTTATTGAGGTTTCCCTTGGCTTCTCATCTTGTTCCACTTTTCCACCCGGCAGACAAACATCACCTGGCTGACTTCTTAATTTACGTGCACGCACTTCAAACACTATGGATAATTCCTCATCATCCTCCTCAAGTAAAATCATAACTGCACTTTCTCTAAACTCCCCTATTACCTTTGAATCTCTATTATTAAATATTTGTTTTAACTTGTTTTTAATGTGAATCACCGCCAATTCTATATTAAATTAATAATATCACAATGAGATTTTAATAACATTCGTTTTTCTAAAAATAGACTCAATAATCCTAATACCTTGTTCTTAATATCTTTAATATGATATACTATCTTTGTATTTATTCGTAAATAAATAAATATAAAATTTAATTAAAATGGAGAGATGAAAATTGAAAAGAAAAAACCGACTTTTATTGTTTACACTAATATTTACTGTAGTCTTTTCTACAACCGTTTTCGCAGCAGCTACCCCACCAGACTTAATTGGTAAAGCTGCAATTTCTGTAGATATGGACACTAATGAAATTATTTACACTAAAAATATTGATAATAAGATGTATCCTGCAAGCATTACAAAGCTCCTAACAGCCTTGCTACTTGCTGAAAATAAGAAATCAACTGATAATTTGACGTATACAAAAAATGCAAAAGCTCAACCACCTTACTCTTATAACCTAAATATTCATCCTGTAGCAATTGGTGATACAATGTCTGCTGAAAACGTAATGGATGGACTTCTTCTTTATTCTGGAAATGATATTGCCTATATGATTGCAGATAATGTTGGAGGAAATCCAACTAATTTTGCTAAGATGATGAATGCCAAAGCTGCATTGCTAGGAATGAAAGGATCTCATTTTGTCACACCAAATGGTTTAGATGATGCAAATGATGATCATTATACAACAGCTTATGACTTAACCCTTTTAGGTAGAGCTGCTTATAAAAATGATTGGATAAAAAAATCTATTGGTAAAAAAACAAGCGTAATAAAATCTGCTAATGGCCCTGTTGCTACAGTTTCAAATAGAAACAAACTTCTTGGCATAGATGGTAACGTAGGCGGTAAAACTGGAGTTACAGCAAAGGCTGGGAGATGTTTAGTTTCTATATATGAAAGAAATGGTCGACATATCATAGGCGTTGTTATGAATTCTGAGTATAATTTACCATTGGATACAAAAGTCTTTGAAGATATGACAAAACTAATTAACTATAGTTATGCCGTGAAAAAAGAAATACTTAATAAAAAAAATACTGCAATTACAACAATTTCAGTACCCTATAATGTTCTTCCATTCATAGGACCTAAAAAAACAATGGAAGTACCACTCCAAACAAATGAAGATGTGACTTTTTATAAAAATGATATCAAAGCCGAAACTTCTTTTAAGACAACCGGAATAAATGTATGGAAGCTTAATAAAAAGACTTCTGTTGGAACTGTACTTGTTAAACAAAGAGATTCTATAAAAGAATTTAAATTATATCCAATGATTTCAAAATCTGCTATTGTTAAAGATAATGTACTTATCTACGCTGCAGCTTCTGTTGTATTAATAATAGTTATAGTTTTAATTGTGTTATTAATTTCATCTATTAACAGACGTAAACATCGTGGTGGTAGACGAATAAGATTTTAGATAATTATTTTTAATAGATTCAAAATTTAAGGGACTATATCAACTTATTAGTTAATATAGTCCCTTTTCATGTTTTTCTGTTAGTAATATTTTGTAAATATATTGACATTGATATTGTAATATACTAATATAATAATATTCATTACCACATTTAAATTATTATATTTTCTTTAATATATCAAAAATACAATTAAGAAATTTTTTTTATAAGGAGATTTTTATGAATAACGATATTATGAATAATATTAAACAGTATGAAGAAATTGCAGATTTATTGAAAGCCATTGCTCACCCTGCACGAATATGCATTATTAGAGGACTTATGAAGAAAGGAAGCTGCAATGTAGGCTATATGCAAAATTGCTTGGACCTCCCGCAATCCACTGTTTCTCAGCACATTCAAAAGTTAAAGGCTTTAGGGATTATCAAAGGGGAAAGGAATGGATTGCAAATTAATTACTCTATTTGCAATGAAACCATTACAAACGTAATAAATGCGATATTTCCTAATGAGAATTAAGTGTCATTGATTTTCTAATTGTATGTTATAACTAAAAGTATATATTGCTTTAATGCGGCTCACTTCACCAAGTAATTCTAAAATTTATTATATTTACAGTTGCTAAAACCCACAAACTCGCTAACGCTCAAACATGTGGGTTTCTTTACGCATCTATAAATATAATAAATTAAGAATTACTAAGGTTTGTTCGAACGCATTTTACGCAATATATACTTTTGTTAACATACAATGAGAAAAAATATTATGCATTCAAATTCACATAAATCAGGTGCCACAGGTCGCATAACAATTAGTAATTGTTATGGCCTCCATTTAGAAATTCTTCGTTTGCAAGGCATGCAAGATACCTTTTTGTTATAAATCTTTATATATCATTTTTCGCTTTTTAAATTTAAACCTACCATCCAAACTAACTAAGGTTACCCCTACTATTATGACAATGCACCCTACTACCTGATAAACCGTTACAACTTCATTTAGTATCAATCCAGCTGCAATTAGACTCATTATAGGCTGCAAATTTATATATGTTGTAATGACAGTTGCTCCAAGGTCTTTTAGGCAATGAACATACATTACATACCCAATGCAAGAGCAAAATATTGATAAAAACACTAAATTTAATACAACAATTGTAGAAGGCATTTGTAATTTACTGAAAAACAGTGAAGGACTTAAAAAAAGTGATCCCCATATAATTTCATATGTAGTTATAGTTAAAACTTTATAATTCCCTTTAAAACTACCACAAACCATATTATAAATTATCCATGAAAATACTGCACCAAGAGCCATCAAGTCTCCTATATTACCTTTTGATAATAAACTTAGTCTTCCCTTAGCTGCAATTATAATAATAATTCCTATTAAACTTAGGGTAACACCAATCATTTTTCCAAAAGTGAATTTTTCTTTATAAATTACTCTCTGAGTAAATAGAGTAAATACGGGTATAGACGCAATTAAAATTGCAACATTTGATGCAGACGTGTATGCTACTGAATAGTTTTCAAATATAAAATATATTGTCACTCCAAACAGACCACCCAAAGCAAATTTTAATCTATCCTCTTTTAAAACTTTCTCTTTAGGGTATTTCACTTTTAATATTACAAATAAAATAATTGCGGCAAATACAAATCTATAAAATGCTGATAAAATGGGACTTACCTCTTCTGAAATAACCTTTATGCTTAAATAAGATAAACTCCATATAAACATTAAGATTATTGCCATTAAATGAGATATTTTTTTATTTTTCAATATATCACTCCCCTTCAATAGTTCAATTTACATAAAATAAATTGGAGTCAATATAAAAATCTATTTTAACTCCACTCTATATTATACACTTAATTTTATAATATCTCAGAGTTTCCAAAATTTACACCATAATTTCGTCTTAAACGTCCAGTTAATGGAATATAATATTATATTCGCCATTTAAAATCAAGTTAATAATTTAGTATTGTAAAATATTCTAGTTGTAATTTTTTTAAGGCGATAATATGTCAAAATGTGATTTTTGCAATTTTGGTATTGTTAATATTTCATTTTTAAAGTATTATAGTCTAGTATTCAAAAATTAACAGCAACTTATGATAATATTTTCTTTTATAAATTTCATTTTTCATAAAAATTTTGTAATTATCCATGGAGGTGCCAAGTTGAAAAAAGAATTTTCTCTAAGTAATGAAAAAGTAATGATAAATTTCACCGCAAAATACTGTAATACTCATGTTCAGTTATTAGAAAGTGATGGCTTTAGAAGAGTTTTTAATGCCTATCTAAAAAAAATAAAGAAGAAAAAATCAAATACATATAAATATTTGATTCAAAATACAGACGTCGACAATGTTGATTTAGATGTTTTCTTTATACATTTGTTTAAACTTTTATCAGTACTCAATGTAAATGAAATTATAAATTTAAATACAAAATATAGTTCCCTTATAAATAATAAAGATAGTTTTACTGATTTTATAGAAGATTTTTATAGCTTTTGGAGAAAGCTTGAAAGATATACTCTAATTCACAACCATAAAATCAATGAGGGTTTAGAAAAAACAAGCTTTGTTGAAGCAAACAATAATTTTTCAATGCTCATACTTAATTTATACAGAAAAATTGAAGAAAATGTTGTAGGTTCTCAACCTAAAGTTTACAGGCAACTGCCTGCCGGCGGCAATGCTGGTATAATTGTTAATAGCATAAATTGGCCATTACCTATAGGATATGAAGTACTTAAAGGTGTTCCCTTTATTGATGCAATAATACTAGATTTACCTTATATAACCTACCCTAAAAAGAATACTCGAGATGGGATCTTTAATGAATGTTTTGAAAATCCATTAAAAACGTGTACTATAACCACAGACCATTGGTTTTGTTATCCAGCTAAAGTGGGTACATTACTTATATTCATTTATGTTCACAGAGATTTTATGGCTCATGCAATAACTCTATGTAATCTATTTGAAATGGCAAGTGAAGAAGAATATAGGGACACTAAACCAGATGCAGTTTTTGTTTTTGGTGCTAAAGATTCTTTTCCAAAAGTTAAAACAATATTTTATGATGATATAGAAAATAATATTATGGTTGGATATATAAGTTATGGCAACGAAATTGATTACTTCGGTTATGTAAAAAAGATGGCATTAACTCTTCATAATCTAATAATGATTAAAAGAGGCTCACTACCAATCCATGGCGCAATGGTAAACATTATTATGAATAATGGTAACAGTGCAAATGTAGTTATTATGGGTGACAGTGGTGCAGGTAAATCTGAAAGCTTAGAAGCTTTTAGAAGTCTAAGTGAAGATTATATTAGTGATATGACCATAGTTTTTGATGACATGGGTTATCTAACTCTAAAGGAAGGCTCAAAACCATTAGCTTACGGAACTGAAATTGGTGCTTTCGTTAGACTTGATGATTTGGATGCAGGTTATGCTTTCAAAGAAATTGATAGAAGTATATTTATGAATCCTGATAAAATTAACGCAAGACTTGTTATGCCAGTCGCAAGCTATAAAGCCATCATTAAGGGATATCCTATAGATTTATTCCTCTATGCAAATAACTATGAAGAAGTAAAAGATGGAATTGAAGAAATTAATTTTTTTACAAATTCAACAGATGCTATTGATGTTTGTAAAAAAGGTGCAAGAATGGCAAAGGGTACTACTACTGAATTAGGACTTGTAACGTCGTATTTTGCTAATCCATTTGGACCAGTGCAAAAACAAGAACAAGTAGATTTACTTATAGATAGCTATTTTGAAGAATTCTTCAAAACAGGAGTAAAAGTTGGACAAATTAGAACTTCTCTAGGTGTAGTTGGACAAGAAAAAGATGGCCCAAAAAAAGCAGCTAAAAAACTATTTGACTTAATTATTGAATAAAAAAGATGCAATCCGTATGAACTTCCTCCTGCGTGACTACAAATAAGAGTTTGAAACGTGAAATTCCATTAAGAAATTCTAATATTTTGCCAATATAAATTTCTCTAACGCTCACATTCGGCATACGCCGGTTCACTAGCCTTCCTTTCAGGAAGCCTCACGAGAATTTTATATTGGCAAAAGAAGAATTTTAAATGGAATTTCAATGTTTCTGCTCTTCTAATTTGTAGTCACTTCCGGAGAAAGTTCATATTATTATGTATAGTTATATTTAAAGGAATAACTCGATGCCAGCATTGAATGAAATAGTCAAACGGTAAACCGAAAATTCCTAAAAGCAATGATAAGGTGGAATCCCCCCACGGCCTATTGGCTCGTGTTTACTATCCTGACCCTCTGGGTAGTTCATTGGGGGACTTAACAATTACTAAGTGTCATGGGAAGAAGTAAAAATTTATTATATACTCTTTAAGTTTTTAATAATTTTTATTTCATTTCTTTTTCAATAACATCTGTTAATTTTTTACATGGGATAACCTTTAAGTTCTTAAATTTAACCCCAGCCTTTAAACAATTTTGAGGTATATAAGCCTTTTTAAAGCCCATTCTGTCTACTTCTTTTAGTCTTTGCTCTAAAGATGGAACTTTTTTTAATTCACCAGTAAGACCCAGTTCTCCAATAAATACTGTATCTGTAGCTATTCCATGATTCATTGCAGAAGATGCTATACTCATAACTACAGCTAGATTCACTGATGTTTCAGTTAATTTAAGACCCCCTGTTGCTTTTATAATAACATTCTTATCATAAAGTCCTATTCCTCCTCTTTCCTCAAGAATAGAAATGAGGGTTCCCAATTGTTCCTTCCTCGAAAAACACTCACTTAGCCTGCTTGGGTAAGGAGTAAAAGATTTAGATACAAGACTCTCTATTTCTATAACAATAGGTCTTGTTCCATCCTTTATAACTGCTAAAGCACTTCCTGGAACTAATGCATCTCTTTTGGTCATGAAAAATTCAGAAGGGTCAGTAATCTCTTCCATTCCTACATCTGAAAGCCTAAACATACCACTCTCTTCAGTACTTCCGAAACGGTTTTTCTTACTTACCAAGTGTTTTAGCTCTTCTCCATTTTCTCCTTCAAGATATAATACAGTGTCTACTAAATGCTCTAATATACGTGGCCCTGCCATTTCATCAGCCTTTGTCATTTGCCCAACCAGCATAACGGCTCTTGGTCTATCTGGATTTTTTGCTTTATCCTTTAAAGCTGTGGCACATTCAATTACTTGAGTAGGAGAACCCGCCCTTGAACTTGAATATTCGTCCAAAGTAAATGTTTGAATACTGTCAAGTATTATTAAATCAGCATCGACAGTTTCTATATGTTGTAATATTTCGTCTAACTTTGTATCTGAAACAACCCAAAAGTTGTCAGCTATCTCTTTTACTGTTCGGTCAGCTCTATTTTTAATTTGGCTATTACTTTCCTCTCCAGACGCATATAGAATTTTATATCCTTTTAATGAAAGTGAATTTGCTAATTGTAGCAAAAGTGTAGATTTCCCTGCCCCTGGGGGAGCAGATATAATAGTCACACTATCCCTAACTATTCCTCCCCCCATAACCCTGTCAAACTCTGAAACTCCAGTAATTATTCTGTCACTGTTAGACTGTACAACCGCCTTCAGTTTTGTAGGTTTAGTTGTTATTGTCATCCTTTTTAAAGTATTTGATTTAGCGGTGCCCGCCTTTACAACTTTCTCTTCATATGAATTCCATGCACCACAATCATTACATTTACCCATCCATTTTGGAGCATGTGACCCACAATCTTTACAAACAAAAATTATTTTATCTTTTGCCACTTTATCTATCTCCCTTTGACTATATTATTAATAAAATTAAGAAAAAAAGATAAGCAGCTAGTATATTATAATTTCTGCTTATCTTTTCTATTATTCTGCCTTTGCTTTCGAGTCCTTATAAAATTCACTCACCATATCAAACTTATTTTTAAGTCTTAAGCCATTATTTAGTTTAAGTACTCTATCAGTATTTTTGATTATATAATTCTCAAGCTTATCCATGTACAAATTTCCTTCTATTTCACTTTGAGTAACCATTGTTAGCCCTTTTTCCCAACTAGCTGTGAGTTCTGGATTTAACAATGTAGGTATAGAATTTTTCACCACATCATAGATAATTTCTCCAAGTAGTGTAGGCATAACCACTTGAGTTTTATTATTAGATTTAATGTATCCTATTTTCTCTAGTTTTGTTAAAATTCCTGAACGAGTTGCACTTGTACCAATTCCAGATCCTTTTATATGTTCTCTTAGTTCTTCATCTTCAATAAGCTTACCCGCATTTTCCATAGCAATAATAATTGAACCAGTAGTAAATCTTTTTGGAGGTGAGGTTTTACCTTCTTTTACAATTAAATCTTCAAGAGTAAGGATTTGACCCTTTTTTAAAAGACTTAAAAATTTCATATTTGTGCTTTCATTATCTTTGCTGTCCATTTCTGGTTTTAAAACTTCCAAATATCCCAGTTCAATACAAACCTTATCTGTTGTAAAAAATCTTTCAGTGTCTATTTTTGTTATAACAGAAACCTTGCTATAGACAGCAGGTGGATAAAATATTGCTAAAAATCGTCGTAACACTAAATTATATATTTTCTTTTCTAATTCCTTTAATGAGGAATAGTTTTGAAGGCCTTCCCCTGTTGGAATAATAGCATAATGGTCTGTTACTTTGCTGTCATCAACATACTTTGTTTTAGTTATGTTACTATGCCATTTCTTTTCTAAAATTTGTTCAGCTATTTTCATTATTTCAGTATTGCCCTTTAAATTTGATAATTTTCTTATATTCTTATCGATTTCTTTTGCCACCGCTGTAGATAATACTCTAGCATCTGTTCTAGGATATGTGAGCATTTTCTTCTCATATAAAGCTTGAATATAACCAAGCGTTTGCTCTGGGTTTATTTTAAATATTTTTGAACATTCATTCTGCATTTCTGCTAAATTAAAGAGTAGTGGAGCATTTTTATTTTCTTTTTTCTTAGTAATGTTTTCCACTATAACTTTACCCTCATTACTAAAATCTCTTAGTTCACCTATTAATTTTTCTGCAGTTTCCTTAGTTTTAAACCCACCCTCATTATAAAGCAAAGGTGAATCAAAATACTTAGATCCTTCTACCGCTTTCCATTCCCCATCATAACTAGATTCCTCATCTACTTTAAAGCTTCCAATAATCTTGTAAAATGGAGTTACAATAAATTCTCTAAATTCTCTTTCCCTTTGAACTACCATACCTAGCACACATGACATTACTCGTCCCACAGCAATAACTATATACTTTTTCCCAAGATAACTGCTTACAGTTTTTCCGTAAACTAAACTTAAAAGCCTTGAGAAATTAATTCCCATTAAATAATCTTCTTTTGCTCTTAAATAAGCTGCCTCTGATAAATTATCATATTCACTCAAATCCTTTGCTTCTTTAACTCCACGAATAATTTCTTCTTCTGTTTGTGAATCTATCCACACTCTTCGTTTTTGCTTCTTAGGGTTTCCAGACATATCGTCTACTAATCTATATATATATTCCCCTTCTCTTCCTGAATCTGTGCAAACATAAATTCTATCTACATCTTCCCTAATTAGTTGACTCTTAACTATATTAAATTGTTTTTTCACTCCATCTATAACTTCATATTTATAAACTTTAGGTAAAAAAGGCAAGGTGTTTAAAGTCCATTTTTTAAGTTTCTCATCATACTTTTCTGGGTAGCTCATATTAACAAGATGCCCAACGCACCATGTAACAACTGCTTTGTCAGACTCTATATAACCATCTAACTTTCTACCATTTATTTTTAGAGCTTTGGCAAATTCCGCAGCAACACTTGGTTTTTCTGTAATAAATAACGCCTTACTAATAATTACCACTTCACTTTCCATTAAATTGCATTAGAAAACTTCGAAATCTTAGCCTCTAATAATTGTTTTAAGAATCCCATTATACCATTATTTATACATCAAACTCAAAAAAGTTTGAATGTAGCTTATAGTTCCCTTAGATGTTCTATTAGGTCTACCCCTAAGCTCTTTGTAAATTTACCACTATCTAATTTGAAGTATAAAGCCTGTGGAGATAACTCTTGTATTAACTCTACTAAACTTGCATGGCAGGTAAGCACAAAAATCTGATGTGTTTTTGAAAGTTGTACTAAAGCCTTAACTGTATTTTTTGTATGCGCTATATCAAAGTTAACAAAGGAATCGTCAAAAATAACTGGTAAACTTGGCTTAATTTCTTTTATTCTGCTAATACGAACTGCCAGAAATAATTGTTCTTTTGTACCCCTACTTAATTCCTTTGAACTCCCCTTAATACTTTTATCTTGCAATTTTGTTTTAAAGTCTCCCTGCATTAAGTCTTCCATAGGCATAATATCTTTATATTCCCCAGAAGTTATTTCACTTAAAATGTCACTAGCTCCTTTTAACAAATTATCCTTAGTATTTTCTAAAAATCTTTCTCTTATTTTTTCTAGAAGCAAGGCTGCAGTATTATAAACTGCATATTTCTCTGCAAGAGGTCGAAGCGAAAGCCTTGCTTCTCTAATTTCTTGCTCGTGTTTAACCAACATCTCGTCAGAATTAAGAGCTTTAAGCTCATCTTTTAAAGTTTGTTTTTCATTTTTTAAAATATCCAACTGACTTACTAATTTTTTATTTTCAGTGTTTAAACCCTCATAAGCATAACTAAGTTCATCAATGCTAATATACTGCTCATATAAACCCTTAAGAATTTCTAATAACTTTGTATTTTCGTCCTCAATTTTTATAGTTTCGCTTTCATTTTTTGTATCTATATTGTCTATCAGGGTAAGTCCCTTTTTTCCATCTAATAATATTTTTTTTATATGCTGGCTTTTTACCACCTGCAATAATTTCTCCTTAATTATCTTTAATTCATTCAACTTAATTGTATATTTTATATACTTTTCTCCCTGACTTATATACATTTCTAATTTTGAAATTATATCACCAGCATAATTACTTACTAAGTGACTTTCCTCTAAAAACTCCAATATTTCCTGCTCTAACAAAAGGAGTTTTGCTAGACCCATATCATTTTTTTCCACGAGTAACAAATTCCTATATAAGGTTTCTACCCTTAGTAGTACATCAGTGCCCATGTACTCAATATTATCTAAGTCAAATTGTTCTGCCTCACTAAATCTAACATTAACAAACTTGTTAAAAAGCTTATTAATGTTAGTCAAATATTCGTTAAGAGTTTTAAACTGGACCATTAATTTTTTTTCTAATAAATAATACTCTGATATTTCATCCTTTAAATACGATGCTGTTTTAAAGTAATCTTTAATGCCATCTGCGGTCACTCTTCCATCAAGCTTTAGAATATCTCTATACTCGTCCATTATATTATTTAACTCTCTTAAGGTTTCATCTAAGTTTTTTATTTCCTGGGAATTATCACTGAGCCCTGCCGACATGTTATCAATTTGAGCTTTAATTTCTATATTTCTATTTATGATTATTTTACTATTGGAATAATTTATAAACAAATAAAGTGCTGTCCCTATTGATCCAATTATCATTAATGAACATCCCAGCAATTTATCTATAAAAAATAATGCTAATCCTATTATCATAAAACCTATTGTAAAATAGAAATATTTTTTCATATATTCTAGTGAGTTTAGAGGTAACATTTGTTTTTCCAAGATTTCTTTTTGAATTTTAAAGTCTTGAATTCTTTTATTACATGCTACTCTATCCACTTCTACTTTTTTGAATTTTTCAATATTTCCATATAAAATTGCCTGTTGCATCTCGTCACAATTAATCTCTGAAACATCCTCAAAACTATCCCAATTATCGTTAGATTTTTTAATTTTATTCATTAGTGTTCCAGATTTTTCATTATATTCATTTTTTACAACTACTAGAGTTTTGATATTTTCTTTAGTGCCTGATATTCTATTATAAAAATTGCTAATGGGTGTTTTGTTTTGGAGTAACAACTCTTTCTCAAGCTTATTTTCAGTTGTTTGTCTTTGGTATTCAAAGTTTTCCTTATTATATAACTCTAATTCTTTAATATAATGGATTTTTAAAGACTTAGCTTTTTCTACATTATATTTATTTATGTCTTTATCATCAAAAGAATAGGTTTTAAGCTCTACCTCAAGATTTTTTCTACTCTGATTAAGCTCATAATTATGTTTTAAAACTTCCAATTTAATTATATTATTATTACTATTTTCGAGTTCTCTCTCGTTTATTAGTATAACATTCTCTATATCGGCCAAACTATTTTTCTTTCTCAAAAAAGAATCAAAGAGCAAGATAGACTCTTTTCTTCCCTCTACTCCCTTTCTAATGTTTTCCGCAAATGGCTTAAACATTTTAGTAGATGGATTTCCACGGGTTCCACCAATAACGTTAGCTTTTTCCCTTAATTCTTTTGCTATTCCAGGTATTTTTATAATGTGTTTAAACCCAGCTCCAAGTAAAATAGACTGTAGATTACTATCTTCCTTGTCAGAGCTTCTATTAAGTTCATCAAGACTTATTGTAAACAGCTCTTTATACGTATTCTTATCTATATTATATAGACCTTTATTATCATATCTATCTGTAGCACTATTATAAATTATATCTGGATTGCTAAATCCTTTTAAGAGTACCTTAACGCTTTGCCCCTCCTCCAATTTCAAATCACATCTAACATCATATTGAAATTTAGCTGGTGACAGATTATTACTTTTAGAAAACCCAAAGGGAATGCTTCTAAGTATCTGCATTAAGGTGGTTTTACCAGACCTGTTAGCTCCACCAATAACTATAATACCACTGCTAAGGTCCTCAAGTTTTTCACCTTGAAACACTCCGAAATCCCTAATATCCAGACCTGTTATTAACAAAACCTCACCACCTTACATTATTTCTAAAGCTTCCGCTAATTTTTCTGTAAGCAATTCTTTAGCTTGCAATATAATATCCGCTATAACTTCTTCATCAAAGTCGAATTTATCGCCCTCTATATTTTCCGTATAAATTTGTTTCTTCCAGATAGATCCCCAGTTTTTCACAAGTTGCTTTTTAAGCTCGACATCTGTGGTATATAAACTTACTACTTGTTCTAACTCCTGAAATATAGAGTTTTTCATTTTGAGGTTTTCAAAATCTTGCATAAGTGGGGTTGTTCTAAATATTATAGAGTCTACCCACAAAAAATATTTCTCAAAACCCAGTTCTTCATTTATGTTTTCTATAAATAGCTTACAATCCTCTTCATTCATACAATTTATTTCATGGTGTTTATCTGTTCTTCCTTTTATTATTAATCCAATAATGTAGCCTTTAAATTCACTTTCTAAATCTTCCCTTAAATTCTTTATGGCCTTTGAAGTTTCAGGAATAATATTTGTTAAATTACTTAGTTTCTCTAAAATTAACTGATGTAAATCACTATAATTTTCTATCTTAGTAGAATCATCTATTATTATTTCTACACTCTTATATACAACTGTTGCTGTAGGCAAAAATTCCATATTTACAATTTCTTTCTTGCATGCTGTAACCAAAAAAACTCCACCTAGTCCCTGCTCACCCATATCACGACCTTGAGGAATACCTGGAAAGGCTATAATAGGTTTCGAGGCATTTAAAACACTTTGTTTATGTATATGACCTAGTGCCCAATAATCTATATTAGGGACCTTCAAAAGCTCCTCCATACTGCAAGGAATATAATTATTATTATCTCTCTCTAAAGCAGTATGTAGCATTGCTATATTAAACACATCATTATCAATTATGTAGTTTTCATAAGTTTTTTCTCTCTCGTTTCTTCGCTTATAGGATTTTCCTATAATTTTTGCTATTAACTTTCCCTCTTTGTATACCTCCAAATTCTCTACACTATCAGCGCTTAGAATATGAACATTTATTGGCATAGTAAACAATTCCAAAGAATCATTTAAAGCATCATGATTACCGTAAATAACATATACACTTATATCTTTTTCATTTAGTTTTTCACATTCTGTCATAAAAAATCTATTACCTTTTACTGACCTTAAATAGCTGTCATAAACGTCTCCACATAACAAGATAAAGTCTACTTCATATGAAATGGCTTTATAACATAGTCTTTCAAAGCCGTCATATACAGCAGTTTTACACAAATCTTGTATTTCTTTTTTTGGTTTTCCATTTATATTAAGAAAAGATCCCAAATGAACGTCTGCAGCATGAATAAATCGAAAAGTTTCACTCATTACTTTTACACCACCTATTATATATTTTACCATAAAAAATGGAAAGTATATATTATTTGATTTTTTTATTAGGCAAAAAAATAAACTAGTATTTTAACTAGTTGTTGATTTTCTATTCCCATATAGTATATAAAATAAAAAAAAGCATACAATAATGTTAGTAGAGGATTTAAAATGGTTGAGCCTAGAGTACTTGTAGGTCGGAAATGGCTTTAGAGTATTCGGCCAAAGGTGTATACGAGATCTGCTAAGGTTTTTTATATGCCGGAGGGAAGAATATTATGGGTTCTTAACAGCTATATATGTGCCTAACCGTATACATATGGTTCTCCCGGATGTGTAATATTCGAGCTAAGATGATATAGGTTGCCGCAGGTTTTATTAAAATATAACTAGGGGTTTTTCTTAGTCGAGAGATTATTTTTAGCTCCCAAGGTGTTCTATATTGTCGAGTAAAGATGTATATATGTGCTGTAATGCTCCTTTGCTATTAAAAAATTGCATTCGGGTGTATAGGTATGTATATGTGTTGTAGCGAAGACTGTTTCAAGTTTTCAAATAAATCCCTAGGGTTATAAGATAAGTTATTATATACATGAAAACAAATAACAAGTCAAATATTTTAAATTATTGACTTGTTATTTGTTTATCTATATCATTTCTTCATCATTTCATTCTTTTCAACAAAAGGCATACTAACATCAGTTTGTCCACCCATCGTCGTTACATTTTTACCATTAACAAGAAATTGAACCTTTGTTATTCCTAATTCTTTATATTCAATTAATGTATTTATAATTGAATATAAAGCCATATTCTCTCCTGCTGAACCCTCAACCTTTAATCCAGTTTTAAGATCAACATAAGCTATTTTTTCTTTAACTTGAACATCTAATACTTCTAAGTTTGTAGGCAATGTCGCATATGATTTTACTGCGCTTTTCGTACTAGGCCCTTTTACTAATTCACTTACAATAGACTTAGCTGTAGGATTCTCAATAGTTCTTTTTTCACCCACTAAATACATAGCTTGATCATCACTAAAATAGAGTAACACGTCAGAACTTTGTACTACAGGCTTTGTTACTTCTGGAGTTTGCACCTGCGTTGCTACTGTAGGAGTTTCTTCCTTTGGCTGTTCTTTTACTACGCTTGTTGATGTAGTCTCTTTTTTTACCTCAGTTTTTGAACAAGCAGTCAATGTAAAGATAAATACGCTGCATAATATTACTGAAATAATTTTTTTCATTTTGTCACCTTCCTAATAAAATATTTTATTATTAATTATAATTAACAAAACCTAAAGATAAATCTTCAATTTTATTAGCAATTATTTCTAAATTATATCACAAATTATAATGTTATGTGATAATCTTTATTAAAAAATTAAGTTGCCTAAATGTACATACCATTTAGAATATACATTTCCATGGTCGTCTCTATAAGTGCCTTTTTTATCCTTCACCATAACTGTTGCCCTTGTGTTTATTTTATGTATGAAACCACTATATTTTTTGCCATCACATAAAAATCTCACCTTTTGTCCTATTACTAATCCATATTTTTCTGTATTTATTTCTTTTTGACTGGGCAATTGATGAACTACATCTGTATGTCCAAATATGTTATTAACCATTGTTTTAAACCTAAGTCTTTTGCAACTGGATTCTTTATAAATATGTAACTCCATTAAATGACATAATTCATGTTCAAATACTATTTGAAATGCCTCTAAGGAATCTTTTGTATTTATCCCTGATACTATTTTGTCTCTTTCTACCTTATAATATTGATAAAAAAATTTTATACCCATTCTAATCTCATAAGTTTCTTCATCTGGTTGTAACAGTTTTAACTTTTTACTGTAAATAGTTTTTCCTGCAGCAGATGTCATTCTAGTGGACAAGGAAAAAATTAATTTTCCTTTAAAATCCCCACTAAAGTAATTGTTGAAAAATTCTTCATCATATAAATCAAATAAATTTTTCAGATCCTCATTTGACATACATTGTATATTTCCTGTGTTCACGTTTTTAGATAAAATGATAAATTTATTTCTTACATCATTTCTTTTATTAATTATATCTGAGCTGCTATATATTAGATCTTTTATGTTTTCACTTATCATTAGCCTTACTTCCTTTTGAGAAAATGGAATAAATTTTAAAGCTTCTTTAAAATAGCAGTATCAATTATTAAACCATGTTTATCTTTAGATAGTTTTAAACTATCTTTATAATAAAATGCTGTTGACTGAGAATTTCCATTTAAATTTTCATAGGAAATTTCTAATTTTTTCGTAGTTTTAACAGGTAGAATTTCTCTAATTCTTATTCCCAGTATTGGATCTTCCATCTCCTCATAAAGAATAAAAGCAGTTTCTCCACAAATTATTCCAACCTTTTTAGAAATTTCAATAATCTTCTTATTCATTGCATCTCGAAGTTCCCCTCGTTCATATTTAACTCTATGCTGAAGAGATTCTATACGTTTTTTATACCACACTTTTTCAATTAGATTAACATTTTCTTCTAGTTCAAGTTCATTTAGCATAATTACCCTTTGAACCCTATTTTTCCCTACTTTTCCTTTTAACGTAACAACTCCGCCTACTTCACCGTTAATTTTAGCAAAAACTGAAAATGGTTCTTTATCATACATGTATTCAATAGTTCTTGGAAATGTTGTTTCCACATTCATTTTTCCCCAATCAATTTCAATATCAGTAACCTGGGGATTTTTAATTCTATTAAATTGTTTAAGTACCTTATCTTCAATTCTTTCATCAGAGTTAATAACTTCCGCAGCTCCATAACTAATTCGAGCTAATTTATTAATGAAATAGCTATTTACGTTGGTATCTATTCCAAAAGGAAATATTCGACTTTCTTTAATATTTTCCTCTACAAAAGTTAATATTTCTTTTTCATTTTCAGCCAAATCATCTGTAAATAAAAATATTACATTTTCCTCTTCTTCACTTTTACCAAGCAGTGCATACTTTATTGCATCAAAAATCACTGCATTTTTTTCTACTTTAAGCTCTTGAATCCATTTTTTTGCATTTTCTAAATTTTCTTCATTAAAATCAACCTTTATCTCTTTTGAGAAGTAACTAAGTTTATCTCCAAAAGCAGCAATATTAAAGGTATCCCCTGATGTTAAATTTTGTAAACACAGTAAAAGTACATTTTTTCCCTCTTTTAACTTATCGCCACTCATTGACTCTGAGATATCTAGAAGGAATATGTAATTTGCTCCCAATATAGTTTGCTCTGCTTCAAGCTCTGGAATAAATCTTAAATATAAAATTCCCTTATCATCTCTAGGATAATCATATATCATTCCTGTAGTTTCTAATTTTTCTTGCTCCTCTAGTATTATTTCTAAACCTTTATCCATCTTTTGATTTATTCCATCCAATGTTACTTTATATAAATTATTTTCTTCATATTCAACCTTCAATTTGTGAGATGTACACTTGAATTTTAATTTTGTTAAGGATTCAACTAATAGTCTTAAAGTAAACTTATAATCATGGCCTTTATTGACACTAACATTTTCACTGGATAATATCGTATTATTTTGTGAAATATTTATTGGATCTATTATTTTTGGAATGGATAACTTCAAATTTCTATTCTCATAACTAAGCTCTTCTATATATGATACTTTAAGTTTTACAACTTCATTAGGAATTATCTTTCCTATAACTATCCTAATTATATTATCTCTAAATTCTTCTAGTAAAAAAGTTTTGTTATCTGAATCCTTAAAATTTTCATAAATCTTATTTGCATCTTCTTTATTTTGTATTAATCCCTTAATAGTCCTACCACCAAGCACTGCCTCAAAACCTGATATAACTGCTTGCTCTGGAATCGGGAAAGTATAAATGGCTTCTACATCATTGCTTCCTTTGTTCTCATATACATGGTCAATAGTATACTCCGCGAATTCCCCACACAAATTTCCTCTTATATTAACTTCTTTTAAAATTATGTTATTTTTTAACTTTTTTTTATGTTTCGAACTATTAATTGACATTGTATCCCTCCTGATTTTATATAACCAAAACTATGCAGAACCCATAAAATATTATACACATATTTTATCATTAATATTAAAATTAGTCTTTGAATTTTTTGCAATAATTTTATTCTTGTTATTTATTTTTATGTACCTTATAATAAATAGATGGATAGTATGGATAATAATATTTATGCTCAACCTGTCGAAAGGGGAAATTATTGTATGAATAATTGTATAGTAGCTCAATCAGGAGGCCCAACTTCTGTAATAAATGCTAGCGCTATGGGAGTACTTGAGGAGAACAATACCTCTCACTATTATGATAACGTTTTTGCTGGCATAAATGGGATACAAGGTATTTTAAACAAACACATTGTAAACCTATCTATTATTACTTATGATGAAGTTAAAGGATTAAAGTATACACCTTCCTCTGGTCTTGGTTCTTGCAGATATAAACTAAAACCATTCAAAAAAAGCACTGAAGAGTACATAAAACTTTTTGAAATATTAGAAGAATATGAAATTAAAACTTTCTTCTATATAGGTGGTAATGATTCACAAGATACTGTACATAAACTTAGTGTTTATGCAAAAAAACATAATCAGGATGTAAAATTCATTGGCATTCCTAAAACCATAGATAATGACCTACCAATTATGGATCATACACCTGGCTTTGGTAGTGCAGCTAAATTAATTGCCACTCAAGTTCTTGAAAACTTCCTAGATGCTAGTGTGTATCCAACAAAAGGAGTCTTCATACTTGAAACTATGGGACGTGATACTGGCTGGCTAGCTGCTAGTGCTTGCCTTGCTACTATTAATGGTAAACCTGTTGCAGATTTTATCTATCTACCAGAAATAGCTTTTGATGCTGAGAAATTTTTAAGAGACGTAAGTAAAAAACTCACTGAAAAAGACCATGTTTTCGTGGTAATATCCGAAGGCATCCGAACAAAAGATGGCAAATCATTAGATGACACATACGAAGTAACCCTTGATAAATTTGGACATGTTCAGTTAGGTGGTATTTGTGCCTATCTTAAGAACTTACTTTTATCAACTGATACGGCTGAGAAAGTAAGGGTTTTAGAATTATCTACAATTCAACGCTGCTCTATGCATTGTGCCTCTCAAACAGATATTGATGAAGCCTATGCAGTAGGAAAAGCTGCTGCAAATTATTCTATTGATGGAGTAAGCGGAAACATGATAGGTTTAAGAAGGCTTTCAAACGATCCTTACACCTCTGAACCTTTTGTACTTGAAGCTGAAAAAGTTGCAAATAATATTAAATATTTCCCTATGGAATGGATAAACGCAGAAGGAAATAATGTTACACGTGAAGCCTACGAATACACTCTTCCTTTAATAATGGGAGAACCAAAAATAGTTATAGAAAATGGTCTTCCAAAATACACATTTTTAGAAGAATTTTTTAAATTATAAAAACAACTTTAAAAACTTTTTTAAATATTATAAACTATAAAAAGCTCTACGATAAATTAAATTTTCGTAGAGCTTTTTTATATTAACTATGTTAAGATAATGGATTCTCATTACCATATTTAAAATAAATTAATGAATTCAAAAATCTCTGGTATTTACTAATTTCAGAGCTTACTTCTCGTCCTCTAAAGACTTGCATTGAAATAACTTCCCATAAAAACACCCATCCACCTATATTAAATCCTTGTTGCACCGTTCCGAGTATTATGTTATCCCCAACAGTTGTACTTAAAAAAACAGACATTGCGAGTAAACTAAGTGATGCGAGTATATATCTAAATATCTTATGATAATTATCCTTTAAAACTTTAATCTCCTGATGCAAATAAAAAGAATAGTACGTTTTAATACCTGCAATTAACGACTCTTCCCTGTTTACATCTTTGCTTTCTTTAGGCAAATAAAAACATATATCCACTCCATTTTTTTCTGGAATCTCTTCAAAACAATTTTCAAGAAAACTTGCTAAATCAGGGTCCATGTCTCTCTTTCTAAAAGGAGCCCGATCCCACTCATTAAATATATCAGTGTATTTATCTATAGCTACTTGTATAACGTAATTCCCTGTAATAGTATTTTTCTCATAAATCTTTTGAAGATAATCACTTTTTTTCGGTTTCATGGTTTTTTCCTTCCATTTAGTATTCATGTTCTGCATTATAGTTTGCATTTTATCAACCCTTCATAAACAATTTATATACAGTTAATTATACTACTCTAATTGAGAATAGCAAAGTCAAGCCGTTATACAAAGAATAGTGATTATTGAGTTTATTTAAGGTATCCTCTAGTTAGCGCTTAAATCCTCATGTTTAGACTTATATTGGTAATTTTTATCAAAATTATTGATATTTATAAAATTAAATTTAAGTACCAGTTTAAAATTCTATCACCACAGATTATTATTAAAAAAGCAGCCATTATTATAGATGGTCCAAAGGGCATTTCCGATCTTCCACTTTTCTTTTTAAACCTCAATAAATAAACACCAATAACCCCACCAATTATAAAAGAAAAGAACATCATTACGAAGGTTAGTTTAAACCCCAAAAATAGTCCACAAAGCCCGCAAATCTCTGCATCTCCCCAACCCATACCATTTGTTTTAATTATAAGCCTTGACAATAAAATAATAAATGTTATGATTCCTGCACCTAATGCTCCACCATAAATATAGGTAGCTACTGGTTGACCTAAATAAAAATTTACTCCTAGTAAAACAAAACCTACACCAATTGCAAGCCATGTGGTAGCAGTATATACATCCATAGTATCATAATCTATCATAGCTATTACTACTAAAAAAGGTATAAGTATTAAAAACCGCATCAAATCAATACTAATTCCATATTGAAAATAAGTTAATAAGAAAAGTATAGCCGTCGTAAGTTCTACTAGGGCATATCTAATAGATATCTTCTCGCCACAGCTTCTGCATTTACCTCTTAAAAAGATCCAACTAAAAACTGGCACAAGATCATAAGGCTTAATATTATGTCCACAGGAGGTACAGTGTGAAGGTGGAAATGCTATACTTTCCCCTCTTGGAATTCTGTAGATACAAACATTTAAAAAACTTCCTATTAATAGGCCTACTATAAAAATATATATTGCGAAAATGCTTTCCATTGTTAAACGCTCCTTGGATCTGGATTTTCTATTTAAATACAATTAATCTGCTTTTTATTTATATTAATATAATGTAAGCTTGTTAACTCTATTGTATTTATTTCCATTATAACTTTACCATAAATAAGCAAATAAAGGAACGTAACTTTGTGCCCTAAAATAATTTAATGTCCAAGGTTATAAAAACTTTGGACAAATTAAGAAAACTATATAAACATTCAATTATTTTACATTAACTTCAGCTTTCTAATCCGCAATAGGATATAATACATTACTACCAACTTTCACTGTTACATCACCATCTGAACTAATTAGAACAGTATAATTAGATGATGGGGTGGCTTTTGGAATTGGTACATTTTGAAGGTATTCTATTATTTTTCCGCTCGTGCCAGTACCACCCTTTACAATTTCTGCTGAGGTTCCAGTGGTAACTAGTAGAATTTCGCCTTTAGCAATTTGTGCATATGTTGCATCGGTTATAACCTTTGCACTAGCTATATCCGCTTTTGCCTTAGCATCCTTTTGAACCGTGCTAAACTTAGGCAGGGAAATTGAAACTATAATCCCAATAATCGCAATTACAATTACAAGCTCAATTATAGTAAATCCTCTTTTGATTATATTTTTCTTATTTTTTTGATGTAACATTTCATTGGAAAAACTTAACATAGAAATACTCCTCCTTACAATAATTTTAAATTCATTTATCTCAATTATTGCCAAGAAAGAGTACTTTATATTCAGTTTAAGTTTTAAATGTGTAAATTTATATTCTACTATTTTTTATAATTAATAATTATGTGTTCCAGTCATTAATTGTACCCTCAACCTTCCTACACTACATCAAATCCATACTTTCTATCAACTATCTTACTATTAGAGTTATATCTGCTAAGTTTAAATGACATATACAAATCCCCTGAAGCTCCTAGTAAATTCATTAGAAATATTATGCCACCTAAATCACTAGGCAACATTAATGTTACAATAGACATCAATGTTAATGGCGCTAGTAAAATAATTAGGAATTTAGTACGGTCTATAGGTATTTCAGAGATTTCCTGAGTATAGGCAAAAATGCCTTTGAATCCATACTAAACTTTACCACCAAAAGCTTTATATGCAAGTCCATGTATACTCTCATGAGTTATCGATATAGGTACCATAAGAAGTATCACATATGTACTAACTTTAATTATCCCATTTATCCATTACCCAGTTAGTAGTAACTGGTTGTGTATTATTTAAAACCTTTAAAGGAGTCTTACTTATATCGGTGATTAAATAATTTAGTTTGATATTGCCTTGTATATTTACTGAACTAGCAACACAACTTCCTTGAAACATATATGACGATCTTCCACCTTTTGAGGAGTAGCTACCCATCGGTATATATACATTTGCATCTAGTTCACAACTGTCTAAATTAACACTTTGATTTTCATCACCAATTATAAATATTTTAGTAGTAGCAGTCGTGGTAGTACCCTGGTCTTGCATACTAATAAACTGGTTATCTACTGTAAAAGAAGTATTGCCTGTTAGATATATATATATTATGTGATCCGGTTACTTTAACTTCAAGCTGTTTATCAAACTTAAAGTTACTATCAACAAGTAAACAAATATCCTTGCTGGTTGTATTAATAGTGAGGGTAGAATGCCAAGGTATTATGTCTAATAAATTCGCAGACAATTTACCACTATCGGTTATTGTATAACTATTTGATGTCACTGTATTTAATGTTACATTATTTTACATTCGTGCATTTTGAGAATTTGTAGGTAGCGAAACTACTGGCAATGTAGAATTACTTAAATTTACTGGATTATTATTTGAATAACTACTTAGGTTTACATTAGTATAATTTGTTATTTGTTCCGCTTTTGATGAAACAAAAGTGTTCAATGTTGCCCATGTCGGAATCGTCTTCGTACCTGCGTACTGCAATGTGCCTGAAATTTTATTACCACCACCATCAAATGTTACGTTCCCACCAATTGCAGCATTATTTTTAATATTACCGCCTTTAAGCATACTTAAATTACCATCTACTTGGGCATTCCCATTAAGGTAGTGGTCCACCTCCAAATAATAAATCACCTTTAATTAAAGCATCACCATTTACTGTTTCATCATCAAAGTTAAAATTTTTAAAACCCACAATTCCATCTGTATATGCACTGCCTCCAGACATTGTTATATTTCCAAAAATACAATTTTGTTTTTAACTGAAGTACCTCCAGTTACTGTTATGTCTCCAGAACATACAATTCCGTTCGTAACTGAATTACCTCCACTTAATATTATATTTTCTGTAGACATGAGCTTACCTTTTATTGACTTCCACTAGCCATAGATAAGTTACCCTTCACAAAAACATCACCATCTGCTTCACCAAAATTAAAGTTATCATTTGAAACTTCACCATTTATAAATAACAAATTATCTGTAGGCCCTCTTCCTATAGTTGCTGAAGGCGTTGTTGTAATTTGAGAAAGTGAAACTCTTACAATCCTAAAATTTGTGGGATTTGTAGAATCCGTAGCCTTAGATTCAATAGTATACTTCCCTGAAGCTGGTATATAACTATTAGTTGATGCAACGTATATTGCATCATGAAATATCACATCACAATTTATAGAAATATCATCAGATTTTAACCCCAATATATCTTTGAAACTGCTTGATGAAGTTGCTGCTTTAACTTGAGCTAAATAGTCTTTTTCCGGAAGTTCTTTGTTTTTTCAAAACTGACTTCAATTGTTCTTCAGTTATTTTCTTAATTTGAACAAGAATATCTCCTAATTTATGTTTATTTTGAAGACCCATATTTGTCACTCCTAACTATTTTTCAATATTAGTAAATTTTTTTTCTTAATAGCTCCATGTTAATTACATAATAAATTATGTTTCGATAATTGTAATAACCCTTCTTAAACGCCTCTATAACAGTATATGTACTCATACTAGAATGTTTACTAAAATTTATATAAATTAAATTAGTATTGCAACATTCCATTACAATACTAATTAATAATTCAACTTCATTCTAATTATTTGGTAAGCGATGGAACACATACCGTTCCCCCAAAAAACAGCCCCACATTAGCCTGTGAAGCTGTTTCCTTTAATAAAATCCTTCTTTTGCAATTTTCTTTATGTAGTTATACTGTTTTTTAATGAGTTTCTTAAATTCGGTGT
>NZ_DATCQT010000194.1:0-4880 GCF_036569345.1 Clostridium sp.
ATCAGAAGGGCGTTTTTTTGAGGATCCAGTACTCTGGATTAGCATGGGAATGATGCTTAGCTTGTTGTCTGGCGTAGAGAATGAGAAGAAGACGTAAGTTTGGATTGTGTCTCAAGTTGGATAGTTTAGATGATTGTGCTCTGAATTAATCTTGATGGTTGCATTACCTATGGTTCCTGGTGTAATACCATCAAAGACCCCTTACCTCTGAGACAGTGGGGTTAGTTAACGTAATCTTTTACATCTGGCGAGCATTTCTGACCATAGTGCCAGGTAGTAGTAGTTCTGTAATGTACGGTTACACGAGTCCCGGATCAGTTAAAAGAAGCCTAGCGACAGATGATATTAATGGAGACAAAGCTCTGTATCCTTAATATTTAACATGGAGGTGAAAATGTTGAAAGAAACTAAGATTATATATTCGACGATAATAGCTGTATTAGGTTTAGGTTTAGGTTTAGGTTTAAGTGTTATTGCTTTAACAGGCCCTGTTATCGTAAAAAATGTTGTTCCGCGTACTGTTGTTTATAGTGGAAATATGTATACATCAGATGTACTTAAACCACAATTTCTTACCAACAACTCAGATGTTGTTATTGTTGGTAAAATAATTAACAAAAATGCTCCTGCAAAAGGAATTCAGCCTGTAGGTCAGAAGAATGAAGTTATTTATACCGACACCAATGTTAAGGTGGAAAAAATAATTAGCAACAAAACGAGTGATCCGATTAAACCTGGAGATACTCTTGTAGTAAGAAGCCTCGGAGGTACAGTTGACAATTTAACGATGAGAACCGATACTGAGACTGTTTTAAAACAGTCTGATAACAAGGTACTGCTATTTTTAGCGGAGCCATCAAAAGATTTAACCCTTCCCACAAGTAATACACCCGTTTATGCAGTAGTTGGCGGATTCCATGGTTCTTTTAGTCTAACATCAGATGGAAATGCCACTAGAGATGTATCCGGTGAAAAACTTGAATTTGATGACTTGACTAAATCATTTTCAACTAAATAAACCCCGATAGGAAATAGCACCGGCGTTCGTCTTTATTGATAGAATGCTGGTGCTATTGTCATAATCTTAAGTGATTTATGGGGTGAGTAGATAGAGAATAAGCCATTGATTAAATCAATAGCTTAGAGGAACGTAATCATGAGGTGCAGAATACTGATCCTCATGAATCTCCGGTTGTAACCGTCTGCCGTGCAAGACTCGGTCTATGGGATTTGGGTAATCAATTTCCCATAAAGATATTACAAAGAATAATTTTTCATTACATTTAAATATATGTATAGTTTCTTTTGCTCTTGTTGCTGGCCTGGTAGCAGGGTCCCTGAGTTTTGGCCCAATATCTGCGATTGCTGGAACTAGTAGTCCTAATGAAGATTCTCTAGCTACTCCTAAATATCAGGTCTATGCACATGGACAAAAGTATGGGGGATAAGCAACGGTAGCAACAGCCTTACTGTGGATTGGACATCACCTTCTGTTTTAATTATTGCAATAATAATAGCTATAATTGGCATTGGAATTGTTAGGCGGAAAAAAATTATAATCAAAGGCATGAAATAAACATTTCTTAAGAAATTGTTGGTTTAACTGCTGTTAAGATAGGCCCCTTTTCCTATACCCTCATGCCAATATTCCTACTACGTTGATTGGACGTTAGATAAAATGTCTATTAATTTTGATTGTTCTGGTTGTTTAGCAGGAGTAGCTTGTGCTGAACGACCAGTTTGGGGGTAGAGATCACATCAAAGTTTTACTATTGCCATAATCTTATAGTGTCAAGCCCAAACGGTGGTTTAAAGAAGGCCTCAGAAAAAGTAAATGGAATGCCTCTAAGTGTTCCGGTTTTTTATTTATATTCGTTAAGGAAACATACAACAATAATTGTCGATATATTACAAAATTCTGTGACATTATCTGACATGAAAGTGCGAAATTTTGTTATATAATTCCTAGTAAGCACTTTAATTTTAGCTACATTAAAAATATAAAAGGCAAACCAGTTGAAAGTCTGGGACGCAAAGTTAGGAGTCTAAGGTACTGAAAAGTACTATGACAGTTCGACTGCCAAATTGTTGGCAGTTTTTTTATTGCCTTGCAATTCAATAATTTACTTTTATTGCTAGATGAGCCAGCTACGACTTCATTGTATGAAGGGGAAATGGTCACAAAACCCTTCTCTCAATAATATGGAATAAATAGATTTTTTGTTCAATGTGTTATGAAAAAATATAAAGTGAATTGAAACGTTCAATAATCTAAAGATCAAAGCAGTTTTTTATAAATGTAGCAGTTGTTAATATTGAGAAAAACATAACACCAGATAGCTATTCGTTTACCCTACACATGATAATCTGGCTACCTGTATGGAGTAACCTATGGTGGGGCGAGGAGAACGACTACGGTGAAGATGGGGTAAAAGATATGATTCCTGAGATATGACCAGGTAGAATAAAGGACTCAAAGTATGAACGTGATGATGATATTCCAGCGGATGAGTGCGTATCAACCGTGCAAATTGACTACTATCAGATAATAGTTTTTTCGGCGCCGGATTTTCAAGCTGTCCTTGACAAATGTCCAGTTCAAACCTATGTACGTTATATTTTACCTTTTTCGAGGAACAGGAGGTAACTAATTTTATGCAAGAAGATTGGGACGTTATCGGACAAGTAATGTTACAATTAGCAAATGACTATTTTCAGGTAAAAGAACTTAAAAACTATATGTCAGAATTCATTACATTCAAAATGAAAGGTCACTTTCCTTTTGGTCAGCTTGTTATTTTTCATTACCAGATGTTTAATGGTCAGTCTAAAGACATCTTTCATGCAGCAGCAGCAGTTGAGTTTATGATTCTTTCTCTGGATATATTTGACGACTTGCAGGATCAAGATAATTTCTCCGTACCTTGGGCTAACATTGATCAGGCTCTAGTTATGAACATAGCTACGGGTCTTCTGATGCTTAGTACAAGAGCATTAGAACAAACTTCATTTGAACGGAATAGAAAGATAATGGCAAACAATTACCTAAATACGTGTGTGCTAAAGGCGATTAATGGTCAACACATTGATCTTATGAATTTGATTGAATCTGAAGAGGATTATATCCAAATGGTTAGAGAAAAGTCAGGGTCCCTTATGGCTTCTGCATGTCTTGTAGGAACAGCCTTAGCTTGCGATAAGCATCATGATAGTGTAAATAACTATGCAGAGCACATAGGGATAATTGCCCAAATCAAGAATGACATAAATGATATCTGTCGTTGGGATGAAAAAAATGATCTGATCAATAAGAGAAAAACTCTTCTTACCTTATATTTACTTAAAAATCAAGAACCCCAGTATCAGTTTACTAGGAACTATTTTAGCGGTAAACTAATGCAAGGGGAATTAATTAAAGACAAAGTAGAAATTCAAGAGTTAATCGAGAAATCTGGTGCCCTTGAATATGCTCATATTATTATGAGGCTAAATCAGTTACAAGCGATTGAACTTATAGATAGTATGGGTATAGTGCAAGAATGGAAAGAAAAGTTGTTGCACTATTTCTAAATCTTCTATTCCCCGCAATATAGTTGCGGGAACTCGCAGTACTGTTAGCGGTGTTAAACGATAGAATTTATGATATTGTTAAAAAATTAAGAAGGGAGGAAAAAGACATGTTGCAAAATGTTGTTGAGTATTTAATACAAAATCCTGATGTGAAAGAGAAAGTGAAAGAGGGTACAGCAAGCTTAATAGGATTAACGAAAATGGAGCAGAAGGCAGTTCTTGATGTTTTCGTAAGTTCTAATAATATCTCGCCACTATTATATTGGTAAATACGAGAGTTACGAAGAGTCAGGATAGCTCCTGGCTCTTTTTCAGGAAGGAAATTTCGCATGGGAAACTTAAAAAAAGGTTTCGTGTTACTAGCTTCAACAGGAATCATTTTGATGTTGTCCTATTACTTGCTATTTGTCACTTTAGGCATTCCCTACATTGGGCTAAGCGTGGAAAAAAATGAATTAGGTACATGGCAGATATCTGATGTGGATCATCTAGGATGGGCAAAACAACAAGGAATCAAAGTTGGAGATACTGTTTCATTAATAAACGAAATTCAACCTAGCGGTTATTTAACAATCCTGCAATATGGTGCCATCGAACAAGCAGAGACATTAGGCATTAATAAAAACGGAGAATTAATCGTATATAAGGTGACAAATAATATGACTCCGGAGCAAGTTCAGTATGATATCGTGTTACCAACACTAGTGCTGGTAATTTTATTATTTTTTTCCTTTTTCTTATATATAAAAAAATTCAATGATAAGTCTGCCCTCTTACTAATTCTCTTTTTTCTAGCTATTGGATTAAGTTATTTAAGTGCTGGAGCTTCTTCTAGGATGGATATTCTAGGGATATACATTAATCGGATTACATTCTCATTAATACCCGTACTCTTTTTGGAATTTTTAAATAATTATTTTAGGCGATATGGGCTTTCTTTGTATAATCGTAAGATTTTATTTCCATTTTATTTATCCAATGGTTTACTTCTTGTTATTAACACATTTTTTCAGATCTACAGATTAAGTTTATCCATTATTAGATATTCCTTTCTTGCTGTCTTTTCAATAAGTATATGTTTATGTCTTTACATTTTAATTTCCCGTTATATTCGTTATAAGAATACTATACACAAACCGGTTTTTAAAATAATAATAGTAGGTTTTTCACTGTCGTTTTTCCCCTTTGTCATCTTAGTGGGTTTTCCAAGTGTTTTATTCGGGGTTGAACTTATACCAGGAGCTCTTGCAGCAGCTTTTTTAGTATTCCTTCCTGTTGTATTTTTATATCTGATTACAGCAAATAGCTTG
>NZ_DATCQT010000195.1:0-2567 GCF_036569345.1 Clostridium sp.
AAGTAGCCAAAAACGTAGAATCAATGCAGCTAAATTTCCATATATAAAAACATTCGATGAAATGGATCTTAGTCGTTATGAACATGTATCTGAGGCTACATTTCATGATTTAGCCAGCTGTGATTTCGTAAGCAAACGACAAAACATAGTTATGATAGGAAACACAGGTCGAGGTAAAACTCATTGTTCTATTGCTCTTGGAATTAAGGCATGTATGCAAGGTATGAATGTAAAATTTTATACAGCCGCAAATCTTTCTAATGAACTCATAGAAGCGATGGAATACAAACGAATACTGAAGCTTGAGCGACAACTAGAAAAGATAGATCTTCTGATTATCGATGAAGCCTCCTACATCACTTTTAATAGGCATCAATCCGAACTACTTTTCAAAGTAATAGCCGATAGAGCAGAGAAAAGAAGTGTCATCGTATCTACAAATTTAAAATTCTCCGAGTGGCCAACATTATTTGAAAATGAAACTATGGTTGCTGCACTAATTGATAGATTAACCTTTCGATCACATGTATTGAATATGAATGGTCAATCATTTCGAAGTGAACACTCTAGAGAACATTCAAAGGAAGGTGCAGTATAATGACTGAAAAGGAACAGGAATATCTAGAAAATTTAGAAGAATGCTTTTTCCAATTACGAAGCTCATATGAATGCTCACAAGGTGAAATCAAGGATCTAAAAGTGAAGATAGAAATCTTGAAAGAAGTATGTCAGGATAACTTCATTGAAATTCCGGATTTGGATGGCCCAATTCCATTCTAATAAGCATATTCAGGGAAATACCAGTGCAGGTGTTTCCCCATATTAAGAATAAAGTGGTAAACTTTTTCAGTATCAAAAATAGTAAAGTGGTAAACTTTTTCACTGTCACTACTGGTAAACAAATTCAGTAGCAAGTGGTAAAGAAATTCGTTGACATTCACAAGAGGTGAAGATAATGAAGTTGTTTATACCAGATATAGCATATATAGATCCAAAAATTTTAAAATATAATGAATCAAAAAAAACAATTGAGTACTTAGAAAAGTTAAAGGTGCCCATCGTTAATTCTAAAAAAGTTGTAATAGATTCAGGATCTCCTGAAAAAAACTATGCAACGGCTAAAAAAACAATTCTTTTTACAACTAATGGTCAAAAAAAATTAGTAAGTTGTAAACCATCTGCAGATTACCAATTTTCCTTATCAAGTTCATGTCCTGCTAATTGTGAATATTGCTATCTTCAGACTACTCAAGGTGAAAAACCTTATATGAAAATTTTCTTAAATATTGAGGAAATCTTAGGAAATATACAAACTTATATAGATGCTAACATGCCAAATATTACTTCTTTTGAATGCTCAAGTATAACTGATCCTATTGCACTTGAACACCTAAGTGGAAATTTGAAAAGATGCATAGAGTTTTTTGGAGCAAGTTCTAATGGAAGATTGAGACTTGTAACTAAATTCGACGATATTGAGCCATTTTTAAATTTAAACCATAATAGACACACAAAGTTTAGATTTACCTTAAACTCGCGTTATGTGATAGATAACTTCGAACACAATACTTCCAGTTTTCATGATAGAATAGACGCTGTTAAAAAAATTGCTGTTGCTGGATACCCAATAGGGTTTATAATTGCACCAATTATGATATATGATAATTGGAAAGAGGAATATAAGGAACTTTTTGAAACATTAAAAATAGCGCTTGGAGATTATCATGGGGGAGTAAGTTTTGAACTTATACAACATAGATTTACAAAAGCTGCTAAAGAACTTATAGTTCATAGGTTTATTAATACAAAGCTTAATATGGATGAGGACAAGAGGTTACTAAAATGGGGACCATATGGAAAGTTTAAGTATGTTTATAAGAAAGTAGAGAGTGAAAGCATAAAAACATATATTTCAGAACTGATTAACAGCAATTTTGAAAAGGCAATAATAGAATATTTTACTTAATCGCTTAAAATATTGATTTGCTTATATTAATATTTAAAAATTGAAATAGGTATTAAAATGTTGATTTAGATCACATAAATACGAACAATTAGAGCTAGAAAGTATAGCAATTTTGCATTATTTATATAAGTATATTTTAATACTTTGTGTTATTATTTTCAAGATGATCAGTTTGATGATACCCCCTAAAATAAAAGCCATTCAAGATAATGTTTATTATGTTTAATGGTTGTATTGTAAAAAATTCTTCCTATTGCCAAACATCAAGATGATCTTTTATAAAGTCTTCTATTGTTCTAGGTTTTCTTTTCAAAAGTAATTCAGCAGTATTTGTAACATGGTTTGCCATGCCTAATTTTGTTGTAAGATATAATACCATCATTACCGTTGCAAAATCCTTTTTTATACCTCTTTCAATCATGTCTTTTCTAAATTTAAACAGGGATGGATTTGAATATGTGATTTTTCTTCCAAGTACTCTTGTCATGGTATCTGCAACTTCAAAATAAGTAATAGCCTCCAAACCCGTAATAGTATATGCCTTATTTTTATGCCCTTCCTCTGTAATTATTCTTCCAATAATTTCACCAATATCTCTTGC
>NZ_DATCQT010000196.1:0-4508 GCF_036569345.1 Clostridium sp.
AATGTGTAGACAAGATATTAGATTATTTAAAATGCCTTGGTTAGGAGATTACAATGAAGCTAGAAACAAAAATACTTAAAACTGATATATTAGTTGTTGGTGGTGGTACTGCTGGATGTTATGCTGCATTAACATTAAGTAAGCAGGAAGAGATGAATATTATAGTAGCAGATAAAGCTAATATAAAAAGAAGCGGATGCTTAGCTGCAGGTGTTAATGCAATTAATGCTTACATTAATAATGGATATACACCTGAAGACTTCGTAGACTATGTTAGAAATGAAGCAGAGGGGATTATAAGAGAAGATTTGGTATATTCTATTGCTAAAAACTTGAATAAGGTTACAAGAAATATGGAAAGTCTAGGACTTACAATTTTAAAGGATTCAGAGGATCAATATGTTACTCGTGGAAAGAGAAGCATTAAAATCAATGGTGAAAACATAAAACCCCTTCTTGCAAATGAGGTTAACTCAAAGAAGAACATAAAGGTTTTAAACAAGGTAAACATAATAGATTACATTGTTAAAGATAACGTTGTTATTGGTGCTTATGGATTTCATATTGAAGAGAATATTTTTTATGTAATTTATTCTAAGGCGGTTATTTGCACAACAGGTGGAGCTTCAGGCCTCTATAAACCTAATAATCCTGGATTTTCTAAACATAAGATGTGGTATTCACCATTTAATACTGGTGCAGGTTATGCCATGGGTATAAGAGCAGGAGCTGAGATGACATCTTTTGAAATGAGATTTATTGCTCTAAGGTGCAAGGATACCATAGCACCCACAGGAACAGTGGCTCAAGGTATTGGTGCAAAGCAAGTTAATGCAAATGAGAATGAGTATGTGAAAAATTATGGAAAGCCCTTAACAATTACACGTCTTTATGCGACTGTAGAGGAAAATAGGAAAGGCCTTGGTCCTTGCTATTTAAAAACTAAGGGTATATCAAAGGAAGTTGAAGATGAACTTTATAAGGCATATCTTAATATGGCTCCAGCTCAGACCTTAAAATGGATTGAGGATGGATTTGGTCCTAGTATACAAAACTTAGAGATTGAAGGTACAGAGCCTTATATAGTTGGTGGACATGCAGCTAGTGGTTATTGGGTGGATACTAAGCGATCTACAACAATCCCCGGTTTATATGCAGCTGGGGATGTTGCAGGAGGAAGCCCCAAAAAATATGTGACTGGCTGCTTTGTAGAGGGTGAAATTGCAGCAGAGTCTGCAACTGAATTTATAAGAAATAAGGAAAACAAGCATATAGGGCAAGAAGAAATCCAATCTAAAGCTTTATATCTAGAAACCTTTCTAATAGACGAGGAATACACGTTTTCTATAAATAATGTTGAAGAGGCTATGCAAAAGGTAATGGATGAGTATGCAGGTGGAATATCTAAAAATTATGTTTTTAATTCGAAAAGACTGCTTCTTGCCAGGGGGAAAATAGAAGAGCTTTTATCGCTTTCAAGTAAACTGCGTGCTAAAGGAATGAGGGAACTTTTGCAGATATATGAAGTTATTGATAGATTATATGTTTGCAAAGTGTTAATAGTTCATCTTCTAGAGAGAAAAGAAACTAGATGGAAATGTTATGGAGAAAATGCAGATTACAAGGAAAAAGATGAAAACTTGCTTAAATATGTTAATACAATTTATAAAGATGGTAAGGTTCAAGTTGTCTTTAGAAACTTAGTAAAGCGAGATGAAGTTTATGAGCATTAAAATAGATCCACAAAAATGTGTGGGTTGCGGTAAATGCCTTGAGACTTGTCCAGGAAATCTTATTTTTAAAAAGGATAACTTAAAAACTTTTATAAAATACCCCGAGGAGTGCTGGGGCTGTACAGCATGCGTTAAAGAATGCCCTGCTTCGGCTATAAATTATTATCTTGGAGTTGATATTGGAGGCAAAGGAACTTACTTAAATACTAAAAAAGATAAAAATCTTCTTCATTGGCATATCTTTAAACCAAATAATGAAGAGATTATTATTACAACAAATGAAACAGAGGGTAATAAATATTAGGGAGGTTAAATTATGGATCATTTAGATGCATTAGAAGCAGAAAGTATTTTCATATTAAGAGAATCTTATAAAAAATTAGGTAAACTTGGAATGTTATGGTCAATTGGAAAGGATTCAACCGTATTATTATGGTTATCTAAGAAGGCTTTTTTCGGACATTCTCCTTTTCCTTTTATTCACGTAGATACAAAGCATAAAATTCCTGCAATGATTGAGTACAGAGATAAAATAGCTAAAGAATTTAACATTGACCTTATAGTGCACACAAATCAAGAAGCTATAGATGAAGGTATGGGACCAGATCATGGAAGACTCGTTTGTTGTAAGGCACTAAAAACAGATGGCCTTCAACAAGTGGTTACAAAATATGAATTTGATGGACTAATTCTAGGAATTAGAAGTGACGAGGAAGGGTCTAGATCTAAGGAAAGAATTTTCAGTGAAAGAAATAAGGATTCCGAATGGGATTACACTAATCAAGCACCAGAACTTTGGGACCAATTTAAAACTGATTTCCCGAAAGGAAACCATATTAGGGTTCATCCAATACTTCATTGGAATGAAATTGATATATGGACTTATATACAGAGAGAAAATATACCACTTATAGATTTATATTTTGCAAAGAATGGTGAAAGATACAGAAGCCTTGGATGTGCTGAGTGTACTGGTAAGATTAAATCTAATGCGGTGACAATCGATCAAATAATTGAAGAATTAAAAACAACTACAACAGGAGAAAGAGCAGGTAGGGCTCAAGATCAAGAGGATTCATATGCTATGCAAAAGCTTCGTAAAGATGGATATATGTAAGGGAGGGGTTTATTACTAATGGAAAATACAAGAGAAGTATTAAGAATAGTTGCAGTAGGACACGTAGATCACGGCAAGTCAACAGTAATTGGAAGATTACTTTATGATACAAAGTCACTACCAGAAGGTGCAATTGACAAAGTTAAAAGAATTGCTAAAGAAACAGGTAAACCCTTTGAATATGCTTATTTATTAGATGCTTTTGAAGAGGAACAAAAACAGGGAATAACAATAGACACAACGTCTCTTCAATTTCATACAGACATGCGGGATTTTGTAATTATAGATGCACCGGGACATGTAGAGTTTCTTAAAAACATGATCACAGGTGCAGCTAGTGCTGAAGCTGCACTTTTGATAATAGATGCTAAAGAAGGGATTCAAGAACAATCTAAAAGACATGGTTATATATTATCTCTACTTGGAATTAAACAGGTCTGCGTTGTTGTTAATAAAATGGATCTTATTGATTATAACCAGGAAAAGTTTGAAGCTATAAAAAACGAAATGAATGCATTTTTAAAGAATTTAAATGTACATCCTATGAGTTATATTCCTATCTCAGCATTTTACGGTGAGAATTTAACAACCAAATCTGAGAAATTATCTTGGTATAAAGGAGAAACAGTACTTGAAGCTTTAGATTTATTTACGCAAGAAGACGGACTTGAAGCAAAACCTTTAAGATTTCCTATACAAGATGTTTATAAGTTTGATGATAGAAGAATAATAGCTGGAAGAATTGAAGCAGGTAGCCTTAAAGTTGGCGATGAAATTCTCATTTCGCCTTCTAACAGAACTACAAAAGTTAAAAGTGTTGAAGCCTTTGTAGAAAAAGACAAGGTAGACACATTGAGTGCAGGTATGTCTGTTGGAATTACTTTTGAAGATGAGTTCTTTAATAAAAGGGGAGAAGTTATTTCACATAAAGCAAATCCTCCTATTGTATCTGATCTTTTTAAGACCAACATATTTTGGATGGGAAAAAATAGTTTTGTAAAAGGAAAGAAATATAAGATAAAACTTGTAACGCAAGAAGTGGAATGTGAAGTTGTAGCTTTTAATAAAGTTATAGATGCAAGTACTATAGGAACATATGAAAATGCACTTGAAGCAAAAACTAATGATGTAGCGGAAGTTACTATAAAAACGAAGGAAAAAATATGCTTTGATAAATTTTCAGACAACCAAAATACCGGTAGATTTGTAATAGTAGATGGTTATGATGTATGTGGTGGTGGAATTATTTCAGGCATTGTAGATTCCACTGGAGCTATTGTAACTAACTTTATTAAGGATGAGATTAAGCTTTCAATCAACAGTTTCGACGAATACTATTTTGATATTAAAGCTTTAGAGATTAAGAAGGAATTATTAAAGGCTACTCAATATAAAATTGGAGATAATGTACCTTACTTTTCAGAAAGTTATAATTATACAAAAGATTTTGATGTAATTTCATTAAATGCTAATCTTGTTTCTAAAATAAGAGGTGGTAAGTTAATTGATGTTATAGGAGTAGCAGAATATTCATATGAGGATACAGTTATTATTGATGAAAATGGTTTTGGAATCAAGTTAACCTCTGAGAAAGATTTATCATCATACATTATTGATTATAAAGAAGGTATGAATGATAAGTTCTTAAATAAATGGTT
>NZ_DATCQT010000197.1:0-27715 GCF_036569345.1 Clostridium sp.
ATCATAATTAAGACCTCCGAGTTACAAAGTTTGTATACTCTATATATTCGACATTGATGGTCCAAAATCCTTTTTGCCTACAAAAAAAACACTCCAATTTATTAGAGTGTTTTACATTTTATGTTTGTCAACAGTCTGAGCTAGAATAATTTCTAGCTCTTTTTTATATATCACTATTTTAAAACTTCTAAGCCTAGGTCTAATATATTAGCAAATAATGATAATGTATTAGTATTTGGAATAACATTATTTCTAACATCTAATAATTTCCCAAGTCCATAACTCGTGCATATGTCAACAGTAGGGAAATCAATTTCACCGAAGTTACAAATAATATCAGTGACCTTTAATTTTATTTTAGTTGTTTTATCAATAGGTTCTAGAATGATATAAAGTCTTGTAGAAGAGTTATATCTTAGAACTTTTAAAGTATCACTTATTAGGATCTCCTTAGGGTTAGCGTTAATATCATACTTTGAAGTTGTAGAAGTTATGTTATTTATAACAAAATAGTAAATATTTCTTTTGTAGTTTACTTTATCTTTAAATTCTTGTAATCTTTCTAAATTTAACTTTATATCTACTGAGATTTCATCATTTTCTAAATTGTTAAAACTTTCTTTTATGTAAGTTAGTTCTTCTTTTTCGTAAAGTTCTCTAGCTAAGATATTCATACAGTTTTCATAAATATCTTGAAATGAACTAAATGGTAAGGAATATTTTATATTATCTAAAACAAGATAAACTTTGAATTTAGCGGATTTACTATTTTTAGAGGAATAATTGACTTCAACTAATAAGAGTTCATGGAGTAGCTCTGTATCAAGTGTTATTTTCTCAATACCTTTATTAAATTGTAGAATGTAATTCTCATTAGTAGATAACTTTTGTGTTTGTTGATTTATTATATATGTACTTTTAAAACCAGCTTCAGTAATTTCACCAACTCTGAGTGAGCTTTTCATTGGTAGTTTCTTTAAATTTATATATGGTCTATTTATACATAGGTTGTTTTTAGATAGTATTCTCATATTAAACTCCTTTAGTTGTAACAAGATTGTTAGTTTTATTTATAAATTATAACATAATCAGCATACGAAAAAATAAAAAACTTAATAGTGTTTTTCATTTTTGCTATTAATTTCATAGCATTATAATTTATATATTGTGCAAAATAGTAAAGTAATAGTCAGATTAGAATTTTATTTTAGGAGGGATGAATGTTATGGGTGAGAAAAAAGATAATTCTGTTGGAAGCCAGCAAGAGAAGGAAAAGAAAGAAAATAATTCAGGAACTAAACACGCTAAAAAGACACATAAAAAAGATTAATATTGAAAAAAGATTAATATTGAAGGCATATATTTTATAAATATATGCCTTTTGCTTTAAATAAAAGTCCCTTCTTGGGTATGAACAGTATCATCAAGGGTATTTATGTTATTTTTTTTTATCCATCCTTTATTGTTAATATTAGTCTGAGATTTTAGAGAAATTTCATACCACAAAACATTATAAACCTCAGCGCAGTCTTGAATTTCTAGGGAGGTATTTTTAATTACATTAGACAAAATTGGTGAATTTTCTAGAGGACTTAGGTATAGACTACAACTTTCTTTTGTAGTTCCTGTTTTAAAAAGTGGTGGTTTGTATTTTATTAGAATAGGACCCTCAGTATTACTTGAACTTTCAATTTTTGTTTTGAAGTCCCTGTTCTGCCTGGAGACAACTTTTAGTTGAGTTTTTTGAGTCGATAATTTTTGGTTCATGATAGTATAATATACACCAAAGCTTATTAAAAGAATTGAAATTAAAAAAATAATCAATAGTAGCGCTCCTCGTTTATTGTTTCTATAAAATGACGATGTACTAATATAATAGTGGTAAACGCGAAATCTGTGTTATCTTCTTTAGTATATACTATTCTTTAGAAAGCAAAAAAATTCATATAAAAAAACCCATGTATATTCATGAGTTTTAAATGGCTGTAGTTAATTCGTTATATCCTATTATATAATGATCCGCTTGATTAATAATATCTTCTTTTTGTTCTTTAGAAAAATCATCATATACTCCAACAACCTTCATACCAGCAGCTTTTGCACCTTTAACTGCAGGAAGAATATCTTCAAATACAATACATTCCTCTGGTTTTATACCCAACTTTTTCGCGGCAAGCAAATATACATCGGGAAAGTTTTTACCTCTAGATACTTCATCTGTAAGTGTTATGCAGTCGAAATAATGATAAATACCATTAGCATGAAGTACAGCATCTATTAGAGAGTGAGTATTGCTTGTAGCTAGGCCGATTTTTATATTAAGGGTCTTAAGCAAAGATAAAAACTTAACTACACCAGGTTTTAATTTAACATTATTAAGATATTCCACATACGCAATATCATTCCATTCTTTTTTGATTTCCTCCACAGTATCTAATAAACTAAAAGTTTTTTTAAAATAGGATGCGGTTTCATCAAAACTAAGATGCTCTATTTGGTTTTTTAGGCCAATAGGTAAATCCATATTTCTGTTTTTAAAATAATCTTCATCTATTTTATTCCAAACCCACATAGAGTCTATGAGGGTACCATCTAAATCAAAAATTACAGCTTTAATATTTGTTAGCATTTAATCACCTCTTAATAAAAGTATACCACTAAGAAAAATAGAAACACACTTTTACTTTTCAAACAAAGTAAGTTAAAAGAACCTATAAGTAAGAAATGAACAAGCGCTTCCAATGAAAATACCCATAATAACATCAGTTGGGTAATGAACTCCTATATAGATTCTAGAAATTCCAACAGCGCAAGCTAGAGGCAAGGTTATAAATCCAAATATCGGGAAATATAAAGCTATTATGACAGCTAATGAAAATGCGCCAGTAGTGTGGCCTGATGGAAAAGAGTATTTATCTATACCTATTTTTTTTATATTTAAATTTGGAATATTTATAAAAGGTCTTAATCTAGTAACACTTATTTTAAGAATTTTACCAATCCCAGTACTTATTGTTATAGAAATCATTGCTTTAATGGCCATGACACGTAAATCACTATCATTTAACAAAAAGGAAGCGGTGCAAAATATAAACATAAAAGGGAAAGAGCCTAAGTAAGTCATACATGGCATTATAATATCTAAAAATCTACATTTCCAAGAATTATTTATAATTCTGAGTATTTTAATATCTCTTTCACTTATATATTCAAACAATGCTTTCATAAAAACCTCCCTATAAAGAATAAATTACCTTAATCACAACATATTGTATCATATTTTAACTTTTATTTATATTATAAAATCTAATCAAAAATCTCTGTTGAATATTTTAATTTTGTTTTTATCTTTGAAGTCTTCAGTAGCATTTATTCCAATTCTACTCAGAATTTCATTCATGCAATCACTATCTATAGAGGTTTTAATTTTTGAGTCTTCTGCAAACTTATCTACTCTACTTTTCCCAAGACTAACGTCAATCAAAGCTTTTGGGCCCCCGACGCATCCACCAACACAACCCATACCCTCAATGAAATTTGCATTAACATCTCCATTTTGAGCTTTAGTAAGTAACTCTTTACATTCTTTTACACCATTACCTTGAATAGCATTGAATAAATGATGTTTTTCAGGAAATAATTTTTTTATAACGTCTCCAATTGCGATAGATACTCCTCCTGTTCGTGCATAGAGTCTACCACCTCTAGAAGCGTATTCAGTTGATGTATCTTCTTCAAGCTTTTCTGGGTTTATATTCAATGTATCAAAAATATTATTAAGCTCTGCGAAAGTGAGTACATAATCTATATCACCTAAAAGTTCTTTTTCCTTAACTTCACCTTTTTTTGCAATACAGGGACCTATAAAGACTACTTTGCAGTCAGGGTTTAATTGTTTTAGAATTCTACCTGAGGCGATCATGGGAGAAATTGAGGGAGAAACATATTTAATTAGATTGTGGTAAACCTTCTTTACCATGCCAACCCACATTGGGCAACAGCAAGAGGTAATCATTAAATCTTCTTTTGTTTTAACGAGTTCATCAAATTCTACGGCTTCTTTTAATGTGAGCATATCTGCAAAAAATGCAACTTCAATCATATCTGTAAATCCAATTTTTTTAAAAGCAGTTCTAAGTTTGTCGACATTAACATTTTCACCAAATTGACCTGTAATAGCTGGTGCTACAGTTGCTATTACTTTAGTATTTCCCTTTAACAAATTTATGAGGGGAATAAACTCAATTTTATCGAGTAAGGCACCACTCGGGCATGCTTCCACGCAAAAACCACAGTCGGTGCATTTATCATTATCAATATAGGTAGTATTATTATTTTTATCAATTAATATGGCATCAAATGGACATGAAGATTGACACTTAGTCTTTCCAGACTTATCAGAGCAATCCATGCTGCAATGTTTTATTTTATTTACAACTTTATGATTTGTTTCATAAGATAAAATAGCTTTCTTCAAATCATTTATGTAATTCACAGAAAAGTCTACGTTGACTCCACAAAGGGAAGAAATTATAGCACTCAATTCTTCTTTATTAATATTATCATTAGAGAGTAATTTCTGTACTTCGTTTTCAAAGTTACCTTCATAATAAGATTTAATCAATATTTTAAAAATTTCATTATACTTTTTATCCAAAATAATCACTCCTAGATTGTTAGTTATGTAATAGTTTTAAAATAATATTTAAAAACAAATGAAATGGTAGGCTGTTATTTATTTTGTCAGAAACGAATAATTTTATACATTTTTAAAAGTGAAAATCTATAATAAAAAAAGAGTTACCTAATGGCAACTCTTTTTTTGGTCGGGGTGACAGGGATTGAACCTGCGACCTCATGGTCCCAAACCACGCGCGCTCCCAGCTGCGCTACACCCCGAAGACAAGAATTATTATACAAAATAAATGTATAAATGTCAACAATATTTTCTGAATAAGAAAAGAAATTTACGAATTTATAAATTCCACTTATTGAACACAAGATTTATTATATACAAAAGACGGTTAAATGTCAACAGTATAGGGACATGTTTTATTAACAAAGAAAATTAATGCTTATCTTATTTTTGAGAATCCTTTTCTTTATCTCCTGTGCCTCTAGTAGGTACGGTAGACATAACAAAACCTACGAGTATAGAAACTAAGGCAGGAGTTATTATATTTATATATACTATATATTGTGTTTTGTATAAAACTAGAGCTGTGAGGGAAGTAACCAGAACACTTGCTACAAAAATAGTAATTACAAACTTTGCGAAAGAACCCATGAATTTTTCATATAACCTATGACGAGTAGGTCCACTTATAATACTTCTAAACAAAAAGTATGAAGAAAAAATTATTATTATATCTACTATAGCGGAAACTAAAAAATTTTTCATAATATATACCTCCAAAATATTTTTTCGTTTTTAGTGTAACCGAAGACTGATGTTTTTACGCAATATAATTTTAAAAAAATAATATTAAATGTGAAAGAAATTCAATATTAAAAAATTACTAAAAATACCTTGTATAAAGCAATAATTCTTTAGTATTATAAACATAATGCTATTTTTGGTTATTAAAATATTTATATAAAATTTTTATTAGAGGTGTTATATGATATATGAAAAAACGGGTTTGAAAATAAAAAGTGATTTTGAAATAAAAGAAATTCAAAAGGATAAACAAAACATTGATCTTATAATTCCAATTGAGGATAGATGTGTGAACATATATTTTGATAATCTACCTAAGTACATAAATTCTAGAATTCAATTTCCAATGGTTAAAAAAATGTTTTTTAGATTTTGCATTATAGAGAATAATAATATATGTACCATACATTTGTTGAATGATAGTGGAATACATTCAAGTATCGCAAATTTTGAAATTGATTATAGTACAATATATATTGAAGTAAGTGATAAAGAGTTTTTTGTAGATATAAAATTTTGCGAGAAGCAAAATAATTGGAAAAATTAAACTTAGTGAATTAACAAAAAATAGAAAATAAAAGATCATAGACAAAATTGCCCATGATCTTTTATTTTTTTATTTTAAGTACATTTCACCGATTTTAACGACGTCTCCTGCACCCATTGTAATAAGAATATCACCACTTTTTAAATTGGTTTTAAGATAACAAACAATTTCATCAAAACTATGGAAATTGACACAATTAACATTTTTCTCTCTTATTCTATCTCCAAGCATATTTGAGCTTACCAGACCAGTATCTTTTTCCCTGGCAGCATAAATATCTGCTAGTATTAAATTATCCATGTCATAAAAGGAATTTGAGAAATCTTCAAATAAGCTTAAAGTCCTTGAATAAGTATGGGGTTGAAAAACACAATAAATTTTATTATGAGGATAATTTTTTGCAGCGCTTAAAGTTGCTTTAATTTCTGTAGGATGATGAGCATAATCGTCAATAACTGTTACGCCATCTTTAGTACCTTTTAGCTCGAATCGCCTATGGGTACCTCTGAAACTAGAAAGGCCTTCAATAATTGAGTTTTTTGAAAAATTAAGAATTAAGGAAGTTCCTATACTTGCAAGAGCATTTAAAACATTATGTTGACCTGGAACATTAAGAGTTATTTGAAATAACATGTGACCATCTTTATATACATCAAATGTGGCACAACCTAATTCATTATAGCTAATATCTTTTGCTTTAAGCTTTCCATTTTTTATTCCATAAGTAATTATAGTACATTTATAGTCATTATCTTTGAGAATAGTTTTAACATTTTCATCGTCTATATTTGCAACGAGATAACCTTCTTTAGGTATAATGTTAATAAACTTTTTAAAGGTATCTTTAATGTGATTTATGTCTCTATAATAATCTAGGTGATCTGCATCTATATTTAATATTGTACCTATATAAGGAAAAAACTTTAAGAATGATGCCTTATACTCACAGGCTTCTGTAATAAAATAGTCACTGTTTCCAGCTAAAACATTACCGCCGATGGCATCCAATTCGCCACCTACTAGTATGGTAGGGTCCACATCTTCGTTTAAAACAATGTGAGCGAGCATGGAAGTCGTTGTAGTTTTGCCATGTGTACCTGATACAGCAACATTATACTTATGACCCTTCATAATTTGACCTAAAAACTCAGCTCTATCCATTAAAGGTATATTTAGATCCCGTGCTTTAATAAATTCAGGATTATCAGGAGAAATAGCAGCAGTATAAACAACTAAATCAACATTCTTTATGTTATCGCCATTATGGCCTATAAAAATTTTGGCACCATTTTGTTTAAGTTTGTTTGTTATGTGTGATGAGTTCATATCAGATCCGGAAACCGTATATCCATTTTTTATAAGTATCTCAGCAAGTCCGCTCATACTTATACCACCGATTCCGATGAAATGAATTTTTTTATTTTTATCTTTTATAAAATCAAAAGACATTAAATCAACTCCTTAGAAATAATTATACTTATTTAGTATATGCAAGTTGCATTAGTAGTGATTATATCAAATAAATGTATTTAAGTCATCTTTAACAGGTTATTTGCCATAAAAGCTACTTCTTAATTATATACAAAATGATAAAAAAATTATACATATTATACATAATATTTTTATGATTATACTTTTATAAAGATATAAAAGTAATAACTATCGATAAATCTTGTTATTAAAATTAACTAATTTTTGAAATTTATTATATAAGCATTGTAATAAAGCTAAAAAAGATTTACAATTAAAATACGAATGATATTATAATTTTTACAAGGTAAAATTCGTAAAATAAAGATATGGGTGATATATTATGAATAAATATAGTAGAAATCAAAGAATTGCAGGTATTACTAAAATATTAACTGAAAACCCCAACAAGACAATTAATTTGAAAATGTTTACAGAACTATTTAACGCAGCTAAGTCCACAATTAGTGAAGATATTGTTATTGTTCGTGAAACATTGAGTGAGTTAGCTATGGGAAGAGTGGAAACTGTAGCAGGTGCATCGGGTGGGGTAAAATATATTTGTGGAGTATCAAATCAAGAAAGTAGAATATTTGCAGAGGAATTATGTAAGATTTTAATACAAAAAGATAGAGTAATTCCAGGAAATTTTATATATATGACGGATATTGTGTATAATCCACAAATAGTGCATAAAGCAGGAGTAATCCTTGCATCTGCTTTTAGTGGGCTTGATATAGATTATGTAGTAACAGTGGAAACTAAAGGAATACCATTAGCTTATGAAGTGGCTAAAATGTTAGGTGTTCAATTAGTTATAGTAAGACGTGATCCAAAAGTTACTGAGGGCAGTACTGTTAGTATAAACTATGTATCTGGTTCTAGTAACAGAATGCAAACTATGTCTCTTTCAAGAAAATCCATAAAAAAGGGCAGTAAATGTATTTTTATAGACGACTTTATGAAAGCTGGAGGAACTGCAAAGGGTATAATTAACTTACTTAAAGAGTTTGAAAGTGAACTTCTAGGTATAGGCATTTTCGTTGATAACATTGAAACAGGGCATAAATTAATAGAAGAATATATATCAATTATTCAGTTTAAGGGAATAAATGACGAAGGTAAATCTGAACTCACTCCATCGAAATTCCTCGAAAAAGCGTAATATTCTAAATATTTAATATTTATTTACAAATTAAGAAGGAAAAACCAAAGTTATATAGAAATATATATAATTATAACGCAACTTGGAGGTGGAGTGTATGGAAATTACAGACGTTAGAATTAGGAAAATAGCTACAGAGGGTAAAATGAAAGCGATTGTATCGATAACTTTTGATAATGAATTTGTTGTTCATGATATTAAAGTTATAGAAGGACAAAGTGGACTTTTTATTGCTATGCCAAGTAGAAAGACTCCAGATGGAGAATTCAAGGACATAGCACATCCAATAAATACTCAAACAAGAGAAAAGATTCAAACAGCTATTTTGGAAGAGTATGAAAAAGTTAAGGGTGAAGAACCTGTAGTACAAGTAGTAGAAAAAGTAATAGAAAATGTAATAGAAAATGTAGAAGTATAAATAAAAGGGGGAAACCCCTTTTTATTTTTTTTGAAGAAAAACACCTAAAAAATCCGAGGTCGGTTGCAATTAAATATAATATAAAATATAATATAAAATGTAACGTGAAAAGTGTTTAGATAGAAGTTAATATAATATAATGTATAAAGGTGTCGAATTATTATATAAAGAGGTGTTTTATTTGTATAAATGCGCTATAATATTAGCGGCAGGTGAAGGAAAGAGAATGAACTCTAATACTCCTAAAGTTATGCATAAAGTTTGTGGAAAAGAAATGATAAATCATGTTATTGATGTTATGAGAAGTGCAGATATTGAAAAGGTTAATGTAGTAATTGGAAAAGGCGCTGATCAGGTAAAAAAAGGAACAGAAGATAGAAAGATTAGTTATTCTGTCCAAAAACAGCAGTTAGGGACAGGACACGCAGTAATGTGTGCTAAAGAATTTATCTCAGGATCTGTTGGCACAGTAGCAATATTTGTTGGAGATGGCCCACTAATTACAAAAGAGACTGTTAGTAAACTATTAAATTACCATGAAAAAGGTGATTTTAAAGCTACTATACTAACATCAAAGATGGATGAACCTGAAAAATATGGAAGAATAATTAGAGATGAAAATGGTGAAGTCGAAAAAATAGTTGAGTTTAAAGACTGCACTGAAGGTGAAATACTAGTTAGAGAAATAAATTCAGGAATGTATTGTTTTGATATAGAAGAACTACTAAATAGTTTGGAAAAGTTAAATAATAATAATGCACAAAAGGAATACTATTTAACGGATGTCATTGGTATCCTGAAAAATGGTGGATTTAAGGTAGGAGCTTTTAATGCGTCAGTAGATGAAATTACTGCTGTTAATTCTAAAGTAGAGCTTGCAGATGTCGAGGCGATTATGAGAAGAAGAATAAACGTACACCATATGGAAAATGGGGTTACAATATTTGACCCGAGAAGCACTTACATTGACTGTGAAGTTACAATAGGAAAAGATACTATTATATATCCAGGTAATGTAATTCAAGGCAAGACTATCATTAAAGAAGATTGTGTTCTATATCCGAATAATAGAATTTCAGATAGTATTCTAGGAAATGGGATTTCCATTCAAAGTTCTGTAGTAATTGAAAGCAAGATAGGTGAGGGAACTACAGTGGGACCTTTTGCGTACATTAGGCCAGAAAGTAGTATTGGTAAACATGCTAGAATAGGAGATTTTGTTGAAATTAAAAAATCAACTATTGGGGATAATACAAAGGTATCTCATCTTACTTATATAGGAGATGCAGAGGTTGGAAGTGGATGTAATTTCGGCTGCGGAACTGTGGTTGTAAATTATGATGGAAAGGTAAAATCCAAAACTATAATAGGCAATAACGTTTTTATAGGTTGCAATACTAATTTGGTAGCACCTGTAAAAATCAATGATAATGCATATACCGCTGCTGGTTCTACAATTACTAGTGAGGTTCCTAATAATGCACTGGCAATAGCTAGAGCGAAGCAGAAGAATATTGACAACTGGGTAGTGAGAAGTGGACATAGCAAATAAAATTTCAATGAACAATTTTTAATAAGTAAATTATAAGGGGAGGTGAAAAACTGATTTCTGCAGTAAAAGAGGGACATAAAAACAGTTGGATCTTATGATACTGCTATTCTATTTAGAAAGTAGAATGAAAATTTATATAAATCACATTAAAATATGATTTGTTACAATTTTGGAAATCAGGACTACATATGATACATCACGGTAAAAATATTAAGATTTTCACAGGAAACTCAAACCCAAAATTAGCTTCAGATATAGCTGATATACTTGGATTACCAGTTGGATCTTCACAGGTAGGAACTTTTAGTGATGGAGAAATAAATGTTAATATTCACGAAACTGTTAGAGGAGCAGATGTATTTGTTGTTCAATCAACCAATGCTCCAGTAAATGACAATTTAATGGAATTACTTATTATGATTGATGCATTTAAAAGAGCTTCAGCAGGAAGAATAACCGCTGTTATACCATATTATGGATACGCAAGGCAAGATAGAAAAGCAAAAGCTAGAGACCCAATCACTGCGAAACTTGTGGCAGATATTATAACAACTGCAGGAGCAGATAGGGTACTTACTATGGACCTACACGCAGCTCAAATTCAAGGATATTTTAATATCCCTGTTGATAATTTAACGGGAACACCTATACTTGCAAAATATTACATAGAACATGGATTTAAAGATAGAGATGATGTGGTCGTAGTTGCACCAGACCTTGGGAGTGTTGCTAGATCAAGAAAATTTGCAGATAAATTACATGCGACTATTGCTATAATTGATAAGAGAAGACCAAAAGCTAATGTTGCTGAGATTATGAATGTAATAGGTGATATTAAGGGAAAAACTGTTATCATGATGGATGATATGATAGATACTGCAGGTACAATAACTAATGGAGCTAATGCTTTAGTAAAACTCGGAGCAAAAGAAGTTTATGCTTGTTGTAGTCATGGAGTACTATCTGGGCCTGCTATTCAAAGAATAAAGGATTCAGTAATAAAAGAATTAATAATATTAAATACCATTGATGTGCCAGAAGAAAAGCAATGCTCAAAATTCACTACATTATCTGTAGCACCAATTTTGGCTGAGGCTATAAAGAGAATATATGAGGATGTTTCTGTAAGTAAGTTATTTGAGGAAGAAACAAATTTATTATAAAAACATATTCTAAAATAGTGATGCGCAATTATTTTTATAATTGCGCATCGCTATTTTTTTATATTATGTTTAAATATTAATTGGGTTTAATAATTTTTTTAATGAAATTTGCTAACGCTATTTATATAATAGTGAGATAATGACTATACTATATATAAATATGTGGAATGCAAAGTACTTAAATTGTTTATCTAAATAGGTGAATAATTTGTAACATTTTAAAAAAACTAATCAGTTAGTGGTAAAGTATGATAGATTAGTGATAAGGTGAATTATTCATAAGAAATCTTAAAATAATAAATTAGTAATTAAACTAGCTATTTTTGAAAAATAAAAAAATAAAAAATAAAATTAAATGATGAAAATAAAATAGGAAAAAATAAATCGGAGGTACAGTTATGGAAGGATCTATAGGAAAAATATTAATAGTTGATGATGATAAAAATATTGCTGAGGTTATTAAGATGTATCTTGAAAGCTCAGGGTATGCAACAAAAGTAGTTCATGATGGCAGAGCTGCACAAGAAGCTTTTTTAAGTTATAAACCAGATTTAGTTCTTTTAGATATAATGTTACCTTATATTGACGGGATAGATGTGCTTAAATGGATCAGAAAAGAGCACGAAACACCGGTTATTATGCTTACAGCCAAAGGAGAAACCTTTGATAAGGTATTAGGGCTAGAACTGGGGGCGGATGATTATGTAGTAAAGCCGTTTGAACCAAAAGAAATAATTGCAAGAGTAAAGGCAGTGCTTAGACGTTATAATTTGGATAATGGTGGTAAAGAGGTTTTAAATTTCGAGGACTTAGAAATTGATATTAATTCTTATAACGTTACATATAAAGGTAATGAGGTAAAAATGCCACCTAAAGAATTTGAATTAGTACACTATTTAGCGCTTAATAAAAATAGGGTTTTTACTAGGCAACAATTGTTATGTGAGGTTTGGGGGTACGATTATCCTGGAGACTCTAGAACTGTTGATGTGCATGTTAAAAGGGTAAGAGAAAAACTTCAAGGAGGACCAAATTGGCAGATAGAAACCGTTTGGGGAGTTGGATATAAATTTGAGGTCAAATAGATGGTGAAAAAAGGACTATTTTCTAAAATGCTAGCCACCTATGCTATTATAATTTCCATTAGCTTAATAATTATTGCGTCATTTTTGTCTTACTGGTTCCAAAATTATTTTTTCGAAGAGCGAAAAGCACAATTTTTGGATAAGTCATATATGATACAGGGGCTTGCCATGCAGTACATGACTGGAGACGCTACGTCTGAAGAAGTAAATAATACAATAACCATAATTGCGGGGTATATAAAGTCAGATATTTGGCTTATTGATAGCTACGGTTATGTTTATGCTGTATCGAACAAAGAACAAAAAGAATTTATGGGAAAACGGGTTTTTACTTCGGAACTAGAGCAGCTTAGACTTGGGAACACTTTTGAAAATACAGGACCTTATGCTGGAATATTTGATAAAACTGTAAGGGTTTACGGTACACCCATAATGACTGAGTCAGGTAGCTTTAAGGGAGCAATAATATTATACAACTCCATTGAAGAAATAAGTGCATCTTTAAAACGGGTTTATCAAATAATTTGGATATCTGCAATTTTTGCAATAATATTTTCTTGCATAGTTATATACTATTTTTCTCAAAAAATAATTATAAAACCCTTAGCGGAGATTAATTCTGTAGCTAGAAGGATATCTAATGGGGATGTGAATAAGCGAGTTTATTTAAAATCAAATGATGAAATAGGGGAACTCGCTCAAACATTTAATTTTATGGCAGATTCTGTAGAGAAAAACGAGAAAAACAGACGTGAATTTATATCAAATGTATCACACGAGATAAGATCTCCTATAACATCTATTAAGGGATTTATTGGTGGAATACTAGATGGAGTAATTCCAGAGGAAAAGGAAAAATACTATTTATCTATTGCATATGAAGAAATACAAAGATTAACGAGGCTCGTAAATGACTTATTAGATATGTCTGCAATTGAAGCGGGGGAGTTTAGTTTAAGGATTATGGAAGTGGATATTAATGAAATCATTAGACTTACCGTTATAAAAAATGAGACAAAAATAAAAGAAAAAAGAGCATCTGTAGATGTATGTTTTGATGAAGATAATTTATTTGTAGCGGGAGATAAAGATAGGTTAGTTCAAGTAATAACAAATTTATTAGATAATTCAATAAAATATGTCAATGAAGGTGGAAAAATAAAGATTAGTTCGAAAGTTAAGGGAAGGAAAGCCTTTATATCCGTGTTTAATGACGGTCCACAAATAGCAGAGGAAGATTTATTACGCATTTGGGATAGATTTTATAAAGCAGATAAATCAAGAACAGTAAAAGATAGTACTGGACTTGGATTATCCATAGTGAGAAATATAATAACTCAATTACAGGAAGACATATGGGTTGAGAATAAGGATAATGGTGTTTATTTTACGTTTACATTAGCAAAAGTAAGATAATTTACAATTGAACTGAAATATTACAATATATTTGCTTGGTTTTAAAAAAATCATACCGACAGGGGGTGATGCTATGAATAATAAGAATAGATATGAATTTTATGAAGAAGTAAAAGATGGTATTTGGAAGAATGCGGATTCTGACAAGGATATCTTTGGTGAAATTAAATTCAGAAAAAATAATAAAAAAAATTATTTTAAAGTTATCCTTAGAGTATTTATTTTTATACTAATAGCAGCCCTATCTGGGGGAATAACAGCACATTATGTAATTGATAAAGATAAAGTGGCAAAAGAGTCTAGTGGTAATTTAAGTTCAAGCACTTTAGGAGATAAAAAAATTCAAGGGCTATATGATAATCATATTTCACAAGTTATACAAAAGGTAGCACCAGCAGTGGTTGGGATTAGTAATAAAAAAGAAGAATTGTGGGATACGCCTGGTGGAAGTGGTTCAGGAATTATATTTAAGAGCGATGGTTATATTATCACAAGTTATCATGTAGTTGAAGGAACAAGTGAAATAAAAGTAAAGCTAAGTAATAATAATGTGCTTAAAGCAAAAGTAGTGGGCGTAGATGCTATTTCAGATTTGGCAGTTATAAAAGTTCAAGCTACCAATCTTCCTATTGCAAAATTTGGTGATTCATCAAAGATTAATGTTGGAGATTTAGCTATTGCCATTGGTAATCCACTAGGAGAAGGATTTTCAGAAATGGTTACTGCAGGTATTATAAGTTCAATGGACAGAAAAACTAATATGGTGGATAAAAAAACTGGAGAACAAACTTTATATAAAGTAATACAAACTGATGCAGCTATAAATCAAGGTAACAGTGGTGGAGCATTATGTAATGTAAATGGAGAAGTTATTGGTATAAATAGTTATAATATTAGCCCGGATGATGGAATTCTTGGAATGGGTTTTGCTATTAATATAAATGAAGTCACAGGAATTATTAAAGATTTGATGGCTTATGGTAAAGTTATTAGACCGTCTATTGGTATTTATGGATTAGTTGCAAAACCGGAAGATAATGATGGTGTAGGGGGAGTATATGTACAGGAAGTTATTCGTGGAAGTGGAGCAGCTACAGCTGGCATTATGCCTACCGATATTATAATTAAAATAGGTGATACCATTGTTAAAAATATGGAGGATTTAAGTAATGTTTTGGAGACTTACAAAATAGGAAGCCATGTATCATGCACGATTTGGAGAAGTGGTAAAATTAAAAATATTAACATAGTTCTCTCTCAACTAAAATAAAACTAATGATAAAACATATAATATAAGGTATTTGTTGTGGATTAAAGTATTTTTTTGGTATAATATTATATGTAAGTTACATGAAAAAAATAGATTAGAATACTGACTTGTTATTTATTTGAGCTAGACTAAAGGAAATAAAATAATTATGTAATAGATATACTACATAAACATAATAATATTTGGAGGTAACAATGTACTTGGTAGTTGGACTGGGAAACCCTGGAGATGAATATAGACATACAAGACATAACGTAGGATTTGATGTTATTGATTTAATAGCAAATAAGTATAATGTTTCAATTAATAGGATAAAATTTAAAGGTAAGTGTGCGGAAATTAACATAGCATCTGAGAAAGTTATTCTTTTGAAACCTAGTACATATATGAATTTAAGTGGAGAAAGTGTACGCGAAGCATCTTCTTTTTATAAGATTCCTAATGAAAATATCATCATAATTTATGATGATATTAGTTTGGATGCAGGTAAATTAAGAATAAGAAGTAAAGGTAGCGCTGGTGGACATAATGGGATAAAAAGCATTATTGCAAACATGTCGTCGGACATATTTCAAAGAATAAAAATCGGAGTAGGAAAACCAGAAAAAGATCTAGTATCTCATGTTTTAAGCAGGTTCTCTAAAGAAGAACGAATACTTGTAGAAAGGACCTTTGAAGCTAGTATAAAGGCTACCGAAACTATAATTGAAAAAGGATGTATACAGGCTATGGACCAATATAATGGGTTTAATGCATAAATGAAATTATTAGAAGATTATTTATATATTTACGTTGTGAGTGAGAGGTGTTAACATGAGACTGAGTGGGCTTATGAAGCCTTTAAAAGAGAGTGATCAATTTAAGGATATTATAAAAAATGTAGAAAAAAAAGCATTCCCAATTGGCATATATGGGCTTTCAGAATCAGCTAAGAATTATTTAGTGAATGGTGTATATGAAGATTTAGATAAATCCATATTAATTTTGACTCATAGTGATGTAGAGGCTAAAAATATTTATGATGACTTATCTTTTTATGTAAATAATGTATATTATTTTCCAACTAGAGAAATGGGTTTTTATAATGCGGATGCGATATCTGGAGATCTTCGATGGGAAAGACTTAAAGTTATAAAAAAGATTACTGAAAGTGGTAAAAAAATAATAATTACATGTATTGAGGCTTTGGCGGCTAAATATATGCCTTTGAATTTGCTCAAAAAATACATTTTCAAATTATCGGTAGGAGCTACTTTAAATTTAAATGATTTTTCACAGAAATTAATTGAATGTGGATATGAAAGAGTAGATAGAGTAGAGACTAAAGGCCAATTTTCTATAAGGGGAGGAATCATTGATTTATATCCCCCTATAGCTGCGCTTCCTTTTAGGCTTGAACTCTTCGATGATGAAATAGACTCCATAAGGACGTTTAATAGTGAGACTCAGAGGAGTATTGATAAGGTAAAGAAAATAGAGATATTTCCAGCTAAGGAAATAATACTAACTCAGGAAATTAGGGAAAAAGGATATAACAAAATACAGGAAGATTTAGATATTGTATTAGGTAGTTTTAGTAAAAAAAAGGATCGAGAGATTATTCAAAAAATAACTTCTTTAGTTAGTGTCAACTTAGAGTCACTTAAAGAAACCTGGAGTTTTAAAGACATTGATAGCTACATGCCTTATTTTTATGATACTACATCTACTTTTTTGGACTATATGGCAGAAGCATTTATAGTAGTTGATGATGTACAAAGGTGTATAGGTAAATTAGATAGTGTGTATTTTGAGTTTGAAGAAAATTATGAGAATCTTTTAAGACGTGGCAACATACTGCCTAAACAAGCGGAAGTTTTAATTAATAAGGAACAGATATATGGGGATTTAGAAAGTCGAGAAGTTATGACCTTAAGTGCTATTGCTAAAACTATACAAAGGCTTAAGCCAAAGTGCATAATATCTTTTTCTCAAATTACAACTTATGATTACCATGGCCAGTTAGATATGCTTATTGAGGATATAAAGGATAAAAAAAGTAAAGGCTATAAGACTGTAATACTTTCTGGCACGCGAACTAGAGGCGAGAGACTTATAGGTACACTTAAGGATAGAGGCATTGATAGTGTATACAAAGATAGTGTAGCTGAAATTGAGTTTGGTCAAGTTGTTGTAACATTTGGTAATCAATTAAAAGGTTTTGAATATCCACAGCTGCGAGTGTGCGTTATATCAGATAAAGAGGTTTTTGGTGGAGCCAAAAGAAAGACTACTAGTCGAGCGAGTAAAAAGGGTGTAAGTAAACTTATAAGTTTTACGGAACTTAAATTGGGAGACTATGTTGTTCACGTAAATCACGGTATAGGTGTATACAAAGGAATTAAGCAATTGGAGGTTCATGACCATAAAAGAGATTATTTAGAACTTAGCTATAATTCTGGTGATACCCTCTACGTTCCAGTGGAACAACTTGATTTGGTACAAAAATATATTGGTAGCGAAGGCAAAGCACCAAAAATCAGTAAACTAGGTGGAGCAGAATGGGTAAAGGCTAAAAATAAGGTTAAAAATTCTATTGCAGACATTGCAGAAGATTTGGTTAAGCTTTATGCAGCAAGGGCTACACTTAAGGGACACAAATATAGTAAGGATACTGTTTGGCAAAAACAATTTGAAGAAGAATTTCCATTTGATGAAACTCCAGATCAATTAATAGCAATTGAGGAGATAAAAAAAGATATGGAATCGGATAAACCAATGGACAGATTAATATGTGGGGACGTTGGATATGGCAAGACAGAGGTGGCCATAAGGGCGGCGTTTAAAGCAGTTATGGATGGAAAGCAAGTAGCGTTTTTAGTGCCAACTACTATCTTAGCTGAGCAACATTATAAAAATCTTACTAAAAGATTTTCGGATTTCCCAATAAAAGTTGAGATGGTAAGTAGATTTAGAACACCAGCTCAGCAAAAAATTGTAATTAAGGCTACAAAAGAAGGAAATGTGGATATACTAATAGGAACCCACAGAATAATTCAGCAAGATGTAAAATTTAAAGATTTAGGTGTATTAATTATTGATGAGGAACAGCGGTTTGGTGTTACACATAAGGAAAAAATAAAGAGTTTAAGGAAGAATATCGATGTAATTACTTTAACAGCAACACCAATACCAAGAACCTTGCATATGTCCCTCACAGGAGTTCGCGACATAAGTGTAATTGAAACACCACCTGAAGAGCGTTATCCAATACAAACCTATGTTGTGGAGTTTAATGATCAACTAATAAGGGATGCGGTATTAAGAGAAATAAATAGACAGGGCCAGGTTTTTTTTGTCTACAATAGAGTGGAAACTATCAAAGATATGGCGGCATATATAGGAGAGCTTATTCCAGAAGCTAGAATATGCATTGGACATGGTCAAATGACAGAAAGGGAATTAGAATCTGTTATGGTAGATTTCATGGAGAATAAGTATGACATATTAATATGCACCACCATTATTGAGACAGGAATAGATATCCAAAACACAAATACAATAATAATTTATGAAGCGGACAAGATGGGACTTTCTCAGCTTTACCAATTAAGAGGTAGAGTTGGCCGGTCAAATAGAATAGCTTATGCGTATCTTACTTATAAAAAAGATAAGGTTTTAACTGAGGTGGCTGAGAAAAGACTTAAAGCAATTAAGGATTTTACGGAGCTTGGGTCAGGTTTTAAAATAGCAATGAGAGATCTTGAAATTAGGGGTGCAGGAAACATGATGGGCGGGGCCCAACATGGCCATATGGCTGCGGTAGGTTACGATTTATACTGTAGGATGCTGGAAGAGACAGTGAAGAAAATAAGAGGTGATGTAGAAAAAGAGCCTATAGAAACATCTGTTGAAATAAAAATAGATGCATATATTCCAGGAACCTATATTGAAGATGAGATGCAAAAGATTGAGATTTATAAGAAAATTGCAGCTATTGAATCACGCGTTGATATGTTAGATATACAAGAGGAAATAGAGGATAGGTTCTCAGACATACCGCAAAGTGTAGCAAATCTTATGAATATTGCTTATCTTAGATGTATATCAGCCCAAGTGGGAATAATAGATGTAAAAGAAGTAAAGGAGGAGATAATACTACAATTTGAAAACAGTGCCAGAATAAATCAGCAACTAGTTAAAGCCTTGGTTACTAAATATAATAAAAGTATTGTATTTAAGTTAGGGAGCGCGCCAGCTTTTGCTTATAAAATTAAAGATTCAAACGAAGAAGAGGTTCTTGCAAATCTCATAGAGATAACATGTTATATAAAAAGTATAGTTGAAATAAAGTAAATTTGTGTTAAAATTAATGGGTATCGCAATGAAATCAAAAATGACGATATTACATATAGAATGGGGGAAATTAATATGAAAAACGTAAAAAAAATAATTATTGCTGCTTTAATAACTATGGTTGCTACATCGTTAATTGGCTGTAATATGATTGAAAAAACACCAGAAGGAATTTCTAAAAGCACCGTAGCGAAGGTTTTCGATGCTAAAGTGACTAGAGGACAGGTGGATGAACAATTAGTTGGTGTTAAAGCACAACTTGTAACACAGTACGGTGCAAATTATGCAACTAATACTGAGGCTATGGCTCAATTAGCAACTCAAAAAGATCAGATAGTACAAGGGCTAATTACAGAGCAAATAGTAAATTATGAAGCAACAAAGCTAAAACTAGTACCTACTGAAGCTAAATTAAATGAAGAAATTAACGCGCAATTAGTACAAATTAAAAAGAGCTTAGGCACAGACGCTAAGTATAAGGAAGCATTAGCTCAGGCAAACCTTACAGAAGAAGCACTAAAAGCAAGAATAAGGCCAAGTGTTATTCAAGACGTTTTATACACAGAAGTTACAAAAGGTGTTACAACTACAGAAGCTAAGGAGAAAGAATACTACAATAGTAATTTAACTGAGTTTTCAGAGGGTACTATTCATATAGCTCATATTTTGGTTCCAACACAAGCAGAAGCTGTAGCTATTAAGAAGCAGTTAGACGCTGGTGAAGCTTTTGCTACTGTAGCCAAAGCAAAAGGTACGGATGCAACTAAGGACAAAGGCGGAGATTTAGGAACTCTAAAGTTCACTGATACTACATTGGATCCTACTTTTATGGCAGCAGCTCTTAAGTTACCATCAGGTACCGTATCAGAACCTGTTCAAACACAATTTGGATGGCATATAATAAAAATGATTGAAAAAAAATCATCTAAACCAAAAGCTTTTACAGCAGTAAAAGCGACAATAGAACAAGAACTTATAAAAACTGGAAAAGAAAGTGCATGGGCAGCAAAGATGAAAGTATGGCAAACAGAAGCTAACATAACGAATTATCCTAAAAATCTATAGAATTTTAAATATTATAAAGAATACCTTTAAACATAAGGGTATTCTTTATTTTTTTGCTTCTATATTTTAATGTAGGGTCTGAAATATTGATAAAAATTACTTAGAAAAACGAGCTACACTTGTAGTAGCATATTTTTATTTTTTAAATTTAAATTAAACATATACAAATGTGCATAAAATTCCAAGTTTAGAAAGATAATAAGAGAGCTAGTATATTATATATTATTTTATATAAGGAGGAATATTTAAATGAAAGCAACAGGAATAGTAAGACGTATAGATGATTTAGGAAGGGTTGTAATACCTAAAGAAATAAGGAGAACTCTTAGGATACGAGAAGGAGATCCATTAGAAATATTTACGGATAGAGAAGGTGGAGTTATTTTAAAGAAATACTCACCAATAGGTGAATTAAGCGAGTTTTCTAGAGAATATGCCGAATCATTACAACAAACTATAGGTAACATAATAGTTATATGCGATAAAGATAACATAATATCCGTAAGTGGTGGTCCTAAAAAAGAGTATGTTGATAAAAAAGTTAGTATTGATTTAGAAAAAGCAATGGAAAATAGAAAAGCCGTTGTCTTAGGTGAAGGCTTTGAAAAAGTCATATCATTGTATGAAGATGAAATGGAGAACAAATACAATGCGCAAGTAATTGCACCTATAATAACAGAAGGTGATGCAATTGGAGCAGTACTAATAATATCGACAGAGTCAGAAATTAAATTTGGAAATTTAGAATTAAAATTAGCTGAGACCGCAGCATCTTTTCTAGGAAAACAAATGGAACAATAAATGCATTAGAATCGAAAAGTATATATTACTAAGCAAGTGAAAGACATTTGCAGTAATATATACTTTTTTTTGTCATTTAAGTAATAATAAGCTCTTAAATTCAATAATTATAATCAGAGACAGTAATTATTGAAAACATCGAATGAATACAAGGAGGTTAGTATGAAGAAACATTCATTGATAAAAGGGACGATTATACTTGGAGTGGCAGGATTATTTGCTAGATTTTTAGGACTATTTTTTAGAATTCCAATACAAGCGCTTATAAAGGATGAGGGGATGGGTTACTACCAGATGTCTTATCCACTATATATGTTTTTTGTTGCAGTGGCCTCTGGGATACCTATAGCTATGTCTAAAATTATTGCGGAGATGAATGCTAAAAATGATAGAGAAGGAGTCCACCAAGTTTTAAGACAAACACTTTTTTTTATGATTGCATTGGGTGCAACATTTACCTTGGTTATGATAATTTTTGCAAAACCTCTTATAATTATATTAAAATGGGATCCTAAAGCATATTATTCTTTTTTGGCAATAGCTATAGCACCGATTTTTGTTTCTATCATGTGTACGTTTAGGGGCTTTTTTCAAGGACTTCAGAATGTTAGACCTACTGCTATTTCTCAAATAGTAGAACAAGTTGGAAGAGTTGTGGCTGGAGTTTTGTTCGCATATTTATTGTTTCCAATGGGCATTGAATATGCAGCTGGAGGAGCAGCTCTTGGAACCTTAGTTGGTTCAATGATGGGAAGCGTTTATTTAGCTTCAACATATTTTAAGGTTAAAAAAGAGCTTCCAGTAAGAAAAAAATCAAAGCGCAAGCATATTCTAGGTGTTTTAGGTAAAGCCGCATTGCCAATATCTATGGGTGCTGCAGTTGGGACTATTATGTCATTAATAGACTCAATTTTAGTACCACAACAGCTTTTGAAAGCAGGATTCTCTCAAACACAATCAGCGGTGATGTATGGCCAATTGACTGGAAAGGTGTTTACACTGATGAATGTACCTTTGGCCATTTCTGTGGCACTATGCGCATCTCTAGTGCCTATAATTGCAGAAGCATTTTCATTGGGTAAAAGAGTGGAACTTGTTAAAAGAGTAAATATGGCTTTGAAATTATCTAATGTAATCTCTATTCCATCAACTTTAGGGTTGTTTTTTATGGCCTATCCTATAATGAATTTGGTTTTTATGAAAGATACATCAGGATACGAAATTCTGAAATATATATCAATCTGTATACCTTTTGTAATTTTAACACAAACCAGTACTGCAATACTTCAAAGCGTAGGTAATTATTATAGGCCAGTATATAATTTAGCCCTAGGGTGCATCGTAAAGGTTGTTATAACATATGTATTAGTTGCGTTTTCATTTGTAAATATCTATGGGGCAGTTATAGGAACTATATTGGGATATATTACAAGCTGTTTATTGAATATATACGAATTAAAGAAAAGTTTAAATATAAAGATAAAACATATAGATGCTTTTGTAAAACCAACGGTTGCTGCTTGTATAATGATAGTTGCAGTTGTATTTAGCAACGCTATTGTCTATAATTATACAATGAGTAGGGGATTATCTTGCATAATTTCCATACTTATAGGAGTTATGGTTTATGTAATATTTATTTTAATTCTTAGAATATTTGAATACGAAGATATTAAGAAAAAATTTAAACGAAATTTTAAAAGAAATTAAAAATAAATTTGTTGTAAATAACAATTAAAGGAGTGAAAGCTAATGATTAAAATAGTTGGACTTGGGCCTGGATCCATTGAATCGCTAACTATAGGGACACTTGAAATTCTTAAAAATGGTAAAAAAATTTATTTGAGAACAGAAAAACATCCTACTGTAGATTATCTAAAATCATTATGTATTCAATTTGAAACCTATGATGATAGATATGAAGAATATAATAATTTTGATGATGTATATAGGGCTATTGCAGAAGATCTTATCAAAAAACACGAAATATATGGAGATATAATTTATGGAGTTCCAGGTCATCCTCTTGTTGCAGAAACTTCCGTTAAACTATTGATAAATCTATGCGAAAAAGAAAAAATTGATATAGAGATTCTGCCAGCAGTAAGCTTTATAGATGCTGTAATTCAAAGTTTAAAGCTAGATCCTATTGAAGGATTAAAAATTATAGATGCCTTTGATATGAAAAATCAAATTTTGGATAAAAGAGTAGGACTTTTAATAACTCAAGTTTATAGCATTTCTATAGCGTCAGATGTAAAACTTGCCTTGCTTGAGTATTACAAAGAGGATATGGAGATTTATTTTGTTAGAGCAGCAGGTATAAAAGGATTAGAAAGTACTAGAAAAATAAAACTATATGAGTTAGATAGACAAAAGGATATAGATTATCTAACTTCAATATATATACCAAAAGACCTAGAAGCTACAAAAGATTTCCACGATTTAATTGGAGTTATGAATACCTTAAGAGTGGAAAATGGATGTGCATGGGATAGAGAGCAAACCCATGAATCTTTGAAAAAATATCTCATTGAAGAATGTTACGAGGTTTTGGAAGCCATAGATCAGAAGGACGAAGATAATATTATTGAGGAATTAGGAGATGTATTACTTCAAGTGGTATTTCATGCGCAAATAGGGAAAGAAGATGGATATTTTAATATAAATGATGTTATTAAAGGAATTACGAATAAGATGATTAGCAGGCATCCACATATATTTAAAGTTCTAGAAAATAAGAATTCAAAAGAGGTTTTAGAAAGCTGGGAAAATATTAAGATTAAAGAAAAGGGATTTAATAGTTATACAGATACGTTAAATCATGTTCCAAAAAATTTGCCAGGGTTAATGAGAGCAGAAAAAGTTCAGCAAAAAGCGTCAAAAGTGGGTTTCGATTGGGACTCGGTAGAACCTGCCATGGAAAAAGTGTTAGAAGAATTGCGAGAAGTTAAAGATGTATATAAAGGCAATAATAGGGCAAAAATACTAGAAGAAGTGGGAGATTTGGTATTTTCTACAGTAAATGTTGCTAGACTACTTGACATAGACCCCGAATTTGCAGTAAATTATACTATAGATAAATTTATCAATCGCTTTGCGTACATAGAAGAAAAGGCAAGTAATATGGGTTTAGATTTAAATACAATGTCACTTGTAGAAATGGACGGATTATGGAACGAATCTAAAAGCCGATAAATTTATTTATAAAATAAAAATTAACCAAAAGAAGGAATTTCAAAATTAGTGAAGAATAAACTATTTAATAGTGTAATCACTACTAAAAAGTGTATTCAATAACAAGGAGGTAACAAAAGTGAATAAATCAGAATTAATATCAAGTATTGCAGAAAAATCAAATCTAACAAAAAAAGATGCGGAAGCAGCTCTAAAAGGAATTATAGAAAGCATTGAAGAGACATTAGAAAAAGGTGAAAAAGTTCAATTAGTTGGATTCGGAACTTTTGAAACAAGAGCAAGAGCAGCAAGAATGGGAAGAAATCCAAGAACAAAAGAAGAAATTCAAATTGCAGCTTCAATAGTTCCAGTATTTAAAGCTGGTAAAGAATTTAAAGATATAGTAAATAAATAATTTACTATGATTTGGAAAACCTGGATGTATATCTAGGTTTTTTATTTTTTAATTTTATAAGTAGTATAAAATATCAAAAAGGGGAAGTCTAAATGAGATTAGATAAATATTTAAAAGTATCAAGAATTATAAAGAGAAGAACAATTGCAAAAGAAGCCTGCGCAAGTGGTAGAGTTTCTATAAATGATAAAGTGGCAAAAGCCGGTACAGTTGTAGCGGAGGGCGATACTATAGAAATTAAATTTGCAAATCAAATTTTAAAAGCTAAAATCATAAACATTGCAGAACATGTTACAAAAGAAAGTGCAAAAGAAATGTATCAAATGATTTCAGGAAAAGAAGACCAAGAATAAATGTTATTAAATATAATTCTTAATTAAGTTTAATAAGCATATATATTTATAAGAATATAATATGCCATTAATTAAGAATTGAGAATAGTAAAAATTCCTTAATTCCCGATTTTTATGGTGAAAATTAAGAAGGAGGATATTATGGAAATAAAAAAAGAAATAAAAATAGAAGATAAGAAAAGTAATTTGGTTTTAGAAAACAGAAAAAAATTAACTATTAATGGAGTTATTGAGGTTATAAATTTTAATGAAAATCAAATATTATTAAATACAGATGTTGGAACAATGATAATAAAAGGGAAAGAATTAAAGATGAATAAATTAGATGTTCAAAATGGAGATGTTATAATAACCGGTAAAGTGGATTCCTTTGTATATACAAGTGACAAGGTCAAGGCCAAAAAAGATAGCATAATATCAAGATTGTTTAGGTAGTAGAGTTATGATAATTTCTTTGATAGGCCAAGTTAAACTTATAGTTTTCAGTTTGTTATCAGGAATAATAACCGGAGTATTTTTTGATATATATAGACTAATAAGAGGATTTAAAAATCCTAATAGATTCTTAACAATTATACAGGATATACTATTTTGGACATTAACTTCTATAGTGGTTTTCACATTTTTGATGTATACTAATGAGGGATACATAAACTTTTATGTGTATGTATGTTTAATAATAGGAGTATACTTATATTTGAAACTCTTAAGCAAAGTTTTTATTAAGGTGTTATTTAATCTACTAAAGTTTAATGGAAAACTGTTTAGAGTCGTGAAAAATACTATTTTATACCCAACAAATTTATTATTTTATAAGCTTAAAATAAAAAAAAAAGATAAATTATAAAGAAATAGCTTGAAGAAATGTTAAATACAAATTAAAATAGATTTATGAAGCAGAAAGAATACTCATTCCATCGAAAGGAAAAGGGTATGGATATGAAAAAAAAATTTAGTATTAAAAGTGTCATTTTGGTTTTCGTTATAATATATGTATGTTATCTTTTAATTGCGCAACAGGTAACTATGAGTAGGCAAAAGAAAGAATTACAAAAGTATAATCTTGAATTACAAAATAAAACAGAAGAAAAGAAAGTATTACAGGATGAAGTACAGTTATCTAAAACTGATAAATATATAGAAAAACTGGCAAGAGAAATTTTAGGGCTTGTTAAAGAAGGTGAAACTCCTGTAATAGATAATAAAAAATAAATACTATAAATTTTGTTGTGCTTATTATTAAATTAATATATAAAATAAAAAACATAATTTTTGAGGAGGAACTTTTTAATATGACCTTAATGGCTGGAAGCATTGTAGAAGGTAAAGTAGTAAATATCACCAATTTTGGTGCGTTTGTAGAGGTAGAGGGTAAGACAGGATTAGTTCATATATCTGAGGTATCAGACACATTTGTTAAAAATGTTAATGATCATCTTAAAGAAAATGATATAGTGAAGGTTAAAGTAATTTCTGTGGATGATAATGGGAAAATAAGTTTATCCATAAAACAAGCTGGAGTACCTAAAAGGTCTATTAAACCAATGGAGATAGATTGGGAAAAGGAAAAGAGTAAATCAAATACATGCAATTTTGAAGATATAATGACTAAATTCTTAAAAGACAGTGAAGAAAGATTTCAAGATGTTAAAAAACATCAAGAGGGAAAAGGAAGAGGTTATAGTAAAAAAACTTCAAGTTATTAGTTAAGATCGAATTGAATTATTTTTAGGGACTAATTACTTAGTTCCTATTTTAAAAAAATAAAAAGTTATTGACAACGGTTTATACATCATATATAATCAAATATGTTGCCAAGAAGTAGCAATTTATAAGTTAGGAAGTAGCTAAAAAACAACTGATAGCTTATAGCTAGCAAATGATAGCTTTAGCTAGCAAATGAGCTGGAGTGGCGGAACTGGCAGACGCACAGGACTTAAAATCCTGCGGTGGTTAAACACCGTACCGGTTCGATTCCGGTCTTCAGCACCAAATATCGCGGGATGGAGCAGTTGGTAGCTCGTCGGGCTCATAACCCGAAGG
>NZ_DATCQT010000198.1:0-25952 GCF_036569345.1 Clostridium sp.
AGCAAAGATAGGTGTGAGATTTAGAAATTAATAAAAATAAAGATTAACATTAACATTAACAAAGATAAGTAAGAAATTATTCGTATTATTTAGGGGTGGTTTCTTATCAAACTTATAATTAGATTATACAAGGAGGAGATATTATGAATATTAATGTTTTAGATATATTAAAAGAATCAGGTGCACTTTTAGAGGGACACTTTCTGTTATCTTCAGGAAGACATAGTAATAGATATTGCCAATGTGCAAAATTACTTCAGTATCCAGACAAGGCAGCGAAGGTTTTAAGTTTAGTAACTGATAAAATTAAAGATATAGATTTCGACATAGTTGTTGGACCTGCTATGGGTGGAGTAATAGTAGCTTATGAAATGGGAAGACAAACTGGAAAGCCTGCTATATTTACTGAAAGAGTAGATGGTAAGATGGAACTTAGACGTGGATTTGAAATTACTAAGGGTCAAAAAGTTTTAATTACAGAAGATGTAGTAACTACAGGGAAATCTTCCTTAGAAACTATTAAGGTTTTAAAAGAATTAGGTGCAGAAGTAATTGGAATATGTTGCATAGTAGACAGAGGAAGCAGCACTATAGATTATCCTATATACAGCGCTATAAAGTTAAACATAGAAAGTTTTGATCCAGCAGAATGCCCATTATGTAAAGTGGGAACACCATACATAAAACCTGGTAGTAGAAATATTAAATAAGATGATTTTTTCTTAGAGGATGCTATAACGAGAAGTATATATTGCTAAAATGCGCTCACGTTGCATTCTACGCAATATATACTTCTGTTAGCATCATCTAAGAAAAAAGATATCATAGATTTACGATTGGTGTACAATATATGAAGATTACGAATCAATAACTGATTTAAAAATTATTTTCTAAAATTTTTATAACTTCCTCAACTGATATAACATCAGCAAAATGTTTATTCCAAATCTTATAGTTATAAAACTCATAAAGTTTTTCGCCAGATAGATACTCATTATCGAAAGTTGTATTCGTTTCTTCTGGCATAATTATTTTATACTCATAATTAAAAGCACTTTTGCAAGTAGCGTCAATACAATATTCTGTTTGAAGTCCAACCAAAATGATTGTATCTATATTCTTGCTATCTAAATATTCCTTTAAATCAGTTTTATGAAAAGCACTATTATACTGCTTTTCAAAGATTACTTCATTGCTATTAGGTGATATTTCATCTAAAATCATTAGCTCGTAGTAATATATTGCGTTTTTTGCGTTTAAGGGTATCTCCAACTCTCAAAGGTGAATCTTAATTATATTTAAGGATAACAATCCCTGAATAATCTTTTATATTTGTTTTATTTAGTTCCAGTTTCTCATACTCTTTTTCTTTTAACCCTGAAACCGAAATAAATTTATCAACCGTTCCAAACAACAAATAACCTGGTAGCCCTAATGCCTTTGTTCTGTAATGCATAGGGATAACAATTGTTGGGTTTAGCTGTTTCATTACTTGAGTAGCATCAAAAGCATTAATTGTGGCTGATCCGCCAATAGGAAGAAGTAGTATGTCCACGCTTCCTATTTCTTCTATCTGTTTGGAATTTAAAATATGTCCTAGATCACCGCAATGACAAATATTTATTCCATCAATTTTAAAGTTATATACTGTGTTTTTCCCTCTCTTAGATCCTGAGACTTTATCATGAAATGTTTCCACTCCTTTTATCTCTATTCCATCTTTTGAAAAAATACCTAGTTCATTTATGCATACAAAGTTAGATTTGACCGCGTTTATATTATTATGATCACTATGATTATGACTTACAGATACTATATTAGCATCAATTTGAGGCAATTTATAACCTAACATTTTTTTAAATGGATCTGTTAGTACTTTTGTTCCATTCTCAGACGTTATCATAAAACATGATTGACCAAACCATTTAATTATCATCTTACATTACTCCTTTATTTTCTTTAATTTTGTAAAACATTTAGTTTCTTATAAACCTTAAAATAAACCCATACTGCATTTATAAATAACAATGCACTTGTGATAAAAAACACAGATCTTATTCCAAAGTACGCTGCCACTTGCCCGCCTAAAACTGCACCTACAAATACGCCTAAATACCCTGCTGCCATGTTAAAACCAAAAACTTTTCCTGTAAGAGAATTTGGTGTAATTTTCTTGATTAAGATACTAACAGAGGGCGTTAAACCAGCCGTAGTGAGTCCTAATAAAAAGCGAAGTCCCATTAACTGCCAAGGATTTTTTACAAAGGCTTGTGGTATAAAAATGATTCCTGCCATTATAAGTGCGACTAACATAACCTTATGTGTTCCAATTTTATCAGAAAGTCTTCCTAGTCTTGGAGCTGCGATTATATTTGCCAGCCCAGATGCTGAGAATGCCAATCCAGCGAGCAGCGCAATATGGCTCGTATTACCGGATAATTGCGTAATATATACTGTTATGATGGGTTCTACGCTATATAATGCCACTGCTAATACAAAAAAGGTTACAAACATGGTAATAGTCAAACTCTTTTCAGGGACACTACTCCATGTCTCCTTGAAACTAAGCGTCTTTTTATGTTCACGAGTAAAAGATTCCTTTACAAATAAAGCGGTTGTAATAAATGAAATCAGTAGCAATGCACCTGTTATAAAAAATACAGGTTGAAAACCAAAATTCTCTGCTATATAACCTCCAATCATTGGTCCAAGCAAAGAACCCGCAACACTTGCTGTTGAAAGTGTACCTAAAGCCTCTCCGGCGTGTTCCTTATCCGTCTGAGTTGCAATCAATGTAGTACATGCTGTGCCATAACCAGTTATAGCACCCTGTAATAATCTTAATCCAATCAGTTGATATACATTTTGTGCAAAACCCATACTTCCTATTACAATAGCCATTCCAAGGCTTGCACGTAAAATCATAGGTTTTCTTCCATACTTGTCTGCCGCGTAACCCCATATTGGTGAAAAAATCGCACAAATTATATAGGTAACACCAAAAGCAAGTCCTGATAATTGTGCAATTGAAGCTGTATTTGTAATTCCAAGATGTTTTATATAGAGTGGCAACACAGGGGCAATCTGACTCATTCCTATACTTGCTACAAATATACCAAACCAACAAACAATTAGATTTTTTTTCCATATCTCCAATAGTATCTTCCTCCTAATTTATAATTATGAACTAATTATAATCTTGAAAAGAAGATGATTCCATGTACTATTTTAATATCCATGGACATTTTTGATATAAAATTTTGAAGGACTGGTACCCTCAATTTTTTTAAATATCCTGCTAAAGTAAAATTCGTCAGTAAATCCAAGTACTTGTGCTATTTCTTTTATATTTTTATCACCTTCGATAATTAGTTCTTTGGCTTTATCAACTTTTATCTTATTAAAAAACTCAATTACAGAATAGCCTGTAGTTTCTTTAAAAGCTCTGGATAAATATGCTGATGACAGTTGCACTAGCTTAGATAAATCTGAAAGAGTCAGTTTATTATCTATATTGCATCGCATGTATTCTATAACTCTTTCAACTTTTAAGGATGTTGAATAATTCGTGTTATTGTTTTTTATATTTTGAAAGATTTCAAATAATAATTGTTGAAGTAAAGTCTTCGTAATAAACTCATAACCGGGCAATTTAGCATCCCAACCTTCAACCAATTTTTTAAATGTATCATTAATTTGATAGTAATCTTTTAATATTTGCACGAAATCTAGAGATAATGTATCATTATTCTTTGTAATATCCCATTTGTCACTATTAAATCCCACCGTTGCATAACTAAAATGTACTGTCAAACCATAAAGAGACTCCTCAGCGTCTGATTTTATAGAAAATTGTGCATTAGGGCAAATGTATAACAGCGTACCTTCTTTAAACTCATATCTTTTATGTTGAAGTATAATATGTCCCTTACCTCCAGTAATAAAAATGAGTTCATGATGCTGAATTGTTCTATTAATAGTTCTATTTGAAAATTTCAATACATCGCTCGGTTGCCTACTATTGCAATAATGAAGTTGAAAAAATAAGTTGTTTATATTCATATTTCCCTCCAAATTTTAAGATAAAGCCCAAAAATAAATACGCTCTTTCCATTTTAATTAAGTGAATTAGTTTCTATTTCTAACTAGTATATATATTTTACCATTAGGTTTGTTTGATTTAAATTACAGAAGATCATTTTGCTTATTTCCTCTATTGATTTATATAATGTTATAGAGATTTTTTAGATATAAATTATTTGTATTAATCTAATCATACAAAATAAATAACAAAAAAGGCAGAAAATTATATTAAATCTTCTGCCTTTCTTGTTTCTGAATCTCTAAATATGTTTTATACATTAAATCCTTGAGAACTAAAACTGCATCTTCTGAAGAATAATTATAGGTTGTCATCATCTCTTTGATCATCGCAGTAAATATTCTATGATATTTATTGCGATCTACAGTTATTTGATATTCTCCAAGAATTGGGTAAAGTTTAGTCCATTCATCAACATAACTATTTGCTCTCTGCATAGGTACTTCAGTTATTATCGACTTATCATCCTTCAATAGATAATCACAACTTATCTTTAGCACTTCAGCTAATCTTGCTATTTTCGCAGTTTCTGGGAAAGCTAAATCAGATTCCCATTTAGAAATAGTCTGCCTTCTGATACTCCCACGCCCAAAGCCATGGGGTTCTTAGGTAGATTAACTTCTCCCATACTCTCATTTATTAAAATCTAATAAATTACAACATACAAGTACTAATTAACTTCTCTAAAACTTCCACTATCAATTATCCCAATGGACAAATTAACGATAGTATAAGGCTCATATCAAAACCTTTTTTATCTTATTTAATTTTATATTCCCATGCTTAATATTGTTTTATTATTACTATTTTGTATTCTTTTTATCTCTTTATCATATAGTGCTTTAAAATTATTAAATTCTTTTAAACATAAATTTTTATTTATTTCTTCTAAGTTATCTTTGATATTCATTATTAAAAAGCTACTATAACAATCTCGTTGTATCTTAAACCCTTTAAATTCATTCCATCTTTCTGACAATTCTTTTTTAATATGTTTATCTTCTATATGATTGTATTGACTTGCTTTTACTTTCCATGTGTTTACTTTAAATAATTCTGTATTATGCCATTTTAGTTTGTTATCTAATATAGTCAAAAGCATACTCGGTGCCTTATTTGCTAAACTCTTTCCAAATCTCTTCTTTTTATTGAATTTACCATTTTTATTAATAGTAGTTTCTTTTGCTCTTGATTGGAGTCCTTTATAGTTCATTGTTTCTACTAATATCCTGTTTCCTAAAGAAATTATATAATTAGCTAATTTTTCATGACTTTGCTTTCTTATGCAAGTTTGTTTTCTTTGAATTTCTCTTAGCTCGTTTTGCGACTTAATATATTTCTTAGATTTTATCCAAATTAGTTTAATTCCATTTTTAATTGTTCCATTTTCATTATAGTTGTTAGGATTATTAGAATGTCTTTGTCTATCTAATTTTCTTTGCAATAATATTTTTCTGGATTGTATATTTTCAACTTCTGGGCATAACTCTAATAATTTAACTTCGTTCTTACTACTAATAGCTATAGTTTTAGTTCCAATATCAATTCCGACATTGCCTTCACCTGTGCTATTCCTAACTCCCCCTGTTTCTCTGTTATATTTAATAGGTGGAATCCCTTCTAATATTAATTGAACATAATATTTATATTTACCACGAACAAACTTTCTAACTATTCTACAATATTTAATTTTATTTAACAAAGATATTTGTATATACTCATCATTTTTATTTATAACAACATTTATATCTAGTCTATTCCATTTTAATTTGTTACCTATGAACCTAATACCCGTTTCATTTGATTTTCCTTCAACACTGTTCATTTCACCATATTTTTTAAAATACACCCGATTAGATTGATGCAACATTAATTTTTGGAATGCACCAAAGCATCTTGTAGCAATTTTTTGTGTAGTGAAACTATCTATATTGTCTTTAAAATGTTTTTGAATAGTTTTAACATATTTATGGAGTGAATATTCTGTTAAACCATATTTTTCATTTAATTCAACGAACTTTTTATTTCGCTCTCTACATTTTATCATCTTAATTACTTTCATATATTCTTTAGATTCTTTCATATGATAATATCTTTTATATAATTCGCCTAAACAACTATTATAGATATTTCTACTTATTTCTAATCTTTTGTTTAATATATCTTCTTGATATATTTTTATATCTAATTTTAGTGTTAAAGTATAATTTGACACAATATTCACCTCACTTTTTTAATATCTTGTTTTTTGATTTTCTACATACATCTTTATTGTTTCACTACTTACATTTCCCGCAGTCGATATAAAATAGTTTCTAGTCCATAGGCTAGGCATCTTATTTAATTCTAAGAACTCGCCTCTCAAAACATTGCTTGTTACACTTTTTATTTTCTGCATAATATCCGAAGGACTTAATGTTGGCAGACAATTTAAAAACATATGTGTATGGTCTTTATCACATTCAATTGCAATAATCTCAACATCTATCTCGTCGCATATATATTTTACCATATGTTTAAATCTTTCTTCTACATTAGGTATTAAGAATATTTTCCTTCTATATCGTGGACAAAATATAAAATGATAATTAATTAAAGATACCGTTGTTTTAGTAGTTCTATATTTATTTTCCATAGTCTTATTATGTCACAATTCATGTATGTTTATACTATATTTATACACAATATTAAATATGGTTTTTGTTTGTTATGCTATTCATCCCACACCTAAAGGAGTGGGCTTTCCGCATAGACCTTGTAACACCTAAAACTTCAGCTAATTGGTCTTGTGTCAAATTGACATTTTTTCTTGCCTTGGCTATTTTATCCCCTGTTTTCATTCTATCAGTCCTTTCTGCTTTATGGTTTAATTGTACCATTCCACAATGAAAAGCCAAACCAACCCAGTGTTTCTAAAAGCAACCTGTAGTTGCTTTAATTCGTTCACTAATACCTTTGATTTCATTTATCGACATGTTGGCAAATACATTATCCACATTGTTATCATAAATATTAAGGCTATTTTCGTAAATATTGTGGGTATTATTTTTATATGATACAATATATTTACAATATTTGTGTTAAATAGTTTGTTATGAATATAAATACCTTGTTTAAACGATTAGAAATATCACTTGTGGATTTTTTATAATTATAAACTAAGAGGGAGTGTTAGAATTATGAATAATATATTTGTAATAATTAGTATAATAGTAGGCTCTTGCACTATCTTGTATGGAATGACGAGAACGGAAATAAATTTCGATATGCTTAAATATGCTTTAACCACAGATACTAAAATTGAAAATAAAAAGAGATTTATGACAGCATACAAAATTAATTCTTTAATAGTAGGATTTTTGTTTTTTTTATTCGGTTTTTTAGTGTTTGTAAAGGTGATTTCGGAAAGGTATATGGGTTTGTATTTCATATCAATAATTGTTTTAAGAGGCATAATGAGATTGTTTATTCAATTTAAATATACTAAAAAGCCAAGCAAAGAAAGAAACATATAAACCCAACAGCCTTCCGGCTAAAAGAATTTTGGGTGAGGATTATTGAGATTTATCATCTTTTTACGTTCTTCGACTTTGTTCCACCAAAGCGCAAAAGTCTCTACCATAAATATAGATATACATAATAATATGAACTTTCTCCGGAAGTGACTTTGAACTTCGTGTTTTGAAATAAGAAAAGCAGAAAGAATTGAAAATTCATTTAGAAATTTTTGTTTAACGAATATTACATTCAAAACATAGGTACTACATTTGCAGCCTACCGGCTAAAAGAATTTTGGGTGTGAATTATTGAGATTTATCATGGTTTTACGTCCTTCGACTTTGTTCCACCAAAGCACAAAAGTCTTTATCAAAAATATAGATATGTATAATAATATGAACTTTCTCCGGAAGTGACTTGAAATAAGAGGCGAAAAAACTATTGAAATTCGATTTATAAATTCTTCTTTTGCGAATATAAAATTCTCGTGAGCCTGACAGGAGGTCAGGCTAGCGAACCCGAGACAGGACGTCGAGTGTAAGCGTCAGAGAATTTTATATGAGCAAAGGATTAGAATTTGTTAATTGAATTTCCAGCTTTGAGCCCGTTTGCAAGTAATGCAGGAGAAAGTTCATATGGATTGCACTATGCTATTTGATATTTACTAATTTATTTATTAGTGTTTGAAGTTCATTAGTTTTGTCTTTATCCATCGGTTCTACCCCTTTTAACTTATAGGGAATACCCAGAGCTTCATATTTAGTAACACCTAGAACATGATAGGAAAGAAGTTCTACTTTATCAACATTTGGTACTTCATCACTAATGATTTTAGCAAGTTTAGTTATATGCTCTATAGAATCTGTAATTCCTGGTACAACAACATGTCTTACCCAAACTCTAGATTTAGATTTCCTTAATGCTTCTAAAAATGTATTAACATCTGTTGCATCTTTTCCGGTTAATGCAACATAACCTTTACCAGTTGTTTGTTTTATATCTAAAAGCACTAGATCTGTATATTTTAATATCTCATCATAATTACCATCACCAAAACCAGCAGTATCAATGGCGGTATGAATGCCATTTTGCTTACATAATTTTAAACATTCAAGCAGAAATTGTGGTTGAAGTAGTGGGTCACCACCAGAGAAAGTGACTCCACCAGAAGATCTATTAAAATATGGTTTGAATCTAACAATTTTTTCAAGAATTTCATTTGGTGTCATTTCTATTCCACCACTTAGCATCCAAGTGTCGGGGTTATGGCAATAGGCACATCTTAATTTGCAACCTTGAAAAAAAATTACTACTCTTATTCCAGGACCATCAACAAGTCCCATGCTCTCTATAGAATGAATTTTACCTTTTGCCATATATACTCCTCCTTCACATTGATAAAAATTTAATTAGATTTTTTTATGAAAAGTTCTGCTTATAACTTCGAGCTGTTGTTCTTTTGATAACCTATTAAAATGAACAGCATATCCTGAAACCCTTATTGTGAGTGTTGGGTATTTATCTGGATTATACATAGCATCAATTAAAACTTCTCTATTTAGAACATTTACATTTAAGTGATGTGCACTTTGTGCAAAATACCCATCTATTAGGAAAACTAAATTGTTTATTCTTGTAGGTTCATCTATTCCAAGTGCAACGGGGATTATTGAAAAAGTATTTGAAACTCCATCTTGGCAATAAGTCCTATAAGGAATCTTAGCAACTGAGTTTAATGATGCGAGTGCTCCGTTCTCATCATGACCTTGAGTTGGGTTTGCTCCGGGGGCAAGGGGTATACCTTGTTTCCTTCCATCAGGAGTTGAACCTGTCTTCTTGCCATAAACTACATTAGAAGTAATAGTAAGTGCTGATAGAGTATGCTCTGCGCCCTTATATGCAGGATGTAATTTAAGATCATCACTGAATTCTTTAATAAGTTCAACAGCTAAATCATCAACTCTATCATCGTCGTTTCCGTATTTAGGGAAATCTCCTTCAGTTTTAAAATCAACAGTTATACCTTTTTCATTTCTTATTGGAGATACCTTAGCAAATTTTATAGCACTTAGGGAGTCAGCTGCAACAGAAAGTCCGGCTACTCCAAAAGCCATGAAGTATTTTAAATCAGTATCATGAAGGGCAAGTTGACCTGCTTCATAAGCGTATTTATCATGCATATAATGTATAGTGTTCATTGTATTTACATACATATCAGCAACATATGCCAAAACCTTTGAGTACATTTTTCTAACTGTTTTGTAGTCAAGAATATCATCAGTTATCGCATCGATGCCAGGAACTACAAGCTTGCCTTTTAATTCATCGATTCCACCATTAATAGATAGTAATAATGATTTTGCAAGGTTAGCACGTGCTCCAAAGAATTGCATTCTCTTTCCGATTTCCATAGCAGATACGCAGCATGCAATGCCGTAATCATCTCCATAAATTGGTCTCATTATATCATCATTTTCATACTGTAATGCATCAGTTTCAATTGACATTTTAGCACAGTATTTTTTAAAGGTTTCTGGTAATTTTTCTGACCAAAGCACTGTCATGTTAGGTTCTGGCGCCGATCCTAGGTTTGTTAATGTATGAAGGAATCTAAATGAAGTTTTAGTTACCATTGGCTTGCCGTTGATAGCAACGCCACCTATTGATTCAGTTACCCAATTTGGATCTCCACCAAATAATTCATTGTACTCAGGTGTTCTAAGATGTCTTGCCATTCTAAGCTTAATTACGAATTGATCAATAATCTCTTGAGCTTCATCTTCAGTAATTATTCCTGCTTCTAAGTCTTTCTCAAAATAAATATCTAAAAAAGTAGTAGTACGTCCAAGAGACATTGCAGCTCCATTATTTTCTTTTATTCCTGCAAGGTATCCAAGGTAAACAGCTTGTACAGCCTCGCATGCACTAGTAGATGGTTTTGAAAGATCGATACCGTATTTTAAAGCCATACTTTTTATTTGACCAAGAGCCCTTATTTGCATACTTAATTCTTCTCTATGTCTTATTAAATCGTCTGTTGCATGCCCTGTAAATTCTTTTAAATCTTTTTTCTTTTGATCTACTAGAAAATCTAATCCATAAAGTGCTATTCGTCTATAATCTCCTATTACGCGACCTCGACCATAAGCATCTGGAAGTCCTGTTAATAATCCTACATTTCTTGCAACTTTCGTAGCATCGGTGTATGCATCAAAAACTCCTTCGTTATGGGTTTTTCTATATTTAGGGAAAAATTCTTTTATATCTTTGTTTAACTTGTAACCATATTCTTCTAGTGATTGCTCTACCATTCTAAATCCACCAAATGGGTTTACTATTCTTTTTAATGGAGCATCTGTTTGTAATCCAACAATCACTTCATTTTCTTTATCTATATATCCAGGTGCAAAATTATCAATTCCCGCAATTTCATTAGTTTCTACATCGATAATACCTTTTTTAATCTCTTCTATAATAAGTGAGTTGGCTTTATCCCAAACTTTAGTAGTTTTATCAGTTTTTCCTGCTAAAAAACTATCATCACCTTCATATAGTGTATAATTTTTTTGAATAAAGTCTTTTACATCTATTTGATCTTTCCACATATCGCCTTTAAAACTATTCCATTGTTTAAACATTTTTGTTCCTCCTTATAATATATCAATTTATTCATATTTTCTAAATTTATTATTTTGTTTTATAGTTAATTAGATTGAATCTACCAATATATTTATTATAATATTAAAAGTGAAACAGTACAAGCATTTTTTAAAATAAATAAAATTAAGAATATTACAATAATTGTTAATATGTTGAAAACAAACGGTTTATAGGCGATATATATATTTAAACAAAACAATAACAGAGCCATTATAAAGTGAAACAACTCTGAATTATATTATTTTATAAGAAGATGAGAGGTTTAACTATTTAAAATTTGGATAATTTGCATAAGTTTAGATGCTGAATTCAGTTTGATCATATTTTATGAAAATAGAGATAGTTTAGAGACTACATATTATGAAGATAAAAACCTATAAAAGATAAAACATCTCCAAAAAACCATGTTATTTTTATATATAATAAGGTATACTAAATATGATGCTGCTAACTAACAGGAAATCCGTATGGAGAATGATTTGGCAGTAACAGAGTATTAATTATTGGAGGTAGATTTGATGAAAAAACCGAGCATGTTTAGCAAAAATTATGATAAAGAAGTCAAAAGAAGAAAAAGAATAATAATATTAATGATTATTGTACCTATAATAGGTTTAAGTATATTTTTAACCACAAATTTTAATGGTTTATTAAGTAAATCAAAAGACAATAAAGAAACGAAAGAAGTTGTTAAAGGGCAAACAAATACTGAGAATCCCAAAGATCTACAGGCAACGGTAGCTTTAAAAGCAAAAGCAAAAGCAGCATTAAAAGCAGAGGCTGATTTAAAAGCAAATGCAAAAGGTGGGACCCTTCTTGCAACAATGCCTGATGGGAAAAAAATCAGTGTTGAATATAATGTAGTAGCAGGAGAAAAAAACATAAAGGGTGTAATAAGCAATAAAGATATATTATATGATATAAGCCCAAGTAAAAAAGCAATAGTAATGCAGAGCAAAAGCACTCAGGATTTACTATACTTTGATGTAAACAAAATCAGTAAAGATATCACAAAAAAAGTACATACATCCAGTAAAAATGAAAATTTTTCAAAGCAGGATAAGCTTAAGGTTAGTCCAAATTACATTTGGTCCATTAATCCTAAGTTTATTGATGAAGATAACATTGCATATGTTAGTGAATTGCCTTGGATGAATGAAAAGTCGGAGCAATATATATGGAAGATAAATTTGAAAAGTAATGTTCATATGCAGGCAAAACCAGCATCTGGTACAAATATAACTTTTAAAAGTATAACTCCTAAGGGGCTAGAGGCAAATATAGATGGTAACAGCGTGTATGTAAATTCTTTAGGTGAAGTAACCTCATCGGGTGAGGTAACCAAATAGGGAAAGAGGTAAAGTAATGGATATAGGACTATCTTCAGCCTGCTTTTATCCTAATTTGCACACTGAAAACAGCATAGAAAAGATGAAAGGGTTAGGATTTAATCATGGTGAAATATTTTTAAATACAGTTAGTGAATATGAGGAAGATTTTTTAAAAATTCTTTTAGAAAAAAAAGAGTTTTATAAATTCAATATAAATTCAGTTCATGCATTTGCAGGTTCTTTTGAACCATATCTTTTTGATAAATATGACAGAAGACGTAGCGACATGTTAAATCATTTTAAAAAAGTTTGCAGGGCAGCAAAAATTTTAGGTGCAAGCTGTTATACATTTCATGGTATGCGCCTTGCAGAATTTAGTGAGATTGACACTAAATTTATAATAGACATATATAATGAACTTTTGTATATTGCGTCAGAGTCTGGTATTAAATTGGCACAGGAGAATGTATCTTGGTGTATGTCGTCGAATTTAAAATTTTTAAATCTTTTATCTGATTCCTGTAAGTACCCAATATATTATACATTAGATCTGAAACAAGCATGTAAAGCCAATGTCCCTATAGAAAAATATATAAATGTTATGGGCAGTAGTTTAGTAAACCTTCATATTAATGATAGAGATGAAAAATCCCCTTGCCTATTACCTGGAAAAGGAAGTTTGATTTATGAAGATATATTAAATTACCTTAAGAAGGTCAACTATAGTGGAAAAGGGATAATAGAGGTTTATAGTAATAATTATTTGAAGTATCAGGAACTTACAAATTCTAAGGATTTTCTTTTAAAAATATTTAAGGATAGTTTGGAATAATAAATTAGTTTTGTAGAGATAACATATTTAGGTTATTGTTTGATCAAAATTACTTGTAAATTATATAAGCTTTGGTTATAATCATAAGTATTAGACTATTTAAGCAAATATGCTTGATAATATTTGTAAATACCTTAAAAGTTATGTTATAATATTTAAGGTAATAAGCATGTGTGAACATTAGGAGGAGTAATATAATGAACATTAAAATGGAAAAATTAGAAAAAAATATTATTAAATTAGAAATAACAGTAGAAGCTGAAAGATTTGGTAAATCTCTTAAAAAATCTTGTACTAAAAACTCAAAAACTATAAATATACCTGGATTCAGAAAAGGTAAAGCTCCAATGAATATAATAAAGAAAATGTATGGTGAAGGTGTCTTCTTTGAAGATGCTATAAATTTTTGCTGTGATGATACATATCCAGAAGCTTTAAAGCAGTATGATATAAGCCCATTGGATTATCCTAAGATTGATGTTATTGAAATAGGCGAAGGAAAAGATTTTGTATATACTGCGTCAGTTTCAGTAGTGCCTGAAGTTAAAATTGGAGAATACAAAGGTGTAGAAGCTAAGAAAACTAAATATAGTGTAACAGATGATGAAATTGAAAATCAACTAAAAGGAATGCAAGAAAAAAATGCAAGAATTGAAACAAAGGCTGATGGAGTAGTTGCAATGGGTAACATAGCAATTATAGACTTCAAAGGATTTATTGAAGAAACTCCATTTGAAGGCGGAGAAGGAACAGACTTTGAACTTGAAATTGGTTCAGGATCATTTATCGATACTTTTGAAGAACAATTAATTGGTTTAAAAGTTGGAGATACTAAAGAAGTTAAAGTTAATTTCCCAGAAGCATATGGAAGAGAAGACTTAAACGGAAAACTTGCAACTTTTAATGTAACTATAAAAAGTATGAAGGATAAGGAATTACCAGCTATTGATGATGAATTCGCTAAAGAAGTATCAGAATTCGATACTTTAGAAGAATTAAGAGGTAACATTAGAAAAACACTTGAATTGTCAAGTGTAGATAGAGAAAAGAAAGAATTTGAAGAAGCTGTTATGGATGCAGTTTGTTCAAATGTTGAAATGGATATTCCGGAAATTATGGTAAAAAGAGAAACTGATATAATGTTAAAAGATTTAGAAAATAAATTAAAACAACAAGGTTTAGATCTTGAATCATATTATCAATACACTAATAATACTGAAGAAAAAGTTAGATCATTTATGAAAGAATCAGCTGAAAAGAGAGTTAAAACTGATTTAGTAATAACAGAGATAGGAAAAATAGAAAAAATTGAAGCTAGTGATGAAGAAATGCTTGCAAAAGCTAAACAAGTTGCTGCTCAATATGGAGATAAAGATATAGATAAAACTGCAGATTTAATTATGGAAGCACAAAAACAATATTTAAAAGTGGACGTTGTAAATGAAAAAATAATAAAAATGTTAGTTGACAGTGCTAAAGTTATTGCATAATTTTTAATAAAAGCATAATCTTTAATAAAATTATTAGTTCATATCACTAAAGTTATAACATAATTTATACTGAAATTAATTGCCAGATATTTTTCTGGCAATTAATTTTGAATATAGGATAAAATTATATGATTAAAAAATAATTACTTGGGATAGAATTAAGGAATAGATTACCTACTTAAACAATATTATTATTAGAGAGTAAAGGAGTGAGTTATATGAGTTTGGTGCCAATGGTTGTTGAACAAACTAATCGGGGAGAAAGATCTTATGATATTTATTCAAGATTATTAAAAGAGAGAATAATTTTTCTAGGAGAAGAGGTTAATGATGTCACTGCCAGTTTAATTGTTGCTCAGTTATTATTTTTAGAATCTGAAGATCCTGACAAAGACATTTATTTATATATAAATAGTCCTGGTGGATCAATTACTGCAGGTATGGCTATCTATGATACAATGCAGTATATAAAGCCAGAAGTTTCAACTATTTGTATTGGCATGGCAGCATCTATGGGATCTTTCTTATTGAATGCTGGAGAAAAGGGGAAAAGATTTGCATTACCTAATAGTGAAATATTGATACATCAGCCTTTAGGTGGATTTCAAGGCCAGGCAACTGATATTGATATCCATGCAAAAAGAATTATGAAAACTAAAGAGACACTAAATAGAATATATAGTGAAAGAACTGGACAAACAATTGAAAAAATTCAACATGATGTTGAAAGAGATTATTTCATGAGTGCAGAGGAAGCTAAAGAGTACGGATTAATAGATGATATTTTAACTAAAAAGAAATAACAACAAAATAATTACTATAATAGAGGTGAAAATATGACAAAGTTTGATGAAAAAAAACAACTTAAATGTTCCTTTTGTGGTAAAACCCAAGAACAAGTGAGAAGACTAATTGCTGGACCAGGAGTTTATATCTGTGATGAGTGTATAGAATTATGTTCAGAGATAATTGTAGATGAATTTCAGGGAGATGTTGAACTAGATTTAGGGGCACTTCCAAAACCTGCAGAAATAAAAAAATATATAGATGAATATGTTGTAGGGCAAGATACAGCTAAAAAATCATTGGCAGTAGCTGTATATAATCATTACAAAAGAGTAAATTCAAATGTTAATGAAGGCGATGTGGAACTTCAAAAAAGTAATATATTATTACTTGGACCTACAGGTTGTGGTAAGACACTACTCGCTCAAACCTTAGCAAAGTATTTAAATGTACCTTTCGCTATTGCAGATGCCACTACACTTACTGAAGCTGGATATGTAGGGGAAGATGTAGAAAACATTCTCCTCAAATTAATACAAAATGCTGACTATGATGTAGAAAAGGCAGAAAAAGGTATTATATATATAGATGAAATAGATAAGGTAGCTAGAAAATCTGAAAATCCTTCAATAACTAGGGATGTATCTGGAGAAGGTGTTCAACAGGCGTTACTTAAAATACTTGAAGGAACTACAGCATCAGTTCCACCACAAGGAGGAAGAAAACATCCTCACCAAGAGTTTATTCAAATTAACACAGCAAATATTTTATTTATATGTGGAGGAGCATTTGATGGACTTGACAAAATTATTGAAAAAAGAACTAGGACTACGTCTGTTGGTTTTGGAGCTGAAATAAGATCTAAAGAGGAAGTAAATGTAGGCGAATTATTAAAGTCTATAATGCCAGGAGATTTACTGAAATTTGGGTTAATTCCAGAATTCGTAGGTAGGCTTCCAATAGTTGTTACTCTTGAAGCTTTAGATGAAGAGGCATTAGTTAAAATTCTTAGTGAACCTAAGAATGCTTTAATTAAACAATATAAGAAATTGTTTGAGATGGATAATGTGGAATTAGAGTTTGAAGAAGCAGCGTTAAAAGCTATAGCTAAAGAAGCTATTAAAAGAAAAACTGGAGCAAGGGGACTAAGATCTATTATAGAAGATACAATGAAAGAAATTATGTTTGATATTCCATCAAATGAAGAAGTATCTAAAGTAATAGTAAACGAGGAAACTATTAGAACTAGAATTCCGCAACTAGTTTTGGCTGAAAGTGGGAAAAGAGAGAAATTAAAGATTACAAAAAAAATAATAAGTAAAAAAGGTCCAGAAACAGCTTAGTAGTAAATTAAGAATATTAATATAGGGAAAGACAGATTTTATATCTGTCTTTTTTTCTATTTTAACCAAATAGATAAATTAATTTAGGTTTATAATTTTGAAGATTAAAAAAAATAAAAAAGTATGATAATTATATGGAAAAAAAGAATATATTAAGCTTCACTTGTGCATAATATCAAATGATGCATTATTTACTAAAATATGCAAATTCAATATGTGAAGGGAGGATTAGTTTAATATATTCATTATTAAACTTTAAATAATATGACAACAAAACTTTTTATGGGTATACAACTTTTTTTTACAATAGTTATTGGATTATATTTTTTCAATGCACTAAGAAATCAGCAAAGCAGTAAGGTGGTTGTAAATAAAGAAAATAAAAAAGAAATGGAAAATTTGAAAAAAATGAAGCAAATAAGACTTACGCAACCACTCACAGAAAAAAGCAGACCAACAAGGTTTGAAGAGGTTATAGGGCAAGAAAAGGGAATCAAAGCATTACAAGCTGCAATATGTGGTCCTAACCCCCAACACGTAATAATTTATGGCCCGCCTGGGATAGGAAAAACAGCAGCGGCTAGATTAGTGCTCGAAGACGCTAAAAAAAGAGATAAATCTCCTTTTAAAGAATACTCTAAGTTTGTAGAAATAGATGGAACAACTGTTAGATTTGATGAGAGAGGTATAGCAGACCCTCTTATTGGGTCAGTCCACGATCCGATTTATCAAGGGGCTGGACCCTTGGGAGTAGCGGGAGTGCCACAACCAAAGCCAGGAGCAGTTACAAAAGCACATGGTGGAATTCTATTTATTGATGAAATAGGAGAGCTACATCCCATAGAAATGAATAAGCTACTTAAGGTACTCGAGGATAGAAAAGTATTTTTAGAAAGTGCATATTATAACCAAGAAGATCCTAACATGCCGAATTATATTAAAGAGGTATTCGATGAAGGACTTCCAGCCGATTTTAGGCTTATAGGAGCAACAACACGTAATCCAGAAGAAATAATGCCAGCAATAAGGTCGAGGTGCATAGAAATATTTTTTAGAGCACTCCTTCCAGAGGAATTACAAGAAATTGCTAAAAACTCAATAAGTAAAATAGGTCTTAAAATTTGTGATGAAGCATTAAAACTTGTAGGCAAATATTCTAGCAATGGACGAGATACAGTCAATTTAATTCAGCTAGCTAGTGGAATGGCAATTAATGATGAAAGAGATGAAGTAAGTATAGAAGACATTGAATGGGTTATAGAAAATGGGCATTACTCGCCAAGGCTAGAGTCTAGGATATCAGATAAACCACAGATTGGGTATGTAAACGGGTTAGCGGTTTACGGAGCTAATATAGGAGCAGTAATGGAAATTGAAGCTAGTGCTAAAAGAGTAAAGCTTAGAAAAGGTGTTCTTAAGATTACAGGAATTATTGAGGAAGAGGAAATAAGCAGTGCAAATAAAAAACTTACAAGAAAAAGTACTGCGAGATCTTCAGTAGAAAATGTAATTACAGTCCTAGAGAAATATTTTAATATAGATTGTGATGATTATGATATTCATGTAAATTTTCCAGGCGGGTCACCAGTTGATGGTCCATCTGCTGGGGTAAGCATAACAACTGCAATTTACAGCGCGATAAAAGGAATACCCGTTGATAACATGGTTGCAATGACAGGAGAGATATCAATACATGGCAGGGTAATGCCAATAGGTGGGGTCAATGCAAAAATTGCTGCTGCGAAAAAAGCAGGAGCCACAAGGGTTATTATTCCAAAGGAAAATTGGCAAGATAGTTTTAAAAACATTGAAAACATTAAAATTATACCAGTAATAGATATTAGTGAGGTAATTCGCGAAGCATTACTTAAGGAATTACCTAAAAAAATTCCAGTCACATTTGAGCCAGATGTAGATGTTATAGCAGCTGAATCATTGAAAATATAACATGTTTTTATTTGAAAAAGGTAATCCCTATTTAATTATAGTGGCTTGCCTTATTTATTTTAAGTTTCGAAGTATTGAAATATAACTATATTATAGGTATAATATAGTAGTCAAACTATAAAAATATAATGAATAAATATTTTTATTTTGTAAAATGTCCGTGGTAAAATTAGAATTCTTGATTTTACCTTAATAAATGACGATTAATATAATATAGAAAAGAGGGAGAAAAATGGATAAAAACACACAACTTCTTCCATTAATTCCGCTAAGAGGTATGAATATATTTCCATATATGGTGTTGCATTTTGATGTTGGTAGAGAAAGATCTATACTTGCATTAGAAGATGCAATGCTAAATAATCAAGAAATTTTTCTGGTTTCACAAAAACAATCAAAAATCGAAGAACCAGAAGAAAAGGATATATATAGCATTGGTACTATTTGTAATGTAAAACAAATATTAAAGTTACCAGGAGATACAATTAGGGTACTAGTTGAAGGAATAAAAAGAGGAAGAATTTCGGAGTACAAAGATATGGACCCTTTTGTAAGGGTGGAAGTAGAAATTGTTGAGGATGAAGAGTGCGTAGATGATAAGAAATGTAAGGCATACATTAGAATTATTGATAAAGCCTTTGAAGAATACGTAAATTTATCAGCTAATAATTTTCCGGATGCTTTATTTAGTTTAGAAGAAACAGAAGAGCCAGGAAGATATTGTGATATTGTAAGCTCATATTTAATATTAAAGCCAGAGACAAAACAAGAATTGCTTGAAATATTAGAAGTTACTAAAAGGCTTGAGAAATTGTTATTCATATTAAAAAATGAGGTTGCAGTATTAAAAATAGAAAAGAAAATTGGAACTAAAGTAAAAGTTAGAATTGATAAAATCCAAAAAGAATATTATTTAAGAGAACAAATGAAAGCTATACAAGAAGAATTAGGAGAAGAAGACGAAAATAAGAGAGAAATAGCCGAATATGAAATTAAAATAAAAAAGGCGAAACTTCCTAAAGAAGCTAAAGAAAAAGCAATATATGAACTAAATAGATTAAAAAGCTCAGGAAATTATTCTGCAGAGAGTGGAGTATCAAGAGCTTATTTAGATTGGATACTAGCTCTACCTTTTAATAAGTTGACTAAAGATAATATTGATATTAAAAAGGCTAGGGAAGTTTTTGATACTGAACATTATGGTCTTGAGGATGTTAAAGAAAGAATAATAGAATATTTAGCAGTCAAAAAAATTAGTAAAACACTAAAGGGACCTATACTTTGTTTGGTAGGGCCTCCAGGGGTTGGAAAGACATCTATAGCAAAGTCTGTTGCTAATGCATTAAATAGAAACTTTGTTAGAATGTCACTTGGTGGAGTAAAAGATGAGGCAGAAATAAGGGGACATAGAAAAACTTACGTGGGTGCAATTCCAGGTAGAATTATATATGCAATGAAACAAGCTGGATCAAAAAATCCATTATTCCTATTAGATGAGATAGATAAAATGAGTGGGGATTCTAAGGGTGATCCTGCGGATGCACTTTTAGAAGTTTTGGATAGTGAACAAAATGCAAGTTTTAGGGATCATTACCTGGAACTAGATTTTGATTTATCTAATGTTCTGTTTATAACTACCGCAAATAAATTAGATACAATACCAAGGCCTTTATTAGATAGAATGGAAGTTATTGAGGTATCGGGATACACTTCAGAAGAAAAATTTCACATTGCTAAAAACCACCTTATTCCTAAAATGTTAAAAGAACATAATATGGAAGATAGTAAAATAATTTTTTCTGATTCTTCAATAAGTTGTATTATCGAAAATTATACTAGGGAATCAGGGGTTAGAAGTCTAGAACGGCAAATCGCTTCTGTTATTAGAAAAGTTATAACGGAAATGGTAGAAAAAAATAAAGAAAATGTTAATGTTACAATGACTGATGTTAAAAGATACTTGGGGCCTGCTTTATATACCTATGATAAAGCTGAACAAGAAGATAAAGTGGGTGTTGTAACTGGACTAGCATGGACTGAAGTTGGTGGGGTTACCTTACCTGTAGAGGTAAGTGCTATGGAGGGAACTGGTAAACTTCAACTTACTGGCCAATTAGGAGATGTTATGAAAGAATCAGCTAAAGCTGGATACAGTTATGTTAGAGCTAATGCAAGCAAATATAATATTAATAAAGATTTTTATAAAAATAAAGATATTCATATTCATGTACCTGAGGGAGCGGTGCCTAAAGATGGTCCATCAGCGGGAGTAACTATGATAACTGCGATGGTATCTGCTTTAACTAACAGAAAGGTAAGACATAACATAGCAATGACAGGGGAGATTACGCTTACAGGACGGGTCCTACCTATTGGCGGGCTAAAAGAAAAATCATTAGCTGCCTATAGAGCAGGAATTGATACAATTATAATTCCTAGGGAGAATGAAAAAGACATACAAAAGATACCAAAGAGTATTAAGGATAAACTAAAATTTATAATTGCAAGTAAAGTAGAAGATGTACTTGAAAACGCATTAGTAGAAAATAAATTTCTTGAAAATGTATTTCTTGAAAATAAATTAGATGGAGAGATAAATAATGGAAATAAAACAATCTGAATTCATAATTTCAGCAGTGAAACCTGCTCAGTATCCCACAGATAATAAAGTAGAGTATGCTTTTGTTGGAAGATCCAATGTAGGCAAGTCTTCTTTAATAAATACTTTAACGAATAGACGAAAGCTTGTTAAAGTTAGTGGTACACCTGGAAAAACTAGACTTATAAACTTTTTTTTAATAAACAATGGCTTTTATTTTGTTGATTTGCCAGGTTATGGATATGCTAAAGTATCTAAATCCGAGCAAGCTAAATGGGGTAAGATGATGGAGGACTATTTAGTACGTAGACCTCAGCTCCAAAAGGTAGCATTACTCGTGGATTGTAGACATAAGCCAACTAAAGATGATCTTCTGATGTACGGGTGGATTAAACATTTTGGTTATGAAGTTGTAATAGTTGCAACAAAAAAAGATAAGTTAAACAGAACAGAGCTTGTTAAAAATAATAAGCTAATAAGGGAAACTTTTGCACTAGAGGAGTCTGAAGAGATTATCAATATATCTTCACTCAAAAAAACCGGTGTTAAAGAATTGCTAGAGAATATGTTTAATGATACTGACAGTGAAGAATCAAAGATATAAATAAAATTATAGACCTACATTACAATGTGAAGCTAATATAAAGCGAACAAAGTGGTGAGGTCTATTTTTTATTTTTTGTTTTTTATTTTGTTGATTATTCTGTGTCAATATATTTCTATAAGAATAGTATATATTAGAAACAAAAGAAAAAGGTTTTCAAGTTTAACGGATAAAAATAATTTAAAAGGAGGGGGGAAATCAAATGGATATGAATAGCTTGTTAAGTGGATTAGCAGAATCACAAAAAAATAATAAAAAATGTGATTGTGATTGTGACAACAATAACAACGGCATCTTCGGTGGAGGAAACTCAATAGTTTTGATCATAATTTTATTATTGATATTTTGCGGTCAAGGTCAAGGAGTAGATAATGGCACTGTCTGCGGATGCGATCCGAAACACTGCAAAGAACTTTGTAGATGTGGACCAACTAATAATAATGGCATATTTGGCTTAGGTGGATTTGGTGGCGGATGCGGCGGCGGCAGTGGCATCTGGATAATAATCTTGATACTCTTATTAGTAGGTACTGGTAACAACAGAGGAAAAGGATGCACAAACAATATTATTAACTTAGACTGTGACGAAGAATAACTTTGACAATTGCTTGTAAATGCACAAATAGATAAATAATATGTTCTTAACTTTAGCTGAAAAATGTAACACATTAAAATTTGGCCCATGAAAGGGGAGTTTTATATGTCTAAAAAAAGAAGTTGTGGTTGCGGAAACGCACCAATAGTAGCAGCAGTTAGTCCAGTTGGAAGCTTATGCACAAATCCAATTTGTGCAATAATATTATTAATTATACTTCAAAGAACATGCCTACTTGAAAACAAAAACGCTTTCTTATTAATATTGTTATTCCTAGGTTTTTGTTTCTGTAGTAGACGTCCAGCACTTGCAGGAGTCGGCTGTGGAGGTTATTAGTTAAAAGAATCAGGGAGAGCTTATGCTCTCCCATTTATAAATGAGGTGATAAATTTGTCAAAACATCATAAGCATGATACAAATAACAATAATAATGTCAGTAACAATAACAGCAATGGTAATAGCAATAATAATGGAAACTACAACAATAATAATGGCAACAGCAATAATAATAATAACAACAATAATAATGGTAATGGGAATGAAAATGGAAATTCTAACAATAATGCACTAGCACAAATGTTTAATGGAAATGATGCTAATCCTTTAGTAGCTTTATTATCTGGTTTTCTTGGAGGAAATAATGGTGGTGGCAACAATATGATTCAAGGATTACTCTCAGGGATAGGGGGTAAGGACAATAATATTTTGGGAAGTTTGCTAGGTAGTTTAGGTGGTAAAGACAATAATATATTAAGCACTTTAATGGGAAGTTTAGGTGGGCAAGATAATAATATATTGGGAAATCTACTCGGTGGTCTAGGTGGGCAAGACAACAATATATTATCAAATTTAATGGGTAGCTTAAGTGGCCAAGGGAATAACGTGCAAGGGAATACAAATGCAACTTCAAATGGTACAAAAAAGAAAAATACAAATAATACAAAAAATACTCCCAATAATAATAGTAATGTTAGTAATAATAACTTCAATGAAAATAATGATTTAGAAAGTTCTAACGAAGACGGTCAAACTGAAATATTATCAAATATATTTTCGGGTATGGGTAGTATAGATTTAAGCCAGATTTCTGATATGTTAGCCGGGATAGATTTGAATAATTTAGATTTGAATAATTCAAATTTTACTGAAATGATGAATGCAATGGCAAATAATAATTCATTTGAAAATAATAATTCTTTCGAAAATAACGATGTTGAATTTAAACATACTGGTCCTAAAGAAAGCACACATAGTGTTTTGGAAGAATTAGAAGATAAGGATAAAGGACAACTAATATATATATTAGCTCACCTAGTAGATGAGAAAAAACTTGAAACTCTCAATAGAATTGTAGAAGAAAATTATAACGCTAAACAATAAAATTTTTATAAAAAAGTTAGCTTAGATGTTTTGTTATAATATCATTTTTAAAAACACATAAATTTTAAATTTATGTGTTTTGTTTTTTTAATCATTTATAGTGGATTATCTTCAATCTCAGGTGGTTCATGACCTATCATTGTACAATTGCCTTCAAGAATTCCACCTTCAGAAATTAATAATTTTTTTACTGAGATGTCACCTCTCACCTTACCATAACTTTCTATGGTTAAAGTATTTTTACAAGAGATGTTTCCATTAATTATTCCATTGATATATGCGTTATTGCAAATTGTGTTACCTTTTATATGTCCGGTTTCCCCCAACATTACATCATCTTCACAAATTAAGTCACCGTCAATAGAGCCATCTATTTTTAAAAGTCCATTACCAGTCAAAGATCCAATTATATAACATTGTTGACCAATTAAAGTTTCAATTCTATTTATATCTTTTTCCTTGTTAGTAAACATATAAAATCCCCTCCAATTAAATTATTATTTTTGAATTTAAATATATTTTAAAATGATAATGATTTTATGAAATGTCATGATTTTATAAAATATTATTATAAATTATATTTTATAATGAATAAAACAAAGTGAAAAGGTTAATATTATAAATGTAATCGGAGTTTAAATCTCCATTAGCATAAAATAATTTATTTTATGCATAACCCCCCCCCATCCCCCTTGGGACCGGTAATACGGTCCCTTTTGTAATTGTACAAAAGATATACTAATATTGTAAATAAGGTAATGCTTTTTTATTTAATGCTTAAAGAGCTTATCTTAAAAGTAGAAGTTTTATCATCATTAGGTAGAAGTTCTAGAATTAATTCTAAAGTATAGTTTGGTACTTCATTTAGGGAGCCTGTATTACCTCCTTTAAAATTTAATGTCCATAGGATTTGAGTGGCATTGCCTTCTTTGTCCCAATTAGTGTCTTTGAAAACACCATCCTGGAAACTTAATCTAATTTTTTTGTTAGATAAATCACCTAATAGTGAAATATCATTACCACTTAGACCAGGTGCGAAAAGTTCTTTTGATATATTTAATTCTGCAACTGGGAAACTTGCCATGAGATTTATAAAACCGGAAATGGTATTTTTGCCCATATAATTATCAGTGTAATTATAGTCGAAAGACATTAAGCTATTTTTAATTAAAATATAACTGGTGAAATTTGCTTTTCCATCTTTAATATTCCCAGATATAACTTTAGGCGTTTTATTATTTTTACTGTCTACAAAACCTAAGATATTGTTTGTGTTACAAAGTATATCATTAAATTTTTCACCATCCCAAAAAAATGCATGTTGAATAGCTTTATTCTCTGTAGAGGCTTTATCCTCTAAAGAGGCTTGAGTAAATATTTCAGGGATGTTATTTCTAGATATGTCCATTAAAGTAATTCTCATTGGCCAATTCACAGAATAGTTACCCACGGTGTTGATTTTTTTAGAAGGCTCAAGGTAATAGCTTTTATCTTCTGAATTTATTTGAATAGAATATTTATCCTTCTCTGTTTTTATGTAGAGAATATCCTTAACTCCGTCCCCAGTTAGATCAGATTGCATAACTTTGCTTTGATTGACAATACTAAAGGTACTTATTGTACTTTCTTTGAATAATAAGAAGAATGTAAGTGTTGTTGCAAAGACAATAATAGCTAGAGCATAATAAATAAATTTCTTCTTTAAAAATATTACTTGTAACTTCATATATTCCACCCCCCCCCTTTAGATTATATGTAACAAATATATATTTAATTATTTTATAT
>NZ_DATCQT010000199.1:0-6039 GCF_036569345.1 Clostridium sp.
AACCAAACATTATCTATTGCCCTTGTAATTCCTACATAAAATAGTCTTCTTTCTTCCTCTAGGTTATTATCTATGCTATTTACATGAGGAATGTTCTCTTCATTACAATTAATCAGGTAGACATTCTTAAACTCCATACCCCTTAACACCATGGATTGATTCCTGTAGTGATATATCAACCCCGTGAAGCATTGATATGACAATCTTTAGATATCATTCCATACTTTTATCTTTATTCTATTCCATACACATAAGTAAAAAAGAAAAAAGACTTCCGAGCAATTAAGGCTAGGAATCATTTCAATTAGTAAAATTTTAAACTTCTTAAAGTAATGTCATGCTCCGTATTTTCCATATTCGCTCTTCTTTCGACCTTATTTTTACATTGCTTTTATTTTTAAATAATGGTATAGTTTGCTCATATCCTTTAAGGATTATTGCAGAAGGTTGTACTTTATAGTCGCCCTTCTACTTTTTTTATAAAAAAAGAACTATGTTAATAGTCCTTTTATATTTGCTTTATTTATTATAATTTAAATTAGACTTTAAATAAGCAAATAATAAGTGTGTCCCAAATTATTCAAATTTACTTATTTTAGATATACATATTACATAATATATGAAAAATATATTTCCACTACATTACTAACTTATATTATACTTCCAACTACCCTTATAACTCTGCAAATTCTTGCTCTAAATTCTAACTAGACCTTTATTATAACTGCTTGGCAGTTCATAATTATCCTGTTGCAATCAGTAAATAAATTACCTTAATTTTATTTAAGTTGACTTTTGATACTCTTCATAGCTTTCTCAATATTTTGGTTTATTTTATCCGCTTGACCTTGGGTAATCACATTATTTTTTACTAATTTACTTAATCTATTAATACTACCTTTAGCTTTTGACACATTTTTTGTTACTTCTTCCATTACTTTATCTGATTGAGCCTGTGTTATTGTTTTAGCAGTAACTAGTCCCTTAAGGGTGTCAGTATAAATTGTTTTCATAGCTGTCGATATTGCTTTTACAGTATTATTAATTTCTTTTTGTGGAGCCATCAGTGGTTTTTTAATAGTCGGTGACTTCATAGAACTACAAGCAGTAAATATCATAATAGATATACTTACTATTATAAATATTGAAGTAATTTTCACATTTTTCATTTTTACAACACCATCCTCATAATATTTGTTTTTATTTTATTAGCTTTCATTATTATTAGGATAACTGGATGAAACTATGCTTTACTTGCTACAATATAAATTTATCTTATAGGTACTTGTTTTTGGTATAATAAAAACCATACGGAACGGCCTTTAAAAAACCAAGCATAAAATGGAAAAATTCCATTGCCAGCACCCACAAAATATAATATCCTTTTTAGTGACGAAACTGAAAAGGATAGCAAGGGGATGCTAACAATGGAACAAGTATATAATATCAAATATATGAGGAAATTTGAAGGGAAAAGTCTAAGAAAAATTGCTAAAATTACTGGTCATGATTTTTATACAATTAAGAGATATGTAGATAAAGAAGATTATCCCAAAATAATCAAGCAACAACAAAAGAAGAAAAAGTTAACGGTATATTAGAACAAATAAAGACAAAGGTGCATACCCTTGGCGAAGATACAAAAAAAATTCAAACTAACTTCGCTGATTTGTTTAATAGTGGGTTCAAGACAGACATTGTTATTTTGACTGAGAAGATACAGACCATAGATAAAAGTAAAGTCAAAGAGAAACTAGGAAGAATAACTCATGATGATTTGAGAAAAATCGACACAGCATTGTTGATACAATTGGGTATAGTTTAAAAATATCGTCTTATTATACTAGAGTATATTTACAGGGAGAATTCTTTACAATCAATATAAAGGAATATGCTATATTCTATAGCTGAACAAATTAATACCACTAAGTAATTAGACACATCTTTAGTGTAACTAAGTTCTAATCAATCTTAACCTACTATAAGTATTAAAACAAAGATTTGATTCGGTCTTCTCATTGGTAAATACTCATATAACCTTCTAAGATAACATCTCAATGCATCAGATTGCACTGGTACAGCCAAAACATATGTATACTACTAGAAATTGAGGGTAAAGACATATTAACATAAAACCATCTTAACTATTATTTACAAATAAAGTCGAGAATTTGTTCACAATAAAAAACAGATATTTCTCCATCTTCTATCAATTTGAGTGCAGTCCTATCACTGACTTTAAAATATGCCGCAACTTTACGTACTGTCATAATTTCATCATCTATGATATCTTCAATCTTTTCAATTATATCTATATCACCATTTTTGTCAATTCCACCAATTATGGATAGCATATAATTCACACTCCTTTTTATTTTTGAATTATAATTTATTTGTAAAGCATACTTTACTGCTAATCAATCATAATATTATAAAGTGTCATAAATATTACATTTAGAATTTCTATAAACCATTTAATCATAATTTTCCTTTAAATTATGTTTAGATTTTAATGGTGGTATGATACCATTATATATAATTCGACATAAATAATACATATGCTAATAGTCTACATATATAGTTAGCTAATCTAGTTTTAGGGTAGTAATTCTTGCAGTCTTAGGATTATTCATAAAAAACAAATAAACAATTTATTTGTTTTTTATGAATAATCTTAAGACTTAAAATAACATAAAATCATTGATTCCATACACTTTTGCTACAATTATTCTTCATATATGGTTTGAAAATGAATGTCCAATTCCCACCTATACTCTAGAACTAATTCAATATTTTAGGCTCTCATAAACAGTCTTAGACGCTTTAATCATAGTAATAAAATAGGATAATCCTCAAAAACAAAAAAGACCACCAATCAAGGTAGCCTCTTATCTGTTAGTAATTGTTTAATTCTGTATGTTTGTTAATATTCCATTATCAAAATATAATAAATTCATTGCTGTATCTCCATAAACCCATTGCTCACTTACCCCATCTGCAGTCGTAGTTCGATTAATACTGTCGGGTCGTCCCCAAGTAGAATTAATACATTCATCAGTTGTCATTCCTATCTTAACACCTTCTGTTCTTGCTTTAGCATCTTCATTGGCTTTAGCAGTTGCATCTGCTTGTTTCAATTTCTGAGTATATTAATGATTTGTATTAATTGCAATTGCTGATATTGAAATTACTATTTTCCTTGTTTTGTTCATGATTAAATCCCCCTAAAAATATTTATTTAACTACTGCAGTAGTTCCTGTGTTTGGGTCTACTGATTGAACAACTGGAGTATTATTACCAGTTAACCCAATAGCAATTAAAACTATTACTACAAATAATCCTATCAAAAACTTATGTCTTCCAATCCACGATTTACAATTAGTTAATTTACTCATATTTTAATATGTCCCCCTGCAACTTCCAATTATTCCAATTAAGACCTTAACATATATTTGAAAACATTTCAATAAATATTTTAATTTACTATGAATCTATTAAACACTTTCAAATGGCTACGTAGTTCATCGCAGTCCTATTATATAGATGAGCAAATCAAGACTTTATCCTGTTTTTATGAACAATCATAGGAAAGGATGGAACATAATATGTTTTTGGTATAATAAAAACCATACATATCGGCCCTTAAAAAACCAAGCATAAAATGGAAAAAATCCATTGCCAGCACCCATAAAATATAATATCCTTTTTAGTGACGAAACTTAAAAGGAGAACAAGGGGATGCTAACAATGGAACAAATATATAATATCAGATTTTTGAAGAAATTTGAAGGGAAAAGTTTAAGGAAAATCGCCAAAATTACTGGTCATGATTTCTCTACAATAAAAAGATATGTAGAAAAAGAAGACTTTAACATTGAAAAGCCCACTAAACAAAAGCGCGAAGGGAAATTATCACCCTACCGAGAGATTGTCTTAAAATGGCTTACCGAAGATAAGAAAGCTCCGCATAAACAACAACATACAGCAAAAAGAATACATGATAGATTGGAAGAACTCTATCCAGATGAATTTGATGCTCATGAAAGATCTGTGAGAAAATTCGTTGCAAAACTACGAAAAGAACTAGTGATGTATACCGATGGATTTTTGCCATTAGAACACCCACCAGGTGAAGCACAGGCAGATTTCGGAGAAGCACGTTTTATAGAAAATGGTATTACTTATGACGGTAATTATTTTAATATATCTTATCCACATAGTAATGGAGGATATACTCAACTTTTTAAAAGTCAAAATCAAGAGTGCCTATTAGAAGGTATGAAAGCAATATTCGAGCATGTTGGCGGTGTTCCAATAGCTATATGGTTTGACAATATGTCTACAGCCGTTAAGAAAATTAGAGAATATGGGAAGCGAGATTTAACAAATGGATTTATAAGATTTATGATGCATTATGGTTTTCAAAGTAATTTTTGTAATCCCAATAGTGGAAATGAAAAGGGGTCAGTAGAATCCAAGGTCGGATATCACCGTCGAAATTTCTTAGTACCAGTTCCAGAATTTAAGAGTTTAAAAGAATTCAACAAAGAACTTCTTAAAAAATGTGATAAAGACATGAATAGAATGCACTACAAAGGCCATGGGCTTATCAAGGATTTGTTTGAAGAAGATAAATTAGGTTTTTTTAAACTTCCTAAGGTGCCATATGAAGTATATTTGCATCAATTTTCAAAAGCAGACAATTATGGTAAAGCAAAGTTTGATGGAAGAATTTATTCAACCTCTCCCAATATGGCAGGCCAGCAGGTTATGTTTAAAGTTGGAGCCTATGACATTGATATATTAGATGGTAACAGTAATTTTATAGTTACACATAGCAGATTATATGGGGAAGAAAAAGAATCAATGTCTTGGGTACCTTACCTAGAACTTATGTCTAAACGGCCTACGGCGCTAAAATACACGGGACTCTTTAATCAATTACCTATAATACTTAAAGAATATATGAACCAATGTGATTATCTAACCAAAAAGCAGGCCCTTAAATTATTCACCAAAATGACAGCAAATACAAATATGGATTCTGCAATAGCAGCATTTGAAGAAAGCATTAAAAGTGGGACAAGTGATGTAGATAGCATCTGGGCTACATATTGCCGATTAACAGCCGGCCCTTTACCGGAACTAGAACTTTGTCTATCTGAATCAGTTCCAAAACTTAAGAATTACACTCCTGACATAAATGTTTATGACAAATTAATGGTTGCAGGAGGATTAAATCAATGAACTCAGATGTATTAATAAAACATTACTGCAAAGAACTTAGACTAGGAACTAGTTTTTACGAGAATTATGAAGAAATTCAAGCAGTAGATTTTGGAGACTTCTTAGCACAAATATTAAAACGTGAAGCTGAAAACAGGGAATTAGTTAGAAGAAATAGAAACCTTAAATCAGCTGGATTTGATGTTATTAAAACTTTTGAGGATTATGTTTTTAAAGATATTCAAGTTCCTCAAGCAATTGATATTGATGATTTAAAGACCGGAGGTTTTATTGATAAGCTAGAGAATTTAGTTCTATATGGCCCTGTTGGGACAGGCAAAAGCCATATGGCAACTGCGGTAGGAGTTGCTGCTTGCTCAAGAGGCAAAAGAGTAAAGTTCTTTCGGACAGCAGCACTAGTGAACCAATTGAGTGAAGCAAAGGCTAAAGGAGAATTAAAACGTTTTATGCATCAGATTGAAAAAATCGACCTACTTATTTGTGACGAATGGGGCTACGTACCATTTGAAAAAGAAGGATCTCAGTTACTATTTCAAGTAATCTCAGAATGTTATGAAAAACGCAGTGTAATTATCACTACTAACTTAGAATTCAGCAAATGGAATGGAATTTTTTACGATGAAAAGCTTACCAGTGCTATCATTGACAGACTAGTTCATCACAGCCATTTATTAATTTTTGATGGTCCAAGCTACCGCTTAACACATTCAACCATGAATACCCAATAATGGAAACAGGGTGCTGGAAAAATTAAGTTCCGCAGTGCATGGTTTTTAGCTTGCCAAAAACAC
>NZ_DATCQT010000200.1:0-32362 GCF_036569345.1 Clostridium sp.
AAGGAACGAGTATCTTGGATTTTTAATCAAGCTGACTTAGGAATTCCCCTTGAATCCATTTTTAAAACATTAAAAATAGCTTAGGATAGTTAACATTATTTTATAATGGAATAAATTGTAACGTATTTCGCTCGTTTATAGGTATAATTAAAAAATTAATAGAAATTTGACAAAAGAAGAAATATAAGGAGGATTTAAATGGACATATTTATATATATACTTACCAAAGATATTTTACCTTTGGTGCTAATAATTATAATAGGATTCCTATTAAGTAAAAAATTTAATTTGGATATAAATACCCTAAGCAAGATAAACTTTTATGTTTATGTACCTTTCTTTATCTTTATGCAGATTTATTCAACTAAATTACCTAAGGAAATATTGAAGATACTTGTATTTGTAGTTATATTGGCAATTGTAAATTCTATAATAACTACTATTACTTCAAGGGTAAGAAGGTATGATGAGGGATTTAAAAATGCATTCACAAATTCTATTATGTTTTATAATTCGGGAAATATAGGAATACCTCTAATTACCCTGATTTTTAGCAGTGGCCCCTTCTTAATAAATGGGAAAACACCATATTTAGCAGTGGCATTAACTACTCAAATTGTTGTATTAATTGTACAAAACATCTCAACAAATACAATAGGATTTTTTAATGCTGGAAAAGGTAATATGCGCTGGCAGGATTCTGTAAAAAGCATCCTTCAAATGCCAACTATCTATATGATCCCGCTTGCATTTATTTTAAAGGCATTACCTTTTAGATTAGAAAACATGCCGATATGGCCTGGTTTAATCTACATACAAAACGGTTTGATTTCTTTTGCTTTAATTACATTAGGAGCACAGCTATCAAAGACTAAACTCTCATTTACAAATATCGATGTTTATATTTCAAATTTTATTAGATTGTTAGGGGGACCTTTTATTGCTTTTTTTATATTAAAAGTAATTGGAATTACTGGAGTAACAGCCCAAACATTAGTCATTTCATCTGCCATTCCAACTGCAGTGAATACTGCTCTTATTGCAGTTGAAAGAAATAATCACGCAGACTTTGCTTCGTTAGCTGTTATGACATCAACTCTACTTAGTTCTATCACATTAGTATTTGTAGTATTTGTATCAAGAATACTGTTTCCATTATAAAGAAAGTTATCTTAAATTAATACGATTGGCTCTTGATTTGTCTCAATACTTGCAATGCTTTAAAACTTATGTTAAAGAGTTTAATACACTTTTTGTTTCTTCATATGTTCTTCATATGTCTAACATATAATGTAATTAAAGTATGAATGTTTTCTAAATTACAGAAAGCACATTGGAGGGTTAAGTATGAATTTTATTGAAAATAAAAAAGTTAAGCAAAGTAATGGTAAGCATAGTCCATTAAAACATATGGTGCACATGGTAATTTGTTGTGGCTTACCTATAGTTGTTCTGTTTTCTTTGCCACTTATAACAAAGATTAGTCCAAGTACTGGTAGCTTAGTTTTGAAGATAGTGCCATTTTTATGTCCAGTAATGATGATTTTCATGATGCCAATGATGATGCGTGGTAATAAAAAAGAAAGCTGCTGTGACAAAACCAATGAGGATAAGAAAACACTTGAGATTAAATAATATATTAATTTAATTAAATATAAGTATTGACAAACAAAAAGAAACCGTATACAATAACATTATAAACTTACTTAATATATCAAATATATTTTGTAAGTCATTCAGAAAACAAAATAACTAGTTGAATAGAGTAATTGAATTCGGCTAAAAGCTATTATATTTATAATAGCTTTTAGCCGAATTTTTTTTGTTGAAAATACTATACTAGGGATTTTGGAGAACCTGAATATAATATTATATTTTTTCTTGCAAAGTAAATTACAAAAAAGGGAGACTGAACTATTATGAAAAAGACAAAAATTTTACTTGTATCTGACGGTGGAGTTACTTCTAAACTAATGGAAAAAATGTTTGAATTAGAGAAGTACGGCGCTGAAGTATCTATGATAGAAGACAAAGATATGTATGCTATGGGACCAATTACTGACCGTATGCTTCAAATTGAATTAGGTGGTGTTGCCGCTGCTCCAACTTACAAGCCTTTATTAGATGTTTGCAAAGATAAAGATATTATAGTGGTACATGTTGCCTCTATAAATGAAGAAATTATTAACGCTTGTGAGAATTTAAAGGTTGCTGCTGTATTACGTGGTGGTTATGAAAACGCTGATGTAGAAGCATTAACTAAGCGTGGAATTAAGCTTATAAATGCACCATGGCGTAGTGCTCATGCTGTAGCTGATTTTACTGTTGGTATGATGATTGCTGAAAATAAGAATATCGCACGTAGCAATAAGTTCCTTCATGAAGGCAAATGGTGTAAAAATTTTGTGAACCAAGAATATATTCATGATATGCGTGCATGTACTGTAGGTATCATTGGCTTTGGTTATATCGGGCGTCAAGTTGCTAAAAGATTAAGTGGTTTTGATTCTAAAGTTATTATATATGATCCTTTTATGGATCCTATGGATATCGCAAAAGCTGGATATACACCAGTAACATTTGAAGAGTTATTAGCACAATCTGATTTTATTACAGTGCACATACGTCTTTCAGAAAAGACAACCAAGTTCATTGGGGCAAAAGAATTTTCTCAGATGAAATCTACTGCGTATTTTATTAACACTGCACGTGCTGGTATAGTTGATACAGATGCTCTTATTAGTGCTTTACAAACAAAATCGATTGGTGGGGCGGCTATCGATGTATTTGATGAAGAACCATTACCTATTGATAGCCCATTCTTGAAATTAGAAAATATTACACTTACATCACACTTAGCTGGTACATCATGTGATACTATGCGTAATTCTGTTGAAATAGGTTTTGATGATATTAAAAATTATTTGCAAGGCTTACCTATGCAAAATGTACGTAACTAAGTATTACAGGTGTTAAATTTAATTTTTGTGAATTATTATATGAATAATATCAAAAGCTAATACTTTAGGTATAAGTAGAAATGTGCATATTACAATGAATATAGGAGAATCTTGTCTATTGTTGACATATGAGTTATAAATATATAATCTATAGGGGGTGAGATAGGCAAAATATGAATAGGAGCGTGAAATCATGGATATTAAAGAAAATGAATTTTTAATGATTCCCTCAGTGAGGATGATTAAAGATCTAGCATATGCACTTACACTTGATAATCCCTACATATTATTAAGTGAAACTCACATAGGTAATTTAAGATCACTTGCAGATATGTGTCATAAGGCTAATAAAAAGGTAATAGTTAATCTTGAATTAATAGGCGGGTTAAATCTAGATAAAATAGGAATTCTTTTTTTAAAACAGTTGTATAAAGTTGATGTTGTAATAGGCGCGAGTACATCCAAGATAAATATGTTAAATAATATTGGCGTAGATACAATTCAAAGAATCACATTAATGGATTCTAAATCATTTGATACTTCATTAAAAGCTATTCCAGGATCTAAATGCGCTGCAATTGAAATAAGACCATGTATATACGGTCTTAAGTTTATCGAAAAAATAAGAAAAATAAAAAATGTGCCATTCTTATTGGGTGGGTTCATAGATGATGTAGAGATGATTGATAAGGCGAGGGAAGCTGGATTTATAGGAGCTACTACAAGTTGTAAAGCTTTGTGGGACATGAGAACAAAATAAATTAGTTTGCTAGTTAAATATAATATAAAAAAATAACATTGAATAACTGTAACAAAGGGGGAATGAGTATGAATATAGTTGGAATAGGTGACTCATTAATTCCAGAAAACTACATTAAAGAAGGATTTAAGAACTTTGAAAAGCAGGGAGTTAAAGTAGAAACTATTCAATGGAGTTTGGATAGTTACGAAGAACTACAAAACATTAATCTCATGGTCGAAACTGGAGGCAGTGAAGCGTATGAGCCACCCAAATATATTTTTGATGCGGTAAAAGATGCAGATATCATCATTACGCAATTTTGTCCGATAACAAAAAAACTGATTGATCATTGTGAAAATTTAAAAGCTGTTGGTGTTTTAAGAGGTGGGTATGAAAATATAAATTTGAAGTATGCAGATGAAAAAGGAATTATTGTCTTTAACACACCAGGACGAAATGCAAATGCAGTGGCTGATTTTACAGTAGGACTTCTAATTTCTGAATGTAGAAACATAGCAAAGGGTCATATGAATTTAAAAGATGGTAAATGGGTTAGGGATTATACAAATGCTGATTCTGTTCCAGATTTAGCTGATAAAATAGTAGGAATTATTGGGTATGGAGAAATAGGAAGAAAAGTTGCAAAAAGATTAGCTGGTTTTGATATGAAAGTTGTTGTATATGACCCTTTTTTAAAGGGGGAAGTAATAGACGCTGAAATGGTATCATTAGAAAAATTAATGAAGATTTCTGATTTCGTGACATTGCATGCAAGGTTAACAAAAGAGACAGAAGGTCTAATTAATAAAGATTTATTAAGTTTGATGAAACCGACTTCATACTTGATAAATTCAGCAAGATCTGGGTTAATTGATGAAAAAGCATTGTATGATGTTTTAAAAAATAAAAAAATTATAGGCGCTGCATTAGATGTTTTCGATGAAGAGCCACCAAGTAAAGAGTATCCATTGCTTACTTTAGAAAATATCACGGTAACACCTCATTTAGCTGGGGGAACTAAAGATGCATTTACCAATTCACCAAAACTTTTGGCATCTGAAATGATTAAAGTATTAAAGGGTGTTGAGTCAAGATATGTAGTAAATAAGGATACTTATAGAAAAAAATATGGGAGGAATTTATAATGGGATTAGTAAATTTAGAAAGTATATTAGTCGATGCAAGAAAAAACAAGTATGCAGTAGCTGCATTTGATGTAAGTAATAATGATATGGCTATGGCAGTTATAGAGGTAGCAGAAGAATTAAAATCTCCAGTAATTTTAATGGGATTAAAGGTTGATCTAGAAGGTGATAGGTTAGAATATTGGACAACTGCACTAAAATCAATGGCTAAGAAGGCTAATGTACCAGTTTGTTTACATTTAGACCATGCAACAGATGTAGATTTTATTAAGAGATCAATAGATAATGGGTTTACATCTGTTATGTTTGATGGATCTGTACTACCATTAGAAGAAAATATAAGAATTACTAAAGAAGTTGTAGAATATGCACATAAATTTAATGTGTCTGTAGAAGCAGAACTAGGACATGTTGGTGATGGAATTGTAGGAAATTCAGAAACAGGGGGAGTAAAAGATGATAAAGATAGTTATGATAATCCCGATGATTTTTTAACAAATCCAAAAGAAATGGAATATTTCATTAAAAGTACAGGTATTGATGCATTAGCTGTTGCAGTTGGAACTGCACATGGGGTATATGTAAACGAGCCAAAACTGCACTTTGATAGACTCGATGATTTAAATAAAATTTCAACATTACCATTGGTAATGCATGGTGGATCGGGAACACCTGATGAAGCAATAAAAAAATCTGTTGAACTTGGAATATGTAAATTAAATATATTTTCAGAAATACTAGCGGGATTTTTCACATCACTAAAGGAAATACTAAACAGTAAGCAGCAAATGTCTATTTGGCCAATTACAGCTTATGCTAAACCAATAGACGCAATGAAAGATGTAGTTAGAGATAAAATGATATTACTTGGATCTAATAATAGAGCAAAATAGTAGAAAATAAAATATTATGAGGAGGCACTAACATGAAAGACAAAATAAAAATTCTTTGTTGTTGCGGAGCAGGAATATGTACATCAAATTACTTAAAAGAGGATATTGAAGATAGGATTAAAAAAGAGGGGTTTAAAAATGTTAAAATTGAAATTTGTAGGGTAAGTGACTTAGAGGATTCTATAGAAGGCGCTGACATGCTAGTTACCACTGTGCAATTAAAGAAAACGTATTCTATTCCAATGATAAGAGCTTTAGGAATTATGCTTGATGAAGTGGCTGCTAAAAAAGCATTGGATGAAATAGTAGAAGAAATTAAGAAAATACAATTATCATAAACATTGTAATTCAATTTCTACTTGTAGGGTACTGTTACTAACTACAAGTAGTGTTGTAGTTAATAAAAAAAATAATTTAGGGGGCAGAGTATATGGGATTTATAGATGTAATAAATTCAACCTTATCCGCTTTTTTCGGATTTGATTCTACAGTAACTGTAATAAGTGTTATTCTTATAGTTTCTCTGATTGTAAGAGTTCCACTAAGAAAAGCAATACTTGGTTCATTGAAAGTTTCTATAGGACTTACTGGTATATTTCTTGTTGTAGATTTAATACAGTCACAAATGGCTACGCCGATAGCCAATATGATTTCAATTTATGGAATAAATAAAAGTATAACAGACGTTGGTTGGGGTTCTTTGGGATATGCTTTTGGAAATACGTATGGTTATTTTGGTGTACTAGTATTTTTAGTAGCAAATATATTTTTGGTATCTATAAGATATACCCAAACCTTGTATGTAGATGTTTTTAATACATGGAGACCTATGTTACTCGCAGGTATGGTAGGGGTTGCTAGTGGAAGTTTTTGGATTGCAACTGTAGCCGTTATAATATTTCTAATGATTGATGTAAAAGTCGCGGATATTGCGGCACCATATATAGAGAGAATTAATAATTTCCCTCCTGGTGGTTCATGGCCTCATGGTGGACACTTTTCCTTCCAGTCATGTATTTCAATACCTATTGAATGGGTGTTAAAAAGAACACCTATTATTAAAGATATAAATCTTCAGGCTGAAACAATAGAAGAAAAGTTTGGTATTTTCGGAGAAACTTCAGTAATGGGAGCAATATTAGGTATCTTAATTGGTTTATTTAGTCAGATCGGAATTATGCCTTCGCTATTGCTTGGTGTTAAGATGGCAGCAGCATTTGTTCTTCTTCCTAGAATGGCAGCAATACTCGTAGAAGGATGGTTCCCAGTTATAAAAGCCTCAAGAAAGATGATCGTTAGTAAACTTAAAAGGGATGATATTCGTATAGCACTTGATTGTTCAACAGTTATAGGACATCCATCAGTTATCCCTACTACATTAATTATGTATCCGTTGGCATTAATTATATCTGTTTTCCTTCCAGGCAACCAAATGATTGCTTCTGTAAGTTTAATAATAATCCTTTGGCAAAGTGCTGCAGTTAATGCTATTACTGAAGGAAATATTGCGCACAATATAATTATACTTTCTTTGATAACTTGCCTATTTTGTTGGGGTGCTACTTTAATGGCGGGACCTATGACACAATTAGCTAGTACTCTTGGATATAATGCTGGTAAAGGATTAATATCCACTTGGGATGCAGCAGGAACTCCTGAAATAGTTATTGTATATAAACTGTTCTCATGGTTATTTCACTTTTAATTAGAAAAATATTTTTAACTTAAGTGGTGTATTCAGGAGAAAATTAAAAGGAGGAATGTATCATGAGTAATAAAACAGAAGATGTATTTTATGATGTAGTAATGATGAAAAATATAAAAACAAAAGAAGAGGCGATAAGCTATCTTGCTAAACATCTACAGAAAAAAGGGTATGTGAATGAAAATTATGAACTTGCCACAATAAACAGGGAACATATTTTTCCAACCGCGCTTCCTACAAAACCTATAGGCATTGCGGTGCCTCATTCTGAAACTGAAAATGTTATAAAACAGGCAGTTGTACTTGGAATAACTGATAACTTGATTGAATTTTCTGAAATGGGTAATGACGAGTCTAAAGTTAATGTTGGAATAATGTTTTTACTTGCACTAAAGGGTGAAGACAATCATCTTAACTATCTAAGGAATATTGTTAATTATTGCAAAGTAGAGGATAATGTTTCAAGACTTTATACTTCGAAATACGTAGATGATGCCCATAAAATTCTTATGAGTGAAATATTAAAGATAGAGAGTTAAAGTGTAAATATGCAAGCCAACAAAAATTTCTTGTGCTTGCATATTTATTTTTTACAAAATAAAACATGAGATTCAACAAATGATTAGAAAGTGTTATATGGCATAGAAAACAACTTTAGATGTATAATAACTTAATTTTAGGAGGGTATATAAATGGAAGTAATTGTTAAGATATTGAATGAACAAGGGTTACATGCAAGGCCCGCATCAATCTTTGTAAAACAAGCAGGTAAATTTAAGTCAACTGTTACCATTGTTCATGGTAATGAAGTTGCGAACGCAAAGTCCATAATAAATATAATGAGCTTAGGTCTAAAGAAAGATGAGAAAATTAAAATAATCACAGAAGGCACAGATGAAAAAGAAGCTATGGATACTTTAGTAAGGCTTGTAGAGAGTAAATTTGGAGAAAAATAGGAGGGAGTTCAATATGATTTTGGGTACAGGAGTCTCACCAGGGATTGCTATGGGGAAAATTTTACTTTTGCAAAATGAAGAATTTATAATTAAAAAAACTATAATTAGTGATGTAGAAGCAGAAAAAACTAGATTTCTTAAAGCTTTGAAAGACTCTAGTGATGAACTGTTACAAATTAAAGACAAAGCACTAAAGGAACTTGGCGAAGAAAAGGCCGCTATTTTCGAAGCTCATCTAGTGCTATTAGAGGATCCTGAACTAATAGCAAGTACGGTGGATAAAATAGAAAGTGAAAAATGTAATGCTGATTATTGCTTTAATGTAGTGGCTACAGATTTTATAGAATTGTTTAAAGGTATGGAAAATGAATACATGAGAGAAAGGGTTTCCGATATTCGAGATATTTCTAAGCGGGTGCTCGGACATATGCTTGGGATAAAATCTGTAGATTTATCTATACTAAAGGAGGATGCAATATTAGTTTCTAATGATTTAACCCCTTCTGAAACTGCTAACATGGATAAAGAAAAAGTACTTGGTTTTTTAACTAACATCGGAGGAAGAACTTCGCACACTGCAATCATGGCTAGAAGTTTTGAAATCCCAGCTGTTGTTGGACTAGAAAATATTACAACAACTGTTAAGCAGGGTGATTATGTTATTATTGATGGTGATAGCGGTAAAGTTTTAATAAATCCAAATGTAGAGGATATTTCTTATTACAATAAGCTTAAAGAAAAGTGTGAAAACATAAAACAGAAGCTACAATTATTTAAAGATAAAGAAAGTGTAACCTTTGATGGGAAAAAGGTAGAATTAGCTGGAAACATTGGAACACCAGAAGATGTTACTGGACTTATAAACAATGGTGCAGAGGGTGTAGGATTGTTTAGAACTGAGTTTATATTTATGAATAGAGATTGTTTACCAACAGAAGAAGAACAATTTCAATCCTATAAAACTGTATTGGAAGCTCTAAGCCCAAAGCCAGTTGTTATTAGAACTTTAGATATAGGTGGAGACAAAGAACTTAGTTACTTAAACATTGACAAAGAGATGAATCCATTCTTAGGGTATAGAGCTATTAGAATTTGTTTAAAAGAAACAGATTTGTTTAAGAACCAATTAAGAGCGCTACTAAGAGCAAGTGTATATGGTAATCTTAAGATTATGTTTCCTATGATTTCTAGCCTAGAAGAGCTTCTTATGGCAAAAGATATATTAAATGAAGTTAAAGAAGAACTGGAAACAAGTAAAGTTCCCTATGCTTCTAACATAGAAGTGGGTATGATGATCGAAGTGCCTTCAGCAGCAATCATAAGTGATATGTTGGCTAAACATGTAGATTTCCTTAGCATAGGAACAAATGATTTAATTCAATACACTTGTGCAGTGGATAGAATGAATGAAAAAATTAATCACCTTTATAGCCCATTTAACCCAGCTGTTTTAAGACTTATTAAAATGGTTATTGATAATGGCCACAAAGAAGGTATTTGGGTTGGAATGTGTGGAGAAATGGCAGGAGATAAAAAAATCATCCCAATTTTACTAGGAATGGGATTAGATGAATTTAGTATGAGTCCAATATCTATTTTACCAGCAAGAAAACTCATTGACTCATTAAGGTATAGTGATATGAAGAACATTGCAGATATTATACTAACAATGACTACTTCAGAGGCAATACTGAGTTACATAGAAAAAGCATTTTAAATAATAATATGTACCTTTTGTAGGGATAATTAAAGTAAGCCTATTAGAAAACGGAATGTTTTTATCAACTGTTTTAGGACAATTGATAGGACTAGCGTCTAAGTTATTAGATAAACAGTCAGAATATATTCCGGGGGTGAATATGGAACGTGGATGATGAGTATTATAAAAGAATAGAAGCAATGGAATTTGTATTGCAATATGATGATAGTAGGGATTACAATGGATTGAAAGATGCAGACGTAGTGATCATAGGTGTTTCAAGAACTTCAAAAACTCCATTATGTATGTATCTAGCTAATAAAGGCATTAAAGCAATAAATATACCTTTAGTGCCTGAAGTTCCTGTTCCAGAAGAACTATATAACATTCATGTAAAGAAAATTATAGGGCTTACAATAAATCCTTTTGAGCTGATTGAAATAAGAAAAAATAGAATGGGTAAATTCAATGGACTTAGTTCTAATTTTCAATATGCAAATGACTCTAGAATATTAGAGGAGTTAGATTACGCAGAAAAAATAATGAAAAGGACAAGATGTTTAAAAATTGATGTTACTAAAAGAGCTATAGAAGACACGGCTTTAATTATTATGAAAAGTATGGGGTATAATCAATAAATATAAATTGTTCACAACATCATCTTAGTAGAAGGGATGTAAAAGCATTTCATTAAAATTTAATGGAATGCTTTCTTTTGATTGTGCTCCCAGCATGAACGTTAATGTAATTTATACCATTGCCGTTTTTATTGAAACTAAAAAGCTCTAACAATCGTTTATGCTATGTGATTTTTGAAAGATTACACAGAGAAGCTAATGTGAGAGGAAATTATGGCCAATAATGGATATATAGGAAATAAATAAACCTTTTATTCGACAAAATTCATCTTATTTCCTCATCTACCTAATGTTATGATATACATTAGGATAAAAGTATAAAGTGCACTTGACAGGAACAATGATTTATTACATAATATGTAGCTTAGAGAAATGGCGGTGAAATAATGTCTAATTATATTGAAATGGCATCTTATGTAAGGGACACAGATTTTATATGTGAAAGTACATTAATTACTGAATTTGTACAGGCATGTGGAATAGTGGATATTAAACAAATAGATATGAATCTTCTTAGAAATTATCATAGGGTTAATACTGAAACTTGCATTAACCTTATAGATGAATTGGCACTTAGAGGATTTATATTTCATATGGAAAATCCTACGAATATGTTGCCAAGTATGGTTTATGAAATAGATAACAATTATATTATTGTTAAAGATAATGGCCAGAGATTCCGTAATATTAATTTTGCACGTTTAGGCCTTGCTAATTTTGTGGAGAGATTTTTTGTTAAGACAGATTATTTTTTTCAGTATATAAAACTAGACAACTTTCTTCATATTAATAGCGGACTTTCTCTTGAAAATCTAAAAGAGGAGTTTTTGAAGTGTGGTTTCAACTTTGTTGATAAGGAAGAGTCTCTTTTAGAAAACTGTGTTGATGAGTATAACGAGAATACTGATAATGCTGAAACAGGCATTGAAGATACTAAGAAGGGTATGCAGAAGTTTTTTGAGAAAGTTTATTTAAACCCTATTTCTACAGGTGTCACCATAGAAAATGCTTTTTTAGAGAATGGATTTAATAAATTCAGGGATTTCTGCGAAGAAAACAGCCTTATGTACGTAAAACATCTAGAAGGCTTTCCTTTTGATGAATTAATATCACTTCGTGGTTTCGGTCAATTTAGGATAGAAAAGATTAAAAAAAGATATGAAGATTTTGTAAATGGTGCCCTTACGTCTTGTATTGACTTGGTAAATTATAGAGATCCTATTGATATAGGAATAAACAGTTACTATTTAAATATAGAACTAGATGGACTAAAGGCAATTAATATTGATGATGCTCTGCTAGAGGAATTTAAAAATACAGATCTAAGATTTATAGGGGATTTACTAAAGCTCAAAAATTCTGAGTTAATAAAAACAAGGAATGTAGGCGTAACGAAAATTAACAGATTTATGTTGAATATCAACCTTCTTTGCAAGCCACCGGAAGAGCTGATTATAATATTTCTAAAGACTATTAAAGAAAATAAAAACTTCGAAATATTTAGAGCTCGTTCAATAGGTAAGTTAACTCTCCAAACATTGGGGGAACAGTATCATTTAACAAGGGAACGTATAAGACAAAAGGAAAAGAAGATTTTAATTAAGTTTAAAAGTTTTTTTATATTATTTAGGAGTCTGATCTTTGAAAAGGGATGCAAATTAATACTTGATATGGATGATATAAAAAATATAGTTACAGATGATGAGGACATGCTTTTTATTAAATATGCATTAATTAGTGAAACATGTGATAAGGTAGTGTATTTTAAAGAATTGGATAAATTCTTAGTAAATAAAAACTTGGATGATGTAAAGGCCAAACTTGATAGGGTTATAGAAGAAAACCTTGAAGATATCTTTGACTCTTATAATGAAATAGTAAATATAGATGAATTTCTAAAGGAAGCAAACCTAGAGTTTGTTGATATAGAAGATTTCATAACATATGCAAAGAAAAGAGGATTTAAGGAACATGGTAATTATCTTATGCGGTCAGGAACTTCATCTAGAAAGGTATATAGTTATATTTTAAAAGAATACTTTCCTAAGGGTGTAAGGTATAGTGATGAAAATGATATGGAGGAAGTCTTAAAGATAGCAAGGGAAGACTTTGAACTTGAGCGTCATTCAAAAGAGGATAGCAGGGCTCTTTCTGGTATAATTGGTGAAAATGTGCTTTGTGACAGAGGACGGTATATACATTCGTGTTATATAGATATACCTATTGCTTTGGTAGAAAAAATTAAAAATTATATCATAAATAGTTTTGAGGAAACTTTGATTATGGGAGATGTATTCCATAAGTTTGAGGATGAGCTTACGGAGCAGAGTAATATAAATAACAGAAATTTTCTTCATGGGGTGCTTAAATACTATTACGGAGAGGAACTTATTTTTGGTAGGGATAAAGTATCAAAAGCCTCATGTGAAATTATAAGTACAAATAAAATTCTGGAGAACTTTATTTTGGAGCAAGGAGGACCAGTAACAAAGGATAGAATAAGGAAGCAGTTTCCAGGTTGGTCAGAGATTATGATTACAAATTGCGAGGTAGTAAACAAAAATATTATAATTTGGGGTAATGGTGTTTTGTCCTGTGTTGAATTTCTACAGATCTCTGAAATGGACAAGGAGGAGTTTCAAAATGCAATAGAATCGTCATTGTCTGAACTTAATGGTTACTGCACAGCAATGGTTATTTATAAGAAACTTCAGCTTAAGATGAACATTTTTTATAAACTAAATAAGATTACAAATTACATGAACTTATTTTATGTGCTTAAGTATCTTTTCGAGGATATTTATTACTTTAGGATTCCTCATATTTTAAGGGAGAAGCAAGATAAAAGATTTACAACAATAGACATATTGATTAAAACAATAGGAGATAGAAAGGTAGTAACTTTCGATGAAATGTCAGATTATTTTATAAACAAGCTAAAGATGAATGAAAAGATAATGTATGCGTCAAACATAAAGCTTATGAGAAAGCTTGTAGAGGTTAGAAAAGGAGAATATATACTCAAGGATAGTTTAAAACTGGATGGAGAGATATTAAATAAGATTAGTGAGTTTATGGATATTCAGCTTTTAGGGAATGAATATGTTCCAATGCACTCAATAATTGATTACAGGGGGTTACCGGACATAGGGTATGAATGGAATCCATTTCTATTACAGGATATCATTGAAGACAATTTGCCTAAATATAAGTTTATTGAAAAGCAATTTAAAGACAGAAGATATAGGTGTAGCAATATTTTAAGAAACGGTTCAGAGTTAATAAGCTTAGTGGATCTTATAATTTATGTATTAAACAATGAGTATAATGATAAAGAAAATATGACTATTCAGGCAATACAGCAGTATCTCTCCCTTAAGAATATAATTTTCAGTTCACTTCCTCATGAATTTATGGCTTCAGAGAGAGTTAGTGTAGATGAGTTCCACAGGGTAGAGATAATTTAGAGGTGGTGCATAATGACATTCAAAAACTTAAAACTTCATCTTCCTATATATATAAAGAATCTTAATGATTACCAGATAGAAGCAATAAAGAGGCTTAAAGATAATAACTGGAGAGGCATCTTAGAGATGGCCACAGGAACGGGAAAAACCATAACAAGTATCGCAGCATCAATGGAATATCTAGATATAAAGGGCAGAATGTTTTTAATAGTTGTGGTTCCTTTTATTCATTTGGTGGAGCAATGGGAGCATAATATTTTGAGTTTCGGCTATAAGGTGCCAATAAAATGCTACGATAATAAGGCCGCTTGGTATGGAAAGTTGAATCGAAGAATCAAGGATTACAATATAAGACTTACAGACTCTGAAAGTCTTATAGTAAGCTATAAGACTTTCTCAAGTCCTGATTTTCAGGAGCTATGTTGTAAAATAAAGGGTAATGTATTTTTTATAGCAGATGAGTGCCATTATATGGGGAGTAACTCGCTTAGGGGTTGTATGAATGAGAATTTTGACGTTAGAGTTGGATTATCGGCAACGCCTGACAGGTGGTTTGATGAAGATGGCACCAAGAGACTTAGAGATTATTTTGGAGATACAATTTTTGAATATGATATGAAAATGGCTATAGATAATGGATTTCTTTGCAAATATGAGTATGAGCCTGTGGTATTAAGTCTTACCCCTGATGAATACGATCAATATTCTAATCTTACTAAAAAAATAACAAAAATGTTTCTAACAAATAAAAAAATTGATGATAACATTTCACTTCAGATGATGATACTTAAAAGATCAGAGATTTCGGCAAAAGCAGTAAATAAACTTCCAGCGTTTATAGAAATGCTAAAGATGCAAATAAGTGAAACGGGTGTAAAACACACTCTTGTATATTGCTCAAAGGGTGAAAGTCAAAAAATTACAAAGCTAATATCAGAACTTGGTATAAGAGCACATGAATTTGTATACAAAGTAAGTAACTCAGATCGGCAGAAAATTCTTGAAGCCTTTGCAAAGGGAGATATACAGGTTTTGGTTGCAATAAAGTGTCTTGATGAAGGGGTAGATATCCCAGCAACAAGAACTGCATATTTTTTAGCAAGCACTTCAAACCCAAGAGAATTCATACAACGCCGTGGAAGAATATTAAGGAGATCTCCAGGGAAGCATTTGGCAAAGATAATAGATTTCATAATATTTCCGCCAAGTAAACAACTAACAGGTGGAGATGCCGGCAATGTTGATAACAGCATAATAGAAAAGGAAATGCCAAGATTTGCAGAATTTAATAGAAATGCCTTTAACAGTGGATATGCGAGAGGAGTTATAAGAAAATACCTAGCTCCATATAATCTTGAATATTTAATGGATAAGTTGCCATGGCAGGTGTATAAGGAAAGGAAGGAGAGATATAGTTATGAGCAAGACGATTAATATAAACCTTGAAGAAAAGTTAAAGGAGTTTCCAGAGGAACTACGTGAAATAGCAGAGGCTATGATAAAGGATTTGAATAAAACAAACGTATCCAAAGCAACGGTCGAGAGCAGTGTAATGATGAAGATAAATAAATTAGTTACAAAGGAGTTGTAATATGAGACTTTTAGAACTGGAACTTAAAGATTTCAGACAATACTATGGCAGACAAAGTATAGAATTCGGAACCTTAGACGATAAAAATATTAGTATTATACTTGGAGAAAACGGGGAAGGAAAAACCGGTATATTCAGAGCGGTTATTTTCTGCCTTTTTGGACAGTTATATCTTAATGAGGAAGAAAGTGTTCTCTCAAGATCAAGAAAGGAAGAAGACGTAGTTCACCTTGTTAATTTTAACAAGCTCCAAGATAATATTGGGGAACCTGTTACAGCTTATGTAAGATTGAAGTTTGAACATGATAGTTATGTATATGACCTAAAGAGAAGCAAGAATGAAATGAAGGATGAAGACGGAGAAATAGTTGGAAACGAAACTACAGATTTAGAACTTTTTATAACGAATCCTGATGGAAATACTGATGGAAAACCTATTCTACAAGACTCGGATGTGCAGGACATACTATCAAATATCATGGATAAGAAATTGAAGGATTTTTTCCTCTTTGATGGTGAAAAGATTGAAAATCTTACAAAACCAAAGAAAGAAACAAGAGATCAAGTTAAAAAGGGTGTAATAAGACTTCTTCAGATAGATTCGATAACTGCTTCAATAGATATACTTCAAGGACTTGAAGCAAAGCAAAATGAAAAAATAAGAAAGCTATCTTCAAATACAAAACTAAAATCAAAACATAATGAAATGGATGCTCTCGTAAAGAAAATAGAAAATCAGGAAACCGATATTGATATATTAAAGGAAAATTTGAGTAATTACGAACAAGAGAGAGAAGAGGTAGAGATAAAGCTTGCTAAGGATGCTGATATCCAAGAGTTGATGGAAAAGAGAAATCATAAGGTGAAGGAGAAGAATGATAAAAAGATACTGCTCCTAGAAGTAAAGAGTGGAGCAAAGAAATTCCTTCCGGAACATGGGCATAATATAATTCTTGATGATTACATAATCAAAACAAAGAATTTCCTTGGACAAGAGGTAATTGATAAGAAATATTCATCAGGCATATCGCTGGATCTTCTTGAAAATATACTAAAAGAAAAGACATGTATTTGCGGGAGAGGTTTTGACGAAGACTCGGAACCAATAAAAATTCTTACTGAGCTAAAAAAACAGTATGGACGTTCAGAACTTAGCACATTTATAAGTATCTTTAGAAGTAGAATAAGAGACCACTATGACAATAGAGAAGAGTGTATAAATGATATGGAAAATATTTTGGAAAAGATAAGAGATGTAGAGGATGAAATAGAAGCTCTGGAATGTGAGCTGAGTGACATAAATGATGAGATAAATGAAAGAAGTCAGAGCGAAGAAAACCTGAAGTACCTTAAGCAGCAGTTCGAAGAACTTAACAAATTAGAAAAGGATATAAAAATTCAACTCAAGGTTGCACAAAATAATCTTGAAGATTTAAAAAATAATAAAAAAAAGTTACAAGAGGAGATAGACAAACTGGCCAAGGAGGAAGTTTCACTAAATGTAGAATCTAAAAAGCTTATATATGTAAGAGAGCTTAAGAAGAATTTTGAAAAGATTCTCTCAGATTACAGTATTGAAATGAGAGCTAAGATATCGGTAGAAGCAACTAATTTATTCAAAAATATTATCTCAGAAAAGGATAAACACCTTATCGAGAAAATTGAAATAACAGATAACTACGAAATAAAAGTAAAAGGGTGGGATAATAGCCCCATGACATCTGATATTTCTTCAGGGCAAAGACAAATTGTTTCACTTTCGTTTGTCACGGCATTGGCTAAAATAGCTTCAGGAAGTAAGAAAATGATGAATGTCCCACTTTTCATGGATACACCTTTTGGACGTATATCAGGAGAAAACAGAGATAATCTTATAAAAGTTCTTCCAAACCAAACAATTCAATGGATATTACTAATGACAGATACTGAGTTTACAAGGGCAGAAGAAATACAGTTCAAGAAAACAGGTAGAATAGGATCGATATATAGACTTAAACAAATAGGAATAGGATATACGCAGATAGAGAAAATAAAAAATCTAAATGAAACATTGGCAAGGAGGTAGAAAAATATGGCGGTAGATTTTAGTTTGAGCAATAGTTTCTTTATACATAAAAGCAAGAAATATGAAGATATATATGATGTTGTGGTTAATAAGAAACATATATTCAAAATGAGCGAGCTTTTTACGTTATGTGCATCATTGGGTTTTAAACACAGCAATTTCGTACAATTTGCGAGTAAAGGTACTGAAATGAGAAGTGAGCACTTTAAAGAAAACAATCTTACGGCATTATATTCAATAATGATAAATTCTCCACTCATAAAAGCAGATTTGGATAACTTCAGTGATTATGACTTCTTAAAAAATTCCTTTAAGACATTAGAGAAGTATGCTGAAGGTGGCATGGATATACTCTGCAAAAAAGTATTTGAGAAAAATTGGGATGGAAATAAGCTGGATGCAGATTATGAATATTATGATGTGGATCTATTAAGATTTATTTATGAGGATTATAAAGAGGGCTCATTTTAGGTACGGCAAACTAACTAATAATTTGGAGGTATATATGATTGATTTAAATAAGGTTACGAAACCATTAATAGGTTATGGATTTGTGGAGGATGTTTGGAACGTTAACAGGACGAAGGTATTGAAATATCAACAGGAAATTTGGCACGATGGTCTGAAAGAACATAAAGTTATAACTGCTCCCGACAAAGATATTCTTGATAATAAAGTCAGGGTACAGTTTGATAAATGGGTGGAAAAATGGGATGTACTTTGTGAGAAAAAGAGTATTGAAAATATGAAAAAGGCTAGTGCCGATGAGGCTATTAATAAAACTAAGGAAGCTGAGATAAGATTGTCAGAAGTAGAAAATATTCTACTTAGCACTTTAGATGTAGATGATGCTGTTGACTGGGAAGTACTGAAGAATAAGGATGATTTTAAGGCGCCTTATCCAGTAAAACCAACCGATCCAAAGTTTTCTGTACTTCCTATTGTTCCAAAAAAGAGTGCTCCAGAATTTCAGCCAAAGTTAAACTTCTTCTCAAACATATTTAAATCTTTGAAAGTAAAGCAATTGCAGAAGTAGAACTTGTTTATAAAACTGCTTATGAAAACTGGCAAAAGGCTTATGATGGGACAATCAAAGATAATAATCAACTGACTACAAAATATGAAAAGAGTATAGCTGATTTTAATAATAGGGTTGCTGAGTGGCATACTCAGAAGGCAGAGTATATTAAAAGCCAAAATGAAGTCAATGCAAAAATTGATCAACTAAAATCGAAGTATGTATCTTCTGATGTTGATGCCATTTTTGAGTACTGTGAAATTGTACTAAATAGGTCCTCTCTTCCAAATTTTATACATAAGGACTTTGAGTTTGATTATAACCCTGATAATAAAATACTTATAATCGATTATATGCTTCCAAATATCGAGGCTTTTCCAAGTATTAAAGAAGTGAAATACTTGATTTCTAAAAATGAATTAAAGGAAACTTACCAAAACAACGCTTTCATGGAAAAACTTTTCGAATCAACTATTTATAAGCTGATTTTAAGAGTGCTACATGAAGAATTTGAGGCAGATGTAATAAGTGCCATAGATGCTATTTCATTCAATGGTTGGGTAAATTATTTGAACAAAGCAACCGGAAATCCAGAAGATGCTTGTATTGCAAGCATTCAAGTAAAGAAAGAAACTTTCAATGCTATCGATTTGAAAAATGTAGATCCAAAAGCTTGCTTTAAGAGCCTCAAAGGAGTTAGCGCTTCAAAGTTAGTTGGCATTACTCCTGTTCAACCTATTTTAACCATAAATAAATACGATAAGAGATTTGTTGAGTCTCATAATGTCGCTCATACACTCGATGACCCTACTAATTTGGCCGCAATGCCATGGGAAGAATTTGAACATCTTATTAGAGAAGTATTTGAGACTGAATTTTCTATAAATGGAGGTGAAGTAAAAGTTACCCAAGCAAGTCGAGATGGAGGCGTAGATGCGATTGCTTTTGATCCAGATCCTATTAGAGGTGGGAAAATTGTAATTCAGGCTAAGAGATATACAAATACAGTTGGAGTGTCTGCGGTTCGTGACTTATATGGAACCGTTATGAATGAAGGTGCAACAAAAGGCATTCTTGTAACAACTGCAGACTACGGCCCCGACGCCTATGAGTTTGTCAAGAACAAGCCTCTCACTCTCATGAATGGTGGGAATCTATTATATTTGCTAGAAAAACACGGGCACAAAGCTAAGATAGATTTGAAAGAAGCAAAGGCACTAAATCTGGCAAATAGTTAATCATTGGGGCATAAAATATATGGAAAGCTGCAATGGTTTATGTGATTTATAATAAGTGAAAGGGGTAGTGGTCATGTTTTTATATAAAATAGATGGCAGTAATTTAGAAGAGATAAAAGAAAATTCTTTTTCAAAGGAAGTTGAGCTTCATAAATTATGTGAAAGTAATTTAGAGAATATATTTGGTTTAAAATTTGTTAAGAGGGAGTTTTCTTTTAATAACTTTAGGCTTGATACTTTAGCATTTGATGAAAGTAGTAAAGCATTTGTAATAATTGAGTACAAAAATACTAGTAATTTTAGTGTTATAGATCAAGGTTATGCTTATCTTTCTATAATGCTTAATAATAAGGCGGATTTTATACTTGAGTATAATGAAAACTGTAATAGTACCTTGAAAAGAGAGGATGTTGATTGGTCTCAATCAAGAGTAATATTTGTATCTCCTACCTTTAATAATTATCAAAAGGAGTCTATTAATTTTAAAGATTTACCTTTTGAGTTATGGGAAGTAAAGAGATTTACTAATGATACTGTGTACTTTAACCCAATAAAAGTATCAAGAAATGCAGCCTCAATAAAATCAATATCAACAACTAATGAAGAAATAAATATAGTCAATAAAGAAGTAAAGGTAATTACAGAAGAGAGCCATTATAAAAATGGAAGTGAAGGAACAATAGAACTATATGAAAGAATAAGAGAATATATACTATCACTTGATAGTAATTTAATAATTAATTGTAGAAATCCGTATATAGGGTTTGATATTAATAATAAAAATTTATATGGAATTACATTACTGAAAAAATCATTAAAATTGTGGATTAATGCACGATTTGGTGAATTGGATGATCCGAAAAATGTTTCTAGAGATGTCTCAAATGTAGGTCATTATGGTAATGGAGATTATGAGATACAAATAAGTAATGATGAAGATATTGAGTATTTATTTAGTTTGATAAAGCAATTATATAAAATGAAAAATTAATAAAAGTAGGACTGAAAAAATATTTTAGTCCTATTTTCTCGCCCATTAATGGCTGTCTAAACAAAACTTAAAGATAAAATAAGTTTAACCGATAATATAGATGGCAATATAATTCAAAATTAATTCAAGAGGTGAGAACATGACAAAATTTAGAATTAAAAGCAACATCAATTTTACAAAAATTAAAAGCATTAAAACCATAATACTTATTTCTATTTTACCAGTAGTTTTAATATCATTAGCAATAATTGGTATTTTTTCAATCTATACTTCTAAAAAACTCATAACTACAGAAATTGAAAATAGTATGAAACATCAGTTACAAGAAACCATTAATCAAATAGATAAAGATATGCAAAAACATGGTCAAATAGCAGTTGATTTAGGAAAATTTATTGGAACAAGCAGCTCGGAATTAAACAAGGCTACAATTACAAAAACTCAGGAAGAAGTACTTTCTACAAATAAAGAAACATTTGGAGTGGGAGTTTGGTTTGAGCCATTTAAATATAAAAAAGATATAAAATTTTTCGGACCTTATGCATACAATGAAGCCGGAGGTTTAAAGGTAACTGATGAGTATGCTAATCAGAAATATAATTACCCCGTGCAGCCTTGGTATACTATAGGTAAAAATGCTGAAAAGAAAATTGCTTGGCAGGAACCTTATTATGATGATACTTTAAAAATGACTATACTAACAACTACTGCGCCAATATATGATGATAAAAACTTTTTGGGTGTAGTAACTGCTGATATGAGTTTAAATACTATACAAGAAAATATTAAAAATATTAAAGTAGGTCAGACAGGAAAAGCAATGTTACTAGGAAAAGACGGAACATATTTGGCAGGTGTTCCTGAAAAATCAGCTATGAAAACTAAGATCACAGAAGATAAAAATACAAGCATAGCAACGCTAGGAAAAGATATTTTACAAAATAAAGAGGGTATATCTTATTTTCAAGATGAGAATGGCAAAAATCTTGCATATTACAAACAGATACCAGAACTCGGCTGGAATTTAGTGCTATCAATTCCACAAAAGGAACTTTATGCTCCAATTAATAAACTATTGATTAATATCATTATACTAATTCTAATTACTTGTGCATTGGTATCATTAGTAGTTAGTGTATTTGGTAGATATATTACTAAGAATGTTAAAGAAGTAAATGACCTTTCACATGCAATTGCAGAGGGGGATCTTACCCAGATATTAAATGTTAGTAGTGAGAATGAACTAGGATCTATGGGAAACAATTTAAATAGAATGACTAATAATTTAAGAGAATTAGTTCAAAAAGTTAGTGGAAGTTTAGAACAAGTAGTAGCAACATCAGAAGAACTTACAGCAAGTTCTGATCAAACACAACAATCCGCAGAACAGGTTTCTTTAGCTATTCAACAGGTAGCTCTTGGTAGTGCAGAACAGGTTACTATAACTAATGATACAACAAAGATTGCAGAAGAAATATTTACAGGTATGGAACAGATATCAAACAATATACAAGCAGTAACAAATACTTCTTTAGAATCATTTAAAAGGGCAGAAAAAGGTAATGAGGTAGTATATTCTGCTATAGAACAAATGAATAATATTAGCGACAAAGTAGCAATGTCTTCGCACGCTGTGTCAATACTTGGAGATAAATCAAAAGAAATCGGAAGTATAGTATCATTAATAACTTCTATTGCTGGTCAGACAAATTTATTAGCACTAAATGCAGCTATTGAAGCAGCTAGAGCTGGTGAACAGGGCAAGGGGTTTGCGGTAGTAGCTGATGAAGTTAGAATATTGGCAGAGCAATCTGCATCAGCAGCTGGGAATATATCAATCTTAATAAATGAAATCCAAAATGAAATAGTAAATGCTATTAAAGCTATGGATAATGGTACCATTGCGGTTAAGGATGGTATAAGTATGGTGAATCAGGCGGGTAAGTCTTTTGGAGAGATATTAGAGGATATAAATTATATAGCTTCCCAAATGCAAGATGTGTCCACAGTAACAGAAGAAATAGGTGCAGGGTCGCAGAATATGCTAGGCGCCATTGAGAATGTGGCTAAGATTTCTGCTGAGTCTTCAGGAAATGCTGAAAATGTAGTAGCAGCCTCGCAGGAACAGACAGCACTAATGAAAGAAGTGGCTAATGCTGCAGAAAATTTAACACAAATGGCAGTAGAACTTCAAAGTTTAATGAGTAATTTTAGATTATAGTAAAAAAATGCAGCAAGGGAGGTAAAAGCATTTCATTAATATTTAATGGAATGCTTTTTTGGTAGGTGACTTACTTGAATTTGCAACTTAATTAAGTTATTATAAAACAAGGATATTTGATGATTCCATTTTCCATACAAAAGAAGAAAATCATATTATTTTATAAATAATAAGGAGAGATAAACATTGGATAATTATTTTATAGATGAAGGAAAAAAACTTTATAATAGAGAAATAAAGATAGAATTTCTCATCGATTGGTGTAAAGAAAAAACTAAAAAGACCTTAATAGAGTACGAGAAGACATTAAGAATATGTGCAAATATAGAAAAACGGTATGGCAAGGATTTAGTATTTTTCCAGCTAGATGAATTTGAAGATTTATTGTGGAAATTTAATTCTACTACAGTTAAAAGCTTGAAAGCATCTCTTAATGTATTAAAAACATATGAATTATGGAGACAACGGAAAGGTCATCTAAAGGGAAAGTTCATAATTACTACTAAATTTGACAAAATAGACTTAGAAAAATATTTATATAAAGTTGGAAGTGTAGAGAAATTTATAGGCTTTGGTGAATTATTAATACTAATGGAAAAGGTTGTAAACGCACAGGACTCAGTTATCTTCGCATTGCTTTATGAAGGAATAAAAGGTGTGAATAACTGCGAAATTACTAATCTTGTAGTAACAGACTATACTAACAATGGAATAGTTACCATAAGAGGAGATAACCCAAGGAAAATAAAAGTACATGATAATACATTAAAACTTATGGAACAAGCCAGAAATCAAATTTACTATGAGAAGACACAAAAAATAGGCGCTTCTGATATGACAAGTACACATTATGAATTGCCTACATGGTCTCCTTATCTTATCAGACAGAAACCTAAAAAACCTAATAAAGCCGGTGTTAAAAGTTATGACTTATATAATGGAAGTTCCCCTGCAAACTGGCAGACAATCAATGCTAGGATAAAAAAAATAGTAATGCTTGAAGAAATAAATAGACCATATATTACTGCACAGAGTCTACTACAAAGCGGTATGCTTTATAAACTACTAGAGATTGAAAAAGAAAAAGATAGTTTGATCATTGACGACTACAAATCTATTATGGTTCAGTATGGTGGCAAAGCCAATAATTATTTTATCTTAAAGGAAATGTATGCAACAGTTTTTGAACCTATTAGAAAACTTGAATATGAAAACTAGAAGAGCCTAAACAAGCAAAAATCAGCTTAAAATGAAAATATTGAATAATGAAATAAAGACTGAAGATATGAATACAGAAGTATCAGCAAATTAGAGCCAGTGAGGGAACTGTTGATATGGGACAAATTTAGATAAAGAAATGGGGATTGAAAGAATGTATCAAACATTAGAAGAATGTATTATTGACTTAGAAAAAGTTGGTCAATTAGTTAGGATACAAGAAGAAGTCGACCCAAACCTTGAGATGGCAGCAATACATCTGAGAGTTAACGCAGCTAGGGGACCTGCGCTATTGTTTGAAAATGTTAAAGGGTCTAAATTTCGAGCAGTATCAAATTTATTCGGTACCATAGAGAGAAGTAAGTTTATTTTCAGGAAAACGTTTGAGTCAACTAAGGAAGTTATTGCGGTACGCAATAATCCAATGAGTATATTTAAAAATCCATTTAAACACGTCAGTACAGGATGGGCAGCTTCAAAGGCACTCCCATTAAAAAAATCGAATAATAAATTGGCTGGGTTTACGGAAATACAAATCTCTGACATTCCACTTATTCACCATTGGCCAAATGATGGAGGAGCGTTTGTCACTTTGCCTCAAGTTTATACAGAAGATCCAGAAAAACCTGGCATTATGAATAGTAATTTAGGAATGTACCGTGTTCAGCTTAGTGGCAACGATTATAAAATGAATGAAGAAGTTGGTTTGCATTACCAAATTCACCGCGGAATCGGAGTTCATCAAGAGAAAGCGAACAGACTTGGTGTTCCGCTTAAAGTGAGCATTTTTATTGGAGGTCCTCCTGCTCATACGCTAGCTGCAATCATGCCATTACCTGAGGGACTAAGTGAAATGACCTTTGCCGGTTTACTTGCTGGACGTAATTTTCGTTATTGTTATGCTGATGGTTATTGCATTAGTCTTGATGCTGATTTTGTCATTACAGGTGAAATTTATCCAGGTGAAACTAAACCGGAGGGCCCTTTTGGTGATCACATTGGATATTATAGCCTTATTCATAATTTCCCAGTAATGAGGGTGCATAAAGTATACGCTAAGTCCAATGGAATCTGGCCATTTACAGTTGTTGGACGTCCTCCTCAAGAGGATACTTCTTTTGGTGATCTAATCCATGAGTTAACAGGTAATGCGGTAAGATATGAAATTCCTGGTGTGAGGGAAGTCCATGCTATAGATGAAGCTGGAGTTCACCCATTGCTATTTGCCATTGGAAGTGAACGATACACACCGTACCAAAAAATCAAACAACCAGCTGAACTTCTTACCATTGCGAACCGGATTTTGGGAACAGGACAGGTTAGTCTAGCTAAATATTTATTTATTACTGCGGAAGAGAATAAGCCACTGGACACAGGAAAAGAGATAGAATTTTTGACATATATACTTGAACGAATTGATTTTCATCGTGACATTCATTTCCAAACGAATACAACAATAGATACACTTGATTATTCGGGAACGGGTTTAAATACAGGCAGTAAAGTGATATTTGCCGCTTATGGAGATCAAAAAAGAGAATTGTGTAGTGAAATACCAGAACAGTTAAAGGATTTACAAGATTTTAAGAATCCATGTTTAGTAATGCCAGGAATCGTTGCCATTGAAGGACCAGCATTTTTAAGTTATAAGCAAGCTCAAAAGCAATTAGACGAGTTATGCCTTGATATTAAGGATAGAGGTGCAATGCCAACTTGTCCAATGATTATCCTATGCGATGACAGTTTTTTTATGAGCTATTCGCTTGAAAACTTTTTATGGGCAACATTTACGCGAAGTAATCCGTCTCATGATATATATGGCGTTAATAGCTATTATGAAAATAAGCACTGGTCCTGTGACAATATGATTATCGATGCGCGTACTAAACCACACCATGCACCGCCATTAATTACTGATCCATCAGTTGAAAAGAATATAGAACGTTTTTTTGCAAAGGGCCTTTAGCAAAGGGCCTTTTTCAAAGGGAGCGAGTTTAAGCAAAGTAGCAAAGAGGTTCCACTAAGTTAATCCTTAGTGAAACCTCTTTTTATGTGAGTAATTAAAAATGAAGTCAAAATAGTATTATTATTTAAGAATTTTCTTTTTTACATTAGAAATTGCTTTTCTTGATTTTTCAATCATCCTTTTACTTTCTTCACCCATTTTTAGACTTACTGAAATATAAATCATATCTAAAATAACAAGTTGAATTAGTCGTGATACCATAGCATCTGTATAGTATTCTAAATCATATGTGGAACTAAACAATGCAACATCCGAAATTTTTGCGAGATCAGAATTTAAATAACTTGTAATACCTATAATCTTGCAGCCTTGTTCTTTTGCACTTTCGGCGCAGTCTAGTACTTCTTGGCTCTCCCCTGTATGAGAGATAAGAACTACAATGTCATTAGGCTTAAGATGACAAATCTTTATTAATGTAAAATGTGGATTAACGTCATAAGATACATTTTTACCAATTCTCATATATTTATGATATGCATCCATGGCAATTACACTTGAACCCCCTGATCCAAAGAATAGTATACTGTTGGATTCGTATATAAGATTTACAGCTCTCTGCAAATCATCGGTATTTATTATGTTGTTAAGATCATTTACTGCACAGCCTACAGAATATACTACCTTTTGTTTAACTGCTTTAATGTCATCATTGGCTTCAATGTTTTGATACCCATCCTCTATTCTAATGACATTTGGGGACGATGTATGTTTTTCTTTTGATAATTCCCCAGCCAAATCTAGACGAAAGGTTTTATAAGAACTGTAATCCAATTTATTTATAAATCGAATTACTGTAGGTTCACTGACATTGCATTTTTGTGATAATTCATTAATAGTAAGTCTCACTGTTTCAGATTTATTGTTAAGGATAAAATCAGCAATATTTTTTTGATTTTTAGAAAGAGTATTGAATCTTGATCTTATGGTAGCAAAAAGATTGTCTTCCATATTTGTATTTTCCTCCTGATGTTTATAAATAAACATTTTCAATAAATTAATTGTAGCAATATATCGTATAAAAAACAATTAAATTATTAATAATAAAACATTAGAAATAGTCATTGACAACGTTTATATATTTTGATATTATAAAGACAGTAATAAAACTACTGTTATTTAATTATAACAGTAATAAAAATACTAAATGAAGTGTAAATGTTTACTGTATTTTAATAACTATCTAACTATAGATAAGCATTTAATACTTTAATAGTACAATTAATTAATTTCCAAAACATATAAAATATAATTTTTAAAAAAAACGGAGGAGTGAACATGAAAAAAAATATCGGGTTTATAGGGTTAGGTATAATGGGAAAACCTATGACATTAAATTTAATCAAGGCTGGGCATAATCTAACGGTATATGATATCAATAAAGAAACAGTGAAACAACTTGTTAGTTTAGGGGCTACTTCAGCCGAATCACCTAAAGAAGTAGCAGCAAATAGTGATATCATTTTTACAATGCTTCCAAATTCTAAACACGTAAGAGAAGTAGTTTTAGGTGAAAATGGAATTGTAAAAAGTGCAAAAGAAGGAACCGTTATAATAGATATGAGTTCAATTACTCCTGTGGTTTCTAAGGAAATTGCTAGCGAAATAACTAAATTGGGTCTAGAAATGTTAGATGCACCTGTAAGTGGAGGAGAACCTGGAGCTATAAATGGTAAATTATCAATTATGGTAGGAGGCAAACCTGAGGTTTTTGAAAAGGTTAAAGATGTACTTTATAATATGGGAACGTCTGTGATATTAGTTGGAGGAAATGGTTGTGGAGTAACTGCAAAGTTAGCAAACCAAATTATTGTAAATTTAAATATTGCAGCAATGTCAGAAGCACTAGTTCTCGCAACAAAAGCTGGGATTGATATTGAAAAGATGTACCAGGCAATAAGAGGAGGCCTTGCAGGAAGTGCCGTACTTGATGCAAAGGTTCCTTTGATTCTCGAAAGAAATTTTGTAGCTGGTGGTAAAATATCTATCAATCTTAAAGATATAACAAATGTTATGGAGACTGCACATGCACTGGATGTTCCACTACCTTTATCCAGTCATCTTTTGGAGATATTCCATGCGCTTAAGGCAGATGGAAAAGTTAATGATGATCATGGCGGTATAGTACAATATTTTGAAAAACTTGCCAAGGTTGAAGTAAGAAAGGGGTAATTTTAATGACTATTAAAAAAACATTAATAAAAGAGACTTTCGCTAAAATATCAGAAGTAGATATAAATGTTGTAAACAAATTATATGAAAAAGAGTTACTTGAACTTAATAAAAAAATAATAGTGCTGGATGATGACCCTACAGGTGTGCAAACTGTCCATGATATTTCAGTGTACACTGATTGGTCAGTAGATAGCATAGAAAAGGGTTTTGCAGAAAAAAACTCTATGTTCTTCATATTAACAAACTCTAGAGGATTTACAGCAAGTGAAACAGAGAAAGCACATAAAGAAATAGCTATGAATGTTATTAAAGTTTCGAAAAAAAATAATAAGGATTTCCTTATTATTAGTAGGTCAGATTCAACGCTTAGAGGACATTATCCTCTTGAAACAAATGTATTAAGAGAAGTAATAGAATCAAATTCCAACCTTAAATTCGATGGTGAAGTATTATTACCCTTCTTTAAGGAAGGTGGTCGATTTACAATTGACAATATCCATTATGTTCAATATGGAGAAGAATTAATACCAGCTGGCGAAACTGAATTTGCAAAGGACAGAACTTTTGGTTATACAAAGTCTCATTTAGGTGAATACGTTGAGGAAAAAACAAATGGTCAGTTTAAGGCTGAAAACATAACATATATATCACTTGAAAGCATTAGGAATCTTGACATCGAAACTATTACAAAACAGTTACTTAAAGTTAATAATTTTAATAAGGTAGTTGTAAATGCTGTAGACTATGTTGATGTAAAAATATTCTCTATTGCATTAATTAAAGCATTAAAAGCAGGAAAGAACTTTATGTACAGAACTGCAGCTGCATTCACTAAGGTAATTGGTGGTGTAAGTGATAAGGGCTTACTTACTAGAGAAGAACTTATTAAAGAGGAAACTAACAATGGAGGATTAATCATAGTTGGTTCTCATGTTAAAAAAACTACTGAGCAGTTAGAAGAATTAAAGAAGTGCAGTTTTATAGAATTTATTGAGATTGATTGCCATTTGGTTTTAGAACCCCAAAAGTTTGAGGCTGAAGTGAATAGAGTTATAGAAAATTGTGAGAGAATTATAAGTTCTGGTAAAAGTGTAGCTGTTTATACTAGTAGAAAAAGGATAGATTTAGGACCAGATAAAAAAGAAGAAGAATTAAAACTTTCAGTTAAAATATCAGATGCTGTAACAAGTATTGTTCAAAGATTAAAAGTAAGACCCAATTATATTATCGCTAAAGGAGGTATTACCTCAAGTGACATAGGTACAAAAGGTCTTAAGGTGCAAAGAGCAACTGTAATCGGTCAGATCAGACCAGGGATACCTGTTTGGACTACAGGAAGTGAAAGTAAATTCCCAGGATTATCATATGTTATATTTCCAGGAAATGTAGGAACTAAAACTACTTTAAAGGAAGCAGCTGAAATTTTAAATAAATAAAATTCTAAATTGAATACGTAATAGGAGGATAAGATGCTGGTTAATATGAATGAAATTCTCCATTATGCAAAGCTTAGAAAGTACGCTATAGGCTCATTTAATATTTATAGTTATGAAACTATAAAAGGAGTACTTGATTCTGCTAAGCTTCAGAATACTCCTGTAATTCTTGCATTTGGCGAAAAATATCTAAAAAATATGGATTTTGAATTAGTACACGGTTTGGTAAAAACATTATCAAAAGACATCGAAGTTCCGGTTGTTCTGCATCTGGATCACTGTAGCAATTTAGGAAATGTGTACAAAGCTATAAAGGCTGGTTTTACTTCGGTCATGTATGATGGTTCCTCACTACCGTACGTACAAAATGTTGCAAACACATTAAAAGTGGTTGAAGTTGCTCATTCATGTAATGTATCTGTGGAAGCTGAATTAGGTTCTTTAGCAGCAGGAGTAGATTCTCATGAAGGAAACTTAATAGATGAGGAAGTCTACACAAATCCTCTTCAGGCTAAAGATTTTGTGCAGAAAACAGGGGTTAATGTACTGGCTGTATCAATTGGTACAGTACATGGGATGTATAAGGGAATTCCAAATATAAGAGTAGATATCTTAAAGAAAATAGCTCAACAAGTGGACATACCTCTTGCATTACATGGTGGTTCAGGAACACCAGAAGATATAATAAGAAATTGTATTCAAAATGGGATTTGTAAAGTAAATGTTAATACAGAAGTATCATCCTATACTGTTGATAAAATGAAAGAATTATTAAATGAAGAAAACAGATATCACTTGTCTCAAATTTCTTTGATGCAAATAACTTATGTCAAAGAAGTAGTTTGTAAGTATATGAAGCTATTTAAATAAAATAATATGGAATGGCAAGTAATTTAAAACCTGTCATTTCATATACCTTAAAATTTATTGATTCTGGCATATAAATTCTGAAAACGATAACGATATGAACAAAAGCAATTTTATGTAAGTAAATATATAGGGGGTTAAAATATGCCACTAATAATAATTGGTATAGGTGTAGTATTATTACTTGTGTTAATGGTGATTTTTAAGGTAAACGGTTTTATTTCACTAGTTTTGGTTTCAATTACAGTTGCAATTATGGAAGGGATGCCTGCGGTAAAAGCTATAGCATCTGTTAAAGCTGGGCTAGGTGGAACCTTAGGAAATCTGGCATTAGTTTTAGGTTTCGGAGCGATGCTCGGTAAGCTTATGGCAGACTGTGGAGGAGCTCAAAGAATAGCTACAACGCTAATACGAGTGTTTGGAAAGAAAAGAATTCAGTTAGCAGCGGTTACAACAGGTTTTATAGTAGGAATGGCACTTTTTTATGAAACAGGTTTTATAATATTAATACCATTGGTATTTACTATTGCCGTAGAAGCTGAGGTACCCATTCTTTATGTAGGTATACCCTTAGTTGCAGCATTAATAACAGCTCATGGATTTTTACCACCTCACCCTGGTCCAACAGCAATTGCTGGTATATACAAGGCAAGTTTAGGAAAAACACTTTTGTATGGCATACCAATAGCAATACCAGCTGTTATCTTAGGTGGAACTGTGTTTACTAAATTTTTCAAAAAAGAATATTTGAATTGTGACATTCCAAAGGCGCTTTTTAATCCAAAACACTTTACAGAAGAAGAAATGCCTGGGTTTGGTATTAGTATATTTACAGCTACTATTCCGGTGATTTTGATGTCAATTCAAGCTATTATTGAAATTTTCGCACCAAAGTCATCTCTACTTCCTTATGCTAATTTCTTTGGTGACCCTGCAATAGCACTTTTGATTTCTGTAATTGTTGCTATGTTTACTTTTGGAATCAATAGGGGTAAGAAAGTTCAAGAAGTTATGAAGTCTATTTCGGATTCAATATCTTCAATTGGAATGATATTATTAATTATTGGTGGAGGAGGAGCCTTCAAACAGGTAATTATAGACAGTGGGGTAGATAAATATATTGCCCATATGATGCAGGGAACTAACCTTTCACCTCTATTACTAGCTTGGCTAATAGCAGCTGTTTTGAGAGTAGCTCTTGGTTCTGCTACTGTAGCAGGTATGACAGCAGCAGGTATTGCAGGACCACTTATAGGAATTACTGGTGTAAGTCCAGAGCTTATGGTTATTGCAACAGGAGCAGGAAGCTTAATA
>NZ_DATCQT010000201.1:0-1970 GCF_036569345.1 Clostridium sp.
AATTAAACCCTCCGAACTATAAAGTTTGTATACTATATATATTCGACATTGATGGTCTAAAATCCTTTTTGCTGAGCAAAAAAACACTCCAATTTTTTAAATTAGAGTGTTTTACATTTTATGTTTGTCAACAGTCTGAAAAGCCATCTGAAGATCAGATGGCTTTTGTTTTGGTTGAAGATAATACTTATTATGTTGATTGATTTTTATTTGATTATGTTACTGTTTTCATGTGGATTACTAACAATCTCTCTTAATTCACTTATAATTTTATGCTGGGCTTCTACCAGTTTTTTATTAGCTACTTGTTGCCTTTTTATTAAAATTAGTTCTTTCATAACTGTATCATGAGTTTCCTTTAATATCGTTGCTTGTATGTCCCCTTGTTTTTTAGTAGTGTAGCCCAGAAGCGGTAACGCACATGCCTGTAATACTGCAGTACTCATATATTGGATCCAACCAATGAAACTATTTGGTCTTTGAACAATTAATGGAACTAAAACTAAAAAAGTAATAAAATAAAATATCTTCATAGAAGACAAACCATCAGATAACTTATCTCCCAAGTGATCATTAAAATTTTTCAATACTTATACCTCCACGGAATGTTTTTTATAAAGACCATCATACCAAATAATCATAATAACAATCAATCTAATTTAAGCATTTATAAATCATTTTTCTAAGGTTCGTATTACATTAACAAAATGAAAAAATTTAAATTAGCAGAAAAACTATATCAAAGAGATTAAACCGTTCGTTTAAAGTCCATATATAATATGAACGATTTATATGCGTATTCACCACCATACTGACCCATACCCCCTTTGTTAGACACGAGGAACTCGTGCTATACTAAAAATGAAAGGTGGATGGTTTATATGAATAAAAGTTATAGTGCTGAATTTAAAATGGAAGCAGTAAAGAGATTAGATAAAACAGGAGAGCCGATGTCAAAAGTAGCTGCTGATTTAGGTGTTAAACCCACCACAATGCAAGGCTGGGTAAATAAGTATAGGAAATCTCCTAAGGCTCCATTTATAGGTAGCGGGCACTTAAGTCCAGAAGATGAAAAACTACATAAACTTGAAAAAGAAAATAGGGACCTCAAAGAGGAAAATGATATATTAAAAAAAGCGGCTGCCTACTTCGCGAGAAACCTCAAATAAAGAGATTTCTATTTATCAAGGCTAATCGCATGAACTACCATATAGCGAAGCTATGCATGGTTCTATCCGTTTCTAGGAGCAGCTACTATGCATGGGAGAAACGTCCAGAAAGCATGAGATCAAAAGCAAATAGTCTTCTATTAAAGCAAATTAGAGATATCCATTTGAAGAGTAAAAAAGTTTACGGTTCAACAAAAATTATACGAAAATTGAATGCCAAAAGCAAATACCCTATTAATCATAAAAGAGTAGAACATATCATGCGTGAAAATGGCATAAAATCAAAGGTTTCAAAGAAATTTATAGCAACTACAAATTCTAATCATAAGCTTCCAGTTGCAGAAAATATCCTTAACCGTGACTTTTCTGCGGAAAAACCTAATGAAAAAATGGTAAGTGATATCACCTACCTGTGGACAGATGAAGGATGGCTCTATATTGCTGGAATATTGGATTTATGTGGACAAAAAATTGTTGGATTGTCTATGAGTGAGCGAATGACAAAGGAATTAGTTATTGATGCGTTGAATTCGGCATATCTACGTGCTGGCAAGCCTTCAAACGTCATTCTACACTCGGATAGAGGTTCACAGTACTGTTCTTACGACTACCAAAATTTGATAAAAAAGTATGGTTTTATTTGTAGCATGTCCCGAAAAGGTAACTGTTGGGATAATGCACCAATGGAATCTTTCTGGGGTAAATTAAAATGTGAATGGCTCTACGGTACCCACTTTAGAACTCGTGAAGAAGCCCGTGCAGCCGTGTTTGAATATGTTGAGGTATTTTATAATCGTCAGC
>NZ_DATCQT010000202.1:0-31105 GCF_036569345.1 Clostridium sp.
AGCTGACTTGTAATCAGCAGGTTGTAGGTTCAATTCCTATTGCCAGCTCCAAAAGTGGAGGAGTTCCCGAGTGGCCAAAGGGGGCAGACTGTAAATCTGTTACGTAATGTTTCGATGGTTCGAATCCGTCCTCCTCCACCAATCACATATTTTGACACAAGTTCTGGGAGCATAGCTCAGCTGGGAGAGCATCTGCCTTACAAGCAGAGGGTCACAGGTTCGAACCCTGTTGTTCCCACCATAATAGAATGAAATGCATGCTGGCATGGCTCAACGGTAGAGCAGCTGACTTGTAATCAGCAGGTTGTAGGTTCAATTCCTATTGCCAGCTCCATGTATGGAGGAGTTCCCGAGTGGCCAAAGGGGGCAGACTGTAAATCTGTTACGTAATGTTTCGATGGTTCGAATCCATCCTCCTCCACCAAAAGACATCTTTAGATGTCTTTTTTATTGACTTAATTTTAAAACATATATATTCTGTTGACACTACAAAATGCATGTGTTAATATAATTGAAACTTAATATTGATAACTCTTATCAAGAGAGGTGGAGGGAAAAAGGCCCTATGAAACCCGGCAACCGGTGCAAAACACCATGGTGCCAATTCCTGCAGTTATAATCTGCAAGATAAGGGAGATGGTTAAAACACCTCTTCTTATTTCGAAGAGGTGTTTTTTATATGAATTTATAAAAATTAGAAAGGAGAATTATAATGAAACGATTATTTACATCAGAATCAGTTACAGAAGGCCATCCAGATAAAATTTGTGACCAAATCTCAGATGCAGTACTTGATGCTATATTAGAACAAGATCCTTACGCTAGAGTTGCTTGTGAAACAGCTGTCACTACAGGGATGGTATTAGTTATGGGAGAGATAACAACTAGCTGTTATGTAGATGTTCCTAAGGTTGTTAGAGCTACAATTGAAGGTATAGGATATACAAGAGCAAAATATGGTTTTGATGCCAGCACATGTGCTGTAATTACATCTATTAATGAACAGTCTGCAGATATAGCCATGGGAGTTGATGAGGCATTAGAATCTAAGGCAGGTCAGCTTGCGAAGATAGATTCAATAGGTGCTGGAGATCAAGGAATGATGTTTGGGTTTGCCACAAATGAGACACCTGAGTACATGCCATTACCAATAGCTATGGCTCATAGACTTGCAAGAAAATTAAGCGAAGTAAGAAAAGATGGTACGTTAAAATACTTAAGACCAGATGGTAAAACTCAAGTTACTGTAGAGTATGAGGATAATAAACCAGTAAGAATAGATACTATTGTTATTTCAACTCAACATGGAAAAGAAGCAACACATGATCAAATTGAAAATGATTTAAAGGAATATGTAATAAAACCTATAGTGCCAAGCGGATTATTAGACGAAAACACAAAGTATTATATAAACCCTACAGGTAGATTTGTAATAGGAGGACCACAAGGAGACTCTGGTTTAACAGGAAGAAAAATAATAGTGGATACGTATGGTGGATATGGAAGACATGGCGGTGGATGTTTCTCAGGGAAAGATCCAACAAAAGTTGATAGATCTGCTGCATATGCTGCAAGGTGGGTTGCTAAAAATCTAGTAGCAGCAGGAGTTGCAGATAAATTAGAAATAGAACTTGCTTATGCTATAGGTGTAGCTAAACCAGTATCTATAGAAGTTGAAACTTTCGGAACTGGGAAAATATCTGATGATAAAATCGTTGAGATAGTTGAAAAAGTATTTGATTTAAGGCCAGCTGTTATTATAAGAGAACTAGATTTAAGAAGACCTATATACAAACAAGTAGCAGCTTATGGACATTTTGGAAGAACTGATTTAGATTTAACCTGGGAAAAACTAAATAAAGTAGATGAAATAAAAAAATATATATAATAAGGAAAATGGATAACAATTTAAATTGTTATCCATTTTTTCGTAAGTGATTATTTAATGAAATTTTGAATAAAGTTAAGATAGGGGTATACTTATGATGTGAGATGTAAAATAAATATGATATATTAATACTGTTATTATTTTTATTAGTATTAATATCTATAAATTTATAAATAGGAGAGATTTTATGCCAGAAATACAGGGAACAATCGAAGAAGTAGTATTTCATAATGAAGACAATGGTTATATAATTGCTCATTTAAATGACAATAAGGAAAAAATAACTGTGGTAGGCATAGTACCATACATAAGTGAAGGGCAGAATTTAAAATTATCGGGGGAATGGGTTACCCATCCACAATTTGGGAAGCAGTTTAGAATAACGTACTGTGAGGAAATAATACCGAGTTCTGTTGTAGGCATAGAAAAATATTTAGCTTCAGGAGTTATTCAAGGAATTGGACCAGTAACGGCTAAAAAGATTGTAAAACATTTTGGGGAAGACACTATGAATATTTTAGATAATGAAATCGAAAGATTAAAAGAAATTGATGGTGTAGGTCAGAAAAAAATTCAATTGATTTTTGAATCATATTCTAAACAAAGAGAAGTTAAAAACATAATGATATTTCTTCAAACTTATGGAGTAACACCTAATCAATGTGTTAAAATCTATAAAAAATATGGGGGAGAGTCTATAAAGGTAGTGCAAGAGAATCCTTATGTTTTAACTGAAACCATTGCTGGTGTAGGATTTAAAATTGCGGATAAGATAGCACGAAGTTTAGGCATTGACAAAGAATCACCTTTTAGAATACAAAGTGGAATTAATTATGTAGTTAATGAGTTTTGTGCTATGGGAAATACCTATATGCCACTTGAAAAATTATATAGGGAAGCTAAAAATATTCTTGGTGTTACAGATGATGAAATAGAGAAAAATATTTATGATAATGTATTACAAGGAAAATTAAAAGTTGAAGACATCGATGAAGAAAAATGTGTTTTCACTATGCCTTTTTATTATTGTGAATTAAGTATTACTAAAAAAATTATAACTTTATCTGTAGCAAAGTATGATGAAATAGAGATAGATGTAGAAGAAAAAATAAAAGATTTTGAAGAGGAAAAGAACATACAATTTGCCACGTCTCAAAAGGCTGCTATTTGTAATGCAGTAGGAAATAGTATCGAGGTTATTACTGGAGGCCCTGGTACTGGCAAAACTACTATAATCAACTGTATTACAGAGGTGTTTGAAGATGCAGGAATGAAAGTATACATGGCTGCACCTACAGGGCGCGCCGCTAAGAGAATGACAGAAGCTACCGGTCGCGAAGCAAAAACTATACATAGGTTGCTCGAGCTTGGAGTAGGCAATGAAGATGGGTCTGAGTTTTTTAAATCGGAGGAATCTCCATTAGATTGTGATGTGCTTATTGTTGATGAAGCTTCCATGATAGATATAATGCTTATGAACAATTTATTAAAAGCTATTAGCATAGGAACTAGACTTATAATTGTTGGTGATGTTGACCAATTGCCATCTGTAGGCCCGGGTAATGTACTAAGAGATATTATTGACAGTAATTGCGTTAAAGTAGTTAAACTCAAGGAAATTTTTAGGCAGGCTAGAGAAAGTATGATTATTGTGAATGCTCATAAAATTAATAACGGAGAGATGCCTGTTTTAAATAAAAAGGATAAAGATTTTTATTTTATAGAAAGAAATGAGCCAGAGAAGATCTTAGATAGTATAATTACTTTAATCAATACAAGGTTACCAAAGTTTAATAAAGAGTGGGATAAGATGAAACATATTCAAATACTCTCACCTATGAGAAAAGGGATATTGGGTATAGAAAACTTAAATCAAAGACTTCAGGAAGTCTTAAATCCTAAGTCTATTTATAAAAAAGAAAAAGATTATAGAAATACCATATTTAGAGTTGGCGATAAAGTTATGCAGATTAAAAACAATTATTCTATGAAGTGGCATAAAATGAGCGCAAAGGCTGAAGATGGAACTGGAATTTTTAATGGCGATGTAGGGTATGTTGAAGATATTGATGAAGATAATGAAAATGTAATTGTTATTTTTGATGATGATAAGCGTGTAGAATACGAAGGTATATTTCTAGAAGAACTAACACTTGCGTATGCTATTACAATACATAAAAGTCAAGGTAGTGAATTTGAAGTTGTAATTATGCCTATGTTTATGGGACCACCAATGTTAATGAATAGAAATTTACTTTATACAGGGATAACCAGAGCGAAGAATATGGTTGTTCTAGTAGGATCAATCAAAGCTATTAATTTTATGAAAGACAACAATAGAAGTTTTGAACGGTATTCTGCGTTGGGATTTAGAATAAGACAAATAGTAGATGAAAACATGAGCCTAGATGAGAATTAGCGCGATTAAATTATAACTAATTTATAACTATAAAGGAGATTTTACATGGTTTACTACTCAAAAATAAACCTTAGTAAGGGAAAAGATGAAATTAGCGAAGAAATTTCAAGAAATGCTATAAAAAACAAAAGAAGAATTGATGTTGTATCTGCGTTTTATAATTCTTCTGATATATTCTTAAAAACTATAATCTCATACGCAAATGATAAGAAAAACATACTTTATATAACTAATGAAGATGAACGTTATATTGATATTATGTACTACTTAAATAAACTTAGTAATTTAGGGCAATATGTATATTCCACTAAATCAAATTATAAGGATGAAGATGGTTATTTATATATATGTAGTCATGAAAATGCTTTGAAATTTCAAAAAAAATTTGATTTAGTTATATATAATGATATTAGAAGTTTTCCTAAATATAATAAAGAACAAATAAAAGAAATATTATTACAAGTGTGTAAAGAGGAAGGGACGGCTATATCGTACTCTGTGGAGAGTGTTTTAAATGAGAGTGACCCAATTATGTTTCCACTTGAAGACACTAATATTCCAATTATTGAACCCAGAATAATAACTACAAGAATAAATCTTAGTATGGACATACCTTTGGTAGTTTATGAATACCTAAATTGGTCAATCATATCTAATAGAAAGGTAATAATATTTACACCAGATGCGGAAAAAGCTACAGCTGTATTTGAGTATTTAAGTAATTTCAAAGAAAAGTTAAGCGAAAATATATTTCTATTTATTAAGGGTAAAAGTGATGATTATATTAAATTAAAATTTATGGATAAAGAAAGAGGGATAATAGTAACTAATGATTTTGATGGAAATTACATGCAAATTCCTTCTGTTGACGTTATAGTTTATTTTGCAGATAACAGCAAGTTTGATTATAAGCAACTATTCTGGTTATCAAGTAAGGTTGGAAGATATGAAAGTACCCATAGAGGAGAGGCTATATTTTTAGCTAATGTCCAAACCGTTCAAATGGATGAAGCTAAAGATATAGCTAGAAAATTTAATGAGAAAGCGTGGGAAAGAGGATTATTAAGTATATAAAAAATATATTCTATTGTTTGGTTGGACTTTTATATTCAGGGGATGAGTTATGCGTAATATGTGGTGGTTATAGTGGAGAAAATGAGCCACTATGCACTGTATGCTCAAATAAATTAAGGCGGTGTGAGGAAAGCTTTTATATTGGTCATCAGGAAGAAAAATATCTTGCTCGGTCAGTTTTTTATTATTCAAATATAGTAAAAGAATTAATAATTAGGCTTAAATATAAGAGCGATTTTATATGCGGAGAAATTTTAGCTAAGTATATGTTAGAAGTTGTTGAAAATAATGACTTACAGTTCGACTTAATTTCATATGTACCTATGACTAAAAAGGGTTTAAAAAGCAGAGGGTATAACCAAAGTGAGTATTTGGCAAATTACTTATCTAGATTTTTAGATATTCCTGTATTCAGAAGCTTAATTAAAACTGAGGATACTAAGGATCAGATAGGTCTAAATGGCGAACAAAGATGGATCAATATGAAAAAATGTTTTGAAATTCAAAAGAATAAGAATATTCTAAGTAAAAATGTTTTACTAGTTGATGATGTTATAACTACTGGGGCTACAGCATTCCATTGTGCACAAAAATTAAAAGAAAATGGAGCGGATAACATTTATATCTTGACTATAGCTAAAAGTAATGTATAATATTATTGTAGTAAGTTAGGTTTGTGGTTGAAAGTCGATGCCAGTCGCAGGCGAAACGATCCACGTAAGTTAAACAAAGTTTAGTGAGCATGGTGCGGCTTAGAGGTTAGTCCTGCCGTTTTAACGGGCGAGAGTGTTAGTAGTGAGAAGGTAATTCTGGGTAGCAAAAGCTCCAGCAGGCGAGTGTGGGGTCAAAGACCAGGTCAAATGATTTACTACGGCACTAACAGTGCGGTATAGCAGTCTTTTATTAGACTGCTATTTACTTTTTTGGTATTAAATTAGCCACTTAGTCACAAAGTACTAACATAATATAAATTATGCTATAAGTATAACAATGAGTTATTTTGGATTGATATATGGAATATAATTTAAAACACTAAATATTATGTAAATTCTGATTTTTCTTGTTGCTATTTAGTGTTAAAAGTACTATGATTAATACATCAAACATAATGCAATTTTTAAAAAAGCATTATGCGAATATTAGGAAGGGGCTGGACGTATGAACGTTAAAGTAATAGGAAAAAACATAGAGATAACAGAGGCCTTGAAAAATATTATAGAAAAAAAAGTATCTAAATTAGAGAAATATTTTAATCCAGATGTTGAAGCTCAAGCAACTTTGAGTGTTCAAAAAAATAGACATAAAATAGAAATCACAATTCCTTTCAACGGAGTTATTTTAAGAGCAGAAGAGCAAAACGAAGATATGTATATGTCTATAGATATTGTTGCTGACAAATTAGAAAGACAAATTAGAAAACATAAAACAAGATTAGAAAAGAAAAATCATGGAACTTCCCTTAAATTTCAGGGTATACCACAATATAATTTTACTGAAGAAGATGCAGAGCCTAAGATAGTAAAGACAAAGAAGTTTGCAATCAAACCAATGTCTAAAGAGGAAGCAGTGCTTCAAATGGAATTAGTTGGTCATAGCTTTTTCGTATATATGAGAGATGACGGTTCAGAAGTAAATGTAGTATATAAAAGAAAAGATGGAGATTATGGCTTGATAGAACCAGAATTTTAAAATTTAATTAATTTTAAAGGATTAAAGTAAATGTTTTTACTTTAATCCTTTTTAAATTTTTTACAGTATATTAGGAAATCTTTTGTAATAAAAGTAAAATTCATTAGATTATATAAGTTGAATAGCAATAAATTAAGTGGTATAATTTAAAAGTATATATTTAGAAAGTATTTAAAAAATTTGGAAAGTATTAAAATTGGATTTAAAAATATTAAAATAGGATTTAAAAGTATTAAAATAAATTTAAAAAGTATTAAAATGAATAGTGAGGATGAAAAATATGAAATTTTTTAGCAAGTTATTTGGTAGTTACAGCGATAGAGAAATAAAAAGAATAATTACAACTGTAGATAAAATAGAAGCATTGGATTCAAAAATGACTAGTTTAAGTGATGAAGAACTTAAAGCAAAAACAGAAGAATTTAAGAGCAGATTAGGCAAAGGGGAGACTTTAGAAGATATATTACCTGAAGCATTTGCGGTAGTTAGAGAAGCTTCTTGGAGAGTTCTTAAAATGAAACATTTTAGAGTGCAATTAATTGGAGGCATAGTACTTCACCAAGGAAGAATAACAGAAATGAAAACTGGTGAAGGAAAGACACTAGTTGCTACATTACCATCGTACCTTAATGCGTTAACCGGAAAAGGTGTCCATGTAATTACAGTTAATGATTATCTTGCAAAAAGAGATCGTGATGAGATGGGAAGAATACATGAATTTCTAGGTGTTTCTGTAGGCGTAATTATTCATGATATAGATCAAACTCAAAGGAAAGATGCCTATAATTCTGATATTACATACGGAACAAACAATGAATTTGGATTTGATTATTTAAGGGATAATATGGTTGTTTATAAAGAAGAAGCAGTTCAAAGGAAATTAAACTTTGTAATTGTGGATGAGGTTGACTCAATATTAATAGATGAGGCTAGGACACCACTTATAATATCTGGAGAAGGAGAAAAATCTACAGATTTTTATAAAGTAGCAGATAATTTCGCCAAAGGTTTAGTAAAGGAAGCAGATTACACTATAGATGAAAAAGCTAGTGCAGTTATACTAACAGAAGATGGTATGGACAAAGCGGAAAAATATTTCCACTTAGAAAATTATGCTGATGCATCAAATATGGGAGTACAGCACCATGTAGTTCAAGCTCTAAAAGCAAACTTTATCATGAGAAAAGATAAAGACTATATGGAGAAAGATGGAGAGGTTATCATCGTAGATGAATTTACTGGAAGACTTATGGAAGGTAGAAGGTATAGTGATGGACTTCATCAGGCTATTGAAGCAAAAGAGGGAGTAAAAATTGAAAAAGAGTCAAAAACTCTCGCAACTATTACATTCCAAAACTATTTTAGAATGTATGAGAAGATAGCAGGCATGACGGGTACTGCACTTACAGAAGAAAATGAATTTAGAGAAATATATGGACTGGATGTAATAGTAATACCCACTAATATGCCGTTAACAAGACTTGATAATGCAGATTTAGTTTTTAAAACCGTTAAAGGGAAATATAAAGCTATAATAGATGAAATAGTTGAAACTTATAATAATAAACAACCTGTACTTGTAGGTACTGTCAGTATAGAAAAATCAGAATTATTATCTGAGATGCTTAAAAGACGTGGAATTCCTCATCAAGTACTTAATGCTAAGTATCATGAGCGAGAAGCAGATATAGTATCACATGCAGGGTCACTTGGTATGGTTACAATAGCAACTAATATGGCGGGCCGTGGTACTGATATTAAGCTTGAAGAAGGCGTTGTTGAAGCTGGAGGATTAAAGATAATTGGAACTGAAAGGCATGAATCTAGACGTATAGATAATCAACTTAGAGGTCGTGCCGGTCGTCAGGGTGATGTGGGAAGCACAAGATTTTATATATCACTTGAGGATGATCTAATGAGAATATTTGGTTCGGAAAGACTCCAAGGGGTTGTTGGAAAATTAGGTTTAACTGATGAGGACGCTATTGAAAGTAAAATGGTAAGTGGTGCCATAGAAAGTGCTCAAAAGAAAGTAGAAGGAAATAATTTCGATATAAGAAAAAATGTTGTTCAATATGATGATGTAATGAATCAGCAAAGAGAAATAATTTATAAACAAAGGACTGAGGTTCTTCAAGGAGATAATATAAAAGATCAAATTGAAGAGATGATAAAAGATGTTATTTTTGATGCAGTTGATTCACATATTACTGGCGATGAGGAAACTTTTGATGAAGAACTAATAAAACTTGTTGATTATCTTGAAGAGATATATCTTCCAAAAGATATGATTTCCGTAGAAGAGCTTTCTAAATCAGCTAATGATGAAATTAAAGATAAGTTTCTTGAAATAGCTAAAAATATATATGGACAGAAAGAAGAAGACTTTGGCGAGGAACAAATGAGAGAAGTCGAAAGAGTTATTCTTTTGAGGGTAGTAGATAGTAAATGGATGGATCATATTGATGATATGGAACATTTAAAACAAGGTATTGGACTTAGAGCTTATAAGCAACAGGATCCAACACAAGCCTACCAAATGGAAGGTAGCGATATGTTTGCTGAAATGATTGGGAACATTAAAATAGAAGCTGTTAAATATTTATTCCACGTTCAAATAGAAAAAGCACCGGAAAGAGAAATGGTTGCGAAAATTACATCAACAAATCATGATGATTCTATTAAAAAAGAGCCAAATAAAAAAGAAGCTAAACCAGGAAGAAATGATGAATGTTCTTGTGGTTCCGGGAAAAAATATAAAAACTGCTGCGGCAGAGGATAGCTTGAACTTATGATATTAAAATACAAGTTGTAAAAGGGGCGAGCAATAATTTATTGCTCACCCTTTTATAAGTATAATGAGAGAGGTGTTTTATTTGATAATACTAATTGAAGAAGTATTAAGTGACTTAAATGTATTAAAAGGTAACGTAGAAGAAATCCGGGTGTCTCTTTGACGTAACAACACTAGAAAAACAATTAAAAGAATTTGAGTTTAAAATGCAGGAGACCGACTTTTGGGAAGATACAAAAGAGGCACAAAAAATTACTCAAAAAGCTAAAGGAATTAAAGATAGAATTGATAGATTTAATCTAGTAAATAGTAAGATAGAAGATTTAGAAATGCTTATTGAATTAAGTCAAGATGAAGAAGACGATTCGTCTATAGCAGAAATAAAAACAGAACTTGAGGATTTAGCGCGTGATACTGATAGGTTTAGAATAGAGATTTTATTATCTGGAAAATATGATATAAATAATGCTATTTTGACACTTCACACTGGGGCAGGTGGAAGCGACGCTCAGGATTGGACAGAAATGCTTTATAGAATGTACTCAAGATGGTGTGAAAAAAAGGGATATAAGGTGGTCGTTCTAGATTATCAACCATCAGATGAGGCAGGTATTAAAGCAGTTACATTAAAAATAACTGGTGAGTATGCATATGGGTATTTAATGGCCGAAAAGGGAGTTCATAGGTTAGTGAGAATTTCTCCTTTTAATGCAAATGGAAAGAGGCAAACTTCTTTTGCTTCTTGTGAAGTACTTCCTGAGCTTACTGAGGAGCAAGATATTGATATAAAACCTGATGACCTTAGAATAGACACTTATAGGTCTGGAGGAGCTGGAGGTCAACATGTAAACAAAACTGACTCAGCCATAAGAATTACTCACATACCTACTGGTATTGTAGTTCAGTGTCAAAATGAGCGAAGCCAGCATAGTAATAAACAAACTGCAATGAAGATGCTTATGGCAAAGCTTTTAGACTTGAAGGAAAGGGCTAAAAAGGATAGAATTGAAGACCTAACCGGTGATTTAAAAGAAAATGGTTGGGGAAGTCAAATTAGATCTTATGTATTTCATCCATATAATTTGGTTAAGGATCATAGGACTAATACAGAAACCGGAAATGTAGATTCAGTTATGGATGGGAATATTGATATTTTTATTGAAGAGTATTTAAGGCAGATAAATAAATAAAATTTAATCCAATACAAGATCAGAAGTTGGTAACTAGGTTGCCAACTTTTATTAAACAGGGGTGAATTATGATAACGATAGCATTTCCATATTTGAAAATTATTTTAAGTTCTGTAAGTGTATATATTTTTATAGTAGTTGCTATAAGATTATTTGGAAAAAACGAATTAGCTCAATTATCTGTAATTGACTTAGTCTTTATTTTACTTATAAGTAATGCGGTTCAGAATGCAATGGTGGGTACGGATTCAACATTAGGGGGGGGACTAGCAGCAGCAACTTCATTATTTGCTGTTAATTATTTGTTTAAACGGATAATGTATCGCTTTCCTAAAGTGAATAAGTTAATACAAGGAGAAGCATTACTCTTAATATATGATGGTAAAATTAATATGAAAAACATTATTAAAGCTAAAATATCAATGGAAGAAATCATGGAGGTAATTAGAGAACATGGAGTAGCTAAGGTGGAAGAGGTAGATTTAGCGGTATTAGAAGTGGATGGAAATATAAGTGTAATGTCACGTGGATTTGAACATAAAACTACAAAGAAGAAAAAAGCACACAAGGGAATTATAAAGAATATTTAGGAATCGTTTCACCGTTTAAAAATATGAAACGATTTTTATTAATGTTTAAATAGAAGTTTTTTTGATAATCTTCCTATAAAGCAAAGAAAATATCACGCTTCCAATTATAGAAATTAAAAAATATTCTTTGTAATATATAATAATAAAGCTATCCTTAAAAGTATTTTTAACTATCTCCTTAGATGCTACGTCATAACATCTTTCTATAGAAGCTAAACTTATATTATCATAGGTATCACTAGGTGTGTGTATTCGCGACATATCATTGTCACAAAAGGTTATAGCATCAATATTTTGAGTCCTAAAGCCTTCGTGGTCGCTAGCATCTTCAAAAAGATAATTAAAAAGTATTTTTTCTGCCACGCAAGTAGTTGTAACTGCTTTAATGAAAGGCGTTTTGTCGGTGTCTTTTTTTCCGCCCATGATGTATAGTGGAACAGCGTTATTACTTCCAATCATGTCGAAATTGTATACTTTGCTCTTCAATATATCCTTTTTATATTCCTTGATGAATTGATTTGAACCTAAACACCCAAATTCTTCTGCGTTAAATCCTAAGAAAAGAATACTACGGGAGGGTTTACCAAGTGAAGTTAAATACTTACTCATTTCCAACATAAAAGAAAGACCAGACGCATTATCTAGAGCACCATTGTATATAGTATCATTCAAATCCGTACCAAGGTGGTCGAAATGTGCAGAAACAATTATAGGATCAAGAGATGAATTCGAGCCTTCTAAGTAGCCCATAACGTTGTTTATACTGGTTTCTGAGACTTCATATGGGATAAAACAATCAACTGTGTTATCTTTAGCTAATAAATCTTTAAGAGCCCCATAGGTTTCTTTAGTAATCATAATATACATATTATATTTGGAATCATGTATGAAAGAGCTTCTAAAGGATAAATCATTACCATTTGGAACAAATAATATAAAGGAGCCATCACTTGTAGTTACTTTAAGATAGGTTTCGTTTATTGAAACATTATTTTTGCTAAATGTTAAATGATTAGTTTTGAAGTTTAGCATATCTTCTTTAAAATCCTTACTATAGACAAAATCTTTTACCGTATTACCATTACTATCCAATACCTTTAAATATGGACTATTTTTAATCTTTTTAGGATATTGTACTTTAAAACTTTGAAACTCTTTACCTTTATAAGGTTCTAATCCATTATTTTTAAATTCAGTGTTAATGTATTGAGCAATTTCTGCATTTTCTAAAGTGCCAGGTAATCTGCCTTTAAACTGGTCTGAAGAGATATATTTTATGTTTTGGTATACATTTGTAGGATTGAATCCATATAGGGTATAATACATATGTGCGCTATAAAATAATAATAAAAGACAAAATGCTAAAAAACAAGAACATATTAATTTCTTCATAGATTTCTCCTAAAAATTTCTATATTCTATATAGATATGAGGATATAATTCGTGGTATGATTAAATGTGTTAATTTTACTCTATTAAATTTAAGATATAAAATATAAATTACGTGAGGAGGATTGGCTATTAAGCATATAAAAATATATAGAATAACATAATTTATTCTAACTATTCGCATATGAAGAATAAATAGTCAAAAAAATATGGAAAATATAAACAACAGATTAATTAAAGAATTTGCAATAACAATGAATCAGGCAGAAAGTGTAATCGAGTTATTGGATGAAGGTAATACAGTCCCTTTTATTGCCAGATATAGAAAAGAGAGAACTGGGGGACTTGATGATATAATACTTAGAAATTTCACAGAGAGACTTATATATCTTAGAAATTTAGAAGAAAGAAAAGCTGATGTAGTACGTCTTATTGGTGAACAAGAAAAGCTAACAGAGGAAATTGAAAGATCCGTAAATAAATGTGAAACGTTAACAGAGATAGAAGATATATATAGACCATTTAAACCTAAGAAAAGAACGAGAGCTATTATTGCAATAGAAAAGGGATTAAAACCTCTTGCAGAGATTATTTTTAGTGGTGAACTTAAAGAGGACATAAAAAAGTATGTTCAAAAATTCATAAGCGAAGAAAACGGAGTAAATAATGAAGACGATGCACTTCAAGGTGCTGGGGATATTATTAGTGAAATGATCTCAGACCAAGCTGATTATAGAAAATGGATTAGGACATTAGTACATAATCAAGGAAGTGTAGAAACTAAAGGGAGTTCAGAGGACACTACCCCATTTGAAATGTATTATGAGTATAAAGAAGGCATTAAATCTATTCCACCGCATAGGATTCTTGCTATAAATAGAGGTGAGAATAGCAAGATACTTTCTGTAAAAATTAAGGCTGATAATGATAAGATTACCCAGTACTTAAGAACTAAATGTTTAAAAGGAAATAGTGAAACTGATAAGTATATAGAGCTCAGCATAATTGATTCTGTAAAAAGACTTATATTTCCATCAATTGAGAGAGAAATACGTTCTGAACTTACAGAAAAGGGTGAAATAGGAGCTATTGAAATATTTAAAGCTAATTTAAAAGCTCTTCTAATGCAGTCCCCTATAAAGGGAAAGGTAGTTCTTGGATTTGATCCTGGATTTAGAACTGGGTGCAAAATAGCGGTACTTGACGATACTGGCAAGGTTTTAGATATGGCCACAGTATATGCTACTGCGGGAAGTAAAGACGGTGTTCAAAAATCTATAGCTATTATTAAAGAACTTGTAATTAAGCATAATGTAGAAGTAGTATCATTAGGTAATGGAACTGCTAGTCGTGAGTCTGAAGAAATACTCGCGCAAATCATCAAAGAGCTTAAAGAAGAATGTTCAAAAGATTTGTACTACGTTATAGTTTCAGAAGCAGGCGCATCAGTATATTCTGCCTCAGAACTTGCCTCTAAAGAATATCCAGATATAGATGTATCTATTCGCGGAGCTATATCTATAGGTCGAAGACTCCAAGATCCACTAGTGGAGCTTGTTAAAATAGATCCTAAAGCTATTGGAGTTGGGCAATACCAACATGACGTGACACCTAAAAAGCTTGATGAATCTTTAAAAGGAGTAGTTGAGGATTGCGTTAATGCTGTTGGAGTAGATCTTAATATTGCAACACCATCGCTTCTAACTTATATATCGGGGATAAATGCTGCTATAGCAACGAATATAGTCGCCTATAGAGAAGAGAATGGTAAATTCAAGGCTAGAAAAGAATTGTTAAAGGTTAAAAGACTCGGAGCAAAGGCTTATGAGCAATGTGCAGGCTTTTTAAGAGTTATGGAGTCAAAAGAATTTTTAGATAACACTTCAATTCATCCGGAGTCATATGCTGTTGCTAAAAAATTATTGGATTTCCTAAACTATACAAAAGATGATCTTAAATCCTTAAATTTTAGGGACATGGATGAGAGGATAAAAGATATTAATTTTAATGAGCTCGCATTAGAATTAGAAACAGGTGCACCTACTCTTAGAGATATTATTAAAGAAATTAAAAAGCCAGGTAGAGATCCAAGAGAGGAATTACCAAAACCAATATTAAAGACAGGTGTTGTTCAAATGAAGGATCTTAAACCTGGTATGAAACTTATGGGTACAGTTAGAAATGTATCTGATTTTGGTGCTTTTGTTGATATTGGAGTTCATCAGGATGGGTTAGTGCACATAAGCCAGTTATCAGATAAATTTGTAAAACATCCATTGGATGTGGTTAGTGTTGGAGATATAGTAGAGGTTAGCGTGTTAGAAGTTGATGAGAAAAGAAAAAGAATATCTTTATCTATGAAAAATCAATAATTAATATGTTGCTTTTTTTGTAAGTTATGTATATAATTAAATTATAAAAATAAATTTAATAATCTTCAGGGCGGGGCGAAATTCCCCACCGGCGGTAAAGCCCGCGAGCCGTAAGGCTGATTCGGTTTAACGACATTTTGGAAGGCGTTTTTCCTTCCGAAGTCGTTAACACAGCATCTTTAGATGCTGATTAGATTCCGAAGCCGACAGTAAAGTCTGGATGAAAGAAGATGTGATATATATTAATTCGCCCTGACATAGTTATATGTCAGGGTTTTTATTATATCCATCCCGAGAAGATATATTTAATTAGGGGGAACTAATAATGAGAGACGAAAAACTTGTTAGACTTATCAAAATTTCACTTTTATCTGTAATAGCTTTTCTTTTAATGTACTTAGAAGTACCATTACCAATATTTCCTGAATTTCTAAAGATTGATATTAGTGATTTACCAGCACTTCTAGGGGCTTTTGCATTGGGACCAATAGCGGGAGTAGGTATTGAACTATTTAAGAATATATTACACGGATTGTTAGCAACAAAAACAGCATTCGTAGGAGAACTTGCAAACTTTCTAGTAGGAGGAGTTTTAGTATTCATATCCGGATATATATATAAAGCTCGAAAAAGCAAGGGTGGAGCTGTTGTTGGGTTGTTGATAGGAGTAATTTGTATGTCAATTTTTGCAGCAATATTAAATTATTTTTTAATATTACCTTTGTATGAGACAGTATTAGGATTCCCAATTAAAGCAGTTATAGGAATGGGAACAGCATTAAATCATAATATTAAGGATTTAAATTCTTTCGTTGTTTGGATGATTATTCCATTTAATCTTCTTAAAGGAGTTGTAATATCAGTATTGACTTTAGCTTTATACAAAAGAGTTTCACCTATACTTCATAAAAAAAATATACAGAGCAAAAATAAAATTGGACAAAAAATATAAGTACAAACATTAAAAAAGATTAGAAATTTTTAAGCGGGTACCTGGTTTACAGGTACCCGCTTATTTTTTAGTGCTTTTAAAATGTATCTATAAGTTTCGATTCCACATAATTACTGCATCCTCTTTGTTATCTTCATAATAATGGCGCCTTACGCCTTCCTTTTCAAAGCCGTACTTTTTATATAAATTTATGGCTTTGAAATTCGAACTTCTAACCTCTAAGGTTATTGCTGTAACTTTTTGCTTTCGACAGATCCTAAATAATGCTTCCACGATAATATCTCCACCGCCTTGGCCACGAGCCTCTGGGTGAATTGCAACATTAGTGATATGGGCTTCATCTAAAATTACCCACATACCACCATACCCTATTATAGAATTTCCACTCTTTAACACAACATATCTTGCAAACTTATTATCTAGTTCACTTTCGAGAGATTCGAGGCTCCAAGAAATAGCAAAACTTAATTCACTAATATTGAGTATAGGCAAAATAGAGAATTTATCCATTGGAAAAATTTTAAAATCATTATTCATTTTTAAGTAGCCTCATCTTTTCATCGTACTCACGCTGAGCTTGAGGAAGTCGTAGGTAAATAGGCACAGATGCATATATATCATCCACTATTCCATTAGATAAAAGCTTAAGCCCTAATTCTCCAAGAGAAGAAGCCTTTGCAATATTCAAATGCGCTGGAGCAAAACGAACCATAGGTAAATTTGATATAAGTTTTTCTTTGAATTTTTCAGTTCCATCTCCTACAAAGGAAATACAACAATCCTTATCTTTAAGCAAAGTTACTAATTCATCTATTGAAATATTAACATAATCGCTAATACGCGTAAGCTCGTCATTATTAAATGTATATAAGGCCGTATAAACATTATCCCTTAAAGCATCTAATATAGGACAGATAACTCCACCAGTATATGCTAGGTTATATGCTAGCGAATCTAAGGTAGATACAGTTACAAAAGGCTTTCCAGTGCCTTGGCTTAAGCCTTTAATGGTAGCCATACCTATTCTAAGCCCTGTAAAGGAACCGGGTCCCTTAGAGGCTACAAATGCGTCAATTTCACTAATGTTTAATCCTGTATTTTTAAACAATTCATCTATTATAGGCATAAGTACTACAGAATGCTGCTTTTTATAATTAAATGTTATTTCACCAAGTACTTTGTTATCGTCAAGAATAGCACAAGTTGCGGCCTGCGTAGCAGAGTCTATACTTAAAATTTTCATAGTTTTATCTCCTTTATGTAATCATATCTATTATCTGAATAACTAATATTAATTTTTCTATAATCTTCTCCAAGTTCAAGATTTTTTCCTATTTCGATGGTTAAATTAGTTTCCGGAATAAGATCCTTAATATAATTAGCCCATTCTATAACACTTACCCCATCACTAAATATATATTCATCAAAACCTATTGCTGCTATCTCGTCAGGGTCATTTACCCTGTAGACATCAAAATGATATAATTTTAATCTGCCTGTATATTCATTTACAATTGTAAATGTAGGGCTTGTAATATGGTCCTTAATATCTAAGCCTTTTGCAATTCCTTTTGTTAAATGAGTTTTGCCAGTGCCTAAATCACCAATTAAGCAAATGATGTCCCCTGAATTTACAAGGGCACCTAATAGTTCTCCTAATTTGTATGTTTCATCTACGGTAGTTACTATAAATTCCATAAGTTTCACCTCACTAAATATTTTATCCTAAAACATAAAAAAAGAAAAGGAAATCTAGGAGATTACCCATATTAAATAAATTTATTTTTGTAAATATTGTATTATTTATTTTATTAAAATTTATTAAACTTAAATTACAATATAATGTATAATAAGTAATATACCCATATAAGGAGGGGAAAATAATGTTTGTTAATAATTTGACACTATTAGAAGAAAATTTAATTACGGTAACACCAAAAGAGACAATAGGTAAAGCTCTAGAAATTATGAATGAAAACAATTTTCTATCAATTCCAGTGGTTGAAGATACTAAATTCTATGGAGCAATTTCAAAAGAAAAAATTTATGCTTACTATTATGATAAATGCATTGAAAAAAAATGTTTGTTATCTGATTTTTTAGTTGAAAACGTAATGAGAACTGATGTGCCTGTTATTGACCCAATGCAACAAATAGAAGAAGCTGTACAGTTTTTAGAAACAAGGAGAGTTGCATTTGTTGCTGTTGTGAATAGCGATGGTAAGTTTAAGGGCATAGTAACACATAATGCTATATTCCATCAATTTACTGAATTATTTGGGGTTAATCAAGGAATAAGATTAGCAGTTATAGCTTATGATATTCAAGGCCAGATTTCTAAGCTTACAAAAGTAATAACTGAAAATAAAGGTGATATAATTAGTTTTGTAGTTATTGATCCTAAAAGTCTTACTAAAGTAAAAGAAATTATTTTAAGACTTAAAACTACCAATTTTGAGGGCATTGTTGCAAAGGTAAAAGCTGCAGGGTTTAATGTCGAATAAGCCTTAACAGTAAAATAAACATTAACAGTAAAATAAACATTAAGAAATGTGGGAGGGGATCACGTAATTTTACTTCTACGTTTCTTAATGAGTTAAAATATAAAAAAATCTTGCATTTTATTAAACCACATGATACAATACAAATGTATTTTAGGGGTATAGCTCAGTTGGTAGAGTAGTGGTCTCCAAAACCATTGGTTGTAGGTTCGAGCCCTACTACCCCTGCCATTTTTACATTTTAAAAGTTAATAGAGGGGTATGGCTCAATTGGTAGAGTAGTGGTCTCCAAAACCATTGGTTGTAGGTTCGAGTCCTACTACCCCTGCCAAATAAAACCTGTGAAATTAATTTCACAGGTTTTTACGTGTATTTATTAAATATAATATTAGGCGTCTTAAAAAAATGGAATCAAAGGTGCCTTGCAACTGGAGGGTATGGAATGCAGCGATACGATATAGTAGTAATTGGCGGAGGACCAGCAGGCCTTTCAGCTGCTATCTCAGCTAAGGAACTCTACAATGGTAGCGTTTTAATTTTAGAAAGAGAAAATCAGTTAGGTGGAACAATAAATCAGTGTATTCATAATGGATTTGGAATAAACATTTTTAATGAAGACTTAACAGGTCCAGAATTTGTACAGAAATTTATAGATAAAGTTAATGAACTAGATATTTCATATAAATTGAATACTACTGTTTTAAATTTAAATGGTAATAAAGAAATTAACGCGATGAATGAATTAGGTGGAATTTTTAAAATTTCAGCTAAAGCTATAATAATTGCCACAGGGTGTAGAGAGAGACCAAGAGGATTTTCAAATTTGCCTGGAAGTAGATGTGCAGGCATTTACACTGTAGGGTGTGCACAAAAATTTATAAATATAGAAGGATATATGCCAGGGAAGGAAATAGTTATATTAGGTACAGGGGATGTTGCTTTAATAGTTGCAAGAAGACTAGCAATTGAAGGAGCTAATGTTAAAGCCGTTGTTGAAAGTAAAGATTTTATTGATGCATCAGATAAAAAACTGGCCGAATCGCTTATTGATTTTAATATACCATTAAGAATAAAGCATAAGATAATTAATATTCAAGGGAAAAATAGGATTGAAGGAATTACTTTAGTAAAACTCAATGATAAAAACGAAATTATTGAAAGTAGTAAGGAATATATTACTTGTGATGCATTACTTTTATCTGTAGACTTGTATCCTGACAATGAACTCGCAAAACAGGCAAAAATACTAGTTAATTCATCTACAGGGAGAATTGAATTAAATGAAAATTCACAAACTAACATAAATGGAGTTTTTGCTTGTGGGAGTGTAACTCATGGGTATGGCTTTCTTGAAAATGTGGTAAAAAACAACTACAATATAGGTAAGTGTACATCACAATATATAAAGAATTCCAATCTTTAGAACATTTGAGTAATATGTTTACGAAATGCTATGTGAACTAGCCTTTTCGTAAATATGTTACTTTTTTTATTTTTTTTAAAAACAGATTTCGGAAATAATATCCAAAGAAACAAATAAAATACTATTGACATATTTTAAGTTTAAGAATATAATATAATAAAAGTAATTCATAGTGAAATACTAGGAAATAATAAAAAATACTAAGAAAAAGGAAAGTAATATAAGAAGAATTTACAGAGAGAGAATCTAAAGTTGAGAAGATTCTTATAGGAAACTTATATGAAGTGCCCTTTGGAGTTATGCACCGAATTAGGTTTATGAAAATAAATAATAACTTATTATTTGCTTTTATTTGCCACAGGTAGGCTGCATCGGGTTTCACCCGTTATAGTGATAGAGCATAGTGTGCTTGAAAAAGTGGATTTACAATTACTTTAGTGATTGTAACTTAGAGTGGGACCACGAAGTAAAACTTCGTCTCTAATAACAGAGGGAGTTTTTTTTGTACCCAAAAACTTGTGAAATAACACACTAATAATTATAAATGTTTTACTTTTTCATTTTAGAAAGTCGTACAAATGTAAAAATATTGAGAGATATGAATGTGAATTACTTATTTTAAAATTGGAGGGATATTATTATGATGTATAACAATGTTTTAGATATGATAGGAGGAACACCAGTCCTCAAATTAAGTAAATTAGTTAGTGGTGATATGGCTGATATTTTTGTGAAACTAGAAAAATACAACCCAGCTGGAAGCATAAAAGATAGAGCGGCACTTGGAATGATAGAAAAAGCTGAGGAATTAGGGGTACTAAAAGAAGGATTTACTGTAGTTGAACCAACCAGCGGAAATATGGGAATAGCACTCGCTATGATTGGAAGAATTAAAGGGTATGAGGTAATTATTGTAATGCCAGACAGCATGAGTGTTGAAAGACGAAATTTGATCAAGGCATATGGAGCACAACTTGTTCTTACTGATGGTTCAAAAGGTATGAAGGGTGCTATAAATAAAGCTAAGGAAATAGCAGAGGGAAAACCAAATTATTTCATACCACAACAATTTGTTAATGTAGCTAATCCAGAAAAACATTACGCTACTACTGCAGAGGAAATTATTAGTGACGTAAAAGACGTAGATGTTTTTGTAGCAGGAGTAGGTACTGGTGGAACAATTACTGGTGTAGGTAAAAGATTAAAAGAAATTAGACAAGAGATTAAAGTGGTTGCAGTTGAACCAGCGAAATCTCCAGTTTTATCAGGAGGAGAACCTGGTCCACATAAAATACAAGGAATAGGAGCAGGTTTCACACCAGATATATATGATAGTAGTGTAGTTGATGAAATTATAAAGATAACTGATGAAGAGGCTTTTGATATAGCAAAAAGAATGGCTAAAGAGGAAGGAATACTCGTAGGAATTTCAACAGGAGCTAATATTGCAGCAGCTATACAAGTTGCTAAAAAATTAGGCAAGGGCAAAAAAGTTGTTACCGTTGCACCTGATGGTGGAGAAAAGTATATTTCAATGGGTATATATGACTAGATTTATAGTTAAAACATTTATTTCTAATCTATAGATAAATAAGGCACATGAAAATTTACTAACATACTGACTTTTTATTTATTTAAATGTGCCAAGTGTGAGAGTTTTGAATATCCAAATTTATATATAATAACACGGATTTGGGTATTCACAAACTATAATTCTATAGGAGGAATTATAATATGTTTAAAATATTAAAATATGAAATTAACAATATATTAGAAAAAGATCCAGCAGCTAAGAATTGGGTAGAAGTAGTATTATTATATCCATGTATTCACGCTGTTATGATATACAGAATAGCTCATTTTTTGTATAATCATAAAAGATTTTTTATTGCTAGATCTATATCTCAGACAGCTAGGTTTTTTACTGGAATAGAAATTCATCCAGGAGCTAAAATTGGGAAAGGATTATTTATAGATCATGGAACAGGAGTAGTTATCGGAGAGACTACAGAGATTGGTGACAACGTGACATTGTATCAAGGGGTTACGCTAGGTGGAACAGGTAAGGATATAGGGAAAAGGCATCCTACTTTAGGTAATGGTGTGGTAGTAGGTGCGGGTGCAAAAATTTTGGGACCGATTAATATAGGTGCTGGAAGCAAAGTTGGTGCAAATGCGGTAGTTTTAAAAGATGTAATGCCAAGGGCAACTGCAGTAGGTATACCTGCTAGAGTAATTTTTGTAAATGATCTCACAATAATAGAAATTAAGGATTATGCGGGTAATACTAAAAGAATATATAATGAAATGGTAATATAAAAGGGAATTATAAAATGAATACTAAGAAAAAAATAATAGAATTTTGCAAAAAAAATGGACTTGATGTTATAGGATTTAGCGAGTGTAGGATATTTCATGAGCTAAGTCCTTATTTCAATGAAAGAAAAAAACTTGGATTAGAAAATGAATTTGAGGAGAACGATGTAGATGCGAGAATAAATCCGTTTTTATATATGTCAGAGGGAAAAACTATAATTTCAATTGCATTTCCATATTTATATAATTTAGATTTCAATGAGAATACGTATTTTTCAAAATATACCCTAGGAAAAGATTATCACATTGTTACAAAAGAGTATATGGAAAAAATCTGTGAATTTCTTCGCGGCATGGGCTCAAAAGCTATATGTTTCGTGGATAGCAATGCACTTCCAGAGAGGTATATTGCGCAGCATGCTGGAGTGGGGTTCATAGGTAAAAATAACACTTTGATAACAGAAAAATATGGCTCATATGTTTTTTTAGGAGAAATAATAACAGATTTAATAATAGAACCTGATAAGCCAATTGATCAAAAATGTGGTAATTGTGAAGTGTGTTTAGAAGCATGTCCTACAAATTCCATAAGACGTGGCGAAGTAGGAGTGAATAATGATGCCAATATATGTTTATCATATATAACTCAGAAAAAAGATATCGAGGATTATTGGTTTGAAAAATTAAATGGTAGATTATTTGGGTGTGATACTTGTCAGAGGGTCTGTCCGTGCAATGAAGAAATTAAATTTAGTTCTATTGAAGAATTTAGACCTTATGAATACATGGAAAAAATTAACTTGGAACAATTGATAAATATTGATAATAAGTTATTTAAGGATAAATACAAAATAACTTCTTGTGGATGGAGAGGTAAAAATATTCTTAGAAGGAATGTTATTATTAATGCAATTTTCATTAAAAGAGCTAAGATTATAACTATATGTAAGGATACATCACCTTATATAAGTGACTATTATTATAGACTTTTAAAGGTTTTCAAATTATAATAACCTTATAAGTTATTTTTTATGAAAGGTGGAATTCAGATGATTTCGAAAGTATTATTAAGGGTAATAGACATAATGCCAGATAAAGTTGTATCATTTATAGCAAATAAATTATTAGATTCATATATTAATAAATATGCAAACATTAAAACTACTGGAATGGAGAAAATTAAAGATATAAAATCTCCTATAATTTTCATATGTAACCATTTAAGTAATGCAGATGGTATAGTTTTGAATAGGCTATTAAAAGACAACAATGTAACTTTTGTTGCTGGTGTAAAGCTAACAGATAATAGACTTACTAAACTTGGGTTTCATGTAGCGAAAACTATACAATTAAAACCTAATTCAGCAGATAAGGAAGCTATATCTAAAATTGTTAACACGTTAAAGCAAGGAAATAATATTATGATTTTCCCAGAAGGCACTAGAAGCAGAAATGGACAAATGGGAGAGGGCAAGAGAGGTCTTATATTAATGGCTAAATTGTCAAAGGCAAGAATTGTTCCAATGGGAATATGGGGAACAGAAAAGCTATTACCAATTAATAGTGATATGGCTTTAGAAAGATTTCATTATGCAGATGTAAATATTAGTATTGGTGATCCTATTATGCTTCAAAGTAAAAATGAAGATGAAGATAAAAACGAATATTATGATAGGGTTATGAATGAGATAATGTCAAATATAGCTGTTATGCTTCCAAAGCAGTATAGGGGAGTATATTCTACTGAAAATAAGAGCAAACTCTAATAATATAAAAAAAAGGTTGGAGGTATGTTGTTATGGGAAGTAAAGTATTAGAGAAGTTTTTAAAAGAAAATTTAGAAGATTTAAAAAGTAAAGGTTTATATAATGTAATAAATATACTAAAGAGTGCAAATGGACCTATTATAACAATCGGAGATAAAAAGTTAATTAACTTATCTTCTAATAATTATTTAGGGCTTGCTACTGATCCTAGAATGATTGAAGCTACTATTAAAGCAACTAAGAAATATGGTGCAGGTGCAGGTGCTGTTAGAACAATAAATGGTACTTTAGAAATCCACATGGAACTAGAGCATAAACTTGCAAAGTTTAAACATACAGAAGCTGCTATCGCTTTCCAGTCGGGATTCAACTGTAATATGGGCGCAATTTCAGCAGTGATGAATAAAAAAGATGCTATTTTATCAGATTCGTTAAATCATGCATCAATAATAGATGGATGCAAATTATCTGGTGCAAAAATTATAAGAATAGAACACTCTGATATGGTAGATTTAAGGAATAAGGCAAAAGAAGCAGTAGAATCAGGTTTATATGAAAAAATCATGGTTATTACTGATGGTGTATTCTCCATGGATGGTGATATTGCAAAACTTCCTGAAATTGTTAAAATAGCAGAGGAGTTTGACTTAATAACATACGTAGATGATGCACACGGTTCAGGAGTCCTTGGAAAAGGTGCGGGTACTGTACATCACTTTGGGTTGTCAGATAAAATAGATTTTCAAATTGGAACTTTATCAAAGGCTATTGGAGTCGTGGGTGGATACGTAGCTGGTTCGCAGGATTTAATTGATTGGCTCATGGTTCGTGGAAGACCATTCCTATTTTCAACATCACTAACTCCAGGATCGGCAGGGGCTGCTATAGAAGCTATTAACATTCTAACAGAAAGCACTGAGTTAAATGAAAAACTTTGGGAAAATGCAAACTATTTGAAGAATGGTTTAAAAAAACTTGGATTTAATATTGGAAATAGTGAAACCCCAATTACTCCATGTATAATAGGAGATGAAGTTAAAACTCAAGAATTTAGTAAGAGGCTTTTTGATGGTGGAGTTTACGCAAAATCAATAGTATTTCCAACTGTTAGAAAAGGAACAGGAAGGGTAAGAAATATGCCCACAGCAGCTCATACAAAGGAAATGTTAGATGAAGCTTTAGCTACCTATGCAACGGTTGGGAGACAAATGGGTATAATTAAATAAAAAATATTTAATTTGGGTATAATACTGTAACTAGGTGTTATACCTAAATTAATATTAAATGTAATTAAATTATACATTTATTTGGATATGGAGGGAATAGGATGAAAAAGATATTAGTGACGGGAGCCTTAGGTCAGATAGGCTCAGAACTTGTAATGAAGATGAGAGAAATCTATGGCATTGATAATGTAATAGCTACAGATTTAAGAAAGCCAGAGGAGAACCAAGTAGTTACTTCGGGACCATTTGAAATGCTAGATGTAACTGATCATGAAACTATGCTTAAAATTGCTAAAGAATATGAAATAGATACATTAATTCATTTAGCAGCATTATTATCAGCGACAGCGGAGGCGAAACCATTGCTAGCTTGGAATATTAATATGGGTGGACTTATAAATGCATTGGAAGTTGCGAGAGAGCTTAAGTGCAAGTTATTTACACCAAGTTCTATAGGAGCCTTTGGGCCCTCTACTCCTAAAGATAATACTCCTCAAGATACAATTCAAAGACCAACAACTATGTATGGCGTAAATAAGGTTTCAGGAGAATTATTATGTGATTATTATCATACAAAATTTGGAGTTGATACAAGAGGCGTACGTTTTCCTGGTTTAATTTCTTATAAAGTTCTCCCAGGTGGTGGAACAACTGACTATGCTGTTGATATATACTATGAAGCATTAAGGTCGGGCAAATACACTTCATTTATTGATAAAGGAACAAAAATGGATATGATGTATATGCCAGATGCCATAAATGCAATAATTAATTTAATGGAAGCTGATGAAACAAAACTAAAACATAGAAATGCATTTAATATTGCAGCTATGAGTTTTGAACCAGACGAAATAGCTGCTGAAATTAAAAAACATATTAAGAATTTTAAAATCGATTATAACGTAGATCCAGTAAGGCAGAGTATTGCTGATTCCTGGCCAAATTCAATGGATTCAACTTGTGCTAGGGATGAGTGGGGATTTATTGCTAAATACGATTTGGAAAAAATGACTACTGATATGTTGGAAAAATTAAGTGCTAAAGGAATTGGTACTAGGTAATACAATTACGTTGTTTACCTCTTTTAAAGGTGGACAACGTATTTTTAATAGTGAAAAGCGGGTGATTTTATGAAAAAGAAAACAATTAAAATTGTACTTGAGATTCTTAGTGAAACATATGCAGGGGTTAAGTGTGGACTTGATTTTACATCACATTATGAACTTTTAGTATCAACCATATTATCAGCACAATGCACAGATGTACGGGTAAACACTGTTACATCTCAGCTGTACAAGGAATATAATACACCTGAAGCTATGATTACTTTATCAAGCGAGCAGCTTGGTAAAAAAATTATGAGTTGTGGATTTTATAATAATAAAAGCAAAAACATAATAGGTGCTACAAAACTTATATTAGAAAAATATAATGGTGAAGTACCAAACACCATGGAAGAATTAATAGAACTTCCGGGAGTGGGGAGAAAAACTGCTAATGTGGTTTTATCTAATGCTTTCGGTATTCCTGCTATTGCTGTTGACACTCACGTTTTTAGAGTGTCAAAAAGAATTGGACTAGCCTCGGGAAAAAATGTTGAAATTGTAGAGCAACAACTTATGAAAAATATTCCTAGAGAAATGTGGAGTGATGCTCATCATTACATTATATGGCATGGAAGAAAAATATGTAAAGCTAGAAAACCTACTTGCGATATATGCCCTATAGCACCTTATTGTGAATTTCTAAATGGAAAATGAGGACAAAAAATATTAATAAATTTTACTAATTATAGAATACAGGTAATTAATACTATATAATGAAGGGGAGGTGGACTAAATGGATTATAATAAGGATAGTTTAAATAAATTAGTAGAAGAGGTTATAGGAGCAAAAGATATTAGTTTAGTAGAGATACCTTGTGTTGATTTATATATGGATCAGATTACAACATTTTTTAATGAGAAGCTTGGAAACCTTAAAAGGAATGAGGAAGATAAAATTCTTACAAAAACTATGATTAATAATTATACTAAAGGTAAAGTTCTCATGCCAGCAAAAAATAAAAAATATACTAAGGAACATATCATTCTTCTGACCCTTATTTATAATTTAAAGCAAATTGTTTCAATTAATGATATTAATACGATATTTGATCCTATCATTGATTTAAGAGCTCCCAAGAGCACAAGCATTCCATTAGAAGATTTGTATAATAATTTTTTAGATATTAAAGAAGTTCAAAATAAAGAGTTTGCAATAGATATAGATAAAGATACCGAATTTATAAAAGAAAAAGTCAAAGAAATGGGGAAAGAGGATGGAGAGTTAATAGAATTAATATCAATGATATTGTTACTTATTAACAAAGCTAATATGCAAAAGAGAATGGCGGAAAAATTAATTGATACTTTCTTGAAGACAGAATTATAGATTTTTAATTATGAAGGTAGAGCCATATAAAATAGGGAGATGAGTTTATGTCTAAAGTTATAGAAAAATTTTTAAAATATGTAAGCTATGATACTAAATCTGATGAGGAATCAACTACAGTTCCAAGTACTAATGGGCAAATGACACTTGCAAGGGAATTAGTTAAGGAATTAAAGGAAATGGGTATAAAACAAGCAAGTGTAGATGAAAATGGATATGTGATGGCGATCGTGCCCTCGAATGTAGAAAAAAATGTACCGATTATAGGATTTATTGCACATATGGATACCTCTCCAGATATGCCAGGTATTAATGTTGTCCCTAAATTTGTTGAAAATTATGATGGAGAAGATATTGTTTTAAATAAAGAAAATAACGTAGTGTTATCCCCAAAGGATTTTCCAGAATTAAAGAATTATTTGGGGAAAACTATTATTACTACAGATGGGACGACATTACTTGGAGCTGATGATAAAGCAGGGATTTCAGAAATAATGGCGGCTGTAGAACACTTAACTCAAAATCCTAATATTCCACACGGATGTATTTGTATTGGATTTACGCCAGATGAAGAAGTAGGTCGTGGTGCGGATATTTTTGATGTGAAAAAATTTGGTGCAGATTTTGCATATACTATGGATGGGGGAACTATTGGGGAATTAGAATACGAAAATTTTAATGCGGCAGGAGCAAAAATTTGTATTCATGGAAGAAATGTTCATCCAGGTTCAGCAAAAGGGAAAATGATTCATTCAACACTTATAGGAAATGAATTTATAAATTCCATGCCTCAAAATGAAACACCAGCAACGACTGAAGGTTATGAGGGATTCTATCATTTGACTAGTATAAGTGGCGAAGTTGAACAAACGAAACTTGCGTATATTATAAGAGACTTTAATAAAGAGAGTTTTGAAAATAGAAAGATATTTATTAAAAATGTAGCAGATAAACTAAATGATAAATATGGTCATGGCACAGTTGAAATAGAAGTCAAGGATCAGTATTATAATATGAAAGAAAAAATAGAGCCAGTTAAACATATTGTTGATACAGCGTTTTTGGCAATGAAGAAAGTAGGTATAAATCCTATAATGGTTCCTATAAGGGGAGGCACAGATGGATCCAGGCTTTCATATATGGGGCTTCCTACTCCAAATATATTCACAGGTGGTCAGAATTTTCATGGTAAATATGAATTTATACCAACATTTGCAATGGAAAAAGCTGTGGAAGTGATACTTAAAATAGTTGAGTTATATACTGATAAATAATACAAATTAGTTTTTGAAAATAAATAGTAAGAACAATGAAATTTAATAATTACCTTTTCTAAATAAATTAGGAGAGGTATTTTTTATATTTTAACAGAGAATAAGAAATATATAACATTAGTTCAATGTTTGTTAACAAGTTTGTCACTAAACTGTAACATAAAAGCTTTAGAATATAATTAAAGTCAAATGTAAACTTAAGTATAAAATAGTATATATAAGTCATATTTTCTTAAAATATTTTTGATAACAAAAGTTAATAACAGATATCTACTACAGAAATAAAAAAGGAGGAAAATAGTTATGAATGATAGAAATGATAATGAAGTTAATAAAACAAATGGTGAAAACGAAAATATGAATGATAATGAAAACATAAATGATAATGAAAACATAAATGATAGTGAAAACATAAATGATGGCGAAAACATAAATGGTAGTGAAACCATAAATAATAGTGATAATATAAAAAAAACTGATGAAGTGGCTAATGAAAACCTTACGGTAAATAAGCTTAATGATGAGTCTAAAGAAGTACAAAGCTTAGATGTGCCTAATAAAGATAATAGTTACAAGTCATTAAATGATGAAAATGTAAAAACACACAAAGGTGGCATGAGAAAAAGAATAGTATCATACATATTAGTAGGTATAATATGTTCTACACTTGGAGGAATAGGTTCTGGTATTGTTACAATGAATATTATGAGAAATTCAAGTGATACAACAATTTCTAGCGCACCTGTAGCAACTTCTACAAATCTTGCTACGGATTCAAAAGCAAGTCTTATTACTACGAACAGTAAACAAAATTTAACTGTACCTGAAATTGTAAAAAAGGTAAGTCCTGCAGTAGTTGCAATATCTACCACAAGCGCTGCTGTAAGTAGTGACTTTAGCAACCAGACTACTCCTCAAGAAGGTGTGGGAACCGGTATGATTTTTAGTAAAGATGGATATATCTTAACAAATTATCATGTTATAAGTGGAGCGGAGAGTATTAAAGTATTGCTAAGTAATGGAAAAGAAGTTTCTGCAAAAGTAATCAATTATGATGTTGAAGCTGATGTAGCTGTAATCAAACTAGCGGATAATACTAAGGTTCCAGGTGTGGCCGAATTTGGAGATTCAGATAAACTTCAAGTAGGAGAATCAGTAGTTGCAATAGGTAATCCCCTAGGAAAAGAGTTATTAGGATCTGTTACTACAGGAATTGTTAGTGCAGTTAATAGGCAAGTAAGCATTGAAAATAAAGACCTTAAATTTATTCAAACAGATGCAGCTATTAACCCAGGGAATAGTGGTGGCCCGCTTGTTAATTCTAGGGGTCAAGTTATAGGGATAAATACTGCTAAAATAAGTGTTGAAGGGGTAGAAGGATTGGGTTTTTCAATACCAATTAACACAATAAATCCTAAAATAAAAAATTTAATTATACCAGTTCTTAATATAGGAATAACTTGCAGAGACATTACTGCAGATATATCGAAGCAATATAATATTCCAGTAGGAGTATATGTAACACAAATTAAAGAATTCAGTGCGGCAGAAAAATCGGGCATAAAACCTGGGGATACAATTGTAAAGTTTGATGGCCAAACGATTAAAACTGTAGCAGAAATAAATAAGATTAAAGGTACACATAAATCCGGTGATGTTATTAAAATAGAATTAATTAGAAATGCAAAGACAATAAAAATAAACTTAACACTTTCCGAATAATAAAACGTATATTTTGTATAAAAGAAATTGGAAATCATATGATTTCCAATTTCTTTTATACAAAATATACGTTTTATTATTCGGAAA
>NZ_DATCQT010000203.1:0-80614 GCF_036569345.1 Clostridium sp.
AGCCCCGCATTTAGCCAATTATTACTAAATGTGGGGCTTGTCCGTCATCTATTTTTCCCAAACTTTATTATGAGTTTGTGGAACTTTATTATTAGATGGGGAACTTTATTATTAGATGGGGAACTTTATTATTATGGTACAAAATACTTCTTATTTATTCATTGCTTCTTCTACTGCAACCGCAACTGCAACTGAAGCTCCAACCATAGGATTATTTCCCATACCTATAAGTCCCATCATTTCAACATGAGCTGGAACAGAAGACGAACCTGCGAATTGTGCATCTGAATGCATTCTTCCCATTGTATCTGTCATTCCGTATGAAGCAGGACCTGCTCCCATATTGTCTGGGTGAAGAGTTCTACCAGTACCACCACCTGATGCAACTGAGAAGAATTTCTTTCCTTGCTCAATGCATTCTTTTTTATAAGTACCAGCAACTGGATGTTGGAATCTTGTTGGGTTTGTAGAGTTACCTGTAATTGAAACATCTACTCCCTCAGAGTGCATAATTGCAACGCCTTCACGTACATCATCTGCTCCGTAACATCTTACTTTAGATTTTTCTCCATCTGAAAAAGCCGTTTCTTTAACTACTGTTAATTTACTTGTGTAATAATCAAACTTTGTTTGAACATAAGTAAATCCATTAACTCTTGAAATTATATAAGCGGCATCTTTTCCAAGACCGTTTAATATTACTTTTAATGGTTCTGTTCTTACTATATTAGCGGCTCTTGCAAGGCCAATTGCTCCTTCAGCAGCAGCAAAAGATTCATGTCCAGCTAAAAATGCAAAACATTTTGTTTCTTCGCGTAAAAGCATAGCTGCTAAATTACCATGACCAATTCCAACTTTTCTATCATCAGCAACAGAACCTGGTATACAAAATGATTGAAGTCCTTCTCCAATGTATACTGCAGCATCTGCAGCCTTAGTACAACCTTTTTTAATTGCAATAGCTGCTCCAACTGAATATGCCCAACAAGCATTTTCAAATGCTATAGGTTGAATTCCTTTAACTATTCCAAAAACATCGATACCTTTATCTTCACAAATTTTTCTTGCATCTTCAAGTGAATTTATTCCGTGTTTCTTTAATACGGGTAGTATCTGATTTATTCTTCTTTCATAACTCTCAAATAAAGCCATTTAATTATTCCTCCTTTTTATATTATTATTGTTGTCTTGGGTCGATTACTTTTACTGCTTCATCAAATCTACCATAAGTTCCAGTAGCTTTTTTCATAGCTTCGTTAGCATCCATACCCTTTTTAATCATGTCCATCATTTTTCCTAATTGAACAAATTTATAACCTATTATTTCACTATTTTTATCAAGTGCTATGTTAGATACATAACCCTCAGCCATTTCTAAGTATCTAGGTCCCTTAGCCAGTGATCCATACATTGTTCCAACTTGACTTCTAAGGCCTTTTCCTAAATCTTCAAGTCCAGCGCCGATAGGTAGTCCACCTTCTGAGAATGCAGTTTGAGTTCTTCCGTATACTATTTGAAGGAATAACTCTCTCATAGCTGTATTTATTGCATCACAAACTAAATCTGTATTTAATGCTTCCAAAATAGTTTTTCCTGGAAGAATTTCTGAAGCCATAGCTGCTGAATGAGTACTACCAGAACATCCTATTACCTCAACTAATGCTTCCTGTATTATTCCTTCTTTTACGTTTAATGTAAGCTTACAGGCACCTTGCTGTGGAGCACACCATCCAATTCCATGTGTTAAACCTGAGATATCCTTAATTTCTTTACTTTGTACCCATTTTCCTTCTTCAGGAATTGGTGCAGAACCATGATTAGGTCCTTTTGCAACACAAATCATTTCTGAAACTTCTGTTGAATAAATCATAATATTATCTCCTTCCTTATGTATATTGTAATTTAATAAACTATTTAATTAGTGGGAACTAAAAAATCCCACCGGGTCATTAATTGAAATACGCTACAATTCTATTTTAACAAACATATGCCAACTTAACAATAGCATTCTAAATACAATTCTATTTAATTTGTCGAAAAAGCACTTTCGAGGTCTAGTTTTACTAATATATTAAACTGATTCTAAACTTTTAGCAAACTCTTTTTTTATTTTAGAAAGCAATTCGCGCTCTGTAATAACGTCATATCCAGTACAGGCAAGTGCCATAACTCCTGTAATTAAAGCATCATGAGCCTGCTTGGTAATTGTTGCTTTGGCCATTTCTTCTGTATGTAAGTTAAGTTTTGGATTGCCTATTCCAAGTAGTGGATGTATGGACGGTACAATATAACTTACATTTCCCATGTCTAATGATCCAATGTTCTCAGATGGATTAATATCTGTAATGCCCAGCAACCTCATATTTTTATTAAAAGAATCAGATAAATTTTTGTTTGTATTCATATCATCAAAGGGAGGTTCATATAAACTAACTTCCAGAGTTGCTCCCGTCATCATTGCTGCTCCATTCGCTATGTTTTTAACCTTTTGAATTATTTCCTTCAAATTATTTTTTTTCGAGGCTCTTATATAAAATTTTGCAACAGCCTTGTCTGGTACTATGTTAGCCGCTTTACCGCCCTCGCTGATAATTCCATGTATCCTAACATCTGACGTAACATGTTGTCTTAAAGCATTTATACCATTGAACATTAATATAACTGCGTCCAGTGCATTAATTCCATTTTCCGGTGAGCTTGATGCATGGCTTGATTTTCCTGTAAAATCAAACTTCAAAGCTTCCATTGCCAATGATGGACCACTCTCACAATTTTTCCCATATGGGTGCATCATCATAGCAACATCAACATTGTCAAAGACTCCTTGCTCAGCCATATCAATTTTTGCACCACATGTTTCCTCAGCGGGAGTACCATAAACCTCTATTGTTCCACCCACTTCTCCTATTACTTTACTTAAAGCTATTGCTGCGCCAACACTTATCGTACCTATCATATCATGTCCACATCCATGCCCTATTCCTGGCAATGCATCATATTCACACAAAAATGCAATGGTAGGCCCTTCTAAATTACTTTTATATACTGCTTTAAATGCAGTTTCTCTATTAGCTATACCAATTTTAACTTTGAAAGCATGTTCTGATAATAAAGATGTTAATTTTTCCACAGCTTTAAATTCCTCATCACCTAATTCTGGGTTATAAAAAATATAATCATTTATTTCCCATAGTCTTTCTTTTATTTTTTCAACTTGTTCAATAATTTGATTTTTCATTTTGTTATACCCCTTTCTAACTTATATCCATAAATTTAACAGTATATTATAGATAATTTTTATTACAGTTATTATAGGTTAATGGTGTTTCCAAGTCAATAACTAAGTTCCATAAAGGCATTTTAAATGTTTTGAGTATATCATTACATATCTTTATTTTTTTGTTATACTATTCTAGAAGTTGCGCAAACTAAATTCAGAATAAATTTACAAGGAGATTAATATAATGAAAGATTTTGCATTTATATCTGATTTTGATGGAACTCTTACAAAAAAAGATTTCTATAAAATGTTATCAGATACATACTATAAAAAAGAACTTGAGCCCATATTTAAATCTTGGAAAAATGGTGAAATGAAGGATAGAGAATATTTAAACTATGTTTTTAATAATGTACACAGAAATGAAGTCGAACTTCACGAAGATATTTTAAATATCGCCTTTGACCCAGCCGCTAAAGCTTTCATTGAGCGAGTCAAAGCTGCTGGTGGTGACTTTATTGTTATTAGTGCTGGAACAAATTATTACATAGATAAGGTATTAGAGAAAAATAATATTGAAGGCGTGGATGTTTATTCTAATAAATCTATTTTTAAAGATAATGGTATTCACTTTGATTTAGATGAACAAGGTGAATTTTATTCGGACCTATATGGCATCGATAAATTAATTGTACTTCAAAAGCTAAAAGCTAACTACAAGAAAGTCTTTTATGCTGGTGATAGTACCCCCGATCTTAAACCTGCATTAGAATCAGATGTAGTTTTTGCTAAAGGAAAGTTAGTAAATCTTTTAAAAAAAGAAAAAAAAGAATTTATTGAGTTTGAAAACTTTTCAGAAATTTGGGATAAGCTAAAAATATACTTATAATGGCTCAAAAATATAATAGTAAATCAAACTTAAATACTAAAGTTGATTTACTATAATTATATATGAAATAATATATTTAGCTCCTACTGTGTTATTCTAGGTATACCCCTCTTAATATCTTAATTTCCTCAGCATGACCAGCTAATTCATTTGGAGTTTCAAGGTAGAATGGTAAGTGACGTAGTTTTGGGTGATTAATAATTCTAGTAATAGCTTGGAGCCCAATAGAGCCTTCGCCTATTGTTTCATGGCGATCTTTATGACTTTCAAATGGATTTTTACTATCATTTAAATGAATTGCATAAAGCTTATCAAGACCAATAATTCTATCAAATTCATCTATTACTCCATCTAAATCATTAACTATATCATAACCAGCATCATATACGTGACAAGTATCAAGACATACACCCATTTTACCTGAAAGAGTAACTCCATCAAGAATTTGTTTTAATTCTTCAAATGTCCTGCCGACTTCTGTCCCCTTCCCTGACATTGTTTCAAGAAGTACTGTGGTAGTTTGTTCTGGTTTTAGTATATTGTTAAGCATATTTATAATATATTCTATACCTACATCTGTGCCTTGTTTTACATGACTACCCGGATGGAAGTTATAAAAACTATTTGGGAAAAATTCCATTCTAAGTAGATCATCTTTCATAATCATAACTGCGAATTCTCTTGTTTTTTCATCAGCAGAACAAGCATTTAGTGTGTATGGCGCATGTGCTAGGATTGTCGCAAACTTGTTTTCTTTTAATATTTCTAGTAATGCTTCTACATCCCTTGGATCAATTTCTTTCGCTTTACTACCTCTAGGATTCCGAGTAAAAAACTGAAATGTATTTGCTCCTATGCTAAGGGCATCAAGGCCCATAGCTTTATATCCTTTTGATACTGATAAATGGCAACCTATATTTAACATAATTGTTCCTCCAATAAAAAATTATATTTTTATTCTAGTATATCCCATACTTATACATTATATAAAAAAGGGGATATAGTTTACTCCCTGCAGTTAATAATGTAAAAGAGCTTCGATAAGATTTAAATTTATCAAAGCCCTTCTATTTACTTATGAGACACCCACTTTATTTAAAAGATACTTAATCTATCCTACAATAATTAGGTCTTTTGTATAATAATTTAATATCTCACAACCATCTTTTGTAACTATTACTAAATCTTCAATTCGAACTCCTACGTCACCTGGAATGTAAATACCTGGTTCTATGGAGAAAATTTGTCCCACTTGAACTTTGTCAGTATTAGCAGCTGAAACATCACCGAAATCATGAACTTCTATTCCTATTGAATGCCCTAATCTATGAGTAAAATATTTTCCATAACCCTTTTGCGTAATATAGTCTCTAGCTGCAGCATCGATATCGCAAAATCTAACTCCAGCTTTAACTTTCTCAATTCCTCTTTTATTTGCTTCTTTAACTATTTCATAAACTTCTCTACTGTGTTCTGATACTGTTTTATAGAAAACAGTTCTAGTCATATCTGAGCAGTATGAATTCATTTTGCATCCGATATCAATAACTATGCTGTCTCCTTCTTTAACTGTTGATTCATTCATTTCATGATGAGGGTCAGCAGCATTTGCACCATAACCTATAATTGGATCAAATGAATGCCCTTCTGCGCCCACTTCTTCCCATATATCTCCCAGTAACTTTCCCATTTTCTTTTCAGAATGTTTTTCTGGAATAAGTTTTATCATTTTATCCATAGCAACATCATTTAATTTTGATGCTATTCTCATTAAATCTTTTTCTACTTCGTCCTTACACATTCGTACTCGATCAAGAATTTCAGACCCATTAACAAATGAACTGCCGCCATTTAGTTGCATTAGTTTTATTAAGAAATGTGCTGGCCAATTTTTGTCAATTCCAATTGGTTTGTCTTTTTCAACGTTTCTTGCAACAATTTCTATGGGACTCTGAGTATCGCTAAACCATATCTTTTCTACCCCTAAGTCTTCACTTACAGGGAATAACTCATTAATAAATATTTTGTTGTGTCCATTTAAGTTAATATAGAGTACAAGCATTCTCTCTCCAGATAAAATCCATTTTCCCGTAAGATAGTATATAGCTGCTGGATCAGAAACTATCATCTGAGGTATTTTCATATCTTCCATAATCTCTAGAACTTTACTTAGTCTTTCTTCCAACATTAAAAATCCCCTCCTAAAATATTTTGATTCTCTGCATTTGGCAGGGAACTGTTACTACCTTCAATCTATCATAAAATTTTATCAATGTACATGCTTTTTTAGTTATTACATTATTCTTTCAGTCTTCTTTCTATTTTAAATGTTAAATTAATATTCTTTACTTTGAATAACTTCATAGAAAACTAATTTTTTCCTAAAATAAAAAAGGCCATAAGCCTTCTCTACTTTTAGTTAAATCATCTCCTGCGGAGCTACATATTAAGATAATTTAATGTCTAATTTAATATCTCCATTTACCATACAATAGGCTGTATCTTCTTCAACTTTTATATAAATATCTAATGTTTTAAGGTCTGAAATTTTATGAGATTTTGTCCATTCTTCATGGACTTTTTCTAGTATTGTTTCTTTAGAAATCTCTTTTCCTTGATATTGCACATAAAAACCAACATTGATTTTCTTAGCTATTGTTTTCTTAGCTGTAGTTCTCTTAGCTACCGTTTTTTTTGCAGCAGTAGTTGCCCTTGCAGCTTTTGATTTAACATTTTTAGCAATATCCTTTACCGCATTAATAGTCTTATCAACATTTTCTTTTGTAGCATCAGACACTATTGTTATTGCCTCTTCTGTATCCACATTCATAGCTTCTTTATCAGAAGTCAAAACATTATTTTCTTCCATATCATTTACCCCCGTTTATATTTTTTTTATGTTTCCTATTATACTATATATTTTTTAAAAAATCCTTTTTTACATAATTTTTTAACAAGAATTAGGTCAAAGTATAGGCTATAACTAGAATTTAATATTCGTTTTGTAATTATTTATCTTATCATAACATAAAATTTAATATATTACTATATTTTGTTAACAAATACATAATTATACTTTTCTTGTTGATATAGATCTATTTTTTCTTTAAATATTCACATAAAAAAAATAAGAATACCAAATTGGCACCCTTATTTTTCGTATTTTCTATTAACAGTAAATATAACTGTAATTAACTAAGAGATAATAGTTTATTGAGCCTATTTTAATTTAAAACCCTTAACTAATTGATCATATTTAGTTTCCATGTTGTCTTTTCCAGCTACTTCTAATTTAAATCCTGTACCTGCAAGTTTTTTAACATCTAGCCCAGCTTTAATTAGTGGTTCTGCCTTAAGTACAAATTCCATATCTTCATCGGTTTTCCCCAAAGTCTGTGCCCAATGTACTGAATTGCCGTCTCCAACCATTAGCATAAAGTGTTTTTCTTCTTTATTTTCAGTGAGTATCATTGGTGATTGATTTATAAGTTTTTGAAGTGCCTCTTCTGAACCATTTGTAACTTCCTTTTTATCACTTATATTAGCAGTTTTAATTATGCGATTAGGTAAATCCATGCCATCCAATTTTTCTGCTGGTGCATATAACCACTCATTTTTGTCTAATTTGGTTACATCTAGTCCTGCTTTAACAAGTGGGTCTGCAAGCATTACCATGGCTAAATCTGCTTTATTTGCTGACGTGTCACTGGTCCACTCAAACTTTTCTCCACTTGGAAGCTTAAATCCCCAATGCTTCATTTCCTTATGAAAACCTTTATTAGCTGGATATGCCTTAACAATCGCATTAAATGCTTTAAGACCATTGACTACATCCATATTTTCTGCTGGTGTTTTTGTTCCTTTTGCTGCCATATTTCCTGCTGGTGCTTTAGTTGCTGTTGGTGTTTTAGTTCCTGTTGCTGCTTTGCTACATCCCGCTACTGATAACACTATTACAGAAGAAAGAAGTATAGCTAATAATTTTTTAGTATTTTTCATATAATTACAACTCCTAAAATATATTTGTTCGTCTATAAGTATAGGATACCCAATTCTTATGTAGATAATATGAAGAAATATGATAATTCAAAAGTTTTTTTAAATTACTACCACTATTTTACATTCACATTTAATATAATACGGAATATATTATATTACACCTACAACCTCCTTAATTTAATGATTTTTTTAAAAAAGTCCATAACTTATTTGTGTTGGTATTAATACCAAAGCAAATTCAATACTTAAGTTTAAGGATAAAATTTCTTCTTAAAGTAGCTAGTTAAATTACTTTAGTTGATTTTTAAACTTTTACTTATCAAATAAGGAGGTTATTTATATGAGTCATAGACATAATAATTGTTGTTGTAGCAAACCTGTAAGTTGCTGTAAGCCTGTTTGTAATTGTGAAAATAATTGTGGAAACGGATGCGGAACTGGTGGCATAGGTGGCTTTGGTGGTGGAGGTATCTTGATACTTCTTTTACTATTGGGCGTTGGTGGCATTGGTGGACGTGGCTGTGGAAGAGGTTTTGGCCTTTTTTAGCTCATTAATTTTAAAAGGCACTTCTAATAAAATAGAAGTGCCTTTTTTTTATTTGTACATAAGTTCTAGTTCTTTTTGAATTTCATCATTTTCTATAAACTCATCATAACCCATTTGTTTATCCATTATTCCCTTAGGAGTAATCTCTATTATTCTATTTGCAACTGTTGCAACTAACTGAGAGTCATGCGATGATAATAACATTGTTCCTGTAAAGCTAGTTAACCCATTGTTTAAAGCAGTAATAGACTCTAAATCTAAATGGTTAGTAGGTTCATCGAAGATTAACACATTAGCATTACTAAGCATCATTTTAGATAACATACATCTAACCTTTTCTCCACCGGACAATACACTAGCTTTTTTAAGAGCTTCTTCTCCTGAGAAAAGCATTCTCCCTAAAAAGCCTCTAATAAAGCTTTCAGCCTTTTCTTCTGAATACTGCCTAAGCCAATCAACTAAAGTGCAATCTATACCATAAAAATACTCTGTGTTATCCTTTGGTAGGTAAGCTCTTGAGGTAGTAACTCCCCATTTAATCTCACCACTATCTGGCTGAATTTCACCCATTAATATCTTAAATAAGGTAGTTTTAGCTAATTCATTTGCACCTGTAAAAGCAATCTTATCTCCCTTGCTAACTATAAACGTCAAATTATCAATAAGTTTTACTCCATCAATAGTTTTATTTAAATTTTCAACTGTTAACAAATCATTTCCAGCTTCTCTTTCTGGCTTAAATCCGACAAATGGATATTTACGAGAAGAAGGTTTTATATCATCTAAAGTCAATTTATCTAATTGCTTTTTACGAGAAGTAGCCTGTTTTGCTTTAGAAGCATTCGAACTAAATCTAGCAATAAAGTTTTGAAGTTCTGCAATTTTCTCTTCTTTTTTCTTGTTCTGATCCTTAGCCATTTGAAGGGCCAATTGACTAGACTCATACCAGAAATCATAATTTCCAACAAATAATTGAATTTTACTAAAATCTATATCAGCAACATGAGTACATATTTTATTTAAAAAATGTCTATCATGGGAAACAACTATAACAGTCGACTCAAAATTGAGCAAGAAACTCTCAAGCCAATTTTTAGATTTTATATCTAAGTTGTTTGTAGGCTCATCTAGTAATAGAATATCTGGTTTACCAAATAAAGTTTGCGCTAGAAGCACCTTAACTTTTTCTGATCCGGTTAATTCCTTCATTTTTTTATTTTGAAGTTCTTCAGTTATTCCAAGTCCCATTAGTAGAGTTGAAGCTTCTGATTCAGCTTCCCATCCATTAAGTTCTGCAAATTCCCCTTCTAGTTCTGAAGCTTTCATTCCATCTTCATCTGTAAAATCTGATTTAGCATATAATTCATCTTTTTGTTTCATTATTTCAAACAGTCTAACATGACCCATCATTACTGTTTGAAGAACTTCATTTTCATCAAATTCAAAATGGTCCTGCTTAAGTACTGCGAGTCTTTCTCCAGGTGTAATGAAAACATCTCCTGTATTTGCTTCAATTTCACCTGACAATATTTTAAGAAATGTTGATTTACCGGCACCATTAGCACCAATTAGTCCATAACAATTACCAGGATTAAATTTTATATTAACATTATCAAATAATTTACGTGCACCATATCTTAAACTTATATTATTTGTACTAATCATATATTTATAAATACCTCCATATATTAAGTAATTTCAACCTAGGATAATGTAATTTCATTCTAGTCGAAACTACTCATCTATTATACCACAAGGAATTAAACTAAGCTATTGTAATATATTTAATTCCTTATTTTGTTATTTATTATTGAAATTAGACGTTTTATTGCTATTTTTAGGATTACCGACCATTTGCTTTGCTTTAGGTATATATTTTGCATCTATAATTCTTCCCATGCGAATATCTTTTAGCGTAATTTCTATGTTAAAATCTTTTTCATAGCTTTTAATGAGATCAAGTTCTCTCTCTACTGCTATTGATAGTGCTAACCCTTGATTGCCCATTCTTCCAGTTCTACCTACCCTATGTAAATAGTCCTTAGAATTTTCTGGTATATCTAGATTAAATATATGTGTTACTCCCACTATATCAAGTCCTCTAGCTGCTAGATCAGAAGCCACTAAAAGTTGAATCTTACCTTCATTAAAATCCTCAATAGCTTTTTTTCTATTAATTTTATCAGAAGTTCCATGAATACCTTCTACCTTTAATCCATGATAGTTAAGTTTTGAAGTTGTAATTTCTACTTCATCACTTTTATTAATAAATATTATTGCTTTTTCAGGTTTAGTAGCACTTATAAGTTTTCTGAGTAGAGTCAGTTTGTCTCTTTGTTCAACTATAAAATATATATGCTCTATATTAGGGTTTACAACACTTTTATCCCCTACTTTAATAACCTCTGGATCCTTCATTAAAGTTTTAGCAATTTCTACTACTTTATGTGAAATCGTAGCTGAGAATATCATAATTTGTCTATCACGAAGAGTAGTTTTTATTATTGCTTTTACTCCCTCTATATTATCCTCATCTATCATTCTATCGCCTTCATCTATTACAATAGTTTTTACCCCGTGAGATTTTAACTTCTTCATTGTTATAAGTTCTAAAATCCTTCCTGCAGAACCAACTACTATGTGTGGTTTTTCCTTAAGAGACTCTAACTGCCTTTTAATGTTAACATTTCCTATTATGCTAGTAGATTTGACGTTGCTATTTGAATTTTCCGATAACAATTCTATCTGCTTATGTATTTGCATTGCAAGTTCATGAGTAGGCGCAAGTATAATTGCTTGAATATCTTTAGATGATATATCTATTTTTTGAAATATAGGCAATAAGTAAGCCAAAGTTTTGCCTGTACCGGTTTCTGATTCTCCTATAATGTCCGAACCTGCAAGTCCCATTGGAATAGCCTTTACCTGAATTTCCGTAGGGCTTTCAATCCCTTGTTTTTTTAAACCCTCTATTAGGTTTTCTTGTAATCCTAGTTCATTAAATAAATTTTCCATGTTTTCTCCTTTATTCTAAGAAATTTTATTGTTAGCATATTTAAATATTGTTGCTTTTATTGCTAAATAATCTATTTCATCCGGTAAAGCTTCTTTAATAGGTCTGAGCTTAGTAGCACCAATTTTTTCTATCACTTCAATGATAAGTGCTTCATGATGTTTTGGAATAAAATCATCTAAATTAACATCAAAACCCTCAGCAGCACATTTAAATATATGTTCTTGTACTGTTAGACTTTTAAGTTTTCTCTCGCTAATTATTTCCTCTACGCTTTTACCCTCTTTATACAAATTGTAAGTAATAACATAGCTAGGCACCTTGTCTTCATTTTTAGGATCTGACTTCACAACACCTTGCGTTTGAACATCAGCTTCTTCATTATATAGTATTTCTTCCTTAAGTTCTATATTGTTGTCGACCATATATTTTTTAATAACCTGGATGAATTCCTCTCCGTACTTATTAAGCTTAGATTCCCCAACCCCTTTGATATTAAGCATTTCTTTTTTATTTACTGGGAAATACTCACTCATCTCTCTTAATGCACTATCAGCAAAAACAATATATGGTGGAACCTTTTCTCTCTCAGAAATCTCTTTTCTAAGTGTGCGCAATATTTCGAATAATCCAGTATCACGAACAACCTTAGCTTTCTTTTTCTCAATTTTTTGATACACTTTTTCTTCATTTCTAAGTACTGCCACAGCTTTTTCTTTTAAATGAACCACTGGGAATTGGCCATCAGCTAAGGATAGATATTCTTCAGCTGTAAGAACATTTATAAGGTCCCTTATCTCTTTAACAGTATATTGCTTTATAATCCCATATGTGGATAACTTATCGAATCCAAGATCCAAAACTTTTTTATTCTTTGAGCCACGGAGCACTTCCGCAATTAAGGAAGTACCATACCTTTCCTTCATTCGAAAGATGCAAGAAAATATTTTTTGTGCTTCAATAGTTATATCTACAAGTTCACTCTCATCATTGCAGGTGCTACAATTTCCACATTTGTCTACAACATTTTCTTCTCCGAAATATTCCAAAATAAACTTTCGTAGGCACCTAGTTGTATGCGCGTAATCCACCATAGCTTGAAGTTTCTTATATTCATTAACTTTTCTTTGAGTTGACTCGGTGCTTTGCTCTATAAAGAATTTTTGAAGCAAAACATCTGCTGCAGAAAATAACAATATACATTCACTAGGCTCTCCATCTCGCCCAGAACGTCCAGCCTCTTGATAATAAGCCTCCATACTTTTAGTCAAATTATAATGAATTACATATCTAACATTTGATTTATCTATCCCCATTCCAAAAGCATTTGTAGCTATAATAATGTTTATATCATCATACAAAAACTTTTCTTGGTTTTGCTTTCGTTCTTCATCTCCTAGTCCCGCATGGTATTTGCCCACATTGTAGCCTTTTTTACGCAAAAGATCATAAAGATTATTTGTTTCCTTTCTTGTGGCTGTGTAAATTATCCCTACTTTATCTTTATTATCTTGAATATATTTTAAAACAAAATCTCTTTTGTTTTCTCCACGAATAACAGTAAAACTCAAATTTTCTCTATTAAAACCAGTTACATATACATCTGGCTCTCTTAATTTTAATAACTTTATAACGTCAGTTCTTACCTCTTGCGTTGCAGTAGCTGTAAATGCTGCTATTATTGGTCTTTCAGGTAATTTGTTTATTAGACTAGAAATTGCTGCATAACTAGGTCTAAAATCATGTCCCCATTGAGATACACAATGAGCCTCGTCCACAGCCAAAAATGATATTGTTAATCTATTTAGCATATTACAGAAAAAATCTGACTCTAGTCTTTCTGGTGCAACATAAAGAAGCTTAAACTCACCCTGTGCTACCTTATCAATTCTTTCATTAACTTCATTAATACTTAATGAACTATTTATGTATGTTGCAGCTATCCCGATACTATTTAAGGTATCTACTTGATCCTTCATAAGTGATATAAGTGGTGATATTACAAGTGTTACACCTTTGAGCATTAGCGCAGGAATCTGATAGCACACTGATTTTCCAGCACCCGTAGGCATTACAGCAAAAGTATCACGACCACTGAGAATACTCTCTATTACATTCTCTTGTCCTTTTCTAAAATTATCATATCCATAATATTTCTTTAATTTTTCTTGTGCGTCACGCAACATACATTTCTCCCTCTCATCAGTAATAATTTCTTACAATAGTATAACATTATTTTAAAAAATTTGTATCTTTATGGCGTGAACTTTTTATTTGATTAAATTCACATAATATAAATGAATTTTTAATTTCTGTACTTTAGTCAAAAGTTCTACTATTATTTATTTTCGTCAATTTTATGATATTTAAACAATATTATAATATTAAAACCCATTAGTCATTTAAATTTCAACCTTTGGCTTTATTGTAATCTCATAAAAAAATAGATTTAATCTTTTATTTTAAAAACAAAAGGTTAAACCTAAAAAATATCATAACATATTATACATTTTTAATTGCTTTTAATTCCTAATACATTTTGAGTTATGTCTAAAACTTCATTAAAATAAAAAGGCTTTGTAATGTATTTATCACACATAACCTCAAGACCTTTATGTTTATCTTCTGCTTGGCCTTTAGCTGTTAACAATACTATATATATATGTGGAAGCTTTAATTCTTTTTTTACTATATAACATACCTCATAACCGTTTATTTCAGGCATCATAATATCTAAAAATACCAGGTTGGGCCTTTCACTTTTGATTATACCCAAAGCCTTTTTCCCATCTTCAGCTAGAAGTATTTCTACCCCTTTCTCTTTAAATTCTTCAAGTATTTCCTCTAGTAATAACCTATTATTCACTTCATCATCAACTATTAGTATCTTTTTCATTTATACCTCTCAATCTTTATTACATATTAAGTATTTTTTTAAATTCCTTAACATAATGTCTACTTACAGGCACTTCCTCTTTCCAGCCTTCTATTTGGAGCACAAAAGTACTATTAAACCATGGAACTATTTTATAAATTCTATCTAAATTAACTAAATAGCTTTTATGACTTCTGAAAAAATTATGATAAATCAATTTGTTGCCTAATTGATTTAAAGTGTCATGTGTTGTAAAGGTTGCATTTTTAGTTAAAACAAACACTTCTTTATTAAGCACAGTGCAATATAATATATCTTGTGGTAACACAAGAAAAATACAATCATCCTTCCAAAGTGGTAGCCTTTTCATACCTTCAATGACTTTTTCTTCTGGAATTATACTATTATAACTATATGACGATGTATTTGTATTGCAATTATATCTTTCATTTATTTTATCCATGGTAATCGCTAGCCTTTTCTCTGAAAATGGTTTTAGAACATAATCCACAGCATTCATCTCAAATGCTTTTATAGCATATTTATCTAATACTGTTGCAAATACAATACTCACTGGGAAATCAAGATTGCATATTTCTTTTGCCAAAGTAAATCCGTCAATTTCTGGCATTTCTATATCTAGAAACACAATTTCTGGTTTAGATTTTTTTATAAATTCTAAAGCTGTTGAGGCATTAAAATACTTACCTATAATTTCTATTTCACTATTTTTACTTAAAATAAAACTTAGTTCGTCTAAAGACAATTTCTCGTCATCTACTAAAACTACCCTTAACATATACACCCCACCCATATATAGATTTCATCACAATAACAAACCTAAACGTATTTTATATTCTCTATTGGTATATTTAAAGTTATGTAGGTTCCAATTTGTGGTTTGCTAATTACTTCTAATTTAGAATTATATAAATCTTTAAATTGAGATGTTGAGGTTAAAATAGAACCACAATGCTCAAGACTTCGTATTTTCATTATTAAAGCATCCTCCATACCAACACCATCATCACTAATTTTCAATACTATTTTTTCACTATCCCTTTTAACCATAAAGGTTATAGTTCCTCCATGGTTTCTTTTCAAAATTCCATGGTTAACTGCATTGTCTATTAAATTATAAAGTGAGTTTTTAGGAATTATAAAATTTATATCTTCTTCTATATCATATTTAATATTTAACCTATCCCCAAATCTAACTTTTTGGATATATAAATAAGATTTTATATACTCTATTTCATCATATAAAAAAACGATTTTGTCACTTACTTTAAAATTAAATCTTAAATAGCTGCTAAGTTCTAAGACGACTTTCCTAGCTTCTTCAGAATTTTCCCTGCAAAGTGATAATATACTATTCAAAGTATTAAATATAAAATGTTCATTTATATGGTTTAATTTTTGCTTAGATTCATTTTTATCTTGAATATTATTTAACTCCTTAAATTCGCTCTCTTTATTTGTTATATCTACTCCCACAGATTTTTTTCTCCTTTTAAGTATTTACGTAAAATTTATTTATGGTTTTATTATATTTAGATAGATAGGTCATTTAAAATGTCTTATTTTTATGTTTAATAATATATCGTTTAATATTGTATATACCTTAGGGAAAAACAGAATTTATCTATAATTTAATACAAATAATTCAAAAAAATCTAATCTTTGTTCATTAACTACTGGACATTTACAAATTATTAATCTACTATTAATTAAGAGAATTCTATTTTGGCGCATTAATGTGCCAAAATATCTAAAATTTAAAGGAGGTTTTTAATTATGGCAGCCGCACATTCGTTTGACATAGTATCAGATGTAGATTTGCAAGAGGTAGACAATGCAATAAACCAAGCTTTAAAAGAAATTAAACAAAGGTATGATTTTAAAAATACTATTACTGAAATAAAACTAGTAAAAGAAGATATTAAAATTGTATCTGATGATGACTTTAAATTAAAATCAGTTGTAGAAGTTCTTGTAAGTAAATTAATCAAAAGAGGTATATCAGGGAAAGCATTAGATCTTGATAAACAAGAGGAGGCAACATTAGGTTCTGCAAGACAAACTGCTAAAATTATAAAAGGTATTTCTACAGAAAAGGCAAAAAAAATAATTTCTGAAATAAAATCTAGTAAACTTAAAGTTCAAGCTCAGATTATGGATAATCAATTAAGAATTACTAGTAAAGATCTTGACACGTTGCAGGAAGTAATGGCACTTGTAAAATCCAAGGATTTTGATATCGCTTTGCAATTCACAAATTTTAGATAATTACATTTTAAAGGTTAGTACCACCCGTACTAACCTTTTTTTATTTGCTCTAATAATTTACACTAATTACAAACTATTATGAATATTGTAATAATTAAAAACTTATGTATTTTTTATAAGGTATTATAATATTGTTTAAAATGACATACCATTATATTTTTTTTGCATAATACGTAAAAGTTTGTTAATTTTTATTTTTTTTTTTAAATATTTTCATAAACCTATTGACGTTTTATGTTATTTTTGCTACAATTTAATTATAAATAAGTCGAAAGATGTTTGAGGAGGAAATTATATGAAATCAACAGGTATAGTAAGAAAAGTGGACGAACTTGGAAGAATTGTTATTCCTATAGAATTGAGAAGAACTTTGGATATAGATATCAAGGATGCTTTAGAAATCTATGTAGATGGTGATCAAATCATTCTTAAGAAATATGAACCAGCTTGTATTTTCTGTCAAAACGCAAGAGACGTTGTAAACTACAAAGGTAAAAACATTTGTAAAGATTGTCTTGCTGAATTAGGATCAGGCAAATAGTTTAAGGTAATTTTTTCAAAAACAAACAATACATACAGGACTAATAGTCAAAAGAGATATCCTTAAAAGGATATCTCTTTTTTATGTTTTTAACCTAAATTCACTAGAACACCTTGAGCAAGTTACAATTATATTACCCTTTTTTCTTGGCAACCTTAATTTTTGTTTGCATTTTGGACAATTAGTTATTATAAACTTTCTTCTTTCTTTTAATTTTTCTAAAGGTTTATATTCTCTAATTTTAATACCAATTAATTTTATATTTTGTTTGAAATTTTGCCTTATATTATCAAACTTATAATGAAAATTTCTCTCTATATTTTCATAAACAAATTTTTCATTATTTCGACCAAGGATATTTGTTGACCTACTTCTCCAAATTGAATAAATAATAAGTAATACTCCTAAAATCCACATATACCTAGTTACAATCAAAAAAATTCCTACTAGCAATGTTACTTTTGAAAATCTATCCCAGCCATAAAGTTCTCTAGAAGATTTAACAAACATTTATACTTTTCCCCCTTATTATTATTTGAATGTAATAGCAATTTTTAATTGTTATCATCCCTTCACCATCTACACCATTGTTACTCTTATATATATTCTAGCACTATAAGGCTTAAATCATTATTAACTTTCTGTAAAAAATATTCTTTGATTATAAAATTATTTTGATTTAATTTTATTTTCTATTTGAAATCCTTTATTTATTTTTTTGTCGAATTAATGTATTTTTTGAAATTAATTTAGGTTATATTAAACTTTTTAAAATTCTATTGACTATTTGTGTAATCCATGTTACTCTTATATTAAGAAATAAGTCGAAACATATTGGTATCAATAAAACAAAAGACAAAACTTATTTTGATGTATAATACCCCCAAAAGTAAAAAGGAAACTATTTATGTCTTATTAGTTAATTATTATCGTATTCACTGACGTAAATATTTTATGTAGATGTATCTGTAGCTGTTATTATTAAATTAGTTTCCTTTTCTTTATCCCCCAAATTGTTTTTTAAAAATTTGTATTTAGAAAAACTTGAGTTAAACTCAAGTTTTTTTTATTTTATAGAAAATTCTATGTTAGATTATTTTTTTATAATGCTTAAGGCACATAAAAATATATAGCAATTAAAATGCTATTATATTTTTATGTGCCTTCTTTAAAGAATTCTTTAACCTCTTTTTTAGCATGAGTGTTATCATTTGTTATCTGATAATTATCCCATTCCTTTGGAAAAAGTCGTCTATACCTTTGATGAAGAAATCTATCATCTATTAACAGCGCGATTCCTTTATCTTCTTCTGTTCTAATTACCCTTCCCGCAGCCTGTAGTACTTTATTCATACCTGGGTACATATAAGAATATTCATAACCACAATTGCTTTTATTATCAAAGTATTCCTTAATAATTTCTCGTTCAAAGCAAATCATAGGATGACCCACTCCTATTATTATAACACCAATCAAAGCATCACCTTTTAAATCAATTCCTTCCGAAAATATGCCCCCTAAAACCCCAAAGCCTAAAATATTCTCATGACTTAAGTTTTTAAAGTTTTGAAGGAAGTCTTCTCGCTGCTCTTCAGTCATAAAATTGGTTTGAATCTTCATTTTAATATGCGGATATTTTTCAGAAAATCTATTACACACTTCATCCATGTACTTATATGAAGGAAAAAACACCATGTAGTTTCCATTTTTAGCGCTTATTACAGAATGTATGTACTCTACTATTTTTATATAACTATTTTCTCTATATTTGAATTTGGTGGAAATATCTTTAGCTATCATTACCTTAAGTCTATTTTTATCAAAAGGAGACTTTAGCGTTAAATGGTAATCTAAACTTTCTCCTCCCAAAATTTCTTTAAAATACGTTAATGGCAGTAGAGTTGCAGAGAAATATATCACAGATCGCCCTCTTTTGGATGCTTCTCTTAAAAGCTTAGATGGGTCCAGGCAAAATATATTTAATACTACGTCATCCTCAGTAGTTTCTACATAGGTTATATATTTTTCATCATAAAATTCAGCTATTCGAATAAAACTCAAAGAATTAAAATACAGTTCTAAAAAATTATCATATATTTCGGATTTTTCGTTTTTTGTAAGCCATACCTCTAATATTTTAGTAAGCCTTGTAAGAAGATTGTATATATCCACTGGCTCAGAATTTTGTTTGTAATACCCATCTTCATCACACATTTTTTTCATATTAAGCATAAAAGCGTTTAATTTATTTAATATTTTGTACATTCCATCATTTTTACCTTTTATATCTCTTTTCAATTGTAAGAATAGTTTTTTATGAATTTGCGCCGAAAACATTTCTCTAGCTCTATCCACTAGATTGTGCGCCTCATCAACCAGAATGGTATAGTCTCCGCTGTTATCCGTAAAGAATCTTTTTAAATAAACTCTAGGATCAAATACATAATTATAATCGCATATAACACAATCCGACCATAAAGTTAAATCCAATGAAAATTCAAAAGGGCATACCTTATGTTTATTAGAATAATTCTCAATTACCCCTCTACTAAATGTATTTTCATTTTTTAAAATATCAAGTAGAGCTTCGTTTATTCTATCGAAATGCCCTTTTGCAAACTTACATTGCTCTGGATTACATGCACACCCTTTACTAAAACAAACTTTATCCTTTGCTGTTATTGTAATTGTCTTAAATTTAAGTCCGTTCCTTTTCATTTTATCAAAAGCATCTTCTGCAACCTGTCTTGTTATGGTTTTAGCTGTTAAGTAAAAAATTTTTTCAGTATGCCCTTCTCCCACAGCCTTAACGCTGGGGAACAAAGTAGATATAGTTTTACCAATTCCTGTGGGGGCTTGCACAAACATTTTTTTATCTTCTACTATTGTTTTGTATACTGAAACAGCTAACTCTCTTTGTCCATCTCTATAATTATCAAAGGGAAACTTCAGATCTTTTATGCTTCCATCACGTTCTATATTCCACGCACTAGTAATATTTGCCCATATAAAATAATCAGAAATAATTTCATCAAAGAACTCTTGGAGTCTTTTAATAGAAAAAGCTTTAATAAATTGCTTAGTTTTTTCGGTTTCTATTTCGTAATAAGTTAGTTGCACATTAATAAGTTCAATATCATTCTGAACTGCATAAATATATGCATAACATTTGGCTTGAGCCCAGTGAAGACTATTAAAGTCTTCCTTAAGCAGTTCTACATCTTTAGTAACAGTTTTAATTTCATCTATGGTGACTTTACCATCTTTAATTAGAATACCATCCGCACGCCCTTCAATAAGAATCGTAGTACCATTATATTGTACGCTATGCTTTAAACTTACCTCTGATGAATATTCTTCTCCAAATATTATTGAATACTTTTCTTTATTTTCCTTTTGAATTTTTTGATGTGCTTTGGTCCCCTCGACAGCCCTACTACTTCCCATAAACCTCATGTCTAAATCGCCAGCTCGTAGTACAAACTCTACTAAGTTACGCACAGATATTTTTATATCTCTATTTTTATCCACAGATTATACCTTCTTTATTGTATAAACTTTACACTCATTATCTGTTAACTATTTTTTTGAGCCTCAATTGACTCATTTAATTCATTTAAATATGTCCACCTTTTCATTAGTCGTTCAGTTTCAAGCCCAATATGTTTTTGCAACTTAACTAGTTTCTGTAAATACTCAAAGTCACTACTTCCATCATTAATTTTTTTGTTAACCTCTACAAGATCTATTTCTTTTTTCTCAATTTCACCGTCAATTTCGTCAAATTCCTTCTGCTCCTTAAAAGTAAATTTCAAAGGTTTATCTTGTTTAATTTCCTGGCTAATATCTTTTATAATTTCTTTATCTTCAGCCTCATTCACGACCTTATTATCTTCAAGCAAGTTTGGATTTTTTTCTATATATTCTTGATACTCAGAATAATTTCCTACAAATTGAATTATCTTCTCATTTCCTTCAAAACTGAATATTTTGTCTGATACCCTATCCAAAAAGTATCTATCATGAGATACAGTTATAACCACGCCATTAAATCCATCTAAATAATCTTCTAGCACTGCTAGAGTTTGAATATCGAAGTCATTGGTCGGCTCATCTAAAAATAGTACATTTGGAGCTTCCATAAGAATTCTTAACAAATACAACCTTCGTTTTTCTCCACCGGATAAACTAGAAATAAAGGAATGTTTTGTAGTTCCATCAAATAAAAATCTCTCAAGCATTTGAGAAGCTGTAATCTGTTCTCCATCACCTGTAGTTATATATTCTGCACCTTCGCGAATGTACTCTATCGCACGTAGTTTTTCATTCATCTCACCATTCTCTTGATGGAAAAATCCTATTTTCAATGTTTCGCCACGCTCTATTGTACCTGAATCTGGACTTAATATTCCACTTAAAATATTCATAAGCGTAGATTTACCCATACCATTAGGCCCTATAATACCTACTTTATCTCTCCTAGTAAACACATGACTAAAATCACTAATCAATTTCCTATCACCAAACGCTTTATAAATATGTTCTACATTCATAATTTTTCTACCAAGCCTTGTTGATGCCGAAGATAATTCTAACCTTTCGTTTGTTACATCAACTTTTCCATCGCGAAGCTCATCAAAACGGTCAATTCTTGCCTTTTGCTTAGTAGTTCTAGCTTTTGCCCCACGCCTTATCCAAGCTAGTTCCTTTTTAAATAAACTTTCTCTTTTTTTCTCCATTGAACCCATTAAAGCCATTCTTTCAACTTTCTTTTCCAAAAACACACTATAATTTCCTTGGTAGCTATATAGAATGCCCTTATCCAATTCAATAATTTTATTTGTGATTCTATCTAAAAAATACCTATCATGAGTAATCATAAGTAGTGCACCTTTTCTATTGTTTAAAAATTTCTCTAACCAATCTATTATTGCATTATCCATATGATTTGTAGGTTCATCCAAAATCAATAAATCGGAGGGAGTAATTAGCGCGCTACATAACGCCACTCTTTTTCTTTGCCCACCTGAAAGGTCTCCTATTCGCTGCTTAAAATCAGTTATTCCGAGTTTTGTAAGTATTATTTTCGCATCATTTTGAACTTCCCATCCATTACATGCATCCATCCTAGTGTTAAGGTTCATTAGTGCATTTTGAAGTTTTTCATCTTCTGGGTTTTCTTCCATTTTTTCTATTGCGACTTCATATTCTCTTATAACATGCATTACATCAGTATCACTTTTAAAAATTTGCTCAAGCACTGTAGCTTCTGGGTCAAATTCAGGATTTTGAGATAAATATTCTATATTCATCATGCTGCCTTTTATAATCCTTCCCTCATCAGGAACTTCAAAGCCAGCTATTATTTTTAAAAATGTAGATTTTCCAGTACCATTAACTCCTATTAATCCAATTTTATCTCCATCACTTATTCCTAATGATGCCTTATTAATGAGTATTCTCTCACTATAACTTTTACTCACTTCTTCTATTGTTAACACATTCATTTATGTACCACCCTTTTTATTTAATAAAACCATACTCTAATTATACCCAAAAAAACACCCCAGTGATAGGGTGAATTTATGGAAGTCCAATTTATCACTCTTAAGTGATATAAACATTAATAATTCTCTACTAAAGAAGAAAGTCGCCTTTTGGCGACAATTCAACATATATTTAAATTATTTTTATTTTTTACGTGAAGTTAAAAGTGGATTATTAATTTTCTTTAGTTTGGCTAAACTAATTTGATCTTCTAACGACTTATTATTCGAGTCAATTATCTTATATTTGTAAGATTGAAGATTAAATTTTATTTCTTTATTTTCTGCTTTTATTTTTCTATTTTCTTCGATACAAATTTTACTGGTCTCTTGCATAACTTCTAATTGTTGTTGTATCTTTATATTTTCTTGCTCTAATGTTATCGTATATTCAGTTTTCTCTGTACTTTTACATTTATTAAGCAATTCTTGATTATAGTCTTCTAAATGACTTAATTGTTTCTTTAAACTTTCTAATTGCTCCATCAATTCTTCATCATGTTTTTCTAGAGATTCACCTTTATTTGAAAGTTCTTTACAAATTGAATTACTTTTAAACATATCATCGCCTAAATTTAAAGCAGTTAGAATTGCTGCTGACGAAGTACTTAGTCTTTCATTTTTACCCATTATATTCTTTATCTTCTTATCAACGTAACTAGCTACCATATGTAAATATTCTTCTCTTTCATCACCTTTTAAATTATATTCAACACCATTTATCTTTATTGTTACAATATTCATCTAAAACACCCTCTTAGACAGATTAGTTAAACTTATTGTACCACAATATAACTTTTAATAAAACCAATTTTTTCAAATTAACACATCAAATAAAACAATTAATATATTGGACTGTAATTTCAAAAAATAATGCAAATAAAAAAACCCTTATTTCTAAGGGAGTTCTTATTTGGTGATTTTATCTAAGCTGAGCCCCTAATTTATGTTCTAGAGATCTTAATATTTTTTCGTGTACCTTATTTACTTCGTCATCTGTTAATGTCTTATCGATACGTCTATACACTATGGCATAAGCTATACTTTTCTTTCCATCCTCTATTTGTGTGCCTTTATATACATCAAATAGCTTAGTACTTTCTACAATATTGCCACCTTGTTTTACAATTACATCCTCAATGTCTTGAACCAAAATAGAATCATCAACTATAAGTGCAATATCTCTTGTTACTGCTGGGAATTTAGGAAGTGGTTTATACTTCTTATTTAAATCAGCATATTTATATAATACATCTAGGTTTAACTCTGCTATATAACATCTTGGTTCTAGCTCATAGTTCTCTGAAACAGCGGGATGAATTTCTCCAACCACACCTACGAATTCTCTCTTTACATATAAATTCGAGGTTTTTCCAGGGTGATAAGTTGTATTTTCACTCTCTCTTTTAAAAGATACACTTTTCATACCTAAACTATCTAATACATTTTCTACTACCCCTTTTAAGTCTAAATAATCAACATTACCGTACATTCCTATAGTTAATATATTTCTTTCCTCAGGGAGCTTGCTAACATCTTCATTTGGTATATAAACTTTGCCTATCTCAAATAATTTAGCCTCTTCATTGTTTCTCGAATAATTCCTTGATAAACATTCCATCATAGACGGTATTGTTGTAGTTCTCATTATACTATAATCTTCTCCTAAAGGATTTTTTATAGTAACTACTTTTCTTAATTCACTATCGCCAGGAACTAAAATCTTATTAAATATTTTAGGACTTACAAAAGAATAACTTATGGATTGGTTTAGCGCACTTCCGATTAAAGAAAGTACAACCTTATCTTCTAATTTTTGCTTTTCACTTTTACCACTTCTTGAAGTTTCACATTTAGGCATAGTAGATGGTATATTATCATAACCATACATTCTAGCTATTTCTTCTGCGATGTCTTCTCTTATGTTTATGTCGGACCTAAATGTAGGCACCTGTATTATTAAAAAATTGCCTATTATCTCAGTAGCAAGTTCTAATCTATCAAGATATATTTTCATATCTGTCTTTAATATATCAGTTCCTAAAAATTTATTAATCCAATTTGCATCCACTTCTATACTATGAGAATTAAGAGGTTTTGGATATATATCTATACATCCATTCATTATTTCACCCGCGCCTAATTCCTCAACTAAATGACAAGCTCTATTAATCGCCATTTCAGCCATATTAGGATCTAAGTCTTTTTCAAATTTTGAAGATGCATCAGTTCTTAGATTTAATTTTTTAGAAGCGAGTCTTATATTAACTCCATCAAAGTTTGCACTCTCAAATATTATACTAAAGCTATCTTCTTTAATTTCTGAATTCAAGCCTCCCATTATGCCTGCAATCCCTATAGTCCTATCTCCATCTTTTATATTTAAAATGCTCTCATCTAATTCTCTTTGAGTTTCATCTAATGTAATAAATTTTTCTCCACTTTTTGCTCTTTCAACAACTATGTTATTAGTAGTAATTTGCCTAGCATCAAATGCATGCATAGGCTGACCGAGCTCAACCATAACAAAGTTTGTAATATCCACTATGTTGTTTATAGGTCTAAGTTCTGCCTCTAGTAGTCTTTCCTTCATCCATTGTGGAGATGGTTCTATTTTTACATTTTTTATTCCCTTTAACATATATCTTCTACATAGTTCATCTTTAATATTTACCTTATAAATATCTTCCACATTCTCAACTGCTGTAGCTGTATAATCAAGTGCTGGTTTTTTATACGAACTGCCTAAAGTTGCAGCTGTTTCTCTAGCTATCCCTAAAATGCTAAGGCAATCTGGTCTGTTTGAAGTTATTTCAAAATCTATTAAAGCACTTTGAAGATTTAAAACTTCTTTTATGTCACCTCCAATAATCGTATCTTGTGGAAGTATCATTAGTCCATGAACTGGTTTATCCCCTGCAATTCCAAGTTCTTCTTCAGAGCAAAACATACCATTTGAAAGTATGCCACGAAGTTTACCTTTTTTTATTTTTAATCCCCCATGGAGACTTGATCCATGTAGTGCTACTGGTACGATATCCTGTTCTTTCATATTAGTAGCCGCCGTAACAATTTGTATTGGTTGTAGTAATCCTATATCTACTTGACATACAACTAATTTATCAGCATCTGGGTGACTAACAATTTCTATTATTTTCCCCGTAACAACATTGTCAATTTCAGCCCCTGCTATAATAACCTCTTCTACATTAGAACCAGACATAGTTAGTTTGTCGCCAAGCTCTTTTGGTGTAATATTTATATCTACGTAATCTTTAAGCCAATTAACTGGAACTTTCATAATATACCTCCTTGTATTCTTAGATAATTTTTACATTATCTATTCGTATAATATTAAATAATATTCTTCGAAGCTTCATTATTAATTTAGAATTGTTTTAAAAATTTCATATCACTTTCATAAAGTGCCCTTATATCATCTATTCCGTATTTTAACATTGTAATCCTATCAAGTCCAAATCCGAAAGCGAATCCGCTATAAACTTCTGGGTCAATTCCACAATTCCTTAAAACCTGCGGATGAACCATTCCACAACCCAAAAGTTCTATCCAACCACTGCCACCACAAACCTTGCAGCCCTCACCTTTACACACAAAACAAGTAGCATCCATCTCAGCTGATGGTTCTGTGAACGGAAAATGATGTGGTCTAAACTTCATTTCCATATCGCCACCAAACATCTTTTTCGTAAATGCTTCTAGCGTTCCCTTTAAATCAGCAAAAGTAATGCCCTTATCTACTACCAAACCTTCAATTTGATAAAATATTGGTGAATGAGTAGCATCCGCTGCATCTGATCTATAAACTTTACCTGGTGCAATCATTTTTATAGGCGGTTTCTGATTTTCCATAGTTCTTATTTGAATTCCTGAGGTTTGTGTTCTTAAAACTACACTATCATTTATGTAAAAGGTATCTTGTTCACCTCTTGCAGGATGATTTTTAGGTATGTTTAACGCCTCAAAATTATAATAATCTGTCTCTACCTCAGGACCCTCTTCAATAGCGAATCCCATAGATAAAAATATTTCATTAACTTTTTCAAGTGTTAAATCCAATGGATGTCTTTTCCCTACTGTTTGTTTTTTCCCTGGCATAGATATATCTATAACTTCACTTTTAAGCTTCATTTCATTTTCATTGTTTTTTAATATACCTAAAGCTTTAGTTATATGCGATTCTATATCCTCTCGAGCTATATTGGCTAACTTGCCTATAATTGGTCTTTCTTCATTAGAGAGCTGTCCCATCCCCCTTAATATTTGTGTTAATTCACCTTTTTTACCTAAATACTTAACTCTAATATTTTCTAATTCTGTTTTAATAGTAGCTCCCTTTAATTCTTCTATAACTGAGGTTTTTATTTTTTCTAACTTTTCTTTCATAATACATGCTCCTTCCATATTTGTTTACCTATTGAATTTTATAATTTTTTAAAAGACAAAAAAAACCGTCCCAAATGAAGGGACGGAATATCCGCGTTACCACCCTAATTGACTAAATATTAGTCCTCTTAGATAAATTTATCGATTCTAACCGCTAGCAGTTACTTAGTTTCACTGATAGAACTCCGGAGTGAACTTCAATATAAAAATTTCTTAAGTAAGCTTTCAGTCTAAGGCTTCTTATCCCTGTAAACATTTTTATATTTACTCTCTCCATCACAGCTTAATATTATTTAAATAATTTGTGAAAGTATACAAAACATTATAACCACAATTACGAAAGATTTCAACTATAAGTTTTAAAATCCTATAATATTGTTTTGTCTTACCACTTCATACATCATAATCGATGCAGCTACAGCCGCATTCAAAGATTCTGCACCACCAGGCATTGGAATTTTAATTTTCAAATCACATATCGCGTATACTTCCGTGCTTATTCCATTACCCTCATTTCCAACTGATATAATAACTTTTTCTTTTAAGTTTACATCATAAAAATTTTTATCAGTATCTAATGAGCTCGTAATCAATTTAAATCCTTCACTCCTAAGTTTTTGAACTAGTGATAAATCTTCATCACATATAACAGGTATTTTAAAAATAGAACCCATTGTAGCCCTTAAAGTCTTTTCATTATAAATATCAACTGTTCCTTTTGTAATTATAACCCCTAATGCTCCTGCTGCATGAGCAGTTCTAATTATAGTTCCCATATTACCTGGATCTTGAATTTTATCGGCTAACATGTAGAACCCGTGATCATATTTAATATCTACAGATTTATTTCTAACTACAGCAAGAATACCTTGTGGATTATCCGTATCACAAATACTTTTAAATAAACTATCACTAACACTATAAACTTTAGTATTTACCTGTAGCTCATTTTCCATGCTAGAACTTATATATTTCGATTCTCCTCTAGCACTTAGAAAAATATTCAATACTTCAAACTCAGAGTGTAGTGCTTCCTGCGCAAATCTAAAGCCCTCAACTAAAAACATATTACTACTTATTCTATATTTTTTTTCCTTTAACCTTTTAATATCTTTAATCAATAGATTATCCTTGCTTTGAATATATTCCAAACGAAGAACCCCTTATTTAACTAGATTTTCTAATTTATTTAATTCTTCAATATTTCCTATGGCCACAATAATATCACCTGGCTCAACTATGTTATCAGCTGCTGGAGAAACATCAATGTCATTGTCTCTTTTTATAGCCATTACATTTATACCATATTGAGCTCTAATATTTAATTCTCCTAAAGTCTTATTATGCCATTCTTCCGGACTAACAACTTCAGCAATACTGTAATCAGGAGATAATTCTATATAATCTAATATATTTGATGACACTAAATTATGAGCAACGCGAACACCCATATCTCGCTCTGGGAAAACTACTCTATCAGCACCTATTTTATATAATACTTTAGCATGTAACGCCGTAGTTGCCTTTGCAATTACATATTTCACTCCTAATTCTTTAACTAGTAATGTTGCCAAAATGCTAGCTTGGATGTTCGAACCTATACTAATAACTGCACAATCAAAATTACGAATACCAAGAGCTCTTAAGCTATTTTCATCATTCGCATCAACTTGAACTGCATGAGTTACTGTATCTGAAATTTCCTGAACTACTTCTTCATCAGAATCAACTGCTAATACATCATTTCCCAATGAATATAATGTTTCAGCAACAGATGTTCCGAATCTTCCAAGACCTATAACAATAAACTGCCTTTTACTCATTAACTCCACCCCTACCCAATTAAAATTTTACCTTCTGGATATTTTACAATTCCAGATTTAGCCTTTTTATTTTTAGCTAATGCTAATATTATAGTAAGCGGTCCAACTCTCCCTGCATACATGGTAAGGGCTATTATTATTTTCCCTACAAATGTTAATTTTGTAGTTAAACCTAATGTTAACCCAACTGTAGCAAATGCTGAAGTAGCCTCATATAAAAAATATTCAAAAGGAATTTTTGGTGACTCTGTAATAGATAATACCATAGTAACTCCCATAACAATCCCAAGACCAAGAACAGTTATTACGAAAGCTTTATACACAACATCCTTGCTTATGCGTTTTTGAAATATTTCAGTATCTTCATGTCCTTTGACTACAGACACTACAGTCATAAAAAGCACAACTGCAGTAGCCGTTTTTATTCCACCAGCTGTTGAACCAGGAGATCCACCAATAAACATTAACATTATTGTTAAAAAGTTTCCAGCTGTTGTCATTTTATCTAAGGGAATAGAATTAAACCCAGCAGTTCTAGGAGAAACTGATGCAAATATTGAAGAGAGTACTTTACCCTTCAGGGACATCCCTTGCATAGTATTTGGATTATTCATCTCAAAGATAAACATAAGTATTGCCCCTCCAACAATTAAGACTATCGTTGAATAAATAACTATTCTAGAATGTAGTGATAACCTTTTAATATTCTTACAATTATATATTTCTACCCATACATAGAATCCTAACCCACCTATTGCAATTAGCGCTGAAATTGTCAATATTACTACAGAATTATTAGCATAAGCAGTAACACTTTTAAAATTCCCCATTAAATCAAATCCAGCATTGCAAAAAGCAGATACTGAATGGAATACACTATAATATATCCCTTTAGCAATTCCAAATTGAGGAATAAATTGTGTTGAGAATAACACCGCCCCAACTGCTTCAACAGAAAACGTAAATATCAATACATATTTAATCATTTTAACTAAACCTTGTAGTGAATTTACATTCATAGCCTCTTGCATTACTAGTCTTTCTTTTAATGATATTCTTTTACCTAATATAAAAAAAACTAAAGTTGCTACAGACATGAATCCAAGTCCACCCGTTTCTATTAATAACATTATCACTGTTTTACCAAAATAGGTCCAATAGGTTCCAGTATCTAGGGTTACAAGACCTGTAACACACACCGCAGATGTAGAAGTAAATATACAATCTATAAAAGGTGTAATTTTACCACTTTGCGAGGATATAGGTAAACTCAGAAGTATCGCCCCTATAAGTATTACTACAGCAAAACCTATTGCAAGTATCTGAACAGGAGTATATATATTTCTTTTTTTAAGATCTTTAATATGTAATCCCAAATAAGTCACCTCTGCACCTTTAAATTTTCACATTATGATGTTTTATTAATTATAACATGTAACGTAATTTTGTCAAAAATACAATAAAAAATGTAGCCAAAAGGCTACATTTTTGTATAAATAATTTTTATGCTTGTAATTGTTTTTTTGCAACTTCTACTAATTCAGCAAAAGCTTTTGGATCATTTATAGCAATCTCTGAAAGCATCTTTCTGTTTATATCTATGCCTGCAAGTTTCATTCCATTCATAAATCTTGAATATGAAAGATCACTTAATCTTGAAGCCGCATTGATTCTAGCTATCCAAAGTGTTCTAAAATCTCTTTTCTTTAATTTTCTACCAATATAAGCATTTCTAAGTGCTCTCATTACTGATTCATTAGCTGTTTTAAATAACTTACTTCTTCCACCGTAGTAACCCTTTGCAAGCTTTAATACTTTTTTATGGTTTTTATGAGCGTTAACTGCTCTCTTAATTCTTGCCATTTAATATACCTCCTAAGCACCATTCAATTATAAGTATGGTAACAGTTTCTTCATTGCTTTTATTTGAGTTGTTGAAACATATGCAGTTTTTCTAAGATTCCTTTTTCTTTTTGGACTTTTCTTTGTTAATATATGACTTGTGAAAGCCTTTGCTCTTTTTAACTTACCTGTACCTGTTTTCTTAAATCTTTTTGCTGCGCCTCTATGTGTTTTCATTTTAGGCATAATAAAATTCCTCCTCTCGGTTATGCTTTTTTGGGAGCTAAAATCATTATCATATTTCTTCCCTCTTGCCTCGCTGGTTTTTCAACAACATAAACATCACCGATTTTTTCTACAAAAGACCTTAATATTTTATGTCCAACCTTTGAGTTTTCAATTTCTCTTCCTCTAAATCTTACAGTTATCTTTACCTTATCCTCGTCTAACAAGAATTTTTTAGCATTGCTAGCCTTAATTGCGATATCGTGGTCTTCTATTGTTGCACTAAGTCGTATTTCTTTAAGATTAACTACTTTCTGCTTCTTTTTGGCTTCTTTATCTTTTTTCTGTTGTTCATAGACAAATTTACCAAAATCCATTATTCTACATACTGGTGGTTTTGCAGTAGGAGACATCATAACTAAATCTAAGTCTTTCTCTTCTGCAAGTTTTAAAGCATCTTTAGTATTCAGAATACCTAATGCAGAACCATCAGCTCCAATAACTCTTATTTCTCTATCTCTTATTTCCTCATTCATCATGAAATCTTTGCTTTTACTAATAATTTTCACCTCCTAGATGTTTTAAGATAATTTTATAATATTTAAACAATTAAAGGACGGCAAAATGCCGTCCTTAATAGTAACAAATTTAAATTACTAATTAACCTAACTAGCTTCACTGTTAGGTGAGAAACGGCTGTCTCTTCTTGTTACTCTATTATATTAAATAATTCTTATATTTTCATTCACAACAATTTAAATTATACTATCTAATTATTAGTTTGTCAACACTATTTTGTATTTATTTTATTCATATATTGATTTCTTATTTTTTCACTAATTACTCATACCAAAATCCCTTTTTTTATCCTTTGACATTCATCGCATTCATCACAATAATAAACTCTATCTACGAAAACTTTACTTATGGTTGTAATTAATTCTTTATTTTTACAGTGCTCTACGCAGTGTATAATTATTTTTTTAGGAGCACTAGTTATCATTGTACTAATTATAAGTTCTTCTTGATTTTCTTTTAAATCAAAATTAACATTAGGTAACTCCATTATCATATCGCCTACTAAGTCATTGCCATCTCCGTCTGTTAAATAATAATTTCCGTTTTTTTCAATTAGTATATTAACTACATCTACCTTGCACTCTTGAACTTCAACAAAGTATTTTAACAATTTTATAAACTCATTGTATTCTTTTTCTACCATATATTCTTCTACAACTTTATCAACAATACACTCTAAATCCCCATTTAGCTCTTTTGTCCTAAAGGTTAAGAATCCACTTATATTAATTTCATTGTTTTCTTGTATACATTTTGTTATTTTGTCTATTATTTTATTTTTTCTATTTATACAATATACCATATTAGGACCAGATATTGCACCCTCGCTAAGCAAAGCTTCTTGAATCTTAGGTTTAATTTGTTTTATTTCATTATATTTTAGAAAAAAATAAGTTTCTTCTAAAAAATTATTGATCTCTTTTTTACAAAATTCCACTGTTACTATATTGTATAACATATTTGCAAATTGCAAATTAAATGATTTTCTACTACTATCGCTTAAGTTGTCATCATTGCAAAAAATCTTTATGAAGTGAGTATCTTCTATTATAGACTCTACTACGCCTAAAATCACTTTTTTATCTTCAAAACACTTTTTCATGTCTTTAATTTCATCAATTAAGTATTCCATGCTTCTATTATAAACAACAGTTAATAATAGCATTTTCCACACTCCCTTCTCACAAAGATAGTATGTGTGTAATATTAATGTATATGCAAAATAGATTAAACAATTATCGACATATTGCAATTTATAATAACTTTGTGTTATATAATAATGTTAAGAATTTTTTTAAAATAGGAGTATAATAATGAAAAATGTTATTGTTGATTTTAGAATTCATAATGAAGAAAAAGAGTCTTTAATTTCTAGAGGATATACCTTGCAATTTTGCCCTCCTAGCAACCTTCTATATGAAGCTGTTTGTGGTCACCCAGATATGCTTTTGAATATTTTAGGAAATAAAATTGTAGTTCATAAAAATATGGGTAGTAAATTTATAAGTAGCTTAATTTCTTTAAATTACAAAGTTTATAAATCAAATTTGTCTTTAAAAATAGAATATCCTTATGATATATGTCTCAATGCCCTTATCATAGGCAATCTTTTTGTTCACCTAATTAATTTTACTGATATAAATCTTTTGTCCCTTTCAAAAGATAAAAAATTAATAAACGTCAAACAAGGTTATACAAAATGTTCTACTTGTGTGGTAAAAGATCATGCTATTATCACTAGTGACATTTCCATCGCTAAGGCACTGAGTCTAGAAAAAATAGATGTTTTATTAATCCCTCCTGGTGATATTCTTCTCCCTGGGCTTAGTTACGGTTTTATCGGTGGTGCAACGGGTCTTATTGAAGATAACGTACTAGCTTTTTATGGTCACCTAGATCATTATTTATACGGTAAAGAAGTATTAGAATTTCTAAAAAAACATAAGGTTGAACCTGTGTTCTTAAGAAATGGGAAACTAATCGATAGAGGTAGCATTTTAAGACTCAAGTAATTAATTTCTTATATTATTTCAGATAACACAAAGAACTAAAACAGAACATAAAAAAAAGCAACTCTAATACTGAAATATCAGTATTAGAGTTGCTTTTCATTTCTTTGGAGGCGCCACCCGGATTTGAACCGGGGAATAAAGGTTTTGCAGACCTTGACCTTACCGCTTGGCTATAGCGCCATGTTATTTGATTCATTTAAAGTTTTTGGAGCGGAAGACGAGATTCGAACTCGCGACGTCCACCTTGGCAAGGTGGCACTCTACCACTGAGCTACTTCCGCAACACTGGTGGCTAGACCAGGAATCGAACCAGGGACACGAGGATTTTCAGTCCTCTGCTCTACCGACTGAGCTATCCAGCCTTAATAATTTTAAAACTTTATTTCTAGATTTAAATGGCGACCCAGAAGGGACTCGGACCCTCGACCTCCGCCGTGACAGGGCGGCACTCTAACCAACTGAGCTACTGGGCCATATGTGGTGGGAACAACAGGGTTCGAACCTGTGACCCTCTGCTTGTAAGGCAGATGCTCTCCCAGCTGAGCTATGCTCCCACATGTATTTATCAGACTAGTATAGTCTACATCATTTCATAAAACTTGTCAACAACTTTATATGTTAACTGTTTTTTACTCTTTTGTTTACTTCCTCGCCTACGAGTACTTCACTATATTATAAGATTTTCTTATAGCTGTCAACCTCAAATATAGTTAATATCCATATATATTTAAGTTATACTCCCTATTAATCTAATTTACTTCAATTCTCTTCCCTTTTCAACCAATAATAATATTAGTATATGTTATTATGGAATATAGCTTGTATTTAGTTCACTATAAAAAGCAACAGCACATATACTATATTCCTTTGACCCAAAGCTATCTTTTATCTATGACTTAGCTTCTTTGAGTAATTTTCCAATATCTTCATGATTAAATTCATAATTTTTATTACAAAAATGGCATTTAAGTTCTTCCGTTTTACCATCACTATATATTTCTTCCAAATCCTTTTTGCCTATACTTATTAGTGCCTTCTCGACTCTTTCTCTAGAACAATCACATTTATACATTGGTTTAATATCTTCAAGTATTTTAAGCTCCATATCTTCAAAAATGAATTCTAAAATTTCTTCAATATTCATCCCCTTTTCTATAAATTCAGTTATAGATGGAATTTCTTCAAGTCTATATGTAATTATATCAGCTAAAAATTCATCTGCGCCAGGCATCATTTGGATTATAAACCCTCCTGCAGCTTTAATACTCATGTCAGTGTCAACTAAAACTCCTAGTCCAACAGCAGACGGTGTTTGTTCCGAAACAGTATAATAGTATGCTAAATCATCTCCAATTTCACCAGTAGCAATTGGTACTTGCCCCACATATGGCTCCTTTAGACCCATATCTCTTATAATTCTTAAATAACCATCCGTGCCAATTGCACCACCTACATCAAGTTTTCCTTTTTTATTAGCTGGCAAATCTGCATTAGAATTCCCTATGTACCCTTTTACACTTGAATCAGCATGAGCAGTTACTACCACGCCCTTAGCAATACCTCCACCATCAATTTGAAGTGTCAAACTATCCTCTTTAGATTTTAGCATGCTCCCCATAAGAGTACCAGCTGTTAGCATCCTACCAAAAGCTGCCGCCGCCGTTGGCGCACATAAATGCATCGTAACTCCTTCATTTACTAAATCCGTAGTTATGGCTGCGACTATTCTAACCTGCCCTTCCTTTGCAGTAGCTCTAACTAATTTATCCATATACTAACCTCCTATAACCTATTCTTGTTTTTTACTTCTTAAGTACATAACATATTCGCTCTGTGCTATCGCTTACTATTTTATCTTCGTAGTTATCCATCTTTTTAACTATTTCGAACCCAATTTCTTTTATAACTTTTTCTACATATTTTTCGGTGTAAGCTCTTTCTGAGTGTTGTTCATCAAAGCGTTTATATACTTGTCCCTCTTTTACGAAAAAAGTTAAATTCATTTCTACTATATCATTTTCCAAATAATTTTCCCAAATATATACGACATCATCCGAATCGTAATTAAAAATATTATTACCAAGAGTATGAGTCAATTTATAATACGAATTAATATCGAAAACAAATAAACCATCCTCTTTTAATAAATTATAAACACCTATTAAATACTTTTTAAAGTTTTCTTCCTCTAATATGTAGTTAGTAGAATCTAAGCAACAAGTTATAAGATTAAATGTTTTGTTTAAATTCAATGTACAAATATCTTGGCATACAAATTTAGCTTCTAAGTGCGCATCTCTCATTTTTTTTTCTGCTTGACTCAACATATCACAAGATAAATCAACTGCCCATATATTCTTAAATTCACTTGTAATTTCTATAGTAAGATTTCCTGTACCACAGGCTAAATCTAAATAGCTCTCCATATCTAGATTATATTTTTTGCAAATAACTAATATATTAGAAGCCCATGTTTTATAATCAATATCAGAATTTATTAATTCATCATAGATATGAGCAAATTCTTTATAACAGTCCATATTAACATTTCTCCTTTTTCAGAGATTTCTTCTTTTTCAAAGATTAATTCTTTTTCAAAGATTAATCCTTTAAAACTATAATGGTATATAATATACTAACCTATACACCAAATATTGTCCAAAGTAATTTACTTATTTTTTTAGAAATCTTTGTTTTTAGGGAGATTTATAGCTTTCTTTCGATTAGTCATTAAGCCTCCAATTCTTCCTGTTTCCTCTGCTGTAAGTCCACTCCATCCACATTCACCTATCTTTTCAGTTAATCCTAATTCTTCTGCTATTTCATATTTTAACGTTTCTCTAAGCATTTCGTTTTTGGTTAACTCTCTGTTGGTTTTTAATTTAGCTTTTATAACTTTTTTTAAAGGTGTTTTCCCCATGGTGTACCTCCTATTTGAAATTGTAATATATTATATTTTTTACAATTTGGAGGTCTTTTATTCATTATAATAAAAGAAAATAAAATTTATTCAGTTTTTAATTTAAGTATGATTTAAATAAAGTTATTTGCGTTAGTATTGTATAATTATAATAACCCGAATACTTTTTTCAATTTATATGTTGCTAGTTTCATTTTTTTTTTAAAAAGTATATATATTTTCAAACGTGGGCTATATAATGTAGTATAATAGAGAAAAATATTTTAGTGACTATTCACGTCTTCTTTAAAATAATTATCATTTTATATGACGAAATGTTTCACTAAAAGCAATCTGAATCAATAAATATATAGTAGTACAAATAAAATAGTTAATGAATACTAACAATTATTAATAATTAGTATCCATATAACTACGAGGAGGTAATCTTTTGAGTATTTTTAAGGGTTCTGGTGTTGCAATAATCACCCCATTTAACGAAAGAGGAGTGGATTTCAAAAAACTTGAAGAATTAATAGAATGGCATATCAAAAGCAAAACAGATGCTATTGTGGTATGTGGCACTACAGGTGAAGCTTCTACTATGAGTGAGCAAGAAAGAAAAGAGACTATAAAATTTACAGTTGATTTAGTTAATAAGAGAATCCCAGTAATCGCCGGCACAGGAAGTAATGATACTGCTGCTACAATAGCTATGAGTAAATGGGCAGAAAAAATTGGAGTAGATGGATTACTTTTAATCACGCCTTACTACAATAAAACTACTCAAAAGGGATTATTTGAACATTATAAAGCAATCGCAGATAGTGTAACATCACCAATAATAATATACAATGTTCCGTCTAGAACATCTCTCAATATTAATCCAAGTACACTTCTAAAACTATGCGTAATACCAAATATTGTAGCAGTTAAAGAAGCAAGTAGTAATATAAGTCAAATTGCACAGATAAAAGCATTATGCAGAGATAACTTAGATATATATTCAGGTAATGACGACCAAGTTATACCTATATTATCCTTAGGTGGTATCGGAGTTATATCCGTTATTGCAAATATAATTCCTACAGTCATGCATAATATGTGTGAATTATATTTAAGTGGGGAGCATGAAGCTGCTCTAAAGATTCAACTAGATTATCTTCCCCTCAATAACGCTATATTTGTTGAAACCAATCCGATTCCTGTAAAAACAGCTATGAATCTTATGGGAATGAATGTTGGTTCTTTAAGACTACCTTTATGTGAAATGGAAGAAATTAATTTGAAGTTTTTAAAAAAAGAATTGAAAGCTTATAACATCCCCTTAAAGGAGGAAATCTAATGGTTAGAATTCTTCTAAATGGTTGCAACGGAAAAATGGGCAAAGTTATTTCAGCAATGGCAAAAGAATCTAAAACAGTTTCAATTGTTGCTGGTGTTGATAGAAATTCAACTAATTTAAGTTATCCATGTTATGACAGCATACTTGAATGCGAAATTGAAATAGATGTAATTTTAGATTTTTCAAGACCAGATGCTCTAGATTCCTTATGTAATTACTCTAGAGAGAAAAATATTCCTATTATATTCTGCACTACTGGTTACTCTGCAGAACAATTGTCTATTATTGATTCCCTCAGCAAAGAAATTCCAGTATTTCACTCTGCAAATATGTCTATAGGGGTAAACATCATTAATAATATACTCAAGAGTATAAGCAGTATGCTTTATAAAGATTTTGACATTGAGATAATTGAAAAACATCACAACCAAAAGGTTGATGCTCCTAGTGGTACCGCTCTACTTCTTGCAAATACAATTAAAGACTGTATTGATGACGAAATAGTTTTCGTAAATGGACGGGATGGATCATGCAAAAGGAAACCTAATGAAATAGGGATTCATGCGTTACGTGGTGGAAGTATTGTAGGTGATCATGAAGTCATATTTGCAGGTAAAGGAGAATGTATTGAAATTAAGCATACTGCAATATCAAGAGATGTTTTTGCAATAGGTGCACTTAAAGCTTGTGAATTTATGTACGGAAAACAGAAAGGTCTATATACTATGGATGATGTAGTTAATATGTCAAACTAAATTACAACCATACATTTAAGTTTTAAAATATAAAGTTCTCATATAAATTAAAATGCACTTTATAAAGTGGCTAATTCAAAGCCTACCTTATAAAGTGCATTTTTAGGTTATTCTTTAAATCTCCTTCTGAAGTCGTTTATTACAGTGCCTCAGGTAATGATTTAATCCATTTTTCCATTCTGTCTAAACCCTCTTTTAACACTTTCAAACTATAAGAATAAGAAATCCTTATAAAACCCTCTCCTCCGGTTCCAAACGCCGAGCCAGGGACAACAGCAACCTTACCTTCATTTAACAACCTGGTGCAAAACTCTTCGCTACTCATAGAGAATTTTGTTATAGATGGGAATATATAAAAGGCCCCTTTAGGAAGTGTTGTATCCATTCCCATTTGCTTTAATCTCTTATATACATATTCTTTTCGCTTCTCAAACTCTACTTTCATAATATTTACATCATTCATGCTAAATCGCAATCCAGCATACGCACCCCATTGAGATATTGATGTCGCACAAGAAACATTATATTGATGCACTTTCATTATATTATCCGTAATATATTTGCTTGCACAAACATACCCTACTCTGAGTCCAGTCATTGAAAACATTTTAGAAAATCCACCCACCAAAATCACTCTATTTCTTAATTCATCAATTTGAGCTAAAGAATAGTAATCTCCATAACATAATGAGCTATACATCTCATCACTTATTATATAAATATCTTTTTCTTTTAAAATTTGAAAAAGCTTATCTCTTTCAACTTGTGATAATGTTGCTCCAGTTGGATTTGACGGATGTGACATCACTAAAATCTTGGGGTTTTCCTCATTAATAAGTTTACTTAAGGTCTCAAAATTAATAGTAAAATCACTATTAAGATTATAATTAACTACTTGTGCTCCAAAAAGCTTAACACAACTCTCATATGCTGGATAAGCAGGCGTTGGCACAAGAACTTTATCTCCATCATTTAAAAATGATGCAAATATACATAGCAGCGCCTCGCTTCCACCAACGGTAACAGTTATTTCATCCGTTAAATAGTTAATGCCCATGTCCCTTAAAAACTTAGAAATCTCATGTCGAAGTTCTGGAATGCCAGCGTTTACTGTGTATTCAGTTTTATTTTCATTAATAGCCTCAATCATGGCCTTTTTAATATCTTTAGGCACTGGGAAATCAGGTTGCCCTAGGGTCAGAGAAATTGCTCCTTGAACCTTTGAAACCTTATTAAAAAACTTTCTTATTCCAGAAATCTCTATATTGTTTACGTTTTTTGAAAATATATTATTCATAATATCATCCTTTTCAAGTGCTTTTATTTTTTAGCTTTTTCTTCTTTTTAAGCGTTTGAGTTTTTCAATCATTTGCATTATAAGTATTTTACTATATAATAGAATAAAAATCAGTATTTTATAAATTTTTTTAGAATAAAAATAATAATTTGGCTTAATACTTATAATACGAGAGGAGAATAATTATGAATTATGATTTAACAGACCCTTATGAAATTGCAAGGTACATAAAAGAAGCTAAAAAGGCTACTCCAATTAAACTCTATATTGATGGAGATTTATCACAATGTGAATTTGGATATATAGAAAATTTTGGTAGTGGAAATTTTTATATGCTTTTTGGTGAAAGTGAAGAGGTATCAGATTTTCTAATAAAATATAAAGACAAAATCAAAAAATTCAAACTTGAACAAGATAGACGAAACTCTGCTATTCCTTTGATAGATTTGAAAAATATTGATGCTAGAATTGAACCAGGTGCAATTATACGAGACAAGGTTACCATAGGTAAAAATGCTGTTATAATGATGGGAGCTGTAATTAACATAGGTGCTGAAATTGGTGAAGAAACTATGGTAGATATGAATGCCGTGGTTGGTGCACGTGGGAAACTTGGTAAAAGGGTTCATTTAGGCGCAGGAGCCGTAGTAGCTGGAGTTCTAGAACCACCAAGCAAAAGCCCTTGTGAAATCGGAGACAATGTATTAATTGGAGCAAACTCTGTAATACTCGAAGGAGTAAAAATCGGCAAAAACTCAATTGTTGCAGCTGGATCCGTAGTTGTAAATGATGTTCCCGAAAATGTTGTAGTTGCCGGAGCACCAGCAAAAATAATAAAAAATGTGGACGATAAAACTAAAGGAAAAACTCAATTACTTGATGATCTAAGAAAGTAATGGCAAAGAGCATATATTACTACAAATTCATCTTACTTCGCTAAGTAATTCTAAACTAATTTTATTAAAAGATACTAAACAGTACAAACTCGCTAACGCTCAAACATGTACTGTTCTTAACGTATCTTCCAATAAAATTAATTAAGAATTACTAAAGCTTGTTCGAATGTATTTACCGTAATATATGCTCTATTCTATGTCTAAAGCTTGCTCAAATTTAATTTTCCATAACTTATGATCTATTTCAACGGACTAAAGTTGAAACTTAAATATTTATACTATATAACATCTAAAACTTCGAAGCTCTGTTCTTCTTCAGCCATATTGTCTGATTCTACTGTGTTTTCCCCATCTTTGGTTACTCTTTCCATCTTTGATATAGAAACTTCATATGCCACTTTTTTTATAACTTCGTCATCTGATAATTTCTTTTGATATTCTCTGCTCTGAAGTCTTCCCCAAATTCTTATATTATCTCCTACTTCAAGACTTTTACAGAATCTAGAATTTCGCCCCCAGGCAATTGTAGGTATATAATCAGATTTATTATACAATCTATTAACTGCTAAAAGCATGTCTGCAATTTCTCTTCCAAAAGGAGTTGTCCTATATACTGGGCTTTTGCAGATAAATCCATCTAAAAATATTTGATTTGGATTTTTACTGCGTTCTTCGCAAATTTTAATATCCCTAGCAAACACTGTTAATATTAATCTATTAGATCCCTCAACAAATTTATTGTAAGATCTAAGTTGGCCTTCAACTATAAATTCGTTTCCTGTTTTGATATCCATACCTGCAATTAGTCTTTCAGAAATTGTTATAGTTAAAATGTCAGTTGTTTCGCTAAGTCTCCAAACCTCAAAATCAAATACATAAAACCCTTCCCCATACATTTCATGACTGAACTTCAATTCAGATACTACCTTTCCTTCTAAATAAATCTTGTTATTTAACATAACATTCTCCATCATAATCCCTCTTTCCCCCTTAGTTTTTTTAATAAACTTTCTTTAGAATATAAGTATTCATTTTTCCAATATAATATACCTAATATTTACATAATTTTATTAGTAAATATATTCCCAAAATTGTTACTAATTTATATTTCCATTATAATACAACTATATATTAAATTTCAATACATTTTACTTTTATTTTTGTATTTGTTTTCCTGTTGCATCTATATAATAATTATTTTTATATATAAGCTCTGATATTGTTACAAACTGATATCCTTGATTTTTATAATACTCTAAAATTTTAGGCAAATTTTCAGGAGTGAACTTGGCCTGATTGTGAAATAAAAGTATGGAGCCTGGCTTAGTGTTTTTTATTATTCTATTATACTCAATTTCCGCACCTTGTTCTTTCCAATCGATACTATCTACATCCCATTGAATACAATAATGATTTGTAGATTCTACTGTTTCAATAACTGCATTGTTATATTCTCCGGATGGACACCTAAAAAGTGTCGCTACCTTACCTGTTATAGACATTATTTTAGCATCTGTGGCAGCTATTTCTTCAATCATTTTTGCTTTAGATATTGTAGTCATTATTGGATGTTTATTAGTATGATTTCCTATTTCATAACCTTTCTGGCTTATGGTCTTTAGCATCTCCGGATATTGGTCTATCCATGCTCCCACAACAAAAAATGTTGCTTTAGCATTGTATTTATCCAATGTTTTTAATATATCTGCCGTTTTATCATCTCCCCAGCTTGCATCGAAGGAAATTGCAATCTTTTTGTCTTTAGTATCCACTGAGTAAATTGGTAATTTACGTTGTTCGTTTATAAATACACCTTTAGTTTTAAAGTTATAAACACCTATAATTGTTGAAATCCCAATAAAAATCACACAAAACACTATTACGTTCTTTTTTATGTAGCTCATGCCCTTCTTATATCCTCCTTATATTACTCTGCACTACGATAACAGTTAATAACTGTTACTGTCCTTTTGTACATTTATACTTTAAATTTATATTCTAAAAGTTAATATATATGTATAATTTAAATTATAAAATTCATTTCTTATTAAACTTTAGATGAATTATTATAAATTCTTAAAATTAAAAGCACCGATTTATCCGGTGCTTTTTATGTTATAATGTTTATAGTTAATTTTACATGAAACAAAACAGTTGATTATTGTTTTGGATTAGGCGTGCTACAAGGAGGAAATGATATGTTTGAGGATGCTTTAGACTTAGCTGAAAATAAGCTTCTTTTACTCTATATATTTTATAAAATAAAGTTACCAATTTCTAATATTCAAATAACACAAATTATTTTAGAGAATAATTTTATAAATTATTTTACTTTGCAACAATATATTACAGAATTAGTTACATCTAACCTACTTAAACATACTGAGCAAAAAGGTAAACAAAGATTAGTTATTTCGCAAAAGGGTGATAATGTTCTTGCCTTATTTAAAGGAAGAATTTCAGAAAGTAAAGTGCAACTTATTGATGATTATTTGAAAGCTCATCTTGAAAACATCAAAAAAGAGTTAACAGTTAGTGCCGATTATACAATAGAAAACAATAATAATTATTTAGTTAACCTAACTGCTTCTGAAGATAGTTTTACACTTATAGATATTAAACTAAGTGTAACATCAAACAAGCAAGCACGTAATCTATGCACCAAATGGAGGAAAAATCCTTCTGAACTTTATGCTAAAATCATCAATCTTTTAATAGATGATTAAACTTCTAACAGAAGTTATTAATCTTCTTATAGAAGCTATTAAACTTCTTACAGAAGCTATTAATCTTCTTTTAGAAACTATTAAGTTTTCTATAAAAAATTAATCTTCTTATAGAAAATAGGTTTTATAGAAATGTCATTCCTGTAGGCTCTCCGCCAATAGAAATGGCTTTTTTATCTTCAGTTATTTTATCAATTCTAAAAAGTAGATTGTTATAGTTATCACCTACATACAAATATTTTTCGTCTTCTATTATACCTCTCGGCATACCTCCGACCTCGATTTTCTTTATCTCTTTATAATTATTTATATCTAATATACTTACCGTACCATCTCCAAAATTTGATACATAACAATACCTTCCATTATAAAACATATCAACAGGTGAATTGCCAACAGATATCTTGTTTAATACGAGGTAGTTTTTTAATGAAATTATACTTATACATCCTTTATTATCCATACCTATATTGCTTTCGCAGACTAAAATATAATTACCATCTGGGGTAATTACCGCTTTAGTAGGATATGCCCCCACCCTAATGTTTTTTATATTTCCATTTTTAGCAGAATCTATTATTGTTATGCTATCACTATTCATATTTGCTACTATAATAAGATTTTTTCTTTTGCAAATATAAATACTATGTGGTGAATTACCGCAGGGAATGACTTCTATAATATTCTTTTTCTCTAAATCAAAAACTATCATATCATCAGAATCTCCACAAATAACATAAGCTTTATCATCATAAACTGATAAATCATTACAATGCATACCTACAAAATAACTTTCTGTTTTATTATTATTAACATCAACCACAGAGATGCTATTGTCATAACTATTAGCTGTTAACAGCTTATTTTTATAAACATATATACCATGAGGACCAATTCTTTTGAGATTTTTTTTATCCAAATGTATTTTTTTTTCTTCTACAAATAAATCCAAGTTAACTTTTGATATGCAATCTGCTGACGTACTACATACATATAACTTTCTCAAATTCCTCACCTCCTCATAACCATAATATGAAAATATCAATATTATGCTCACAATGTTTTACGAAAATTAATTTCTTGAAATATAACTACTTAATAGTATATAATAATTATTGTATTTATTAAAATTACAAAAGAGGGGAGGAGTAATTTATGTATAGTTATGAGCCAACAGGCGTTTGTTCAAGAAAAATAAATTTTGAAATTGTAGACAATAAAATAACTGAAGTTGTTTTTATAGGAGGATGCCCAGGAAATGCATTAGGACTTTCAACGTTACTTATAGGAATGGAAGTTAACGATGCTATAAAAAAACTTAAGGGTATTAACTGTGGTGATAAAAGTACCTCTTGCCCTGATCAATTAGCAATAGCACTTGAAAAATTAGTCGTAAATGCTTAAATAAATAATAAAATGGATGCATGGGTGCATCCATTTTGCGTTTTCTCCTGCGTAACTACAACTAAGAGCTTGAAACGTGAACATTACGTATTATTTTCCTCATATCTCCAACCATATATAAAGATCCAGACACTAATAATAAGTCACCGTCTTCACAATAACTCAAAGCTTTTTTATAAGCCAACTCATAATCTTCAATTGCCTCACATCTCGTAGTATATTTTTCTACTTGAATTTTTAATTTTTCTGCTAATTCTGCCCTATCGCTGTGGGGAGTAACAGTAATAACTCTGCAAACTTTGGGAACTATAGTTTTAATCATTGCATCCACTTGTTTATCTGCGAGAATTCCTAAAATCAATATTATTTTATTGTAGGTAAAATACATGTCGATACTCTGAGTAAGTTTTTGTATGCCATCTATGTTGTGCGCTCCATCTATAACAACTAAAGGCTGTTTATTCATTACCTCCAGCCTTGCTGGCCACTTTACCTTTTTAAGGCCTGCAAGGATGTCTTCTTTATTAATTTTAAGACCTTGAACTACAAGCTCCTCTATAGCATGAACCGCTACAGAACAATTTAGTAATTGATGTATTCCTAAAAGTGCCAAGTCAATAATATAATCATTATTTTGGGTTTGAATTTTCACTTTTTGAGATATACCATTATTACTAGCATTCACTGTAGTTTCCATTGCAGTCATTACAATGTTCTTTAAATTTCCCTTTCCTAAATATATAGCTGAATCCTTTGGTACTTTAATTAATTTGCATTTTTTATCGAAACATATTTTTTCTATTACTTCCTGACTTTCATTTTCCTGTGGATACATAATTATAGGGATTCCTCCCTTAATAATACCTGCTTTTTCATAAGCAATCTTACCTAAAGTATCCCCGAGTATTAGGGTATGATCAAGGCTAATAGATGTTATAATACTTAAAATAGGTGTAATTACATTTGTTGAATCAAGTCTTCCTCCAATCCCCACTTCTACTACAACAAAATCTACATTATTGTTATAAAAATATAAAAATCCCACACAGGTAATGATTTCAAATTCCGTTGGATTACTATATCCAAGTTCTACTACTTTCTCTACTGCTTTAGAAACTTCCGTTACAATGTTACTTAAATCCCCTTTAGAAATATTCTTATTATCTATTTGTATCCTTTCTTCAAACTCTTCAATAAATGGAGATATATATGAACCTACCTTATATCCAGCTTCCACCAAAATCGTAGTCACCATAGCGGTAGTTGAACCTTTTCCATTAGTTCCTGCAATATGTATACATTTTAATTTTTTATGTGGATTTCCTAAAAATTCTAATATTTTTTCAGTTCTCTCAAGTCCTAGTTTACTACCAAACTTGGCTGTGTCTTTTATATAAGCTTTAGCATCATCATAATTCATGCTTATCCTTCCTTTCAAATAACCGTCCCCTTAATTAAAAAGTCTCCTATGTTTCATTTAAACATAGGAGGTTTTTTAATTTATGTCTATTGTCACATGCTTATTTCAAATTTTCTATACTTTGAATTACTGAGCTATACATTTCTTTATATTTTTCACCTTTAGCTTTTTCTTCTTCCACTACTTCTATTGGAGCTTTAGCTGTGAATTTTTCATTACTAAGCTTTTTCTCAACCCGTTCTATTTCTTTTTTTAATTTATCTTTTTCTTTATTCAATCTATCGAGTTCTACCTCTAAATCTACAAGTTCAAGTAATGGCATATAAACCTCGGCGCCAATAGTTACTACTGTAACTACATTTTCTGGTGCTTCACCTTTGGATGCTAAAAATTTCACTTCACTAGCTGATGCAAGTTTTTGGAAATAAACCATACCTTCCTCAAATGCTTCTTTTGCTTTTGTTGCATATATAAATACTTTAGCTTTTCTTGAAGGTGCTACATTCATATCTGCTCTAGCATTTCTAACATCTTTTATCGCTTCTATAATATAATTCATATTTTCTTCAGCTTTTTCATCATTAAGTGTTTTGTCATACTCTGGCCACTTAGAAATAGTTATAGATTCATATTCATTATCTAAGTGAGTATAAATTTCTTCTGTTATAAATGGCATAACAGGATGAAGTAGTTTAAGTCCAGTTTTCAATACTTTGTTTAATACGTTTAGTGCTATCCCCTTAGCCTCTCCATCTTCTGCATATAATACTGGTTTAACAAGTTCAATATACCAATCACAAAATTCTGTCCACATAAAGTCATGAGTCTTTTGAAGTGCTATACCTATTTCATATTTTTCAATATTTTCTGTGACTTCTTTTGTTACAGTGTTCATTCTTGATAATATCCACTTGTCGGCGGCAGTATAGTTTTTACTTTCTTTATATTTAGCCATTAATTCTTCATTATAATTCATCATAACAAACCTAGAAGCATTCCATATTTTATTGGCAAAATTTCTAGCTGCTTCAACTCTTGACTCATAGAATCTTATATCACTACCTGGAGAATTTCCTGTTGCTAATGAAAATCTTAGCGCATCTGCGCCATATTGGTCTATTACATCTAGTGGATCAATGCCATTTCCCAGAGACTTAGACATTTTTCTTCCTTGCTCATCTCTAACCATTCCATGAATTACTACTGTTTCAAATGGAACTTCCCCTAAATTATAAATCCCTGAAAAAATCATTCTTGCAACCCAGAAGAATATAATATCATATCCAGTAACCAAAACACTTGTTGGATAGAACTGCTTTAAATCCTCTGTATTACTAGGCCAACCAAGTGTTGAGAAAGGCCATAAGGCTGAACTAAACCAAGTATCAAGCACATCTTTATCTTGAGTTAGATTTGTACTATTACATTTACTGCAGTTTGTTGGTGCATTAGCTGCTACTATCATTTCTCCACAGTCTTTGCAATACCATACTGGAATTCTATGTCCCCACCATAACTGCCTTGATATACACCAATCTTGAATGTTTTCCATCCAATTGAAGTATGTTTTATCAAATCTCTCAGGAACAAATTTTGTCTTATTTTCCCGTACAGCCTCTATAGCTGGTTTCGCAAGAGATTCCATTTTAACATACCATTGTTTTGATAACATTGGTTCTACAGTTGTTTTACATCTATCGTGAGTACCTACATTGTGAGCATGGTCCTTTATTTTAACAAGTAGTCCTGCAATACCCAAATCTTCTACTATGACCTTTCTTGCGTCATATCTGTCTAGTCCTGAATATTTTCCATAACCTTCATATATAGCTGCATTTTCATTTAAAACTACTATCTCAGGAAGATTATGCCTTTTTCCTATTTGATAATCATTAGGATCATGTGCTGGGGTAATTTTAACTGCGCCTGTTCCAAACTCAATATCAACATAATCATCTGCAATTATTGGTATTTCCCTATTTACTAAAGGCAGCATTATTTTTTTACCTATTAAATGTGTATAACGTGGATCTTTAGGATTTACTGCAACCGCAGTATCTCCAAGCATAGTTTCCGGCCTTGTGGTAGCTATTTCTAAAAATTCATTACTACCTATTATTGGATATTTTATATGCCAGAAGTGACCTGCTTGTTCTTCAAACTCTATTTCAGCATCTGATATCGCAGTATTGCATTTTGGGCACCAGTTTGTTATCCTATTGCCTTGATATATAAGTCCATCATTATATAATTTAACGAAAACTTCTCTTACTGCATGATTTAAGTTTTCATCCATAGTAAAACTTTCCCTAGTAAAATCAACAGAACATCCCATTTTTCTTATTTGTCCTCTTATTTTTTCTCTATATTCATTAGTCCAATCCCAAACTTTTTCAAGGAAAGCTTCTCGTCCCATTTCTTTTTTCTTAAGACCTTGCTTTAAAAGTTCATTCTCAACCTTTACTTCTGTGGCAATACTTGCATGATCTTCACCAGGAAGCCATAATGTGTTATACCCTTGCATTCTTTTAGTTCTTATTAGAATGTCTTGAAGTGTATTATCAAGAGCATGACCTAAGTGTAATTTCCCTGTAATATTTGGTGGTGGCATCACTATTGTAAATGGTTTTTTATCTTTATCTACGGTTGGAGTAAAAAAACCCTTTTCTTCCCACCATGCGTATAGCCTTTCTTCAAACTCTTTGGGATTATAATTCTTATCAATATTATTATTTTCTTCCATAAATTAAGCCCTCCTAAATAACAATTAGTATATTAATTTCTTTAGTATATGAATTTTAAAAACAATAAAAAAAGAGCCTTCGTCTATAAAAGGACGAAAAGCTCGCGGTACCACCTTTTTTCCTGCAAATTTGCAGGCTCTTTAAAATTTAACGATTAAGAAAACCGTCTTTACCACCTATTCATAATTTATAAATTGGGTAAAGAAGCTCCGAAGCTACCTTCAAGGTTTTTCATATAGAAGATCTTACAGCCTTTGAATCTTCCTCTCTTAATATTAATTTCCTCTACTCCTCTTCATCTAAGCTTTTAAAAAATTTATGAAGTTTTCATTATTTTTAATTATACCTCTTAATTAACATATGTCAAGATATTTCATTTTTAAATTTAAAATGTCACAAATACACATTCTTTCATATTATAGAATTATAACAACCTATAACATGGAGGTATTAATGAAAATTAAAAAAATCTCTATTTTTTCTCTACTCCTCTCTCTCGCTCTAATAATCACCTTATTTTCCGGATGCAAAAAAGCAACTACAAATACTCTAGTAACAGTAAAACTAAATGAAGTAGTTCGCTCTATATTCTATGCTCCTATGTATGCAGCTATATCACAAGGCTATTTTAAGGAGGAAGGCATTAATATTGACCTTTCAACTGGTCAAGGCGCTGACAAAACTATGCAACAAGTCCTAAGCAAAGCTGCAGATATAGGTTTTGCTGGACCAGAACAAGTTATTTACATCTACAATCAAAAGCGCGAAGACTATCCTATACTTTTTGCACAATTAACACAAAAGGACGGTGCTTTCTTAGTGTCTAGGAAAGCTGAACCAAATTTCAAATGGGAATCCTTAAAGGGCAAAACTATAATAGGTGGAAGACCTGGTGGCGTACCTGAAATGGCTCTTGAGTATGTTTTAAAAAGCCATGGTCTTACACCTGGCGTTGATGTGAACATTATTACGAACTTAGCTCTCACAGCTACATCTGGTGCTTTCAAGGCTGGCACAGGGGATTATGTTACTCTTTTTGAGCCTAGTGCTAGTTTGTTACAAAAAAATAATTCTGGATATAATGTAGCATCAATCGGAGCATCTGCCGGAACCATACCTTATACATGCTTTTTCGCTACGAAATCCTATATAGAAAAAAATCCACAAATAATACAAAAGTTCACTAATGCAATATATAAAGGTCAAAAATGGGTAAATAGTCATTCAGATGCGGAGGTAATTGCTTCAATTAAATCTTATTTCCCAGGTACAGATGAAGCAGTTCTTATTGAATCTATTAAAAACTATAGATCAATAAATGCTTTCTCAACAACCCCAGTATTGACATCAGATAACTTAACCAAACTTATGGACATAATACAATCTTCTAAGGCAACCTTAATACCAACAAGACCTGCTTTCAATACAATTGTTAATACTACCTTTGGTGAAAACGCAGTAAAAACTATAAAATAAAAACCATCAATTTCTCCTGCGTGCATTGCCACCGAACTTAAAACTAGAAATCCCATTAAGAAATTCTAATCTTTTGCTTATATAAAATGCCCTACCTCTGGGTAGTTCCCTGGGGAAGATAACAATTATTAATTGTTATGCCTCCTGTGAGGCTTACGGGAATTTTATATTCACAAAAGAAGAATTTCTAAATGGGATTTCAATAGTTTTGACGTTTCTTGTTGCAAGTCACTCCTGAGCAAAATTTGTTATCATATTATTATTACTATCAAAAACAAATCAGGAATATTTACATGTTTCCCTATCTCTAAGCGAGTAACTTTCAGAATAAATATCTACTTTATTTTATGGATGCTTCATAAATTGTCCGAATTGAATGGGATAGCATCAAATTGAATTCTTTGTCTGTTTGTTGTGCTGTCAATCCTTGTGATAACGCACGCGAAAAACTAGCAATCAGTCCGTTATTATGTGAAAGTTTTTCATTTGCTTCACTTTGAGTGTACCCTCCTGATAAAGCCACAACCCGTAATATATGCGGATTATCCAATAAATCATGATAGAGGTTATCTTCTGTTGGTATTGAAAGTTTAAGCATCAATTTGACGTCTTTGTCAAGGGTAGATAATTGATTGAAAATTTCAGTTTTTAATATTTTTTCTGATTTTTCCTTATCAACACTATGGATATCAACCTCCGGCTCGATAATTGGAACCAACCCAGCTTCAGTTATTTTCTTGCCAATACTGAACTGTTGCTCAACTAGTTTTCGAATTCCTTCAGGATTAGCTTCTTTAATGACTGAACGCATTTTTGTACCAAAAATGTTTTTTTCAATCGCCCGTTTTAAGAGTTCTTTCAAATTGGGAATCGGCTTCATGAGTTGAACCCCGTTTTCAAGTTCTGCTAGCCCTTTATCGATCTTTAAAAAAGGCACAATACTTTTATTCTCCCAAAGAAAATCAGCGGTAAATTGATCACCAACTTTACGATCCATAGTGTTTTCAAATAAAATAGAACCCAAAATGTGCTCTGAATTGAATGCAGGGTCCGTGATAATACGTATTCTCATCTCGTGAACTAAATTGAACATCTCTTCGTCATTTGAATAACGATCTTTCGAAATACCATACTGAAAAAGTGCCTTAGGAGTACTTCCCCCACTTTGGTCTAAAGCAGCGATAAACCCTTTCCCAGCATGGATTTGATCCATTTGTTCCTGATTCATATAATTATCCCCTTTCATTTTTATTACTAAGTAACATCTTAATTTAATTATAGCACTTCTTACGTACAGATTTACAGCTAGATTCGCATCAATAGTCAATTTGGAACCCTGTATTTTTCACTACACTATTCCATGCTATTCCATATTGGACATATAAAATAATATAACATTAATGATAATATTAATATAACTACCATATACATAATTGCACCTAATATAAAACTAGAGGAAGTTATAAAACCTACTACTATTGAAATCAAGCAAGCAGATATATACAAGTACCACCCTAATTTTCTCCTGATAAATATTAGTATAAAACCTATAAGTTGAATTAAAGCTAAAATTATTGTTCTTAATGCATATGAATTCATTAATCCTCCTGGCTGTCTTGAAAAAGAATATAAATTATATAGTATACTTAAACTATATAATACTATTAATACCAATAAAATTACTGTTAACCACATTCCCCTTTCTTTGTTTTCCTTAACCATTATTTATCCTCCTCCATAATATTTGATCACATATTGTTAAACAATAAAATACTACTTCAAAATAATATATTTACTTAATTATGTTTTAAGTAATGTATATTCATATAAAGATATTATTATTGATGTTTTTTAATGTACCCTAATAATACTTATGTTATATTTGTAAATTTCAAACTATATTATAATGATTTTTTAATTATTATTTAGGCTATGCTAGACAATATTGAGGATAAAGACATATAAAAATAGACTTATCTATTTAAGACAAGTCTATTTTTATGGTATTATTAAACGACATAATCCTAAAGAAAGCTAAAATAATATAATGATAATCTGAATGTTAATATCTTTTCTTATATTATGCTAACAAAAGTATATATTGCGTAAAATGCATTTGAACTCACCTTAGTGATTCTTAATTTATTTTAATTACAGATGCGTGAATAAAAATACATGTTTGAGCGTTAGCGAGTTTGTATTTTTTAGCAACTGTAATTAAAATAAATTTTAGAATTACTTGGTGACGTGAAAGCATTATAGCAATATATACTTGACCTTATAGCATAATTTGAGAAAAATTCGTAATTAACACTTCATTAAATTTTTAATCTACATTTTTATCACTGGCTGCCTCATCATATGCAATTTTAACTTGTTCTACGCCCTTAAGATTTTTAAAAGCAATAGACATCATTAGTTTTATTCTATTAATTTGATTTACCTCACTAGCACCTGGGTCGTAATCTATTGCTGTTATATTAGCGCCTGGGTATCTTCTCTTTAATTCTTTAATCATTCCTTTTCCTGTTACATGATTTGGCAAACAAGCAAAAGGCTGCATACATACTATATTTCTTGTTCCGTTTTCAATGAGTTCAACCATTTCAGCAGTCAAAAACCACCCTTCACCTGCTTGATTTCCTAGTGATACAATAGGTTTTGCTCCCACTGCTAGTTCCTGTATGGTTATTGGCGGAATAAATCTAATACTTTTTTCAAGAACTGATTTCATATGTTTTCTAAAACCTTCTATATATTGAATTGCCATATTATTTATTATTTGATCAGTATGACTTTTCCCTAAATATTTATATTTAAAGTCAGCATCGAAAGCACAGTATAGAAAAAAGTCAGTTAAATCTGGCATAACTACTTCTCCACCTTCACTCTCAATAACATCTATAATATTATTGTTAGCTGTAGGATGGAACTTTACTAAAATTTCTCCCACTAGTCCTATCTGAGGTTTCAATATATTATTAATTTCTAACTTATCAAAATCAGCTACAATAGAGGAAACATTATTTTTAAATTCGCTACTTTTACCATTCACTACAGCTTCTTTGCATACTTTTACCCATTTCTCATAAAGTAAATTAGCGGAACCCGGTATTACCTCATAAGGTCTAACCTTGTAGAGCACCCTCATAAGCAAATCTCCATATACTAAAGCCATTATTGACTTTTTAACCATTGGATATGTGAATCTAAAGCCTGGATTTTTTTCAAGACCAGCCGCATTTAATGATACCACTGGAATTTTTGGGAATCCTGCATCTTTAAGTCCTTTCCTAAGGAATCCAATGTAATTGGTAGCCCTACACCCTCCACAAGTTTGAGAAATTATAACAGAGGTATTATTTATATCATATTTACCTGATTTTAAAGCTTCAATTATTTGTCCTACTACAATTATTGTAGGATAACAAGCGTCATTATTTACATATTTTAAGCCTTCATCTACAGCTTTAGTATCTACTGAAGGCAATACCTGTAGATTATACCCTGATGCTTTAAAGGCTTCCTGCACAAATTGAAAATGTATAGGAGACATTTGCGGACATAAAATCGTATGCTTTTTTCTCATTTCCTTTGTAAATAGAATTCTACTCTCACTCTCTTTTGCTTTTTTAGGTACTATTCCATTTTTATCTCTCTCATTAAGTGCGGCTTTTAATGATCTAATCCTAATTCTTGCAGCTCCCAAGTTATTTCCTTCATCAATTTTTAGAGTTGTATATAGTTTACCATTATTCTCTAAAATCTCTGCAACTTGGTCTGATGTAACTGCATCAAGTCCACAGCCAAAAGAATTTAACTGAATAAGCTCAATATTTGGCTGGGTTGCTACAAAACTAGCTGCTGCGTATAACCTAGAATGATATACCCACTGATCCACTGCTTTTAAAGGTCTTTCAATAATACCTAAATGAGCTACAGAATCCTCTGTGAGTACCGGCATATCAAAATCAGTAATTACACTTGGAATCCCATGATTGATCTCTGGGTCTATATGATATGGTCTTCCCGCTAAAACAATGCCCTTCTTTCCAGTTTTTCTAATATATTCAACTACTTCTTCACCTTTATTTTGAATATCCAATTTTACTTTGTCAGTTTCTATCCAAGCAATATCTGCTGCCATAGAAATCTCTTTTTTACTAATTCCAAAGTCTGCGAGCTCATCAGTCAATCTCGTTATTAATTTTTTCTTATTATCTAGAGAAATAAAAGGATTTAAGAACTTAATATCTCTTTCATTTAAAATGTCCATATTATTCTTTATAACCTCAGGATACGAGGTTACTATAGGGCAATTAAAATGATTATCCGCATCCTTTAGTTCTTTTTTTTCAAATGGAATACAAGGATAAAATATAAAATCAATTCCCTTATTTATAAGACTCATTATATGTCCATGTGCTATTTTAGCGGGATAACAAGCAGATTCCGAAGGGATAGTTTCTATTCCCATTTCATATACCTTTTTAGTAGATCTTTGGGATAATTCAACCCTAAACCCTAAATTCGTAAAGAAGGTAAACCAAAATGGATAATTTTCATATATATTAAGTACCCTTGGGATACCTACTACGCCCCTAGAGGCTTTCTCTTTCCTTAATGGAATATAATCAAATATTCTTTTATATTTATAATCATATACATTAGGTATTTTTTCTTTTTTATTACTTTTTCCTAGTGCTTTTTCGCAACGATTACCAGATATAAATTCACGTTCATTATCAAATTTATTAATTGTAAGAACACATTGGTTCTCGCATTGCTTGCATCTACCCATTGAAGTTTCTACAACAAAGCTATCCAATTGATCTACTGATAACAAGGTGGAAATCTTGCCGAGAACATATCGATCCTTTGCAATAAGTGCAGCTCCATAGGCACCCATTAAACCTGCAATATCCGGTCTTACAGCCTCTCTTCCCGAAACAATTTCAAAAGCCCTAAGTACTGCATTATTGTAAAAGGTTCCTCCTTGAACTATTATCTTTTTACCCATATCTTTTGGATCTCTTATCTTAATAACTTTAAATAATGCATTTTTTATTACTGAATAAGAAAGTCCCGCTGATATATCCCCCACAGAGGCCCCTTCCTTTTGAGCCTGCTTAACTCTTGAATTCATAAACACAGTGCATCTAGAGCCTAAATCCACGGGACTCTTTGCCTTTAATGCTACATCTGCAAAATCCGCAACTTCCATATTTAATGATTGAGCAAAAGTTTCTATAAAAGAGCCACACCCAGAGGAACAAGCTTCATTTAGCATTATACTATCTATTACACCATTTTTTATTTTTAGGCATTTCATATCTTGTCCACCAATATCCAATATAAAATCTACATCAGGAACAAAAAATTTCGCTGCCACGTAATGAGCTATTGTTTCAATTTCACCAATATCTACTTGTAACGCAGCCATTATCAATCTCTCACCATAACCTGTTACTGCTGAATTTACAATAGTTACTTCTTTAGGCAAAATACTATATATATCTTTCAAAATTTTTCTAACTAAAGTTAATGGGTTACCTTCATTACTCCCATAGTAAGAGTATAAAAGTATACCTTTCTCGTCTATAAGGGTAGCTTTAGTAGTTGTAGAACCAGCGTCTATTCCCAAAAAGCAATTTCCTACATAGGAAGCAAGTTCTCGCCTTGGCACCTTATATTCACTCTGCCTTTTGTTAAAAACCTGAAGTTCAGCATCATCTAAAAATAAAGGTCTAAATCTTCGAACATCATGACTAGACACCTCTTTTAACTTTGGAAGCATAGCATTTAATTTTTCAAATGAAATAACATTCTCTTCCTTTGATAACATAGCGGCACCAATTGCTACAAACAACTGAGAATCGTTTGGGAAAATAACTTGGTCTTCTGTGAGCTTTAAAGTTTCTATAAATCTTGTTCTAAGTTCAGATAAGAAATATAATGGTCCACCTAAGAATGCAACATTTCCTCTAATTGGTCTACCACAAGCTAGTCCACTAATAGTCTGATTAACTACTGATTGAAACACTGAAACAGCAATATCTTCTTTTGCAGCACCTTCATTTAATAGTGGTTGAATATCGGTTTTAGCAAATACACCACATCTAGCTGCAATGGGATAAATGGTTTTATAGTTTTTTGCAAGTTCATTAAGGCCTGTTGCATCTGTTTGAAGAAGTGATGCCATCTGATCAATAAAAGCCCCAGTACCGCCAGCGCAAGTACCATTCATTCTTTGATCTATACCACCATCAAAATATATAATTTTAGCATCTTCTCCACCAAGTTCTATAGCCACATTAGTTCTCGGGATGATATTTTCAATGGCATAAGTACTGGCTACTACTTCTTGAATAAAAGAAATATTAAGCCATTTAGATAAGGCTAGTCCACCAGACCCAGTTACCACTATAGTAATATAGCAATCGGGAAAATTGATATAAGCCTCATATAAAAGCTCAGCTATTGTACTTTTTATATCAGAAAAATGTCTCTGATATTTACTATATATTGTTTTTTCCAACTCATTTAGCACTACTATCTTAACAGTAGTAGATCCTACATCTAATCCAACATGTAATATTCTTTTCATCATAATTTTCTCTTTCCTCGCAAGTTTTGATTTTGTTATAATCTTGAAACCTAAAATTAAGTTATATATTTTTATGTAGGTAGATTTAAAATGTCATTTTATAAGTTATTTAATCTTCTAATAAATAGCCTTATTATTTATATATATATCTTTATTCTTAGAAAACCAAATTTATTCTCTACACTATAAATCTTCTATAATATTTTTCACATTAATTACATTTTATCAATATTCCACTAATATAACTCCAAAATTCATATTAAGTTAACAAATATTTATACAATATTATAACTCAAAGAATATAGAATTTTCAACATATTTCTTATTTATTATTCTACCACATTTTAAAAAAATTGTTAAATTATAAAAGTGGCACCCTCGTCGTTAACAATACATTATCTAACCTCATATACTAAACTATAACTATCGAAGGGATGATAAAGTGATTAAAGTAGAAATCAGTAATATAAGCATGAATTACCACTCTTTAACAGCAGAGACTCCTGCTCTTGCAGATATCTCATTTGGCGTACAAGAAGGTCACTTTTTAAGTATCGTAGGTCCTTCTGGATGTGGAAAGTCTACACTCTTAAATATAATAGCAGGCCTAATTACTCCGTCATATGGGAAAATAGTAATTAATAGAAGTGCTGATAGTTCAAACTTTTTAAAAATTGGATATATGTTTCAAAAGGACCAATTGTTTGACTGGTTAACTATTTGGGACAATGTACTTCTAGGGCTTAAAATCAACCATTGTATTACGGATAAAAACAAGGAAATGGTAAAAAATCTTTTAATAAGTTATAATCTTTGGGACTTTAGGGATCATCATCCTAGAGAGTTATCCGGAGGAATGCGTCAAAGAGTTGCTCTAATTCGCACCTTAGCGTTAAGCCCTGAGGTACTTCTCTTAGATGAACCTTTCTCAGCCCTGGACTATCAAACTAGATTAAACATTAGTGATGAGGTTTATGAAATCATAAAGAAGGAAAAAAAGACTACAATAATGGTAACACATGATATATCTGAGGCCATTGCTATGTCAGACGAAATTATTATTCTATCTAATCGGCCTGCAGTAATTGTTAAACACATGACCCTTGAATTCGGGGAAGATTTCTCTTGTCCTCTAAAACGTAGAGAAGCTCCAGATTTCAGGGTTTACTTCAATAAAATTTGGAAGGAGTTGAATGGTAATGCTAATTCAAAGTGATGAACAGAAAGTTTATATAAAAAATGTAAAAAAGAGGAAATGCATCATTATTTTCACAAGAATAATAATATTAATTGTTTTCTTTAGTTTTTGGGAAATAGCTGGCAGACTTAAATGGATTGATTCATTTTTAACAAGTACGCCATCAAAAATGTTCAGTTCATTTATACAAATATATAATGAAGGAACCTTGCTCACTCATATCTCAGTAACATGTTTTGAAACAATAACAGGTTTTTTACTGGGAACCATCTTAGGTGCCCTCATTGCAGTACTATTGTGGTGGTCCGATTTTATTTCAAAAGTTCTTGATCCATACTTAATAGTACTCAATGCTTTGCCTAAAGTAGCTCTTGCACCCATTATTATATTTTGGGTAGGTAATGGAATAACAGCAATAATTGTAATTGCTCTTTTAATATCCATAGTTGTAACTATAATAAGCATACTAAGTGGTTTTAGAGAAGTAGACCTAGATAAAATCAAACTTTTAAAAACCTTTGGAGCTTCTAAACTTCAAATACTAACTAATTTAATCATTCCTGCATCTATTCCAACTCTTATTTCGGCACTTAAGATTAACGTAGGCCTCTCTTGGGTAGGTGTAATTATGGGTGAGTTTTTGGTTGCAAAAGAAGGTTTAGGATTTCTAATAATCTATGGTGGACAAATCTCACAATTAGACATGGTAATGATGAGTATAGTAATACTTTCTATCTTAGCTTACCTTATGTATGAAATGGTCGCTCTTTTTGAAAGAAAAGTGGTGGGTAAAAACAACTAATATTTTGTATTAATTGAATATTATTTGAAATCCTTGGACAGTATTTATATTAAATATATTATGTTTTATAGTACTATCTATATTTAGTATAACTAATTTATAATTCTTTAAAGGATTATAAGGAGGAGAATAATGGAATACTTTCAAAAGGCTAACGATATATACAACACTAAGGATTATAATAGAGCAATAGCTCTATATAAAAAAGCTGCTGAAATGAAAGATAATGAGGCTGGTGCGCTTTACAATACAGCAGTATGTTTTATTCACTTAAAAAAATATGATAAGGCAATACCCTTATTTCATTCAGCTATTGACCTACGGCGTGAAAGTAAATATTTTTTCAACTTAGCTTATTGCTATGCTATGTGTTTTAACAAACCAAAAGCATTATATTACTTCAATACCGCATGGGCTTTAAATAATGAAGATGAAGATTGTGAAAAAGCCATTAATTTATTATTAAAAAGTTATAAAGCAGCCACCTAATTTTATGGATAACTACCTAATTTCAGAAATAACTACCTAATTTCAGGTAGTTTGTTTTTTTACCATTGTCCAGCTATACTTGCATCTTTATGGTCGATATCAAATCTTTTACTGTCAAAATAGTCTCCCCCAATTAAAAATGTAGGATCTACATTGATCCAAGTATTTTCTCCTTCTATATATACTTGATTCCATGCATGGCTAACCCAATTATTTCCATTGAATCCTTGACCAGTAATAATTTTTACTTTTATATTATTAGCTCTGCACATTGCAACGTAGAGACAAGCGTAATCAAAACATATACCACTTCTCGTATTGAAAGTTGGTATGGCACCTGATTTTACTCCTAGATCATTATTTAATATTCTATTTGCTTTTACGTCACTATAAGCTATTTTACTTCCTACCCAATTATAAATAGTCCTTGCTTTGTCTCTTGTTCCATTTTCACCTTGCACCAAGTTAATTGCATACTTATTAATTTCATCATTAGATTGAACTCCTTGGGCAAGCGTAATACCATTATAATAAACGGTGCCTTTTTGCTTATTTTGTACATTAGGTTCTGAACTTGCAGCTTCTTTTACTACAATTTTAAATGAGTTATTAACAACCTTGGGAAGCTGCTTTGCAAGCTTTGAATTAGTTAATGGAATAACTACTTCCTTTGATATATAATTGTATACTTGTGATTTTTCCAAATAGCTATTATATTTATCTGTTACATTAAGAAGAGATAGAAAATTCAATATAAAAGTAATAACAATCACATAACATATGGCTTTTGGCACTTGTGATATAGCACCTACAATTCTATTAAACATACTACTCTTCCGTTTTAAGTTATGTTCTATAACATCAAACAAAGGATACAATGTAATACGACTAATAAAAACAATTACAAAATTTATGATACTATAAATTATTAATATTACTAGTGGCATTATCAATACGTAAATCATTAATGGCTTACTATTAATAAAATCTATAGCATTTCTCGGAATACTATTATATATACTTTTATACATACCTACATCATGTTGCAAAAAAACTCTTTTCGTGAAATAAATACCTAAACATAAAGAAATCAAAAAAGAAATACTTTGAAAAACACCCTCTAATGTTCCTTTTAAATGTTGAGACGAAAATTTATAAATAAACCCTTTAATTATTGGGTAAATAAATAATAATAATAAAATTAAACTTACGGGTTCCCTTAACAATCCTATCACCTGCCTTCATTAGTATCATCCTCAATGCCCTTAACTAAATCTCTTAATACTTTTTTAATTTGATCCCATTGAAATCCTCTTCTTAAAAGATAGTCCCCAAGCTTTTTATAAAGCTTTATTTTCTGAGACTCTGACTTAATTAATATATTATATCTTTTACTAGCTATCTCATATATTTTATCATAGACCTCTTCAGCTATATCTTCAGATTGTAATTCTTTTTCAAAGGATGAATTTCCTTGCGTGTCATCCACCTTATCATTATTAGTGATTTTACTTAGAACCTCTTTAATTATTTCGTATTCATATCCACTACGAGCTAAATAGTCTGCTAATTTTTTATAAAGTTTTATAACATCTTTTTCACTTTTAGATAATGTTATGATTTTATTTTCACCTAACTTTAAAGCTGCTTGAAACTGCTGCTCGCTAGTTATTGTGTCAAGTCCCTCTTTAATAAGTTCTTTTGGAAGAAACTTTTTTAATAGTGTATACTTAATTTTATTTTTTCCAGTAGAATTTATTTTTTCTTTTATAAATAGTTCTACAAACCTTTTATCATTAATAAAATCATATTGCTTTAAAAACTCCATTACTCTATCTATAGTTCTAATATCAAATTCTTTTATGGTTAATTTATCCACAACCTGTTTAGCAGATTTAAAACTTCTTTCTAAAAAATGAAGTGCAACATTTTTCCCTTTTATATAATTATCTTCATTAACTATATCTTCTAAACTTTCTTTCTCCATGGTTCTACCTTTTGTAATATTGTGGATATAGACAAGTTCAACATCACAAGCAAAAGCATATTCATTATCCATATAGATGTTAACTCTCTGCTTATTTTTCTTTTGCAACTCAATTTTTGTTATAATGTTACTCAATATTACACGCTCATTTCTGGTAGAAATATATGAATAGTTGGTTTTTGTAGAACTTTTCTTGAAACATTATATAAATCTTTACTTTTAACATTCGCCATATTTTTCATATCCTCTGTAAATTGATATATATCTTCATTGTCCATAGCTTGATGAATTACATAATTTGAAAGATCTGTAGAGTCCTCTAAGGTTGATGCTATAGCAGTTTTTAATATCTTTCTCATTAGATCTATTGTATTATCATCAAAAACTATTTTTTCACTTTCAATGTCCTTAATGGCTGTATCAATTACCTTAATTGCTTCATCTACATTTTTTTCTGCCACCGATGTATAAATATATAGTATTTTAACATTATTTGAAGTATCTAGATGTGTGTAAACATCATATGATAATCCTCTTTCTTCCCGAAGTTCCCTAAATAATATGGAGTTAGCACTTTCCCCAAATTTATAATTTAATATTCTAAGTGCCAATTCTTCATCTTTAGATAGTCCATTAAAAGTATATAAATAAAGTATAGTACTTTGTTCAATTTCTTTTTTATATGATATTTTTTTTATGAATTGGTGGTGTTCAGCTATTATTTTTTTCTTCTCAAATTCTTTAGGTACCCATACACCAAAATACTTTTTCACCATATTAATTATATCCTCATGTTCAAATGGAGATACAATAGATACAAAAGAATTATTGGGAACATAATATTTATTATAGAAATCAACAAGTTGTTTTCTTGTAATCTTTTTAATTACATTTTCACTACCAATAGTATCCTCTCTAAGTGGACTATATTTAAAAGCGATCTCGTTAACTCTCTGAAAGCTTAGATCTTCAATATCATCTTTAATTGTTCTAATTTCAGCGAGTATTACGCCTCTTTCCTTTTCAATTTCATTAATTGGAAAGGTTGAATTTAAGAGCATATCTCCGAGAAGTGACAGTGAATTCTCCAATTCTTCATTTAAAACTGTAGTACTATATACAGTGCAGTTAAAATCCGTATAGGCATTATATTCTCCACCTAAATTTTCTAGATCGCTATTTAGTTTTTCATTTGTTCTATCAAGTGTTCCTTTAAAAAGCATGTGCTCTATAAAATGGGCTATCCCCTTTTCATTTTTCTCTTCAAAAAGTGAACCTATATTTACTCCAGCATGAACTGCTGCAATTTGACTATCCTTTTTAATAGTAATAAGTTTAATTCCATTACTAAGCGACGTTTGTTTTGTATTAAAAATTTCTTTACTCATTATAATCTCCTTTAACCAAATACTGTGTTATTACAATAATATAGCTTCTTTAAATAGTTGGAGTACATTAAATGATACGCATTCATAAAAAACAAAAGCATATATAGTTTAACTATATCATACTTTTAACTAATTTAGACTATATTCCTTTAAAACTAGCGTCTATTTCCCATTTTATAAAGAAAATCTATTGACTAATAACGAAATATATAGTAAAATAAAGATTCGAGTCAAATACTCATAGACAGTTCGCAACCATCCTGTCTTAAAATAAAACTATGGAGGCACAAAAATGAATATTAAATTAAATGAAGGAACTATGTCTGTAAAAATACGAACGATCGTTTTTGCAGCAATGGTGGCTGCTATTTATGCAGCTTTAACTCTAAGCTTATCTTTTTTCAGCTTTGGAGTTATTCAATATCGTATTGCTGAAGGACTTACTATATTACCTTATTTTGCATCCTTTTCTATTCCCGGATTGCTAATTGGTTGTATAGTTTCAAATATCATAAGTCCACTAGGTATTCCGGATATGGTTTTCGGTTCCCTTGCAACACTTATAGCCGCGATTATAACTTACTATATTGGTAAAAGCAAACTTAAATTCAAGCGAATACTTGCTCCATTACCGGCTGTAGTAGTTAATGCCATTGTTATTGGCATACTGTTAAAGCTTTTATATGTTAAGGACATGCCCCTTTTAGTTTGTATGCTGCAAGTTGCATGGGGAGAATTAGTCTGCTGTTATGGAATTGGATTACCTCTTATTTATATTATTGAGAAGAACTCAATTTTGAGGAACTTTTTTAAATGATTAAATAATTATAAAAAAGCAATTTAAACTTGCTTTTTAGTTTAATATTTATTCTTTTGTATATACTGTATCAATAATAAAGATGTATTTGATATTTATGAAAAGAAAGAGGAATTTTAATTAATGGAAAAAATTACATTTAATGAACTAGGACTAAACGAATCCGTACTCCACGCAATAACAGATTTGAAATTTGAATATCCATCAGACATCCAAGCAAAGGCTATTCCAGTAGTATTAGAGGGTTTTGATATTATAGGTCAGGCTCAAACAGGAACTGGTAAAACATTAGCTTTTGGTGCACCTATTTTAAGTTTAATGGAAAAATCAAACGGTAAAGTGCAAGCAATAATAATGTCTCCAACAAGAGAACTTGCTGTTCAAGTTGCCGAAGAACTTTCACGTATTGCAAAACATGAAAGAATTAAGATATTACCAATCTATGGTGGTCAATCTATCGATAGACAAATATCCGCTTTAAAAAGAGGAGTAGATATCGTAGTTGGAACTCCTGGAAGATTGCTAGACCATATTAGAAAAGGTACTTTGAAATTAGCAAATGCTAAATTCCTTGTTTTAGATGAAGCTGACGAAATGTTAAACATGGGCTTTATTGAAGACATTGAATCTATCATAAGTAACTTAAGCGCTGATAGACAAACTTTACTTTTCTCAGCTACTATGCCAAGAGCTATTAAGATATTATCAAAAAAATATATGCATCCTGAAACAAAGATTATTGCAATAGAAAAGAAATCTTTAACTGTTTCTAAGACTGAGCAATATTATTATGAAGTAAATCAGAAAAATAAATTTGAATCATTATGCAGAATTCTTGATGTTGATGCTCCTAAGACTTGTATACTCTTCTGTAAAACTAAGAAGGGCGTAGATGAGTTAGTTGATGCATTACAACCTAGAGGTTATACTGTAGAAGGTATGCACGGAGACATGAAACAAAGTCAAAGAATGAACACTCTAAAAAAATTCAAAGATGGTAATTTGAACTACTTAATTGCAACAGATGTAGCTGCAAGAGGAATAGACGTAGAAAATGTAACTCATGTAATAAACTATGATTTACCACAAGATAGTGAATCATATATTCATAGAATTGGAAGAACTGGTAGAGCTGGTAAAGAAGGTACAGCTTACAGTCTTATTACAAGAAGAGAAGCATCTGCTATAAGACAAATTGAACGTGATACTAAAAGCGTAATTGTTAAAAAAAGCGTTCCTAGTATAACAGATATTTTCGCAGCAAAATCAGAAACTATTATAGATCAAATAAAGTTAGTTCTAAAAGAAAATTTATATGAGAACTTTCTTCCACTTGGAAAAGACCTTATAAAAGAATTTGGTGATGAAGATGTAGCTGCTTCATTAATAAAAATTATATTTGATAAAGAAGTTAACTATAACTATGCAGATGATTCTACAACAACAACATCAACAGATAGTGTTAGACTATTCTTATCTATAGGACGTATGGATGAAGTTATGACTAAAGATATTATATCTTTCCTATGCGAAACTGCTAATATTAATAAAAACGAGCTTGGTCGTATTGATATTTTAGATAAATTCTCTTTCTTAGATGTACCTGCAAACTTAGTTGATTCTATTTTAAACAATAGTTCAGGTAAGAAGTTAAACAGTAGAAGAGTAAATATCGAAGTAGCTAAATCTAGAAGATAAATTTTTTAAATCAAAAAGAGCACTTATAAAAAGTGCTCTTTTTTTTATATAAATTTTAAATCGTAATTCTAACTATTTTTAATTATGTTATCCCCCTTTTTAACATACACTATATATGGGGTGATAATTGTGAATAAATTCAGAAAATTACTTTATACATTAACTTTTATTCTATTAATTGAGATATGTCTAATATATATAGTATACAAATAAGTTTTTTTCTTATTTTTTATAATAATATCATAGCTTTATATATTTCATACCCCAAACAAATCAATCACTTTTTAATCATTTAATTTAAATATTTTAACTCAATTCTGTTTAACTTTAACCATTCCCGTGCAAATTGATCTATGCAGCTATCTTCATACTTATACCAACCATTTGCTACCCCTTGATTTACTTCATTTACTTCATTTTCATCTGTTTCACTTGCATTTGTTTCACAAGTCTCTATTTCATTTTCCTTATCCATTATAATATGTTTAAAACTTTTTAAAGGTTCCGTGCTTTTTATTGCTTCATTTAATTCTAATTTCAATTCTGGATTACTTGTAATACTCTTAACATATTTTTTCATTATTTTTATATAAAAATCTTCATCTATTAGAGGCATGCTCAAATATCTGTTTACCTCATCATCGTTAATAAGTATTGCGATGTTTACAAACTCTTTTAGCCAATTGTCAAATGTGTCTTCCTTTAAAGTTCCATTTTCTAAGGCTAAACTTACTTCTGTGGGAATATATATAACCTCACCAGTAACTGTGTCCAGAAAACTTTTACCTAAATTGTCATCAACATGCGAAATTGTTTCTATAAGTGCTTCCATATCAATTTTTACTAAATTCAAAACGTTTCCTCCTCTAGCTATTAAAATAACCAATTAATAAATATTATTTATTATATTTAAAATAAAAACCAATAAACCGCCGCGGTTTATTGGTCTATTTATTTATTCTTCAAAAGTTGATTCGTATTCTTCTAATACTTTTTCGAATTCTTCTTCATCTTCTACTGCAATATACTGCTCTTTGCCTTCTACAAGTTCTATTTTATAAACAAAAGCATCCTCTTCTTCTCCTATTGGAGCTAATAAAGCATATTTATTTTCATCTAATTCAACGATTTCGATTAATTCAAAATCAACCTTTTCTCCATCTTCATCTAACATTGTTATAATTTTATTTTCTTCCATAACCATTCTCCTTTCAAACTTAATAACCACATTATACCGTTATTTTATCCACTATGTCTATATAAAAATATATATTTAAATCATATTATTCACTTAAAGTACGTTACATTATACCTACATCAATTTATAAATTAATTTATTTACTATATCCGTAAATTCCCCTTACAGAAACTTCACCTGAAACAATATGTTCTACAATACCCTTAGAATTCTCAACGACTAATTCTCCTTGATCACTTATATCTATGGCTTTGGCTATTGTTACTTTTTCCCTATTAATTAATTGAATTTCTTTACCTATAAGTATGGAATTTTTTCTACAGATTTCAATGGTTTGTTTTATATTTCCATTTTCCACAAAACCCATATACAACTCTTCAAAAATATTTAATATACTAGCAAGCAAAAGTTTCCTATTTATATACTTACCACTTTCAAGTTTAATAGACGTAGCCATATCTTTTAGTTCTTCTGGTATATCTTCTTTTTCTAGATTTACATTTATTCCAATTCCCATCACTAGATAATTAATATGATCTATTTCTCCACTCATCTCCGTTAATATACCACATACTTTTTTACTATTAAGCAATATATCGTTAGGCCACTTAATACCAGTTTTAATTCCCATCTTAAGTAAAGCCTTATGAACTGCAGCCGCCCCAATAAGTGTTATTTGTGATACGTTTTGCGTTATTATATTTGGTCTGAGTATTATTGACATCCATATACCCTTATATTTTGGAGATACCCAATTTCTTCCTAGGCGCCCACGTCCTAAGGTTTGTTCTTCACTTATTATAACCGTGCCATGTTCCTCATTTTTCTCCGCTAGTTCTTTAGCTTTAGAATTAGTTGAACCTATAGAATCACAGTATACAATATTTCTACCTATGTACTTTGTATTTAAAAAATCTTTAATTTCCTCAAAGGTAAGTATATCTGGCGAGGAGGTTATTCTATAACCCCTTCTTGAAATTGCTTCAATTTCATATCCATCCTCTTTAATTATATTTATATATTTCCATATAGCAGCACGACTAACTCCTAAATTTTCACTGATTTTTTGACCAGACACAAAATTTTCTCCACTATCCTTAAGCAGCTTAAGAATTTTTTCCTTCATAATATTCACACCCTTTGTTTATCTTAACAAATTCTACGTAAGGTAATCTAATAATTTTACAATCTCCTAGATTCCTCTTTTTTATAAATACGTTTACCATTTAATGCGAGGTCGATATCCTTTAATAACTGGTTTTTATCTCTTGGTAATGTCCCCGCTAAAGGCACATAATTAGAAGCATGATTACTCCTAAAAATACAGTTAGTAACATCTACATTTTCTAGAAACTCTCTTGTCTCTTGCATTATTTGCTTTGAGGTTAGTATATTAAAAATGCCGTTTTGTACATCTTCGTGCATTAGTGTTCCTCTCTCTAACATTAAAGTTAAGAGCCCCACATAATCTGGGTTTATAGCACTTATTACTTTCGCAGATTCTATAACATGTTCCTTAATTTTTTCTGTGCCACCTATACCTGAAATAAGGGTAGTCGATAACTTTATTCCACTTTCTTTAACCTTGCGACCTGCCATAATCATTTCCTCTGCAGTTACGCCCTTATTTATACTTTTTAATATTTCATTGCTTCCTGATTCAACCCCTAGGTATATAATTCCAATACCAAATTCTTTAAGTTCTCTAAGTTCTTCTAAAGTTTTTCTTAAAATATCATTTGGAGTAGCATAAATCCCCACGCGCACGCACTCAGGAAATAATTCTTTTATTTTCAATAAAATTAATTTCAATTTTTCAGTTTGGAGGACCAATGCATCTCCATCTGCTAGAAATATTTTTTTAACTATCCCATATGTTAATTTAGCATGCTGCAAATCTAACATAATATCTGACAAATCGCGTATTCTAAACTTCTTTTCTTTAAACATATTACAAAATGTACACCCATTATGTGAGCAACCAATTGTAACCTGCACTATCAAGCTATAAGCCTCACTAGGCGGCCTATATACTATTCCCTCATACCTCACTTCAATCATCTCCAACTACGTAAATTTTCTAGATATTATTAGTTCCATACTCATTTAGTATAACATGCCCCTTGTAAAAAAATAAAGTATCTATATATATTCAATAGATATCTTTTGGTTGTTTTTGAAATTTAACATTTATTAATAAAAGTATATATTGTGTAAACTGCATTTGAACAAGCCTTAGCAATTCTTAATTTATTTTATTTATAGCTACGTATAAAAAAATGCATGTTTGAGCGTAAGCGAGTTTGCATTTTTTAGTAGCTATAAATAAAATGAATTTTAGAATTTCTTGGCAAAGTGAATGCAGTTGTAATAATAGATACTTTTATTAATATCGATTACTTCGATGACACCAAACACTTTTCACATTTTTTAATGAAAGATTTAACGTTCTCCTTTTCCTCTTTGATTTTATTCTCACTCATTTCACCTCTACCAAGTCTATCACACTGCGATAACAAAGCAATTTCTTTAATTGATATTTCTTGCGACATTTTTTTCACATCCCCAAAAGGTAGATCCTTTGCTACAAAGAGGATTTGCATATGCCACCTAACCAAAGTCGCAACTTGTTTAATTAATTGAACATCTCCTGTAAGGGCTTCAAGAAATTGTCTACTAAGCTCTGCACCCACCTTGTCATGATCATAAGATGTAATTTTTTCTTTTCTGACTTTTGTAGTCGTTGCTTTTCCTAGATCATGTAATAAGGCGCTCCACATAAATGCCCTAGGGTTTTCACTAAGGTTTTTTACTTTTGCTGCATTATCTAAAACTAACATTGTATGGTTCCATACATTTCCTTCTGGATGATGTTCTGGGGATTGGGGAGTGTCTAGTAAACACCTCAATAATATATATGGATGCTTTTCACAAATATCTTGTTTATTTATAAAATCGTTAAAATATATAGATGGCTTCTCATCCACCATTAGATGAGTTTCAAATTCTTCAAACATGTTTATCATATATTAATTCCCTTCTTTTATTAATATTGCTTCCATATTTTGTATTATAAGAAAAAGAGTAAGCTTAACTTATCTAAACTTATATTACCATAGTTTAGATAATAAACACTTACTCTTTTTATTAAGATATATTTTTTTATCTTAATTATTTTTCTAAAATCTAATATCCATTTTTTTTAGTTTCAAAAACACTTTCATTATATGCGCTTTCTTCAACAGTTTGAATAATTTGATTTTTAGAAGCTGCATTTTGACCTTGCGCCCTTGTGCCTTTCTTAATATAATCACGCAAATTTTCCTTCTTAGCTTGCTCACGAGTTTTCATATAAAAACCTCCTAATTATTTATTGTCCATTCTCACTATACTTTTGTAATACTTTTTTAAATTCTTCTCCCTGTCCAATTGACTTGTACTCTGTTTCTCCATTAACTAGAACTGCTTTGTACGCGTATGCTTCATCTGAATCCTTAGGTCCAACTATCACATATTCATTTCCATCCATTTTAATAGCGTCAATTAGTTCTAAATCTACTTTTTCGCCATTGTCATTTATTACGGTGATTATTTCATTAGTTTTCATAAACATACCTTCTTTCATCTAGTCACATTAAAATAAACAACAAGTCTACATACTATTTATTATTCCTTTTAATGCACCTTGTTATTTTGTGCCTAAGTAAATGTTTTATACCAGGTTTTCATAATAACTCAATACAAATCGTAAAAAAATAACTCCCTCAAACTTTAAGCCTGAAAGAGTCTAAAATATAATCAAGTTTTTTATTTCAAATATTCATCATAAATTATAGAAAAAAGCTTTTCTTTACTATTTAATTCTGGATTTTCTAACACTTTATCTAAAAGAAATCTAAGTATATCACCTATTTCCTCCCCTGGTTTAAGAGAAAATTCTTTTATTAAATCTTTACCGTTTACAACAAGTTCTTTTGTAGATAGTGGAACCTTAGATTCTAAAATAGCGATTGTTTTTTCTTCTACCCTAGTAATTTCATTTATTCGTTTTTCTGGGAAACGCGAACCTAAGGCATCTGCTCTTTGCAAAGCGAAAAGGTCAAAGACTAAGTCCTTACCAACTCTATTAATAAGACGCTTTACAGAAGCATCTGTTGGTTTTGTAAGTACATTCATATGTTCTTTAATTAAAATGCTAATTTCATTTATGCTTTTATTATCAAATCTAAGACGCCTTAATATTTTCTGCGATAATATTACTCCTTTTTTATCATGGCCATAAAAATGGCCTATACCTTCAGCGTCAATAGTAAAGCAATTTGGCTTAGCTATGTCATGTAATAATCCTGCTATTCTCAAATTAAGCTCTGGTGTGCATTTTTCTACAACAGCTAAAGTATGATTAAATATATCTTTATTATGGTGAGGATTTTGTTGATTAAACCCTATTGTTACTTTAAGTTCTGGTAATATAAAATCTAATAGTTTACTATCCTTAAGTAACCTTAAAGCTTTTGTAGTATTATCTGATACCATCATTTTACATAATTCATCGCGGGTTCTCTCATTGCTTACATTTAATATAAGATGACTATTTTCTTTTATAGCTTCAAAAGTCTTTTCTTCTATTTCGAAATCCAACCTAGCAGAAAATCGAATAGCCCTGAGCATTCTTAGAGCATCTTCCTTAAATCTTTTATTGGGCTCACCTACAGCTCTAATTATTTTATTATCTAAATCGACATTGCCACCAAAATAATCTACAAGACCTTCTTCCTCATTAAAAGCTAAAGCATTTATTGTAAAATCACGTCTTGCTAAATCCTCTTTTAAAGTTGAAACAAAAGTGACATCCTCCGGTCTCCTATTATCTAAATACTCACCATCTATTCTATAAGTTGTAACTTCATATCCCTCTTTGTTTATCATAACAGTTACAGTTCCGTGATCTACACCTGTAGGAATCGTTTTATTGAAAATTCTAATGATTTCCTCCGGCAGTGCATTTGTGGTTACATCATAATCCTTAGGACTGGATATGCCAATCATAAAATCACGTACACACCCACCCACTATATAAGATTCATATCCATTGTTTCTCAAACAATCCATAATTATTTTCACATCATTTGGTATAAACATAAGACCTCCAAGTATCGTATTATATTTATTTAGTTTCATCATTGTTTATTTTTTGCTACAACTCTCACTTTAAATGTACATGGCTATAGGTATGATTTCAATTATAGGTCCATTTATTTCTATTTTTTTTGAATCATAATCCGTTATTAAATCTGTATCTTTTAGAAATCTGTTTTTAAATTCTTTAAAATACGTTTCATTCAAATAATCAAAGTATGTTCCACTAAGCAAACTATAGTTACTAATTTCATTCTTCTTTGGAACTTTCACCACTTTTCCAAGAATGGTAATCCGAGCACCATCAATATAATCTAAATTATCCGCCATATGTTTTATTACCAAAGGTACAACAATTTTTGTATTGCTATTGCCTATATTACTGCTAATATATTTTATACACTTTTCCACTTTGCAACCTTCCATATCATCTTTAAGGACTTTTAAAACTCTCCTTTTAACTATATTATCCTTACTTTCATCACCATTCTCTAGTGGATCGGGTGAAAAAGCCAATTGCATTTCCATAACCCTAATTATATCTTCTATATATTCTAGACCTGGATTTTTATACAATGCTCCAGTGAATTGAACAAAATCAAATTCCTTTATATTTGCTACGTCATTTTCATTATTTATTACTTTTAACATACTTTGTTGATTTAACATGGTTTTTAATCTTGACAAAATTGTTATTACAATTGAAACTCTTTCTTCAATTTTCTGCGTCGTAAACTCATTGAGAAGTTGAACATTTAAGTCTCCTTGCATTATTTTACCACAAGTAGCTTCATATAACGGTGTATTAGTACTAATCGTCAAGAGCTTTCTAGTGCTTTCACTTTTGATTTCAGCAAATTCTTCAATTACAATTGTATATAAATTATTTATCATATCTCCATTAAAGTATAAAGGTATTAGAGCTCTATTATCCATATATACATATACCTCCATTTATAATCACTTTCAGCAACGCTTTATTAAATAATACTTCTTACCTATTTTATATTAACTTTTTATAGTTTAGAACAACGGCTTACAATAAGCTTTATTTTCAACAAATATATTACCTAGTTACTTTTTTAATAATGATGATTTTAAAACTGAATTCTCTCCATACTTGCGCCGCAAACTATCTATAGTTTTATCTATAGCTCTTTTCTTTTCAGATGAGGAATTATCAATATCAAAAATTGATATTTGTTTAAAATTATCCTCACATAAATTATTAAGAGAAACTCCCAATAATCTTATAGGTTCTCCCTTCCATAATTCATCAAAAAGTTTTTTTACTATTTTCAATATTTCTTGCGTTAAATCTGTGGAAGCTTTTAAAGTTGTACTACGTGAACAATCAACGAATTCCTGATTTCTTATAGTTACCGAAATAGACAAGCAGCACTTTTTTATATCCCTAAGCCTCGTAGCTGTATTCTCCACCAAAACTAATAATACACTGTACGCTTCACTTTTATTTCTAATATCATCTGATAAAGTAGTAGAATTGCTTATTCCTTTTACCTCACGATTATTTGATTTTACATCTCTATTATCTATACCATTAGCATACTTCCACATCACAAGCCCACTACTTTTAAAGTGGTATTCCAAAAATTCAACATCATACTTTGCTAAATCTCCTATAGTAAATATATTTAAATTGTTTAGCCTTGGAACCGTTCTCCTCCCAACCATAAAAAGCTCTCCAACCGGAAGAGGCCACAATTTTTTTTCTATTTCATTTTTAAAAAGTGTATGCACCTTATCAGGCTTCTCAAAATCAGATGCCATTTTAGCTAAAAGCTTAACATTTGACATACCTATATTTACTGTAAACCCTAGTTCCTTCTTTATTCTACTACTTATATCCCAAGCTATTCTTAATGCCGATTCCTTTGATGTATTATATCTTGTTACATCCAAAAAACACTCATCTATTGAAAACTTCTCAACAATTGTTGTATAATCTCCGAAAATTTTTCTCATATCTTTACTACATCTCTTATATAATTCAAAATCGGGTTTTACAACTACTAAGTCCCTACATTTTTTTCTTGCTGTAAATAAACTTTCACCTGTTACTATTCCAATTTTTTTAGCTTTTATAGAGCCAGCTAAAACTACTCCTCTACGGGACTCTTCATCCCCCCCTATTACAGATGTTATCTCCCTTAAGTCTATATCCGAGCCTAACCTAAGTTTATCCGTAGCACTCCATGAAAGAAATGCAGAATTAACATCTATATGAAATATAAGTTTTTCATTTAATTTAATCATCTACTCTCATCCTTTATATAAGGCATTTGACGTATTATACCCTCATAACCTTTAAATCATTATTTTATCTCACATGATTAATAAATATTATTTTAAATACATTATACAAAATTTTAATATAAAAAAGCAATCTATCCTTAATGTAAGAATAGATTGCTTTAATAAAGAGATTGCTTTAATGAGAATATTTCTTTTATTTATTACTTATATGTTAGCATAGACCTATGCTTTACTTAGCATAGACCTATGCCTTACTTAGCATAGACCTATGCCTTAGTATTAGCTTTTATATATTCCTTTATTTCATCTGAATCACCAAATGATAATACTGGCTTAGATAATTTCTTACATTCCTCGAAATTAGCATTTGTAATAGTTTTACGTGCTCTTAATATTGAAGAAGCACTCATACTGAATTCATCTAATCCAAATCCAAGTAGTACAGGTATGAGATTTGTGTCTCCTGCCATTTCGCCACACATGTTAACTGTTATTCCTGCCGCATGTCCATTATCTATTACAGTTTTAATAAGCCTTAAAACTGCTGGATGATAAAAATCATACAAATATGATATTTTCTCATTCATTCTATCTACTGCTAACGTATACTGAATTAAGTCATTAGTACCAATGCTGAAGAAGTCTACTTCTTTTGCGAATAGATCTGACATTATTGCAGCAGATGGTATTTCTATCATAATACCAACTTCAAGATTCTCATCAAATACTATGTCCTCAGACTTAAGCTCATTTTTACACTTTTCAAGTAATCTTTTCGCCATTCTTAATTCCTGAAGATTACATATCATAGGAAACATAATCTTGAGTTTACCAAAAGCAGAAGCACGTACTAAAGCTCTTAATTGGGTTATAAATACATCTGTTCTATCTAAGCAAAGTCTTATAGCTCTATAACCTAAGAATGGATTCATTTCCTCATCCATTGGCAAGTAATTTAATTTCTTATCTCCACCAATATCTAAGGTTCTTATAATAACAGGTTTTCCATTCATCTTTTCAAGAACTGACTTGTATTCTGCAAATTGTTCTTCTTCTGTTGGAAGTGCATCTTTTGACATATATAAAAACTCTGTTCTAAATAATCCTATTGCTTCAGCTCCATTTTTAAGTACTGATTCTAAGTCTTCTGCTGAGCCTATATTTGCAGCGATTTCTACTGACTTTCCATCATTTGTAATAGATTTCATAGTTGCATATTTGAGTAACTGATGTTTGGATTCAATGAATTCCTTTTGGAGTTTATTATAATCTTTTAAAGTTTTATCATCTGGATTTATGATAACTATACCTGCTTCTCCATCGACTATAATTAAATCTCCATCTTTAATTCCATGTATATCTTTACCAGCCCCTACAACTGCAGGCAACTCGAGTGAACGTGCAATAATTGAGGAATGAGCGGTTTTTCCACCTATTTCAGTTACAAAAGCCAAAACTTTATCTTTGTCAATCTGTGCTGTATCCGATGGAGTGAGATCCTTTGCAACTATAATACATTCTTCTTTAATTTCAGCAATTGAAGCTACTTTTATTCCCATTAATATATTTAGCACCCTTTTGCTTACATCTCTAATATCCACTGCTCTCTCAGTCATATATTCATTTTCCATTTGTTCAAAAATAGCTGCTGTTTCCTCTGATACTGTTTGTAGAGAATATTCAGCATTAAATTTATCATCATTAATTTTCTTTTGAATGGATCCTATAAATTCTGGATCCTCAAGCATACATAAATGTGCTTCAAATATTTCTGCCTTCTCACTTCCAAGCTTTTGTTTTACATCTTCAATTATTGCTCCAAGTTGAATAATTGCTTCTTGCAATGCGTTATTAAACCTTTCTAACTCAACTGACGAATCCAAAACCTTGCTTTCTTTTATTTCTAAAACTTCTTCTCTAATAACTAATGCTCTACCTATAGCTATTCCAAATGATGCACCTATTGCTTTTAACATATTTATTCCTCCTATTTTAAAAGTCCTTCTTCTATAATTTTTACCATAGCTACTGCAGCGGCTTCTTCATCATCGCCACTGGTTTTTATTATTAATTCATCATTTTTAACAGCTGCCATACACATTATAGCTACTATGCTTTTTGCATTATACTCATTACCATCTTTTACTATAAGTACTTCAGATTTGAATTTAGAAGCCTCTTTAACTACTGATAATGCTGGTCTTGCATGTATTCCAGTTTCATTTTTAACTATCGCTTTTTTCTCCATCATAATATATACACTCCTATTTCTTTAATTTTATTATTATTACTTCATTGTTTTTATCTACAGTTCCAAAATTAAATTCTACAGATTCCATTATTTCATTTTCAGTAAGAACTAATACACTTAAATTAGTTTTAGCTTTAGCTTTTATTAAGTCATTATCAAAAGTTAATAATTTATCTCCAACCTTAACTTTCTTTCCTTTCTCAACAAAAGATTCAAAGCCCTCACCCTTCATCTCTACTGTATCTATACCTATGTGAAGTAATATTTCTATCCCCTCAGCACTTTTTAAAATCAAAGCATGTTTTGTAGGGAACACTTGAAGAATTTCACCATCAACTGGTGCATACAGTATTCCTTCTGTGGATTCAAATCCTATCCCATTTCCCAGCATTTTAGATGAAAAAACTTCATCCGGTATTTCTGATATATCAAAACATCTTCCCACAACTGGAGATTTTAAAATCATACCCTTTTCTTCTTTGTTTTTCTTTAAAAACTTAAACATTTCTATCATCCTCGCCTTTCTCTAAGATAAATACCAAATACTTCTTGATATTTACATAAAATTTCTTATTAAGAAATTTCACTTTAAACTTTAATTTATTATATAAATATTAGTTTGTGTTTTGTTCTGCATCTAAAATGCATTTACTTAAACAAAAGGCATAAACTAATAAGATGCCTTATTAGCATTTTATTTGGTTCATGCCTGATCTAATCAGTAACACACCTAACAATGTAAACTTTTTTAATTTGATTGCTTTAATCTATGGATATGCATAGTAATATATCCGACTTCATCTTCACAAACTTTTTTTGAGAGTTTTTCTGAAATGAATTCGCATACCTTCTCAGAAATTGAAAACTCTTTACTCATTTCAGTTTTAACGGATTCTAACATTATATTTTTTAAAACCTTGTCATTTTCTATTCTATCTAAAGCATATCTTAAATGAGATACAAGCCTTGCATATTCCATAGATTTTTGCTTAGCCTTAATTCCAAGTATCTCCTCGATATATTCAATTACTTCTTTAATAATTCTAGTATATTTAAGACTTTGGGATACTTCCTCATTAACTCTAGCAGAATGTATATGAAGAGTTATAAAACCGATTTCACTTTCTGGAAACTCCACATTTAATTTCTCTTTAATAAGATTTGTTCCTTTTTCTGCTATTTTGTATTCATCTGGGTATAAAGTATGTATTTCATTTAAAAACGGATTAACTATATCAATCCCAAGTTCCATTCTTTTCATTGCAAAACTAATATGATCACCTAGACCAACATGTATACGAGATGCTAACTTTTCATCTAAAATGTCTTCAGCAAGACAAATAATTTCTTCTGTTACTGCTAATATTTGCCCTTCTACATTTTTAAGAATTTCAACATAATTAGCTTTTTCACTATCGTCAATCTTAATAAACTTCTGCTCAATATTACTTTCTTTAGTTATAAGTTCACCTGGCTTTTTACCAAAACCTATACCTTTACCAAAAAGAACATAAACATTATTTTCTTTTTCAGAAACAACGACATTACTACTAAGAGATTTTAATACCTTATAATTAATACTCATGTTAACATTACCTCTTCTATAGTTTAAAATACATTCTGAAATTATTCAAGAGTTTTTTTAAATGTTCTTAGAAATTTAAAAATTAGCACTTATTTTGTAATATTTTGTTGACTAAAAAATTTAATCTTAGATTTCTTAAGTGTATTATAACATTATTATTAGAATATTGTAAAATACTATATAATTATTTTACCCATAAATCTAAATTTCATGTAAAAATTTTTAGTAATAAAGTTATTTAAATACAAGCCCCCCTATTGTAGTTTTTTCGATTCTACAATAGGGGGCTATTTTATTAAATATCAATATTAATAGGTGTGGTTCATATCTTACTAACTTACTTAAACTTCTATGCCATAAACTTTTTTATATCGTCTTCTACGTTTGAAATTCCAGCTATTCCAAAATTCTCTACTAATACACTAACAACATTTGGGGATAAAAATGCAGGTAATGTTGGTCCTAAGTGGATATTTTTTACGCCTAAGTGAAGTAATGCCAATAACACTATTACAGCTTTTTGTTCATACCATGCAATATTATATGTTATTGGTAATTCATTGATATCAGAAAGTCCAAACACTTCTTGTAATTTCATTGCAATAACAACTAGTGAATATGAATCATTACATTGTCCTGCATCTAGAACTCTAGGTATTCCACCAATATCTCCGAGTTCTAATTTATTATATCTATATTTTGCACAACCTGCAGTTAGAATAACTGTATCCGTTGGTAACTCTTTTGCAAAATCAGTATAATATTCGCGGCCTTTCATGCGTCCATCACAACCAGCCATTACAAAGAATCTTTTGATTGCTCCTGTTTTAACAGCTTCTACAACTTTATCAGCGAGTGCCATTACTTGATTATGAGCAAAACCTCCAACTATTTCTCCTCTTTCTATTTCAGTTGGTGCGCTACATTTTTTAGCATGTGTTATTATTACTGAGAAATCTTTTGCGCTTCCGTCGAATTTACTCTCTATGTGCCTTAGGCCATCAAACCCAGTTGCGCCAGTAGTATAAACTCTATCTTTATAAGAATCTTTTGGAGGAGTAATACAATTTGTTGTCATGAGTATAGGTCCATTAAAGCTTTCAAACTCTGAATTTTGCTTCCACCATGCATTCCCATAATTACCTACTAGGTGATCATATTTTTTGAATGCTGGATAATAGTTTGCTGGTAACATTTCACTATGAGTATATACATCTACTCCTGTGCCTTCTGTCTGTTTTAACAATTCTTCCATATCCTTCAAATCATGTCCACTAATTAATATTCCTGGGTTATTTCGAGTTCCTATATTTACCTTTGTAATTTCAGGATTTCCGTAAGTGGTGGTATTAGCTTCATCTAATAGTGCCATAGCGTCCACCCCATATTTACCACATTCAAGTACTAATGCTACTAATTCATCAACAGACAAACTATCATTGGTAGTTTGCTGGAGTCCCTTTTGCATAAATGCGTAAAGGTCATGATTTTCATATCCTAAGTTAAATGCATGGTCAGCATAAGCTGCCATTCCCTTAATACCATAAGTTACTAGTTCTCTTAAAGATCTTACATCTTCATTTTCTGTTTTAAGAACTCCTACATTCTTAGATTTACTTTCAAATTCCTCAGGAGCACCTGTCCATGTTGCACAATCAGGTATTATGCCTTCTATTACTCCACCGGCATTTACGAGTTCTACTTTAATTATTTCACGTAATTCTAGCGCTTTTGTAATTGTTTCTATAAATCTAGATTTATCAAAATTAGCATTTGTTATGGTCATGAATAATCCGTTTACTACAAATTTATTTATTTCTTCATTTTCTACTTTAAGTTCCCTCGCTCTAGTACTATAAATTGATATTCCTTTTAAAATATAGATTAATAAATCCTGCATATTGGCAACATCATCTGTTTTACCACAAACCCCACGCAGCGTGCATCCAGTACCCTTTGAAGTTTCTTGACATTGATAACAAAACATTCCCATTTTAAATTCCCCCTATTATTTTTGAATAGGCAACATTATTGTAATTGCCTTCCATAGTTTAAAATCTTATTATTCTGAATAATTAACACCAACATAAGTTATGCCTGTTGAACTACCTTTATTGTAGTATAAGGCAACCTAAAAGTCGGTAACAAATGTTACCTAAATATAATTTTTATAATTTATTTTGTTTTACTTAATTCATTAGCTCGATTTTAATATGTTCATATTGTAATTTATGTATTATTAAGGTATTATTATATTAAATAATACTATAAGGAGCATTCCTGTTATGAATTAAAATGAACTTTGAAAAAAAGAGCACCTACTGATAAAATACAGGGTATAACAGTTGCAACTTTTATCCCTAATTTATAATTATCAGTGGAGGTACTCAAGATGAATTATACACAAAA
>NZ_DATCQT010000204.1:0-3029 GCF_036569345.1 Clostridium sp.
AGTCATGCTTAACAGAATTGTGAGAAAATACTATTAAGATACTGATTATCAGGGGTTTAATCAAATTATTTCTGACTTATTTTTTACTTATTTTACTGTAAATCAAATGTTTATATCAAACTTTAACGAACTATTGTTAGTGATAACTTCCTAATAAATCATTTTTGCAACACGATTTTGGCAATTTTCGGAATAAATTCCGAAGGCTTTGTTGAACCTACTTGTATTTTTGGCGTATTAATCGCTGTATTAGGGAAATTAGTATTCATAATAATCGTTCTAAAAATTTGTATAGATAAGTTCGTCGAACACTTTAAATCAATTTTTTAAATGTCAATATCTCAAGATTTAGATGAAAGTATAAAAAAGAAGAATTCTATATATTTTAGAATCATTTTAATATCCTATGCCTTAACGCTTGTTATACGCTACTTTGGTTCCTTCAATTTATTTTATACATTCCTAGTATTCTTAGTGTATATTTTACTGTTCTTATTTTTTAGAAAAAAGATACGATATTTTAGAGTTCTTCGACTTTTGAATGATTTTGCCTTTATTACTTATATTGCATTCCAGGCTGGGCATTTAACTGCGGATTTGGTGATTTTTATTCTACTACCCCTAGTTAATGCATTAAATCATACCCACGACAGTATCAGAAAGTCATTCTCGATACAATTATATTGTTTTACAATTATCTCATTTTTTATTACGAATCATTTCAAACTGGATTTTTATTACATAGTTCCAATTATTGCGATTTCTTTAATAAATCTATCCATTGCTTTTAGAATGTTTTTGAGTAAAGTTAACAACAAATTGGATACCATAATTGAGGGTTTTCTTATAGAAAAAGACTCTCCTCTGAAGATTTATAGGATTTTACGAGTAATTATTTCAACAATAAATCACGACATTTTTTTAAAAAAAATAGTAAAAATAAAAAGAATAACTTTCTTTAAAGTACTTAAAGGCCAAGTTCCATATGTAATTATTTCTTCTGATTTTATTTACACTTATGAAATTAATGATTCTAAAGCCGAAAATTTAGGACGATTTATTAATGAAGTAAGTGGTTCAATTAACGGGGAAGTAATAGAAAATGGTATGGGACTTAATTTAAAAAAGACTGCCGGGATGTCAAACTTTGTGTTAATTGAATCGGAAAAAAGTATATCAACTATTTATATTGGAATTCTTATAGAAAAAGTATTTGTCCCCATATTCCTGCGCATATTGCGAATAAATGCCTTAGAACTTGAAATGAGTCGTTTGAGAAAGGAATATTTTGATAAAAGTAAAAATGAATTTGAAAATATAGATGCAGCGGCGAATGCTATACATTTTTTAGCGAATAAATTATCACCAGTTACCAACTATTTTAAAATGGTAAATGATCTTAACGCTGGAAAAATCAATGATGAACACGTTGCAGAATGGCATGAACTAATTGATAGTGATTTTAAAAGATCTACACTAAACATTAAGAGCATCCAAACCAAAATGATGCAAATTGCTCAATACACCTCCAGTTCAAAAATTGTTGCTGAATTTGAAGAAATGAAAATTAAATCGTTCATTACTTATTTAAGACAGGCTTTTTTAGAAGACTGTATTAAACCTGTTTCGATTAATTTAAATTCAACTGATATTCCACAGCTCGAAAATTCTTTAAACGTTAATATGAAAGCGTTAGATTTTGTTTTTATCGAATTAATTGATAATTACAATAAACATTCTCAATCCGCTATAAAAATTGAATTAGGGATTGACGCCGCAACCACTACTTTATCAATGACATTAAGTAACGAAATAAAAGATTTCCAAAGTAATGCAAAATTGGTAACAGATTACGTTAATGATTTCAACACCGGTGAAATAAATGAACTTTTACAAAGAAAAGGCAATAAGGGAATAAAATTTCTCAAACAGTTTTTACAAGAATTAAAAATTGAACATTCGTGTGAAACTAAAAATGGAATAATGTTTATTTTTCTTAAATTTAAACTGTCATGAAAGTTGCAATATTTGAGAACGAATTTGATGAAATTAAATCTGCATTTAATGCGTTTAATATAATATACTATAGGAAAGCGTTAGAATACACTATTTATAATTCATCTCAAGCTTTTGGAGATTTAAAGAAATTAATAGACTTTGATTACGTGTTAATTGATATTGATTTATCTGTTAATAGCCAGTTAGATGGTTTTCAACTGATTTCCCAAATACTTAATGATAAAGATATAAAAAAAATTAAACCAATAATTTTAACAGGTCAACCACCGGTAAAGGAAAAGCTAAAATCGAAGACCTTACCTGATTTTCCAATTATTAATAAGCCTTTGGTGTATACACAGATACAGGATTCCTTTCAAAAGGCAAAAACAATTGATTCGTACAGAAAAACTTAACAAAGTTTTAATAGCTTCCGTAATCCTCCAATGATTTGAACTTGTTTTTAAATCACTAAATAATTCAAAATTATGATTTTGCGAATAATGACTAATGATAATTAGCATAGCGTCTATCGACAACTGGGAAATTATTTTCATATCCATGAAAACACCAGGAAGGAAAATAAAGCAATCTTTGAAACACTTCAGCAGAACGGTCCAACGACAATAATGTATGTGATATAGTATGTACTGAAATAAAAAAAGCTGTAAGTACTTGACTTACAGCTTTCACATTTAACCATCAGTACCCAGAGCCGGGGTCGAACCGGCACGGTCTTGCGGCCACAGGTGTTTGAGACCAGCGCGTCTACCGATTCCGCCATCTGGGCCTGTCATCATTCCGGAAAAAAGTTTATTTCGTTCCGAAACGGGTTGCAAATGTATTCAAACTCTCTTTAATACGCAATAAATATTTTTCTCTGTAATAACAATCTGCTATTTCATTAAGGCGGTTTTCCTTTGCTTTATCGTCCAGGCCTTCATAACCGGCTGTGAAACCCGCAATACTTTCATTTATATCGCCTTCAATGGCAAGTACTTCTGCTGTCAATTCGCCTAATTGTTCCGCAC
>NZ_DATCQT010000205.1:0-2424 GCF_036569345.1 Clostridium sp.
TTACTTGGTAGATTTCAAGTATTATCAAATTTAGATCCATTATCAAGAGATAATCTTATTGAGGTACTTAAGCTTGATACTAGTGTATTTGAACAGTATAGAAAGATATTTGCTTATTTGGGTAAAAATCTTGAGTTTAACGATAATTGCTTTGAAGCAATTGCTGATATAGCTATTGAAGAAAAGATGGGTGCTAGAGGATTGGTTAGTATTGTTTCAAGAGTTTTAAGAGATTTAAGATATAATGCTCCTTCCGAAGATACTAAAGATTACTATGTAGACAAAGATTATATACTTAATGTTTATGCTAAGATAAATAAAGATTTGCCTCTATTAGCTGATATAGAAGTTAAAGTAGAATCACAAGTAGCATGTGAAACATTATAATATTCAAAGCAATAGTATCATTAATACTGGCAGTACTTAATAATTGTAGAGATATTGGAATATAAATACAGTATGTAGGTTTTATTTTAAAAGGAAAGTAATCCTCAATGTGGCGCCTACGACGACAAAATTGCCATTAAAAGAATACCATTTGCAGAAGGCGAAAAACCTTCTGCTTATTTTTTTTTATAATTTCATATATTATAACTAACTCAAGGCTTTGAGTGTAACCGTGTAGGTAAAGGTGATAGACGTAAATTGCTATAATATCTTTCAATTATGATAATCTGTCATACTCCCATATTCTATTCTCAATAGGAATAATTTTAAAAATTGATTAATATATAAATCCTTTATTTTTTGTAAAAGAAATACTATAATTAATAACGATAATATATTAATTATAGCTACAAATAAAAATACTAAAGACAAACCATTTCAATTATAAATTTACGTAAGGTTTGTCTATAAACTAAGGAGTTTATACATGAGAAGAAAAGATATACTTGAGTTAAAAAAACGTTTTAAAAAAGAACAATGCACCTTCACTAAAGTGTGTGGCTGCTATGTTAATGGAGAAAAACATACTATTTTAAAATTTAGAGAAAGTTTTCTGAATTTAGATGAGGATGAATACTTTAAATATTTAGAAATTGCTAAAAAAGTACTGTCTGGAACTATTGGAAATAATATTTTAGAACTTAACTTTTCAACTAATGAAGATTTTACAAGTGAGAGACAAATTTCTCTTATGCAGCTTAAAAACAGTCAATTAAAAGATGATGCTCATCTTGATAATCTTTATGATTTAATTATAGATAATTATGATTACACCGGTAATTTTTTAATACTCTTTTTTCATGATGCTTATGATGTTATTAGCAAAACCAAAGATAATATAAAGATAGATGAATCTGAAGAAGTATATGAATATGTGTTATGTGCAATATGTCCAGTTTCACTTTCAGAGCCTGGTCTTAGATACTTTGAAGAACAAAACGAAATAAAAGCACGTATTAGAGATTGGGTAGTCGAGGCCCCAACTAATGGCTTTGTGTTTCCTGCTTTTATTGATCGAAGTTCAGATGTTAACTCTATTATGTATTACACAAAAAATGCAAAGGATACACATACTGAATTAATGGAAAATGTTTTAGGTTGTCTTTCAAAACAAACGGCTACGATGCAAAAGGAAACATTTCAATCAATTATTAAAGATTCTTTTAGCTTGGATGAAATTAAAGCTGATAAAATTTTTATGGATATACAAGAGAACCTAAGCATTATGATAGAAGAATACAATGATTTAAACGATGATGCAGATTCTGAACCTATAAGCTTAACAAAGAAGGATATACAAAACCTTTTAATAGAAAGTGAAGTTCCGCAGGAAATTACTACTATGATTGAAAACTCCTATGTAGAGAACTTTGGTGAAGATATCACTTTAGCAAAAAATTTAATTGACACAAAGGCACTTAAGGCAAATGTGCAAAGAAAAAAGGAAGAACGCCTTCACAAACAAGTAGAAATACTTCAAGCTAGACTTGATCAAGTTAAACAAGAGAATACTATAGATAATGAAACTCAACTGTCTACAGAAGGTAATGATGATAACATGGTTTTAGAAGAAGTTTCAGCAACTGATTTAGAAGAAACTTTAGAAACTAATTTAGAGAAAGTTCCAGATGCATTTGCAGAAGATAATAATGTTACCCCTCATTATGATGTAATACTACAGGTAAAACCCGAAAAAGTATCTCAAATAAAATCTCAAATAATTAATGGCCAAAAATGCATAGTTATTCCTATTAATGACAATGAACAAACTACGGTTAATGGTATAGATAATTTGATTTAAAGAAGATTAATTAACTATTTTATCCCGAGGCATTAAATAAAAAAGACAAATATTAAAGGAGTATAACATATGGTTAGATCAATTATGAAAGACATATTCTTTCTTAATCAAAAATCAGAACTTGCTACAAAAGCAGATGCTCAGGTGATACAGGATTTGCTTGATACGCTTAAAGC
>NZ_DATCQT010000206.1:0-7048 GCF_036569345.1 Clostridium sp.
TTCTTTTGTGTAATTTTTTTATTAATCATGCTTAAATTATACACCAAAAGTGGATTCCTCGGAATCCACTTTTGTATTTGGATGAGAAAAAAAGAGCTATCTCAAAATAGAAATTAATTTCTATTTTGAGACAGCCCCTTATTAAAAAATACAATATTTATTTTTAAAGTTGCTACTTATACTGTTATAAAAAATGTTATAAAAAATTATCTGAATATTCAAAAAAACATCTTTACAATCATATTTACCTATGTTATTATACATACAAGAAGAAGTTAATTCTTCCCGCAAATCCTAATTCATGAATTTAGATTAAAATAGTTTTGATTTAAGAAGTTTAGTGATTTAGAAAGATTTGAGATTCAAGGTTAAAATTCAAGATTCAATTTTTAAGATTTAAGGTTTAAAGTTTAAGATTCAAGTATGTATATCAATTGTTTTAATTATAGTCAATAAAAAATAAATTTGTGAAATGTCAATGTAATTTGAACAACTGCAATAGAAGGGAAGGTGCGTTATTACAGATATAAAAAATGAATTAGGGTTTGCTTAGCAGTCAATTTATAGTTTTATATATAAATTGGCTGCTATAATTTTTTGTGGTTATTTTTTACTAGTTTATTAAATTTCGCATCTTCTTATATTTATTATAAGAATTTATAATAAGATTTGCTGGGAATAGACGTTTCTCGAATAAAATAATCAATGATAAACTTGCTTGAATTAACCCAATGGTAAAAAATAAAATGTGCAATAAAACAACTGAATTTAGCATTTAACATCCACCTATAATAAAATTTATTTGTGGAAAAGGTATGTAATCAATCCTTACTTATGTTTACTAACTCAATTTTATAATTTCCATCAGGAGATTCTACCTCTACTATATCGCCCATTGTTTTTCCAAATAATACACTACCTATTGGAGACTCAATACTAAACTTACCATTTAATATATCCACTTGCAATGTGGTTACAAGTTCTATCTCTTCTATATCATCGCCACCTTCAAATTTTATCAATAATTTATTACCTATATTTGCACCTTTAGTATTGATAATAACATCATCAATAACTTCAGCAGATCTAATCATTTTTATTAAATAACCCATTCTTCTGAAGTTCTCATACATACTTGTTTTTGCAGCTTTATATTCAGCATTTTCACTTCTATCACCATGAGCTGCAGCTATCATTTTTTCATGGGCAATTTCCATTGTTAAAGGTCCTTTGCGGTAATCAAATTCTTTTTGAAGTTCTTCAATATCTTTTTTAGTAAGTTTATTATTCATTTTGTCACCTTCTTATTAAATTATATGTATAACACCAAAGGAATAAGAATTAGTTAATTGTATGATTTTTATAACTCAATCGGGTCTTGTATAAATTTATTTTCTAACATTTCACTCAAAAATGTTGAACCTAAGATAATTATTCCTCCAATTATTTTTACTAATGTTATAGTTTCTCCTAAAAATATTGAAGCTATAATTACAGCGGATACTGGATCAATATAACTTAAAATAGCTATGGTCTGCCCTTTTAGTTCCTTGAGTGAAGAAAAATACATTAGGTAAGAGATTCCTGTATGAAGGATACCAACTATAAATATAAAAATCCAGGCTGTAGAGCTTATTTTGCTTAAATTAAGATTGCCTCGATAAATAATGCTTGGTAAAAGTACTAATGCAGATACAGCTAATTGAATCAGCGTTGTTTCAAATCCTGACAAATTCTTTATAAACTTATTCATTAAAATTATACTAGCATACAATACTGCGGCTGAGAGTCCATACATTATTCCAACTATATGATTATAAAATCCTGCTTCATTATTGCTTCCTAAACTTACAATTAGAAAAAGCCCTGACATGGCCATAATAACACATAGAATTTTTGTAACCGTGATCTTTTCTTTAAGAATTATAGGTGCAAACATTATTACAAATACAGGAGCAAAATAGTAGCTTAAAGTTGAGTTTGAAATGGTTGTATACTTGTATGCTTGAAATAAAAGAATCCAGTTAAAACCTATAGCAACACCAGACAGGATGAGAAGCAATATATTTTCTTTTATTAATTTCAGTGATATTTTTTGTTTCATTATAAAACCAGCACAAAGTAAAAATAAGCTACCTATTATAGCTCTCAAAAAAGCAATCTCTATGGATGGTAAATTTATATTCTTTACAAAAACTCCTAGGCTACCAAAGATAAGCATAGAACTAATAATTTTAAGCTTATTTTTCATTTAAATTCTCCCCGTTCCTCTTTAGATTAACAAATATTGATAATATTTCCTATAATTATAATAATATTTTTTGATAAAGTCAACTATGTTTTTTTATTATTATATAGTAATATTTATTATGTAGAAGTGTTTTGTAACAAAATGTTAACATACATCATAGGATATTGGTATAACACAATAAAATATTTGGAAGCAATGAAACATATTCTATATTGGTCACTTTGAATATGTGGAGCTAGTAGTGAACCCACTCCTTTTACATAAATTAGCCTATGTGAACGGAGTTTTGTTTTTTTCTAGTAATAAAAAATTATATTTAATCGGGGGAGTTTATGAAGTGTACTCTTATTTGGTCACCATTGAGTGCATGGAGACAATGGTGAATCCGGCCCAATCTAATTTATTAGATTGGGCCTTTAATTTTACAATTGAATTTTATAAAAACATATTTATAGACAAATAGGGGGTATTTTTGTGAAATATATAAAAAAAACAATGAATCTAGAAAGCTTAAAAAAAAAAAAGAAACAATCGAAATTCATATATGAAATTTCAAAAAGGTGCTTTGATTTAATAGCATCTATAACTGCAATAGTGGTGTTTTCACCTCTTTTTTTAATAATTGCAATAATAGTTAAACTAGACTCTAAAGGGTCAGTATTCTTTGTACATGAACGTTTAGGCAAGGATGGAAAGAAGATAAAAGTTTATAAATTTAGAACTATGGTAACTTATGCGCAGCAAATACTAAATGACATGCCAGATATTATGAAAAAGGAGTTTGAAGAAAACTTTAAGTTTGAAAATGATCCCAGAGTAACTAAGTTAGGTAAATTTTTAAGACAATCAAGTTTGGATGAATTGCCACAATTAATTAATATTATTAAAGGTGATATGAGTGTTGTTGGGCCAAGGCCAATAGTTGTAAAAGAAATAAAAAAATATGGCGAGTATAGGGAAAAACTATTAACTATCAAACCAGGACTTACAGGAAACTGGCAAGTTAGTGGTAGGAGCGATACTACCTATGAAGAGCGAGTTAAATTTGACATGGATTATATAGATGCAAGAAGTTTTCGGAATGATATGGAGATTATCTTAAAGACCGTGGGTGTTGTACTTAAGAAAGTAGGAGCTAAATAGGAAAGGTAAAGTCCCAAAATAGGGGAGGCAGTATTATGCCAAGTAGAATATTAAAAATTGAAAATTTATTTAAAACTCAGAATGCACTCAATAAAAAAGTATGTATATTTGGTCAAGGATTTGTAGGAATGCCATTATCTTTAAGTTTTGCGCTAAGAGGTTGTGATGTTATAGGAGTGGATGTTGACGATGTACTTGTTGCTAGTATTAATAAGGGCACAACTTATCATACTGAAAGATTTCATGGAGTAACTATTCAAAAAATATTGCATATGGAACTAGAGGAAGGAAGATACACAGCTACAACAAATGCGGTAAAAGCAGTTAAAGAGTGTAACAATATTATAGTTACTGTAGGAATACCTATTATAAATGGTAATTTCGAAATGGATTATTTAGAAAAGTGTTGTAGAATCATAGGGAAAAATTTAAAAAAAAATGATTTAGTTATAATAAGAAGCACAGTTATACCAGGAACGACTGAAAATTTTATATTACCAATACTTGAAGAAGAGTCAGGTATGAGAGTTGGTATAGATTTTTGCCTTGCATATGTTTCAGAAAGAATAGCAGAAGGAAATGCATTTGTTGAATTTGAAAACATGCCAACAGTTGTTGGAGCAATTAATAATGAAAGTTTATTGAGGGCAATAGAGTTAATAGAGATAGTTTGCAAAGCAAAAATAGTCCCAGCAAGTAGTATGAAGGAAGTTGAAACTTCAAAAGTGTTTGAAAACATTCAAAGAGACGTTAATATAGCTATGTCACAGGAATTTGCTAGATTTACGGAGGCTTTAGGTAAGCAATAGAAGGAGCAGATGTTATTTTAATACTGACAAAACAGTTAGAGATACATTTTAATGATGTTGAGCATATAGTAGAAATGATGAATGAATATCCTATATGCATAGATACAAAAGCAGCCATAGATGGTGAAGTGGCATTAAAATATAATCTTAAGTATTGGAGAATATAGTATGAAAAAAGTTATTTATGTTGTTGAGTCTTTTGGCTCTGGTGTATACACGTTTTTAACGCAGTTGAGTAATTCTGTTGTGGAGAGTTATGAAGTAGTGATTATATATTCAGTTAGGAAAGAGACACCCGAGAATTTTAAAAATGACTTTAATAGTGAAATAAAATTTATTCAAATTGATATGTGTAGAGGGTTAAACCCGTTTAAAAATATAAAAGCTCTGCTTCAATTAAAAAAGATTTTAAAAAAAGAAAAACCACATATTATTCATTTACATTCGTCTATTGCTGGTTTTTTAGGAAGGATAACATGTTATGCGAACAGATTTGATATGGAGAAGGTTTTTTATAATCCACATGGATTTTCATTTCTGCAACAGAATGAATCCAAATTCAAAAGAAAACTTTTTTATGGATTAGAGTGGTTTGCAAGTAGGTTAGGTGGATTTACTGTAGGTTGTTCATTGGGAGAACTCGAAGAAGCATTGAAAATATCAGAAAAATGCATAAATATTAACAATGGAATTGATACAAATAAATTAGATGTGATTATAGATGAGAATTATTTAAAAACAAACTATTCAATCATAAACAAAAGTGAAAATAATAATAAACTTAAGATAGGGACAGTAGGCAGAATTTGTTACCAAAAGAACCCTGAGTTATTTAATGATATAGCAAAGTCTTTTGCAGAATATGATTTTATTTGGATAGGAGATGGTGAACTTAAATATAAATTACTAGCAGATAATATAAAAGTTACAGGATGGTCAGATAGAAAAGAAGTTATAAAAGAACTTATGGATATAGATATCTTTATTTTGACATCCCTTTGGGAAGGTCTATCCATTTCACTCCTTGAGGCAATGTATCTAGGCAAACCAGTAATAGTAACAAATGTAATTGGTAATAAAGATGTTATTAATAATAATATAAATGGTTATATAGTAAATGACTTAAATGAGTATATAAAAACAATTAATAATATAACAAAAAATAATATTATATCAGATGTTAAATTTAAAGAGAAAGTTAAATTTAATATAATAGATAAATATGGGCAAATGCAAATGGTTGAAAAATATATGGATTTATACGAGTTGAAAAGAAAAAAATATTAGCGAGGATGTTTTTTATGGATTATAAAGTACTACATCTATTATCGACTAATACACTAAATGGCGCGGAAAAGGTGGCATTAGATATATGTACAAATTTAGAAAAAAATACCTTTAATACCCTTGTGGTATGTGCAGGGGATGAGCTGAGGTGCTATTTTGAGGGAGAAGGTATTGAATCTTTTAAAATTAATATAAGTAAATTAAATATTAGAGAAGTTTTAAAGCTAAGAAAGTTAATAAAAAATAAAAAAATAGATTTAATACATGCACATGACGTTCGTGCATCAATAGCTGCAAAACTGGCAAGTTTCAATTTGAATACAATCATAATATCTCATATTCATGGAGAATATGATTGGTTAAAAAGCAAATCTATACTAAAGATTATTGATGCATTATTTAGAGATAAATATGATTTATCTTTAGCTTGTTCAAAAAACGTTAGAGAATTTTATTGTATGTATAATAACAAATGCAATAAGGATAAAGTAATTGCGATACCAAATAGTTTTAACTCAATTGAAATTAATAAAACTAACATTATTTCAAATAAGGAGTTTAAATACACGAATAATATACCTAATGATAAGTATATATTTGGATTTATTGGAAGAGTAATAAATTTGAAGGGTGTAGATATGCTTATAGAAAGTTTCAATTTGTTTTATAAAAAACATAATAATTCAATATTGATTATAGTTGGTGAGGGTGAAGAAAAAGAGAAATTAAAGAATTTAGCTATAAAATATAATTTATCTACAAAGATCTATTTTGTTGGTTATAGAAGGGATGTTTATAATTGGATTAACATATTTGATTGCTTTATATTACCGTCAAAAAGGGAGGGACTTCCATTAATAATATTAGAAGTTATGGCTATGAAGAAAATTGTTATTTCTACGTATGTTGGTGGAATACCTGAATTAATAGTGAATAATTATAATGGAATATTAATAGAGGAAAGGACCCCTAAGATTTTACTCCATTCCATGGAATATGTATATGAAAATAAAAATGAAGTAAATAAAATGATAGAAAATGCTTATAAGAATTTAACACGAAATTATAGTATAAAGGATTATATTAATAACATGCAAATAATTTATAAGGGGCTACTTTAACCTCATAGAAAACTGATAGGGTGAACGCTATCAATAATAAAAAGGAGATATCTTATGATTATTTATTACATTAATTATGATGGGATAAATTGTAGCGTGTTTGACTCTCAAATATATACTTATTGCCATTTGTTAAGCAAAAATAGTTTAAAAGTCAGACTAATTAATTTTGACACAAATATAAGTTCAAAAGAATATATTAATAAAATGAAACTATATTCAAATTGCAATAATCTTAGGGTTTTATCTATTCAAAAGAATAAAAAATTTGATTTTCTAATTAATAAAAAATTAATTAAGGAGCATTCCTGTTATGAATTAAAATGAACTTTGAAAAAAAGAGCACCTACTGATAAAATACAGGGTATAACAGTTGCAACTTTTATCCCTAATTTATAATTATCAGTGGAGGTACTCAAGATGAATTATACACAAAA
>NZ_DATCQT010000207.1:0-25655 GCF_036569345.1 Clostridium sp.
AGCAAAGATAGGTGTGAGATTTAGAAATTAATAAAAATAAAGATTAACATTAACATTAACAAAGATAAGTAAGAAATTATTCGTATTATTTAGGGGTGGTTTCTTATCAAACTTATAATTAGATTATACAAGGAGGAGATAAACTTGGTAATATTAATGAGAAATTAATGCAGAATGGATTTAAAGATATAGAGCATATAACTGGTAGAAAAAAAGACGCTAAAAATTTCAAAATACCTAGAAACATAGATTTAGTAATGGTTCTGGTAGATTATGTAGGTCACCAATTAACAAGGATAGTTAAAGAGGAATCAAGAAGATGCAATGTTAAGATTGTATTTTCCAAACGTTCTTGGACACATATGGAAAAGAAAATCCAGGAGTGCGCTAAAGAGCTTTCAGGCGTTGAGAAAGTTGTTATTTAGTTTTAGAATAAACCAAATTAATCATGATGTAGTTTAAAAAAGGATTTGATAAATAATGATTAATAAAAGAAAAGAGATCAATCACATTAGAGATAAATTAATACAAAGAGGATATAAACTTACTAAAGCCAGACTTAAAATTATTGAGGTATTTTGTGAAAATGATTGTCTTATGTATGCCGATGAAATTTACAAAAGAGTAAGAATCAAGAGTGTGGGACATAGCATCAGTACTATCTATAGGAATATTGCAATATTAGAACAGATTGGTGTTTTGAAAAAGATATATATATCAAATACTTGCTATTACAAGTTAGAAAAAACAGAAAAACATGTGTTCAATATACATGCTAAATGTGTTAAATGTAATAAAATAATAGATATAAACGAAGAAGAAATATCAGAGAATTTGGATAGTTCTATAGAAAAGTTTAATAGAAAACAAAAAAATGAAATTAAAAGTACAAATGTTATATTATCAGGAGTTTGTAAGGAGTGTGAAATGATACCCTAAATTAGAAGGCAATCAAAGGAAACATTATTTTATTAAAGAATTTAGATTTAGGAGGGATGTTGCAAAATGCTAATAAAAATATTGAAAAGATTAGCTCAGGGTGGAGTATACTCAAATAAATTAATGGCAAAAGAATTGGGAGTAGATGAAAGCTTGGTAGAACAAATGATAACTCAACTTCAAAAATTAGGCTATATTGAAAAAGAAGATATGGGGAATTGTTCGTCAGGTTGTGATTGTGGAAGCTCAAAAAAGGGTAGTTGTTGCGGTAATCAAGATATAGGAATAAAAATGTGGAATATTACTGAAAAAGGTAAGAAGACAATATTGGTGTAGTATTAGCAATAATGTAGATTTTTGTTGATACCAGAATATTATAGTTACCATCCATTAGTGAAACCCTTGATTAATTAATTAATTAATTAATCAAGGGTTTTCTTATGCTTTAATTTTGTTAGATAAGAATAGATCAGTAAATAAAAAAAATTTATAAGTATGGGATAAGTTAAAAGACAGTGATTACAATAAGAAAATTTTCTAAAAAAGTTTATATTTTGTTTATACTTAGTTTAGGAAATATCTAGGATTACATTTTATAATTATATTATTGGAAAATAAAATCATCACTTTCCCATCTACAATATTAATGACTTAAGAAGGAGATTTATGATACCAATGAATTATCTCTTTGTTATAATATGTAATCCAATTATAAAGGTGGAGACTTACCTTCTAAAATGTTATGTAGCCATTAAAAAATAGGGCGGTGATTTCAAATGAAAAAAGTAATACTTATTATATTTGTTTTAGTGATAACAAGCATAATAATAATATTTTCAAATAACGTTAAGACATATGTACAAGGAGAAAATAGAGGTTTAAATCAAAATATATATAATTTTCTAGAGGATGTAGGGAATCGAAAAGAGGTTTATGATGCTGCCATAAAATTAAATAAGGGCAGTTCAGCAAACACCTGTGTTTATTTTATAGCTGAAGTCCTAAGGCATAACAATTTTAATGTACCTGAGGAAACAAGTAATATAGAGCAAATTTTACCTTTGTTAGAGAAGGATGGATTGAAAAAACAAAGGAATTATGAGAAATTAATGCCGGGAGATATTTGTTTCACCACAGATGGCAAGGGGGATAAAAATGGCATGCCAACTCATACATATGTATTTATGAAGTGGGTAAAGGATGGAAACTATGATTATGCCTATATATGTGATAATCAAGCTAAGGATTATAAAGGAAAAGTATATCATATTCGGAATATAAATGTTATAGACAGATCAAATGGTTTTGATAAAGATGCTTTTGCATTCTTCATGGAATGACTTAACTGTAAAATTATAAGAAATTTGGAGGTAAAATGATTAAAACATTATTTGCAATGAATATTATAGTAATAATAACAGCATTATTTTTTATGGTTAATGGAATTAAGTATTTTAAAAATGATGAATCCAATAAAAAAGGTATTGAATGTATACTTTTGGGTAGTTGTATTTCAGGTATATGTATCGTTATAGTTGCAATACTTTTGGTTCCAACATTTTTCCTGATTTAAAAATAATTTATTAATATTTGTTTAAAAAATCTCCCAAGTTAATTACATGCTGTTCATATGTTCCAAAGCCTATTTTACATTTTTCATTGAAAACTTCAACATTATAACGAAGTTTTCTGCCTTCTATTGCTATAAGTGTTGCATTTACAGTAACTTTCATGTTAACAGGTGTTGGGTTTATATGTTCAATATTAATTTTAGTTCCCACAGGCCTGTAATTTTTTGGTATATTGGGAATTACTAAATGTGTTGCTGTGGCTTCAATATATCTAACCATACTAGGCGTAGATAAGGTAATGACACCTATATTTCCAATAAAGTCTGCTGTATCTTCTGGGTTTACTATATATTCATTAATGAGACTTTCTCCAATTTTTAAAATAGTATTAAAATTCATTAAGCGTTCATCCTTTCATAACGTTTTTTCTTTATATCAACATGAATTATACCATAAATTAATGATGATGAACTAAAACCTCAAATAACTACTATTGAAATTTGCATTGTATTGAAGTATACTAAATGTGAAAGCGGTAACATATTTCAGAAAATTAAGTTTAAATGACATTTGAGCAAAGAAGTTTCTTATCTGTGTTATACATGGGTTAAAAATTTGTTTATTTGAAATTTAGAGAGCGTACCTTAGGAGTTTTCAGGGTTATAAGGAGGGCTAAAATGACAGTGACTATAAATGATATAGCTAAAGAGGCAAAAGTATCCCATGCTACTATATCAAGGGTTTTAAACAATTCAGGTTATGTAAAAGATGAAACAAGAGAAAGGGTTCTAAAGGTAATAAAAGATCTAAATTATACGCCTAGTGCTATAGCTAGAAGCCTATCTACTAGTAAAACAAATACTATTGGCGTTATAGTTCCTGATATAAACAATGTGTTTTTTGGAGAAATTATTAAGGGTATTACTCAAATTGCTGATGAGTTTAACCTAAATATAATTCTTTGTGACACTGATGAGGATAAAAACAAAGAACTAAAAGCTATTAATCTTCTTAAGCAGCAAAGAATCCAAGGACTTTTAATAACTCCAACCTTTTACAAGGATTCGGATAATAGTCAAAACTTAAATGCTCTTAAAAACTTAGGAATTCCAATAATTTTAATTGATGGTCATGTTGAATATCTTGACTTTAGTGGAGTTTTTATAGATCACATAAAGGGTGCTTATGATGGAACTATTGCACTAATAAAAGCAGGACACAGAAAAGTAGCTATAATTACAGGGGATATGAATTCTAGACCAGCAAAAGAGAGATTGATTGGGTATGAAAAAGCATTAGAAGCTAATAACATTCCTATAGAAAATGAATATATTTTTTGTGGTGATTATAAATATGAAAAAACTTACGAAATCACAAAGCAAATATTAAAAATGGATAATAGACCTACTGCGATTTTTGTAAGTAGTAATACCATGATTTTAGGATGCATAAAAGCTTTTTACGAACAAAAGCTAGATATACCAGGCGATATGGCGATTATCGGTTTTGATAAGCTTGATGTATTAAATATAATAGGAATGAACATTAGTTTTATTAATGGGCCATCTATCGAACTTGGTAGGATTGGTATGAAAATGTTATTAGAAAATTTAAATAGTAATGGAATCACAGAAATTAAAAGAAGAACGATTTTGCCAGAGCTTGTCTTAAAAGGATCAGAAAGGTATATAGAAAATAAATCTATAAAATAAGGGAGAAGATTAATATGAAAATAGAGCAATATATAGACCATACATTATTAAAACAACAAGCTAGCGAGGAAGATATTATAAAAGTTTGCGATGAGGCTAAAGAATACGGATTTGCGTCAGTATGTGCTAATGCATATTATGCACCACTCGTAAGTAAACAATTAGAAGGAACTAACGTAAAAACTTGTATAGTTGTTGGATTTCCACTTGGAGCTACAACTAAAGAAGTGAAAGCATTTGAAGCAAAACAAGCTATTGATAATGGCGCACAGGAAATAGATATGGTAGTTAATGTTGGTGCTATAAAATCAAAGAAATTTGACACTATAAAAGATGAAATTAAAGCAGTAGTTGATGTTGCCAGAGGGAAAGCAATAGTAAAAGTAATAATAGAGACTTGTCTTTTAACGGACGCGGAAAAAGTTTTAGTATGCAAAATAGCTAAAGAAGCTAACGCAAACTTCGTAAAAACTTCAACGGGATTCTCAACAGGAGGAGCGACAGTTCATGATGTAAAACTTATGAGAGAGACTGTAGGACCTGATATGGGAGTTAAGGCTTCTGGAGCTGTAAGAACAGCTGAGGATGCAAGAGTAGTTATTGAATCTGGTGCTAGTAGAATAGGGGCTAGTAGTTCTATAGCGATTGTTAAGGGAACTGAGAAGCTCAATTCAAATTAATAATTATCGGGGGCGTGTATCATGAGAATGTATAATTTAATAATGAAAAAAAGAGACGGAAATGAACTTTCTAAAGAAGAAATAAATTTCTGCATATCTGGATATACGAAGGGATCTATTCCAGACTACCAAGTGTCAGCACTACTTATGGCTATATATTTTCAAAAGATGGATAAGAGAGAAACAGCAGATTTAACAATGGCAATGGTTAATAGTGGTGAAACCATTGATTTATCTGCAATTAAAGGTGTAAAGGTTGATAAACATAGTACTGGCGGGGTAGGAGACACAACTACACTAATTCTTGGACCCATTGTTGCAGCAGCGGGGGTACCAGTTGCAAAGATGTCAGGAAGAGGCCTTGGACATACTGGAGGAACTATTGATAAACTAGAATCTTTTGATGGATTCAATGTTGCTATGTCAATTGAAAGGTTTATTAAAAACGTGAATGAAGTTAAAATTGCTATAGGTGGTCAAACTGCTGATTTAGCACCAGCAGACAAACTTCTATATGCACTTCGTGATGTTACCGCAACTGTTGATAATATTTCTTTGATTGCAGGAAGCATAATGAGTAAAAAAATAGCTTCAGGAGCGGATGCTATAGTACTTGATGTAAAAACAGGCAATGGTGCATTTATGAAAAATGAAGATGATGCTTTTGAACTTGCTAGAGAAATGGTCGATATAGGTACGAATGTTGGTAGAAATACTATTGGTGTAATAACTGATATGGACCAACCATTAGGGTACGCAGTTGGTAATGCTTTAGAAGTAAAAGAAGCTATAGATACATTAAAAGGGGAAGGCCCTAAAGATCTTACGGAACTTTGTTTAACTCTGGGAGCGCATATGCTTGTACTAGGAGAAAAAGCAAAGAACACTGTAGAAGCAAGAGAAATACTAAAGGATATTATAAAATCAGGAAAAGGTTTGCAAAAACTAAGAGAACTTGTGGTAGCGCAAGGTGGTAATCCAGCTTATGTGGATGATCCATCTATATTTCCAATGCCAGCTATTGTAGAGAAAGTTATATCAAATCAGGTCGGGTATGTAAAAGCAATAAAAGCTGACAACATAGGAATTGCTGCTTTAAATTTAGGTGCTGGACGTGAAACTAAAGAGAGCATTATAGATTTATCAGTAGGAATTGTTCTTCATAAAAAAATTGGAGATTTTGTAAAAATGGGAGAAGCTATTGCTACAATATACGCTAATAATAATGAAAAACAAAAAATATCTACCCAAATGGTGTTGGATGCATACGAAATAGTAGATTGTAAAACCGTAGCTAAACCATTAATTAGAGGGATTGTTACAAAAGATGGTATTATCAAATTCTAAAGAAAAATATTCCAATTAGAAAAGGATAGAGGGCATTATACCCTCTATTTTTTCTTCCCATAATTTCACAAGGTCAAGAAAAGTATATATTACTGAAAATGAATTTGAGTTAATGTATTCATTTGGGTTACAATGTATAAAGATGGGAGGGATGCATAATGAATATTCTAATTGTAGAAGATGAACAGGATATAAGAGAGTTGTTAGAGATTCATTTATCAAAAGAAGGATATAAGATTTTCACAGCAGAAGACGGCATGCAAGCTTTAAACATATTTAATAGTAAAGATATAGACATTGCTTTGCTTGATGTTATGATTCCAAAAATTAATGGATTTAATGTTTTGAAAAAGATTAGGGAAACTAGTGACATACCAGTAATATTTATAACTGCAAGAGAAGAAGAGTCGGATAAAATACTTGGTCTTGGACTAGGTGCAGATGATTATGTATTAAAACCATTTAGTCCTATTGAAATAATTGCTCGGGTTAAAGCTCAATTAAGGCGTTATTATAAATATTCTAATAAAACTCATAAAACAGAAATAATAATTGGAGAGCTAACACTAGACAAAGAAAGTTGTTGTATTTATAAAAACAACTTAGAGCTCGCTTTGAACCCAAAGGAATATAGAATGCTTGAGTTTATTATAGAGAACCCGGGAAAGGTATATACTAAAAGGCAGCTATATGAAATAGTTTGGAAAAACCCATATTATGGAGATTCTAATACTATTATGGTACACATAAGTCATATAAGAGAAAAAATAGAGGATGATCCTAAAGATCCTAAATATTTGAAAACAATAAGAGGTATAGGATATAAAATGGAACAAAATCATGATTAACAGAAAGAAATTAAAGAAAATAGGCATTTATTTTAAAAGTAAAAAGATGGCTACTCAATTATTTAAGAATTATATCTTATTTTTGGTTATTTTAGTAGGAATATTCATGTTAACTATGGCCGCTTTATTGTTTTATCTTTCTCTTAATTCTGTGAATTCACCAACAGACAATACCACGGCAGAGTATATTATAAAACAAAATTATAAGGATATTAAAGTAATAAACTTTATAAAGTCAAAGGGTTATGTTGAAGTGCTGGATAAAAACTTAGTTATTGTTATGGAAAATGGAAGTAAACATAAAGTAGGGTTTAAATACTCACAAAAATATTATAATGATATGATTAACAATAACTTAAAGGATGGCTATTTTTATTCTAGTAAGCATGGAGAGAGTAAAGACTTTATTTTAATTACGGCTATGCCGAACAGTATTTTTGACACCTATATTTGGGGACTTGAACATAAAGAGCAATTGGAACAAAATGGATCAACTACAATAAGAAAACCAACTTTTTTAGAAATATTTCCTTTTATAATATTTATATTTTTACTATCAACAATGCTACTTTATGCTAAACTTACATCAATGATTTTTGTCAAACCATTAAAAAAACTTTTACAAGGAGTTAATACTATAAAAAATGGTGAATATTCTGCGAGGGTTGAAATTAATTCTGTAAATGAAATAGGTCAACTACAAGACGCGTTTAATCTAATGGCCGAAAAAATACAGAAAGAAACATTATTAAAGAAAAAAGCAGAACATAACAGGAAAAGAATGATTCTTGACATATCTCATGATTTAAAAAATCCATTGACAAGTATATTGGGGTATTCAGAATTCTTATTAGAGAACGATGATATTACATTAGAAGATAAAAATAAGTTGCTAAAGGTTATTAATAATAATAGTATACGAGCAAATGACTTGATTCAAGATCTATTTGAATTCTCCCGTGTTGAAAGTACGGAATATAAATTAGATATGGGTTATCATGATATTGGTGAGTTTTTAAGAGAACTTATTGCAGGTTATGTTCCAATTATGGAGCAAAATGGTGTGTTATATGAATTTGATATTACAGAAGATGAAGTAAAAATTTTATTTGATAAAAAAAATTTAGATAGAGCCTTAAGTAACCTTATATTAAATAGTATCAAATATAATAATCCTGGTATTACTATTAGCATTAAGCTTTTAGTAGATAACGGAAATGCCTTGATAATTATTGAAGATGATGGAGTAGGAATATCTAAAGATTTTGAAGGAGATATTTTTGAGCCTTTTGTCCGCGAAGATGTTACAAGAAACTCCAAAACTGGTGGTACAGGGCTTGGACTTGCAATATCAAAAGCAATAATTGAAAAACATGGAGGCAATATATGTTTAGTAAAAGATACAGATAAAGGTTGTAAATTTATCATCAAACTGTGATATAACTAAGGTTAAAAATAATTATAAACAAAGGAGGCGATCATTTGGACAGGTCAAAACAATTAGGGGAAGAAAGTATAGGTAAGTTACTAATGAAATTCTCTATTCCAGCCATTGTAGGCATGTTAGTTAACGGTTTATATAATGTTGTAGATAGAATATTTGTTGGACGTGGTATAGGGGAACTTGCACTATCAGGAGTTACAGCAACATTTCCCGTATCTCTTATTATAATGGCATTTGCGATGCTTGTAGGAATTGGAAGCGCTTCACTTATATCTATAAAACTTGGGCAACAAAAAAAGGAAGAGGCAGAGCATATATTAGGGAATGCCTTTACCCTTCTAATTATAACATCTCTTATAGTAACCGCTTTAGGACTTATATTTTTAGAACCAATGTTATTAAAATTTGGGGCAAGTAAAGATACATTGCCATATGCCAAGGATTACATAAGAATAATATTAATAGGAGGAATTTTTCAAAGTGTAGGGTTTGGACTGAATAATACTATAAGAGCTGAGGGAAATCCACGGGTTGCTATGTTTACAATGCTAATTGGAGGAGTGTTAAATATTATCTTAGAGCCAATTTTTATTTTTGGATTACATATGGGAACTAGAGGATCAGCTATAGCAACTGTTATCGCTCAAAGCGTGAATACTATATGGGTATTATATTATTTCTATGGTGGAAGCAGTGTATTAAAGATTCACTACAAAAATTTAAAACTAAATGCAAAGGTTGTAGAAAGCATTTTTGCTATAGGTATGTCTCCATTTTCAATGCAAATCGCCGCAAGCGTAACGACTATTATTTCTAATAGAAATTTAGTTCAATATGGGGGGGATTTGGCCCTAGGAGCAATGGGGGTTATTATGAGTGTGGTAATGATGGTGTTAATGCCTACTTTTGGGATTAACCAAGGTTGTCAACCAATTATAGGATACAATTATGGAGCAAAAAAATATGAACGTGTAAAACATGCTTTAAAATTGGCAATACTTGGAGCCTCAGCTATAACTACAACTGGATTTATAATAGTACAGTTATTTCCAAAACAAATTATAAGTATATTTAATAATGACCCACAGCTAATTGCAATAGGTAGTCATGGAATTAGAATATACTTGTTTATGCTTCCTATAATAGGTTTTCAGATAGTTAGTTCAAACTATTTTCAAGCTATGGGTAAAGCCCAAGTAGCTATATTTTTAGGATTAAGCAGACAGGTAATACTTCTTATACCATTACTATTTATTCTTCCAAGGTTCTTTGGTTTAGATGGTGTGTGGATGTCAGGACCTAGTTCAGATTTATTAGCTTCAATTATTACAGGCACGTTTATTTTTGTAGAAATAAAACATCTAAATAAGTTGCGTGGTGAAGCAAAGGATTTAATTACAGAATAAAAATCACTTAAACGGCTAAAGCCCTGAATTCCAAAGGGCAAAGGCCGTTTATTTTTTATTTCTTTTTATTAAGTTCTTTTTCAAGACTTTTAATACGGTTTTCTATTTTTTTTAAAGCATTACAATAATCTAATAAAGAACTTTCAACGTGATTATTAGTTTTGAAAATATTGTACAATTCTTTTCCTATATCTCTGTAGAGATCTTCCATACTATCTTCTTCAGTATGAATTTTATATTTAAGTTTGGATATCTCAATAAAATTTTCAGACTTGTTAGATATTACTTCAAAACCATTGCTTATTGAATTCTTAATTTTGTATAAATTAGGTGGTGAAGGCATAACATTCCCTCCTTTTATGTTATAATTTAAATTAATAGACTTATTAATATATTATTTAATGTAACGTATATATGTGACTAGAAAATGCTAAGATAATAATTTATCTTTATTTTCTTATAATTTATATGTAAAATTGTCAATTTTAATATGGTGGTGATGTTGTGAATAATCAAGAAAAACCAATAGGATTTTTTGACTCAGGAGTTGGTGGGCTAAGTGTGTTAAAGGAATCCTTGAAAGTACTGCCTAATGAAGATTTTGTGTATTTTGGGGACTCTTTAAATGCACCCTATGGAACTAAAGATGTAAATGAGGTTAAAAAATTAACTTTTCAGGCAGTGGATTTTCTTTTAGATAAAGGAGTTAAAGTAATAGTAATTGCGTGCAATACAGCTACGAGTGCAGCTATAGATGCTTTAAGGAAAAAATACACGGACATACCTATAATTGGTATAGAACCAGCACTAAAGCCGGCTGTAGAGATTAGCAGGGGGAAAAGCATAATTATTATGGCTACTCCCATGACTTTAGCTGAAAAGAAATTTAGTAATTTAATGAAGTTGTACAATAACGAAGTGGATATAATACCTCTTCCTTGTGCTGGGCTCGTTGAACTTATAGAAAATGGAATAATAGAGGGAGATCAAGTTGAAAAATATTTAAAAGAAAAGCTCAAGAAATTTGCGCAAATAGACGTAGCAGCTATAGTCCTTGGATGCACTCACTACCCATTTATAAAAAGAGAATTAGCTAAAATAGTTGGGAGGAGAACTATTATAATTGATGGTAGTATAGGTACTGTAAATCAACTAAAAAGGCAACTTACCTTTAATAATCTTTTAAATGAAAAGAAAACAAAGGGTATAGTAACTATATATAATTCTTCTAAAAGTATGAGTGCAATTGATTTAAGTTATAAATTATTAAAATTATAACTCATTTTTGTTTATAGGTTTTGTCATTTATCACTTTAAAAAAATAAAATTTATGTATTTACATTAATATTAGTTATAGCAATATCATGACTATGTGAATAAAATGTATTATACAATAAACAACAGAAATAAGGTGATGAAATGAAAGTGTTTAAGTTGAAAAAGAACAATGAACACCAAATAGGTCATGATATATTTAATATGAAAATTGAAGAGAGAAAAAAAATCAATTGTATAGTTATCAATAATCCAGCGCAAAGTAATTGTTTATGTATTATAAATCATCTAGTATGTGAACTCGCAGAAAATAAAAATATTGCACATTTAGTAATCGCAAGTGAGGATAAAGTCTTAAAAGAGATAACTACATTTGGTAATTTAAATGTTGGTTATAAATATGATATAGCAGAGGCTAACGGAAATCTAGAAATAGATATAGTTAATATTGATAAAAATCAAGAGGTAGACATGCTAGATGACCATTTTTTAATAATACTTCCAGGAGGAAATCTTCATATAGAATTAGAAGAACCTCAAGGCACGATGAGTTTACAAATAAGTGTCGACCAGCAAATTATTTAATTTTTTACAAGGTAGATCTTCTAAAAAAATAACTAGCATTTTTACTAGTTATTTTTTTTATTATGACTTATATATATAAAATAGTAAATAATATAATATGTGATATAATTTATAAAGACTACATAATAAAAGGAGAGATAAATATATGAATCCAATAGTAACGATTAATATGGAAGACGGTAAAATAATAAAGGCAGAATTGTACCCTGAAGTCGCACCGAATACAGTAAATAATTTTATTAGCCTTATAAACAAGGGTTTTTATAATGGAATTACTTTTCACAGAGTAATACCAGGATTTATGATTCAAGGTGGCTGCCCTGATGGAACAGGCATGGGTGGACCAGGATATTCAATAAAAGGTGAATTTTCTCAAAATAAATTTAAAAATGATTTAAAACATTCTACAGGTGTTTTATCAATGGCTAGATCTAATGATTTAGATTCAGCAGGAAGTCAGTTTTTTATTATGGTAGCTAATTCTCCTCATTTAGATGCAAGTTATGCAGGTTTTGGAAAAGTAACAGAGGGAATGGAATATGCTTTAGAAATAGCCAACGTAAAAAAAGATTTTAGTGATAAACCCAAAAAAGAGCAAAAAATTAAAAGCATGAGCGTTGACACTTTAGGGATTAAGTATAGTGAGCCAGAAAAAATCTAATAACAACAATCATCTAATTATAAAAAATAGAAAATTGTAGGGGGAATATAGCGTGGAGATTATTAATGAAAAACTTATCCTTGCATATGGACTTACAGGAATAGAAAAAGAACAACTTAATAGTTTGTTATCTGCGCAACATATATTACCTTGCAAAGTAATAGAGAAAAACATGGGCAACGTAACAATTAAAGAAATACTAAATAATATAGAAAGTAAAAAAAATAATATAGATTTACCTGAGGAAAAATTACTTCTATTTAATAATTATAATGATAAGCAGTTGTATGATTTAATTGATGATATAAGACAAATTAAAGATGTTAATACAATACTAGCTGCTGTTACACCAACATCTATAAATTGGACAGTCAGTTATCTCATGGATCATTTAATTCAAGAAAGAGAAGCTTATAAAAAAAGAGAATAAAGTACATGATAATAGACCAGCATATTTATTTGCTGAATTATTGAATGTTTAAAACCATAAAGTATAAATCTTCTGCATTATTGCAGAGGATTTATATTTTTTAATATACACAATTGAAAAATATTAAACAAAGGGTTTTTATATAGGCAAGAAATGGTGTAAAATTGTAATTAGATATTTAATAATTAATTATTAAATTAGAAAGGTGGAGAATTATGAGCAGAGCAGGAGATAGGATTAAAGAGGTTAGAGAGGCAAAAGAAATAAGCCAAAAACAATTAGGTAAAAAAATCGGAGTTTCTGAAAGTTTTATTAATGAAATTGAACTGGGAAGAAAAGTTATAAATGAAAAATTGTTAGAAAAAATATCGAAAATATTAGGTGATGAAATAGAAGATACTTCAGTAGCTTTTCAAGATGTTGAGTCTGTAGAAGAAAGAAAACCTAAGTTAGAAAAACCTAGCGCTGGAAACGTAAAAGAAGTTTGGAATGATGCGTTTAGTTCAATTTTAAAAGATGTATCTATTTATAAATATGATTTAGCTAAAGCTATTGGTATAAGGCAAATGCCTATAATATCAAATAAAGTGGAAGGATATGCAATAGATAAAGTATTGTTTTTAGAAATAGAGAATGACGATATGCTTGGGTTTAGAATTTGTAGCGGAGATATTGCTTTCGCTCATTTGACACATGAAATAGAAAATAATGCTATTGCACTAGTGGATTATAATGGAGAGAGAGTAATAAGACAAATAAAAACATTGGGCAGTAATAAAATATTGTTAATTAGCAATAGAAACTCATTAAAGACTGATACAATTAACCATACTGAGCTTAAAGTAATTGCAAGATTAGATAGTGTAGAATTTAAGGTATAAGATTACAACTGAGATGAGGATTATATGTCTTAAAAATAAAAGCACACCCGTTATTAAAAAGGGATGTGCTTTTTGTTTTGAGATTTATTTTTTTAAAATATATTAGATAAGTAAAAATCATCATTAATTATAGTGATAAATCAACCAAATAATCCATAAATTAATAATTAATCTTATTAACGAAACATTATTGGTAGTTTATAGTATATAATATACATTAAATAGATAATTTTAGTGGGACGTTAATACAATAACCCATTTAATAATTTAGTAAAGAAAACAAACAATAGAAGAAGGAGGGTATAATGTCATGAAAGGAACAGTAGTAGCTACTTGGATGAAAACCTGTAGAAAGCTTTATAGTGATGAGATTGTTAATAATGCTATGGAATCTGTGGGGTGGAATTCACGTAAGATATTTTCACCTGTAGAGAATGTAGATGATGGACAAGTTAAAAATGTAATTGGGAACATATCAAAAAAACAAAATATAACTATTGAAGAATTATGGAGAACCATAGGAAAAGATAATATAAGCGCTTTTCATAGGGACTTTCCTGCATTTTTTGAGACTGAAAATGTATATTCATTTTTAAAATCGCTATTTGATATACATGTGGTAATGACAAAGAAGTTTGATGGGGCTAAGCCACCACTTGTAGGTATAAAACCTATTTCTAGTCGTGAGGCTATTTTTACTTATAATTCGAAGAGAGCAATGTTTGATTACTTCCTGGGGCTTTTAGATGGGACTTGTGAGTACTTTAATGAGAAAATTGATATAAAACAATTAGAAAAAACAACAGACAGTTTAAGTTTAAAACTTACCTTTGAAAAGGATATTTATTATAAAAAAACATATAAAATAAATAAAATTTTATCTTTAGGCTTTATTAAAAGTATACATGGGAAAGTAAGTCTAGTTACCTTCCTTATAGCTTTGATTGGGTCATTTGCAATAATGGGAGCAGCTGATATTATAAAAGTGTTAGAGATAGCGGTGATCTCAGGAGCCGCATCATTCCTAGCATCTTTTATAATGGGAAGACCTAAAAATCTAATTATGCAAACTATAGATCAAATTAATAACAATAATTATGTTGAAGATGGTGACATAGTTACTGGCGATGAATATGAGGACTTATATAAAAAACTTAAGGAATATAAAAAAGGATTTAGAGCAGATTTCGTTGATTTTAAGGGTGTAACCGATGAAATGGATAATTTCGCGCAAAATATAAATGTAATTTCACATACAATGAACAATACATCAGAGGATATATCAGGGGTAGTTGAGCAAATGGCTAGCTGCTCAGTAAGCCAAGCAGAGAATACTGAAAATGCGGTTTCAATTTTGAATGATAATATTAGAGCGCTTAGTGATATTGTTAAAAATGAAAATGATAATAAGGATGAATTAGAAAAAGCAATTGTAAAGATTAATAAAAGCTATGAAAGTGTTAATAGTACAAGTAAAAATATACTTGGAACACTAGAAAAATTTCAAGAGGTTAAAGATAATGGTGTTAAGTTAGAAACAAAGGCTCATGACATAACAAACATAGTATCAATTGTTTCTCAAATTTCAGAGCAAACAAATCTACTTGCCCTTAATGCATCTATAGAGGCTGCTCGTGCTGGTGAACAAGGGAAAGGTTTTGCTGTAGTTGCTGATGAAGTGAGAAAGCTGGCAGAACAATCGAAGAGCGCTGTAGAAGAAATTAATAGCAATTTGATCCAGTTTGTTAAGGATATAAATACACTTGTTAATAAAATTGGTGACCAGTATGATATTCTTCAAAATGAGACTAAGGGACTTGAAGAAGTAAGAGATATAAGTTACGAAGCTACAATGTCTGTTAGAACAGTTTCTACGGCAATGATAAATACTATAAATGATTTAGACAGAGAATCAAAATCTATTACAAACATATATGAAACAATAGAATCTCTAGCTGCAATTGCTGAGGAAAGTTCTGCATCTTCAGAAGAGGTAAGTGCAAGTGTTGGAAGTTATACTAATGAAATAAAAAAACTTATTGATAGTATATTTGAATTTAAAAAGATAACAAGCTCATTTAAAGATGATTTAAAAAAATATAAAATATAGCTTTTATTGATGGGGGTCAGGGGGATTAAGGTGGGACAATTACAAAAGAATGTAGTATCACAAGAATGGAAGGATGTTTTTAAGAGAGGGCTATTTGGACTAAGCATACCCTTAATAAGTATTTCATACCCAATATTAAATCAAAACAGAGGGAATTATAACTCCCTATTTACATTTGTGGATGAATTCATACCTTTTAATAAATTTTTTATATTACCTTATGTATCTTGGTATATGTTTATAGTAGTTTTTTCTGCTTTTTTATGTGTATTAGATAAACAAAGGTATATAAAATTACTTATAACCTTAAATATAGGCATGATCACATCTTATATAATATTTTATTTTTATCCAACATATGTTCCAAGACCCATAATAACGCGAACAGATTTCTTCAGTAATTTGGTTTCCAGTTTGTATGCAGTTGATAAACCTTATAATTGTTTTCCAAGTATTCATGTTTTAGATTCTGTATTAATAGCAATGTACACCTGTAGATCAGAAAAGGTTGGCAAATTGATTAAAGTAATTTGTGGGGTTATGGCCATTTCTATAATTTTGTCTACTATGTTTATAAAACAACATTATTTTGCAGATGTTATTGCAGGTATTATATTCGCTTGTATATTATACTTTTCTGTTGAAAATGTAAAGTTAAATTTTGACAAAGATAAAAACATTACATATATAGAATAGATAATAGAAAGTCCCTATGATTTTAAAATCATGGGGACTTTTTATTGATAGAGTAATTAAATTTTTATACTCCGCTTAAATCAAATTTAGGAATAAAGGCTTTAGATGAAGTCCCATTTTCTTGAATAAAGCACTTGGTTATGCCTAAATCTAGGCAGTAGTTTATTAGAGTTTCATAATGATTAGGATTTAGGACCTTGTTTATTTCAGGATACTCGGATAGATCTTGCATAGGGGTATACTGATTCATTAGGCTAATATATACACTATCATTAAAAGTATTATATATAAAGTCTATTACTTTTTTAGAGTCAAATAATAATCCAGGTAACATCAGATGCCTTATTATTACTCCCTTTAGAATAATCCCACTATCATCAAAAGTGTTTATTCCTACTTGTGAAACCATTTCTGTAATAACTTTGCGTGTTACATTAAAATAATTAGGAGCATTTGAATATTTAAGAGCATATTTATCTTTATAATATTTTAGATCTGGTAAATAAACATCAATAAGACCTCGGAGTGACTTAATTGTATCTATATTTTCATATCCATTTGAATTATAGAGAATAGGAATATTAAGTCCCATATCTTTCGCGAGTTTTAAAGCCTCTATTATTTGCGGGACATAGTGGGTAGGCGTAACTAAATTTATATTAAGTGCTCCTCTTTCTTGTTGCTCCAGAAAGATTTCAGAAAGCCTATTTATTGATACTGTTTTTCCATTGCCCTCATGACTTATTTTATAATTCTGACAAAACACACATCTCAGATTACAATTGGAAAAGAACACAGTACCAGAACCCTTTGAGCCTGAAATACAGGGTTCTTCCCAATGGTACAAGCTGACTTTAGCTATTTTTACATCCTTAGAAGCTCTGCAAAAACCTAATTCCCCTTCTAATCTATTAACTAAACATTTTCTAGGGCATAAATTACATTTTCCTAGTAGTTTTAAAAAGTTTGAATTGCTTAATTTTAATGAATTGTTAATCATCTTTATCTCCTTGTTTTATAAATCCATGTACCTTAGCTTATATAAAAATTGTACAGTTCAATATATATAATGTCAATTCTGCTTTTTAGTAGTTTTTCTATAAAATATAATACATTGAATTAAAAATATAAAACTTATTGCACCAAAACCAGGATAAAGAACTTTTATTAAGGTTTTAAAACCAATTTGAGAAATTGGTAGCGCGAGCACAAGTATTATTAGAACAGCTTTTTTATAAGAAATATTAAATTTTTTCTCCAAAGTTTTTCCCACACTATAAATATTAGAAACTTCAGTTGAAAACATTTCACACCAAATTACACAAAGTAGAAGAATCTGCATAAGCATTCCAAAACGGTTTGTTATATACAAAAGTGGAATTTCGTATTTGAAAATTTGAGGTATGTTAAGGAGAAGCATTATATTTATCAAATAGCATAATATGGTTAGAACTAAGGCTCCTAATATAACTCCAGGAATAAGAATACGTTTATATTTAATTTCTTGACTTAGTGGAACTAGCACACCACTACAACTTAGCATATTAAAACCAGAATAGAGCAAGGCTGAAAAAAACCACTGAGCAGGGATTATGTTGCTTTTATAGGAGGGAATTTGTTTTATATAGGTAGTACTTACCATATCTTTGTATAATACTAAATATAATACGAATATAGTTATTACAATTGTAGTAAGAGTTGGTACTATAAAGGAATTAATAGTTATTAATCCTTTAGTGTCCTTAAGTACAGTATATAAAGTGATTATTGCCATAAGCAAAATTCCAACCCATTTTGAAACACCAAAATATTGATGAAGAAGTGCACCGCTTCCAGCTAATATTATAGCAGCACCACTAATTAAGAAAAAACCTGTGAAAATATCTGTAATCACGCCGAAGAAACCTGGGCTTACAAGGGTTATAAGCTCAGTATAGGAGCTTAATTTATGTTTCAGACTAATAGACACTATAATTGAACTTATAACAATATAGATTAAACAACATATAAGAATTCCCCAGAAGCTAACATATCCATAACTACTGAAAAATTGGGTTATCTCCTGACCAGAAGCAAGCCCAGCACCTACTATAGTACCAATAAATACAGCTGCTGTTTGAAAAATTGAACCGATTGTTTTTTTCAAAATATCTCCTCCATAAATTATTAAAATAAGTGCTTATTTAAATAAGATGCTTATATTTATAAATATATGTGTGTTTTTTAGTAAAAAATCACGATTTTAATAATAAATGATGATTTTATAAATTAAAAATTAATTTAGAGGGAAACTATAATTATCATAATTAATATAACTTTATATATTTTAAAGATATTTATGATTATCATAAATAAATTAAAACTCAATTAAAAGGAGTGGAGATATTGAAAAAAATTTTAAGTTGTTTAATAATATTTTTTTATGCTTTTTCTTTAATAGGATGCTCTAATAAAGGGAAAGAAGAAAAACCCGAAATTAATGCTTTTGAAATTAAAACAGCAGGTAATATAGTAGATAGTTATATGAGTTTTATAATGAAAGGAGATTATGAAAGCGGTAAAAAATTATACACAAAGATTTTATTTGAAAAAGCTTCTAATATGCCAATTAGTGATATGCAAATAAAGGGCTATAAAGTTACAGAAAGCAATGAGGTTGGTAGAACTGGAATTTTTAAGGTTAGAGTTACAAGAACGTCTATGGATAGTTCATTATCTTGCTTGGATGAATATTCTATTAAAATTGTCAAAGATGGAGCTGAATACAAAATAAGTGAAGTTACTAGTGAAGCACAAAAGGAAGCTTTTGTAGAAAGCATAGGCATTAGATTCCGAAATAAAAAAGATGTAAAAACAAATTTAATTATTGATAAAGCTGGACTTCCTAAATATGCATACTCAAAAGACGATGGTTCACAGTTATACAAAATTATGGTTCCAGTAAAAGAATTTAGTTCTATAAATTATAATTATGTAGGAGACAAACTTGCAGTTAGTAGCTATAATAAAAATTCTTTCATAGGTGTTATTAGTATTGATGAATCCCTAGCTGTTCAGGGAAATGCTGGAAGTTCATCGGAGCAATCAAAGCAAGATGGAGGGTCTGGCGAGGTAGCTAAGGAAAAACCAATTGGTAAGCAGTTAATAGCAATGGATTTATTAATAGATTCTAAAGTTGAATTTATGACCTTCTCCTTAGATGAAAAGTTTTTACTTGTACAATATAACAAGGAAAACATGGGCAAATGTATTAGGGTTTATCAAGTAGAAAGCGGAGATATGATCCCAGTTGACTTTCAAAAAGACTATCCTATAGAAAAGGTTGAAATGGTGTTCTCTTCCTTTGGGCAGGATACAATGACTTTTGAAGTGATACCTAGATCAAAAGTAAATAGTTCAGAAGCAGATATTGTTGGTAAATGGAAATTAAATTTGAAAGATTTCACTATAGATAAATTATAAGTTATGCTCTCTTTATGAATAATAAGGTATAATTAATATATGTTTTAAATTTTAAAATAAATAATTAGTTTAATATCTAGTTATTTATTTTAATTGTCCTTAAATAAAGAGAGGAAGAGATTAGTATTGAAAACATGGAATGATAAAAGATACCATAGTTTGAATTATTTTTTAAGAGAAAAATTTGGTGATAAAGTTAGTAAAATTGCCTTAGACGGTGGATTTTCTTGTCCTAATAGAGATGGAACTATTAGTAACCTCGGATGTTTGTTTTGTAGCGAAAGGGGTTCAGGAGATTTTGCTGGAAATAGAATTTTTTCTATTACAAAGCAATTTGAGGATATAAAGCTTATGATGAGAAAAAAGTGGAAAACAGAAAAATATATTGCCTACTTTCAAGCCTATACAAATACTTATGCAACAATAGAGATATTACGAGAAAAATATGAGGAGGCAGTATTGCAGGGAGGGGTAGTGGCTCTTGCAATAGCAACTAGACCTGATTGCTTAGATAAAGCTGTATTAGACCTTATAGAGGAATACTCTCATAGAGTGTACACATGGGTAGAACTAGGGCTTCAAACTCGAAATGATGAAAGTGCAAAAATTATTAATAGAGGTTACAAATTATCAAGATTCGAAGAGGCTTTAAGTGAACTTAATAAAAGAAACATAGATGTTGTGGTGCATACTATTTTTGGTCTCCCTGGGGAAAGCACTGAGGAAATGTTAAAAACAATAGACTATGTTGCTCATAAAAACGTAAAAGGAATAAAAATGCATTTGCTTTATCTTTTAGGAAACACACCAATGGTTGACATTTTTGAGCAAGGAAAGCTTAAATTCATGGAACAAGCTGAGTACATAGATGTAATTTGTAGGTCAATTACTATGCTTCCGCCTGAAATGGTTATTCATAGATTAACAGGAGACTCACCAAGGGATTTGCTAATAGGTCCTATGTGGAGTTTGAAAAAATGGGAAGTATTAAATGCTATAGATGATAAATTAAAACAATTAGATTTATATCAAGGAAAGAATTTTAATTTATAAATAAACACATTGAAAATTAAAACCAATTTAGGAAGTGAAATATTATGAAAATAGATATAATAGTTTCTGCAGATGATATAAAAAAGGAAAAAATAAAAGATAAAACAGTGATAGTAATTGATATGCTTAGGGCAACTAGTGTAATAACTACTGCAATTAATAACGGATGTTTAGGGGTAATCCCTGTTTTGACAGTGGAGGTCGCAGCTGAGATTGTAAGAAATAGTAAAGATGAGTTTATGCTTGGAGGAGAGAGAAATGCATTAAAAATAGAGGGCTTTCACTATTCGAATTCACCTCTAGAATACACTAAGGATACCATACAAGGCAAAAGACTTGTTATGACTACTACTAATGGTACAAAAGCTATAAAAGGCTGTGTTGGCGCGAGTAACATTCTAATAGGTGCCATGGTAAACGCTAAAGCTACAGCAAAAAAAGTAGTATCTTTAAATAAAGATGTAGTAATAGTTAATGCGGGAACTTATGGTGAATTCTCCATAGATGATTTTCTGTGCAGTGGGTACATAATAGATTGTATATTAAAATTAGTACAAGCAGAGCTATCAGATATAGCTATAACTTCACATTACATCTATAAAAACAATGAAGATATTCATAGCTTTATAAAATATGCCAGCCACTATAAAAGGATTACGGAGCTAGGCTTAGAAGCAGATTTAGAATACTGCTGCAAAAAAGATATTATAGATATTGTTCCAGAGTATAAGGATGGGATTATAATTTAAGTGAATTATAAAGTAATAAAAAGTATATATTACTCCAGATGCTTTCACTACGCCTAGGAATTCTAAAATTTATTTTATTTACATTTGCTAAAAAACTCAAACTCGCTATCGCTCAAACAATGAGTTTTTCTTCACGCAGCTATAAATAAAATAAATTAGAATTGCTAAGGCTTGTTCAAATGCATTTTACGTAATATATACTTTTTTTATTCCACAGTAGCTCAAGTGGATAGACCTGGAATATAGATATGCGATATAGTATGATCTTTCTCCATAGTTATTCAAAATAAGAAGAGCAGAAACATTGAAAATCCATTTAGTAATTCTTCTTTTGCCAATATAAAACTCTCGTGAGACTTCCTGTAAGGAAGGCTAGCGAACCGGCTGTAAGCCGAATGTGAGAGCATAACAATTAATAATTGTTATGTCCCCCAGAGAAATACCCAGAGGTAAAGAAATTTATATTGGCAAAAGATTAGAATTATTTAATGGAATTTCACGTTTCAAGCTCTTATTTTGCATAACGTAGGAGAAAGATCATAGGATGCACCTTTTTTTCTATACTACTTGGAATATGTAGAATTTTAAGTAGTAAGATTCATCAGAATTCCATAGTATAGGATGGTCTGCTGCTTGAGTTCTGAATTCTACTTGTCTAAGTGTCCTTTTAGCATCCAATGCTGCTTCAGCTATTGTATCTCTAAATAAATCAGGGTACATAAAATGAGAGCATGAGCAAGTTACAAAATATCCGCCCGGTTTAACTAATTTAATACCACGTAGGTTTATTTCTTTGTATCCTCTTGTAGCACCATCTATAGTAGAACGTGACTTTGTAAAAGCTGGGGGATCTAGTATTACTACATCATATTGTCTTTTATCTCTTGACCATTGCCTTAGAACGTCAAAGGCATTATGGCATTCAAATTTAACTATATCCGATAGTCCGTTGAGTTCTGCATTTTTTCTTGAATATTCTACTGCATATTCAGAAATATCTACTCCAAGTACACTTTTAGCTCCAGCTATACCTGCATTAAGCGCAAAGGAACCTGTGTGTGTAAAACAATCTAAAACATCAGCATCCTCGCATAATCTGTGGATAGCAGCTCTGTTTTCCTTTTGATCTAAGAAAAATCCAGTTTTTTGACCATTTGCAATATCAACATAATATTTAACTCCATTTTCAACAATTTCTATAGTTGTATCGAAAGGTTCTGTTAAAAATCCAGTTATTTGCTCCATTCCTTCGAGAACACGTACTCTAGCGTCACTTCGTTCATATACACCCTTTGCAGCATATTCCTGAGTTAAGAGCTTAACTACTATATCTTTGTATTTGTCAATTCCTAGTGCTAAAGACTGAATAACATAATAGTCTTCATACTTATCTATAATCATTCCAGGTACAAAATCTGCTTCTCCAAACAAGAATCTACAGCTCGAAGTATCAATAACTGTTTTTCTATACTGCCAAGCAGCGTGAAGCCTTTTTCTAAAAAACTCTTCGTCAATTTCTTCGTTAATATCTCTTGTCATTATTCTTATTGCAATTTTAGAAACATCATTTATGAATCCTTTTCCTATAAATTCACGTCTGAAATTGTATACTTCTATTATATCTCCATTTTCATACTCACCATCGAAATTTTCTATTTCATTGGCATATATCCAAAGGTGTCCATTTTCCGCATTTCTACCTTTACCTTTATATAAGTAAAATTTACAAGTCATTTTAAATCCCTCCTGTATTCTTTAGGGGCATAAATCAATTTTAATAACTAAATATCAAGTTATTTATCTATAGTATTATAACACACTGAATTACTTTGTAATATGAAATAAATAAAAATGTTTTGACATAAGGGCAATTATAAATTACACTTGTATATGTGCCATTTTTTAATCTATACATGAATTAAACACAAACATATGAAAAATTGCATATATTTTCATTAATCTAAAATTAACATAGTCAATTAAACTATTAAAAACATAATTATATGACTAGAGTGACTTTCATAATGTAAAAATTATAAATATATAAAATCGTATTATAGTAAGGAGAAAAACAAATGAGTAGATTAGTAGTAAAAAATATGAGCCATGGATTTGGTGACAGAGTAATATTTCAAGATGTATCTTTTAGATTACTTAAAGGGGAACACATAGCACTAATAGGGGCTAACGGAGAGGGTAAATCAACCTTTATGAACATTATTACTGGCAAGCTTATGCCAGATGAAGGAGAAGTTGAGTGGTCAAGTAGTGTAAGGGTTGGTTATATGGACCAACATACTGTTTTGGAAAAGGGAAAAACTATTAGGGAAGTCTTAAGGGGTGCTTTTAAATATCTTTTTGACTTAGAAGAGGAAATGATTAACGTAACTGAGAAAATGGGAGAGGCAACCCCAGAGCAACTAGAAAAGTTACTGGATAGGATGGGAGTAATTCAAGATCAACTTGATAACAATGGATTTTATGCTATTGATTCTAAGATAGATGAGGTAGCTGCAGGAATTGGACTTAAAGATGTTGGTCTTGAAAATGATGTTGCAGATTTAAGTGGTGGACAAAGAACAAAAATTCTTCTTGCAAAGCTTTTATTAGAAGCACCAGATGTTCTGCTACTTGATGAGCCTACTAACTTTTTGGATGAGACCCATGTAGAGTGGCTTAAGAGATATCTTCAAAATTATGAAAATGCATTTATCTTAATATCTCATGATATTGAATTCCTAAAAGGTGCAATTAATATAATATATCATGTGGAAAACAAAAAATTAACTAGATATATAGGTTCATATGAAGAATTTTTAAGAGTTCATGAAGCTAAAAGAAAGCAAATGGAATCTGATTTTGAAAGACAGCAAAAGGAAATTACAAGACTAGAGGTATTTGTTGCTAAAAATAAAGCAAGGGCTTCTACAAGTGGCATGGCAAAATCAAGACAAAAGAAATTAGATAAAATTGATAGAATGGAAGTTACAAAAGATAAACCAAAACCACAGTTTACTTTTAAATCTGCAAGAGCTTCTGGTAAAATAATATTTAAAACTAAGGAATTAGTTACTGGTTATGATACTCCATTGTCTAAACCATTAGATTTATATATGGAAAGAGGACAAAAGATTGCTTTAACTGGTGCCAATGGTGTTGGAAAAACAACATTATTAAAGAGTCTTATGGGTGATATCAAGGCTGTTTCAGGTCATACAAATTTAGGTGATTATCAATATATAGGATACTATGAACAAGAAATAAAGGGAGTCAACCGAAATAATTGTATTGAAGAATTTTGGCAAGAATTCCCAAGTCTTACGCAGGGACAGGTGAGATCTGCACTTGCTAAGTGTGGACTTACTACAAAACATATTGAAAGTAAAATTACCGTGCTTAGTGGTGGAGAGCAAGCGAAAGTAAGACTTGCGAAACTATTAAACAGGGAAACTAATATATTGATATTAGATGAACCTACCAATCACTTAGATGTAGATGCTAAAGCGGAACTAAAGAGGGCTCTAAAGGAATATACAGGAAGTATACTTATAGTATGTCATGAGCCAGAATTTTATCAAGACATAGTAACAGATGTTTGGGATTGTGAAGAGTGGACAACTAAAATCGTATAATTTACCATAAAAAAGAGCTAGAATAATTTCTAGCTCAGGTTGTTTACAAACCCAGTATAATTTTTTATTATACTGGGTTTATTTTACATGTAGTTATGCGATAGCATTTTGAATTATGAATGAGTTAGAACAAAACACTATATTTCGCATTAGAAAATCAAAAAACATAGAAGA
>NZ_DATCQT010000208.1:0-1512 GCF_036569345.1 Clostridium sp.
AAAATAGCAACAGATACAGATGGGAAGTTAACTACAGAAAAGCTTAACCAAGGATGGATGACATTTTGGAAAGAATATTATTATAGATATAATATTAACTTCTTAAATATTATTGTGTCACTTGGAGTAATTGGTGCAACATTAGCATTTACATGTTTTAAGTTAGCAAAAATGATTTTTGAACTTGCTTATAATAAATTTCTAGCTATTATTGTAGCTCCAGTTGATATTAATGACGGACAGAAAACAAAACAAATACTACAAAATATAATGTCAACGTTTATAGTGACTTTTTTAATAGCTGTGTTACTTAAATTCTATGTCTTGTTTAGTGCACTATGTGCAATAACACCAGGTATAGAAGGCGTAGTTTTACTTGTAGCAGGGTCTTTTGCAGTAATAGACGGACCTAATATGGTAGAAAAGCTATTTGGAATAGACGCAGGACTTCGGGACGGATTTAAAACAATGGCAGGAGCATACATGATAGGTAGCACTGCTATGAAAGGTGCTAAGAATATTGGTAAAACTGCAAATAGTATTGCAGGTAGTGCTGGCAAGATGGCAGGCTCTACATTTGGAGCAGGCGCTGGTATAGCAAGTGGTTTATATAAAGACATGGATAAAGATAAGGCTAAGGATAAGAAAAATGCAGATGCGAATAAAGCAAAATCTATATATCCTGGTATGGCTAAAGATAAGGCTAAGGGAAATGAAGATTTAAACAAAGGAAATGTTGTTAATAGTAGCACTGACAATTCTAGTAAGAATGCCGGAATTAGTAGTCCAGAAGGTAATACTAAAGGGAATGGTAGCCAAGGGCACCAATCTATTTATGATGAAATGGGTAATGCTGATGGGAAAAGCAGTATTAATGACAATGGTAGCCAAGAACACAAATCTATTTATGATGAAATGAATGGTTCTAGTGGTAATACATCCGAACCTAGACAACCTATTTCTAATAATGGTGATAATCAAGTGGGTGAACAACCTAGTTCAAATAGAAATATTTCAGATAATACCCCCGAACCAATTAATAGTAGTAATGGCAGTGAAAAGAATGAAACAAGTGGACATAATGTACCAAATAATACACCGGAGCCTATACATCCAAATAACGATAAGTCTTCGTATCAAATGATTCGTCAACAGCAAAAAGATAAAATAATTAAAAAAGTTCAGAATAATCCTATTGTAAAACAAACTATGGAATCGTATAATCGAGGAAAAAACATAGGTCAGAGTATACGAGAGGAAAAAAACAATAAAAATAAATCAGTGTAGCTCAGGCTACACTAGATATAGGGAGGAAGTCGAAAAATGATGAAAAATAAAACTAATAAATTGATAGTAATAATAGCAGTTGTTTCATTAGTATTTAGTATTACTGGATGTGGTAGTTCTACAGCCAGTAATACTAAAAGTGAAAAATTAGCAGTAACAAAGGAAAATGTACAAAAAGTTTTTAGTGAACAATATAACTTAAGTTCTATTGACGTAGATTGGGGA
>NZ_DATCQT010000209.1:0-100267 GCF_036569345.1 Clostridium sp.
TTGTTCATCACAGTCATTTATTAGTCTTTACCGGCCCAAGTTACCGATTAACACACTCAACCATGAATCCCCAGTAATGGGAATAAGGTGCTGGAAAAATTAAGTTCCGCAGTGCATGGTTTTTAGCTTGCCAAAAACAAAGTATCGAAATCAATACTAATATTTTTGCTATTATTTTAGGAGTAGATAAAACATTTCTAAATGTTAATATTGGGGAAGGGTATAGAATAGAAGAAGTTTTTTTAGACGAATGTGAATACAAAGATAAGATTGTTATGGGTGATAACTCTATTAGTAATAATTATTTGTTTGCTCAAATCAAAACTGAAAATGAAGGGAAAGAAAAAATAAGTTTTATATGTATTACTAAAAAAGATAAATTACAATACCCTCAACCAAAGCTCGATAATTCATTTCACCTATCTGATAAGAATCCATTATTCGATGATGAGATGCAAATCTATAAAGATAATAAGTATAGAGAAATTTATGATTTTATTTCAAAAATCATGTTATTTAAAGAGGGCGATATTGGAATATATGAAGTTTTTTTGAATTTTTAGTATCAATTTTTAATTATGAATAATGAGTTCACGAACACCGTGCTTATACAAGATGCAAATATTTTATGTGAAAATACATATACAGTTAATGAAAATGAAATACAAGTTTTAAATGAATTTCTAGTAAATCATAACGAAGCGTTTGAAATCTTACATAAAGTAATTGATAGTTTTACATATTCCTATAAACTGTCATATGACGCAAAGGCATTTGAACAAATTATAACAACACTTGAAATTTTGTTCCTTAATAAAGGTGAGTCAATGAAAACAGAAAATTTATCTAAGAGAGTTGCTGTTTTTTTAGAAGATGATGATGTCAAAATTTTAGAATTATATAAGGAGATAAGGTCTTTTTACAAATACAGGTCAAAGTCTACTCATGAAGGAATCGATTTAAAAATAACAAGAAATGCATTGGTATCTTTAAAAGAATATACAAGAAGGTCTATAAAAAAATTTATTGATGTTATTGAAGAAGACCTATTAATAAATTCTTTATGTAATTTCCATAGTATAAAAATCAATATTATTTTACAGCTTAAACAAGATATAATAGTAAAAATCCAGACAGGTATACTTCCTGAAAGGGCAAAATAAATGCATAATTGAGAATACTAAACAAATCATTTGCTCCTATTTTGTTTAGACTTTTACTCTCTAATTTAAATGTGTAAAATTAATGTTGACAATTGTGAAAGTTGAAACTTATAAACAAGTGATAAATTTTTAATAGAGGTGGTTATTTTGCTTAATAATAAAACTGAACAAATTGCAGTGAGTGGTGTTATAAATGCTATACTTCAAAGTAATATATTAGAGCCATTTATTGATTCTAATGATAAAACACCATCTTGGGATGGAAACATTTTGGTTTATAAATCGACAGATACTAAAAAAAGTAATTTAAAAGGCAAAATCCCCGTACAAGTAAAAGGTACTGCTGTTAAAGAATTTAGTGATGATACTATATCATTCTCTTTTAACATCTCTGATTTGAAAAACTTTCTTACGGACGGTGGCGTATTGTTTTTCGTTGTACAACTCATTGGTGTAAATAATGTAAAAATATATTATACCACCTTACTACCAATCGATATAAACAGACTTTTGAAAAAAGCAAAAAAAATCGAAACAGCTTATCTGCAAATCTTAAAGCTTTAAACTTGACTAATTCAAAACAATTAGAAAGCATTTGCTATAGTTTTTTATATAATAGAGAACTTCAATTTAGTACATATAACCACTCGAAAAATATAAGAAACTTTAATAAAATAACATTTAAAGTGTTCCCAGATGGTACCCCATTAAACGATTATCTTTTTAATAATGAAGTATATCTTTATGGTTATGATAACAGCAATACATTACCAATGCCCATAAGTAAAATGGCAATAGAAACGATTTCGCATAAAATGGAAAAGAAAATTGTCATTGATTCGATTGAATATTTTGATAGTTATGAAATTATAAACTCTAAAGAGAATAGTATAGTTAGTTTTGGCAAAAGCTTTACCTATAATATCGATAGTTCAGAATTAAACTATAAAACAAGGGGTAATTTAAAAGAAAGATTAAATGATGCAACATTCTTGAATAAGTTAATTGAAAAAAACTACTTTAATATAGGTAATGTTAAAATAACAAATTTAAAATTACCTAAAAGTGAAAGTGATTCTATTCGTAACTATTTAAACTATTTAAATGATATATTGGATTTGATGAAATTCTTTCATATTAATGATGAATTAAATATGGATATCTTTAATACTAAAGACTACATTAATATTAACTCTTTAATTGATATTGTCCTTTATAACAAAAAAATCAAATACCCAAATCAGCCTGGAGTTACAAATGTAATAATCGCTAATATAAATATTGCCATTCTTATCACTCTTGATAAAAACAGCATTATTAGTATAGAGGATTATTACAGCAAAATGTTTAAAAACCACAGGGTGTACTATATATCGCAAATAGACCAGAAGACGATTGTATGTAGTCCTTATGTGCTATTAAAAGCAAGTGATATAATTGAGTCCAGTAATTTAGATTTAGACGTTGTTGAGGACTCTTTCAAAAGTATCGCACTAAACAATGATAATTCTGGTGCAGCTAACACTCTGATTCTAGAATTAATAAAAGTATATGACATAAATAATGACTTTACTAACTGTTTAGATACTGCCATCAATTTATGTGAATGGCTACAAGAATATGATAGTAATTCTTGTATATATATAATTAATAAATATCAAATTATAAAACGCTTGCGAGACTTAAATAAAGAAGAAAAACGTAAACTTATGGAAATTAGAAGTGCATCAATAGAAAACATACCAATACAATGTGGCATTAGTATTTTATTGGAAAATAAAAGTGATTTTGAATATAATTTTGAGAAACTTCCTGAAGAAGAAAGTAACGTATTCTGCGAGTACCCCATCTATAAATTAATTAAATAATGATTAAATATTAATGTTAAAGAAAAGAATAAAAAATAGCTGCTTTGCATAGCAGCTATTTAAGTATATGGGCAAATTCCGATATTACTTATCTGATATTACTTATATAAGATTCTAACGAAAGGGAAGGCATTCCCAACAAAAATTTATTGTAAGATATAATCGAAAGATATAATTGCTGATGATGAGCCTAATTTAAGACAGCGTCATCCTTTAATTAAGGGTATCTAGTTAGATTATCAAAATAGTCATACATTGTTTTTCTCTTTTCTTTAGAAAAACCGCTATAAAATGAATTTGTATCTTCATATTTAGTATTATAGCTTAATGCAATACTAAAACAATCTGCAAAAACATCTTGTTTATGCTCTGCAAGCACATTATTCCAACTTGTAGGAAAAGTTTCTTCAAACATTTCCTTAAATCCATATGGAATTACGGAATCATCATTTGTTATTGCAAGGTGCAGTGCATGACCAGTTTCGTGCATAAATACTTCAGAAATTGGACTCTTATCAATTGCATTGTTTCTGGAATTAATAATAGTATTAAGATTAATATAATATACTGAATCCAGATTAGAAGACATATTAAAATTCAAAATAACAAGTGGATTATTCTTGTATATTATATCGATAGATGATTTAGCTAATGACATATTAAGGATATCTATAATTTCTTTTTCTTTAATAAGTTCAGAACTATTTTCTAAGGGCACATTATACATAGAAAGAAGTTCATGAACAATTGCTATTGTTTCTTTATAAGATTTAATAGTAGGATTAATACCTAGACATCCAAGTATAGAGGTTATAAAAATAATATATGAATCCTTTTCTTTAAAATAGAAATATTTAACCTTATCAATAACATTATTTTTATAATTCATTTGTTTCCCTAGAAAGATAGAATGCCTGTATTGATTAATATTTTCAAGTGCATTTTTTATAAGATATCTTTTATCCATCGAGTTTAGTATAATATAATTAATTTCATCTAAGTAATTCAATGCCTTTTTCTTAGTGTTACTTTTGCTATAAAATTTGGCAAGAGTTTCTTGTATATCATTTAACTCTTCAAATTTATTCATGGACAGCTCCTAGTATTATTACCTTAGAATATTATATTTTAAATGTTATTCTAATATAACTACTAGATAAAAATTCTGATGTATATACCGTAAGAATGATGCAACCAGTGTCAAAGTCCTCATTACTTATTATTCTACGTTCGATACACGTCAGTTCAATAAAATTAATATACTAATGAATATACTTCACAAATATAAAAGAGCCTATTTCTAGGCTCAATAACTTAAGTTTCTTATTGTGTACTCATTCTATTAATTAGCATTTGGGCAAATTCATAAGCTAAAATCTTAATTTGGTTATTCACCTTAATAAGTTCGTTCCAGAATATATTTTATAATCTCGGTATCTAAACAACTTATAAGCAATTATTTGTCATTTGTAATTTAAAGGTTTTCGTATTAAGTCCGTTAAATGATAACTTTATAATTTATCATTGTGTTTTTTAGCAATTACATTCAATTGTTGAACAATACTCACATCCATTTTTACACATACTTCTGTTAAAAATTTATAATATGATTTATAATCATCATCATTTTGTCCGAAAACTTGTAGAAATGAACTAATCCCTCTTGTACATGCAATTATTATATCTTTTCCCCTTTTAAATTCTTTTGAAATTAAAATATCTCCTAATTTATTTTCTTCTATGCGAATCTTTGAAAAATTCTCAAAAATGACTAAACTAATGTAGTTATTTTTGGTAATTAAAGCAAGTAGTGAATCTTTGAATTCTGGATACCGAAAAGCAAGCAAATTAAAATAATATTTACTCTTACTTGAATAGTTATCAATATACTTAACAACCATCATTGCATAGTCTAGAAATACTTCATTTGTCACAGTACTATGAATAGTTTTAAGAAATACAATATAAACATCAACGAAACTTAATAAATCTGAATTTTTATCCATCGAGAGATAAACTTTAAATTTTTCTACCATTTCTTCCTTTGAATTAATAGTTAGTGATAGGTTAAATAGGTCTACTGAATTAAAGTTTATAAAATCGTACTTAGAAAGTATAAGTTTGATATTTGCATTGCTAATTATCATTGACCGTTTTTCATCCTTTTGTTGTATGCTCCTCAATACGGCAACTATATTAACAATATAACTGCCTTTATCTCCAAGGCTGCTCTTTAGAGTAAAATCTGAGTTTAAATATGGAATCTTATTGTCTAGTGAGTAGCTTGCACAGTGTATCGTTTCTTCATGATATGCATCTACTCGTTTAAAGTCTAATAGTATTGCAGTATCAACTGGTACAAACTTTACGTCCACAGAATCTTTAAAATAATCAAAAACTGTCCTTATTAGAGCGTTTTCTGTATTTGATAATAATAGTTGAAGGCACTCAATAGTTGTATATGATATATATACTGTTTTAAACTCATCGAGTAACTCTAATAATCCAGCTTCAGCCAAGATATATAGCCCTATAGAATCAATTAATATCTCATCTATTACTAATTGTGTTGTAGTTTGAACTTCAGTTATATCTCCAGATGTAATCTTTAATTTCTGTTTGTGATTTTTAGAAGCCACTATCTGTATAATATTAATTCCAGAAAATTTAATATATGTTGAAACCCCGATTTGATGGTTATTAAAAGCATTTTGAATAGTATTATCCCTTGGTATTTTTGACCCAGTCTGTTTTTGCAATTCTTCTAAAAACTTACCTTTGCTTATATCTCCTTCGTCAATTTTAATCGCTTTAATCCAGCCATTGTTGGGATAATCCACAATATAACCCTGCATTGTAGCCATCCAATCGTCGACTCGATTACATCTTAGGCTAATGCCAGCAAAGAATGGGTGACTTCTTGCCTTTGAATTATCTTTATCAAATTCTTTTGCCCTTTTAGCGTATTCAAAAGCATTTCCCAGATTTGAATGAAATACTTCTAGCGTGCTGTAGAGCATATATAACTCCGATGTTTCTGCCAATTTATTTGTACTAAGAAATTTTACTAATGACTCTGTTTTATTTAAGTCATTAGCTTTAAAGTAATAACCAGCACTTCTAAGTAGATACTTATTATTTTTAGTCAGCTTATAGAGTTCCTCTAGTTGTAATGCTACATTTAAAACATCACCTTTAAGTCTGTAGTACTCTATAGTCATTTGACAATAATCAACATCCTCCAGCTTTAATTTATCAAGACTATCATAAAAAATGTAAAGTAGTTGTAAATCGCCTTGCCTCAATAAGTAAAAAAACTTCCTTTTTATAAATTCGCTTTTATCAATTTTCCCTATTTTATATTCACCATTAAACACCTTATCCAAGACAATGCATAATTCCTCATCATAATTATTAATATCTAAAAATCTACTAGCGTCTAAAATCGTGAATGCATTATTGGAACCTCTTACTATATCCATTAATTTATTTTTAGCCTTTAAATGCTCATTAATTCTTTCATAATATAAAACAAGCAACATATTAATTGGTTCATCATCTGGTTCAATACTAATATACTTCTTGTAATATACTAAAAACTCATTATAATCTTGATTTCTAGTTAACGAATCCATAAAAATATACTGGAGATGCTTGTCCTCTTTGTATTTATCGTCTATAAATGGTCTTAACTTATCTATTAATTCTTCATACTTGCCTTTTCGAGACAAATTGAAAATTTCAAACTTAAATTGTTCTTCAGGAGAAAGGTTTCTTCTTGTTTCTTGGTTATCGTTACCTAAAGACAACTCAGCAATTGCTTTAACTCTCATTAAATCATTATTCATTACATCTATATATTCTTTAGATTCAGAGCTAATTTTAATTATTTCTTTCGGTCTTTGAGTTAAATGAAGACAACTGAAATAGAAAGGCATTAGCTGTTTATATAATGTCTTTTTTAATTCTATGTTAGCTGTATTGTAAAGTTTATTAAATATATCAATAGCCTTATCTAATGCATCATAATCAACTTCATTTAACTTAATAGTATCTGTTTCATCTTTATTTATTGAAGCTATGAAGTAATAAGACACACCAATAGCTAATTCTCTTTGTGCTGTATAATTTAATGCATTAGCATCTTCATAATACTTTTTCGCCTCATAATATTCTCCACATTGAAGAGATATATCCCCTAGGACAGTTTTCATTTTGATAATTTCTTCTATAGTCCCTGAAATATATTTAGGATGTGAAGTAATTTTCTCAATTGCATCTTTGTATTCAATAGTCTTATTGATGGCATTTAAAAATATTCTTGAAAGAATAGCATTTAAGTAATCGCTCTTAAATGCTAACGCTTTATCATTAAAGTATATAGCCTTTTGAATATCTTGTTTATTATGGTAATATACAGACAGTATGAAAAAAAATTTATTAAGTTCTTTGACTTCGCCGAGAGACTCAACCTTTTTTATCAATAATTTGATTTTTTCATCATCTTCATTGATGTTGACATAGCAGTTCAAAAGTCCATTGTATATAGAAAATTTGTCATTAACTGATAACCCTACATCAAAATTATCATACATCAACTTATTATAAGCCTCAATTGCTTTATATGTTAAACCTGAAGTAATCAATTCTTCAATTGGTTTAATTTTTTCAGTTAATGTAATACTGCTATCAGATGTTAATTGAGATTCTGGTGTGTTTATTATAAAAACATTAATACTTTTATCAATGCTATTTCCAGTTCCTATGTTTATATCTTGAACATTTATGGTAGAGTCATGAATTTTATCGAAGTTTAAGACATCTCTAACACAACTCTCCATATCTGGAACTATTTCAGGATGATTTGGGGTTATAAAATTTTTAAGCCATTTACTCATCTGCATCCTTATCACCCTTTGTTATCCTATTATTTTCACCAATATTAGTATTACTTACTGTAACATTACTGTTTTTTATATTTTTTATATTTTCACTATTTTTAATATTATTACTACTTTTTTTAGTAGTCTTATTCACTCCATATGTAATCCCTATCACACCAACTATTATACCAATAATTGTAACTATCGTTCCAAACTCCATCTCTTCGCCCCCTTAGTAAAGTATAAATAAATACTATAACTTTAAGTTAATTATACTGCTATAATTGGCATTAGCAACCATTTCACTTTTGTTAAATATATAATTTAAATCTTAAAATTTTAACTATAATTCAAAAATCTAAATATTGTTATGAAATCCCGTAAGAAATGACGTTCTACCTAGTATGATATTTTTTATTAGCATTCTGTATTTCTCAATACTTTTAGTAACAAAAGATATACCTTAACTCTACTTTTTTAACCTTTCTACGCCTTTATTACAATACACGGTTCTGATAACATACCTATATCATTACTTATTCCTGTTCTCAAAAGTGCAGCAGCAACTAAATTATATGGATTCTCTGCTGTCACAGCGTTAGCTTGTACTATTAATGGATATTCTTTTATAAATATTTTTACCGCAATCTCTGCGTCACCTGAATGAGTTAAAGCCTTCGAATCCTTAGAAACAAATGCCTCCCATATAAACAAGTTAACGTTTTCATTTATAAAATTATCCCACCTAAATGTTACCTTTATTTCTACATTTATTAATATCTTAATTCTATTTAGTATCCAAACAGTCTCGGTCAACCCTGTGGCTAATGCTCCACACCCTGCACTCCACGCTCTGTCTCCTTCACCTTTTCTTGCGCTTGTTAAATTTAAAGGTTCATCTGATATCGGTAAAAATAATGGGCATTCAAACCCTACAGCTACTTTATATCCATTAGATAAATCCTTTGCGATACCAATAGAAAACTCTTCAATACTTGTTCCTATACTCCAACTATCTATTTTCCCTAATTCAGCTCTGCACCACCCAAAATTTTTCTTTTTAATCGAACCAATATCAGCACACCAAATCACCAAATTACCCATTTTTAATGCTCCTCAATTTTTACAAATTACACCCTAACTATCTTAATCCTAAATAATTTTCTAATCAACCTTCGTGAACTCTATATATTTACCTAACTTCAATTCTGTTTTCTTCCATCCATTTTCTACCCATGACCTTGTTATAGTATGTGTATCACTTACACCCCAATAGGCACTATATTGATAGGCGGATTTAGGAAGTTTAAACCCTATTATTTTTTCAATATTATCATAAGTCAATATTACCTTTTCTTCTTTCAAATTCTCAAAATACTTCATCAGCAATTCATATTTATAGTCGCCTAGCATTGCTTTTACATCTCCTTTTATTTAAATATTTATAATCATAATGACTGCTAAATATTATTTCAACAGTCATCATAATCATTTACCCTATATCCAATTCGTCTATATTAATATCTTTTAAAATCTCTTTTAATTTATCCAATTCAACTTTACTAATTGTAATCCCTTTTCGCATTTTAATATGGTCTTCATCCCAATCTCTAATATCAATTTTTGGTTTTCTATCGTTCCAGCTTATTATATTTATCTCTCTTTTCCAACCCTTAGCCTCTGACAAAACTCCAATGTTCTTAATAATATCAAACTTTATTTCAGACATTAATACCACTCCTTCTCTTTAACTTATAAGTCCATCCTAACACCGTAATTTTTAAGCCACTCTTTTCTTATCTCATAGTCAGGCATTACAGAAGCTACAAGCTCCCAAAACTCCTTTGAATGGTTCTTGTGATACATATGGCACATCTCATGGACTATTATATAATCTAGAGCATTTGCCTTTGCCATTATACATCTCCAATTGAATAATAATTCATTTTTAGATGTGCAACTTGCCCATCTCTTCTTTTGTTCTTTAACTTTTACAACTGTAGGAACGATATTAAAGAACCTCTGATAGTATTTAACCTTTAACCCTATCATTTCTTTGGCTCTGCCCCTGTACCAGACTTCCATGGCTTTTCTAATATCTTCTTCATTTTTATTTGGAGCTGTAACAATAAATTTACCTCTAAATAATTTTACCTTAGTATTTTTTATGTTTAAATCTAATTCTATTTGCAGCGAGTAGTTCCGCCCTAAATACATAAAGGATTCACCATTAACAAATTCTCTATTAATATGGACATAATGCATATGTTTATAAGCATAAATTTGTTGTATAATCCAATTTGCTTTACATTTCACCTTTTCAACTACTCTTTCTTCTGATGTCCCAATAGGAGCAGTTACAGTAATAATATTGGGTGCCTCTACTGCAATTTCCATCGTCTTTCTATTTTTATACTCTACATTAAATGCTATGTTTGTTGTTCCATACTTAAAGGAAAGCTTCATACGATACCTCATTTATTAGGTTTAAGGTGAGCCTATGCCTTAACTCTAATTTCTAATTTTATAATGTATTAACTCTTAAATGACTGGAAAATGCTTCTTAGCTAAATTTAATAATGGTTGAACCATCTGCTTTCTTACACCAACTTTAATTTGTTTGAAATAGTTCTTGTTAAGTGTCATAAAAATGGCTCTTTCAACATCTGACGTTTTGGAATTATTAGTAACCCAATCTACAGCATAGTTATCCTTTATAATTTGTGACATATCCTTTGCTATTGCTTTTGATAATTCAATTATATCTTGACTAATATATGTTTCACTTTCCTCGTGAAGCTTATTCCCTTTTCCCTCTTCTAATTCATTTTCCTCTAAAATATATTTTTTTACAACCTCAAAGAAAGCAAATTCCTTTTCATCTAAGCCTAAGCTTTCAGACTGTGATTTTGTACCTTTTTCAACATCTCTTTCAATAAATTCTTCAAGCTTCTTTTTTCTCTCTATCCAATTATTCTTAGTTTCATCAAGTATTTTTTGAAGTTTCTGTAAAAGACTCGTGAAGAATACAGGATTATCATCCATTTTTACACTTATAGCATGTTTTACAGCATGCTCCATTGCTGATGCTTGTGCTTCGTCTGATTTCAAGGTGTTAATTTTACTTTTAAAATCATTTTCAAATAAAGTTATTGGTTCTATCCATTGGAAAACGCCAAGAGATTTTAGATGTTTTTCAATTATTTCTCTTACCTTTTCTCCGCAATCACTTATATCTAATTCCTCTTGTGGACTATATTTTGCTTTAGCCCCTGCCCTAATATATCCAAGCCACTTCACATCATTTATAATATCCGTTCCAACATGTGATGGTAATAACGATTCTACAGCTCCTGAAAAACGTTTATAACCTATTTCAAATTCTGCCCTCTTATCCTGTGGCTCTAACACATTAATAAGTTCATCAAGATTATTTTTATCTTTTCCCTTGAACATATTTATAATGTCTTCTCTATAGGAAAGCATTTCTTTATACAATTCATTCATAGGCTGCATAGGTTGACCTAAGTCTTGCTTATCAAATATAGCTAAAGCTTCCTCTAAATAGTCTGAAACGCCATAATAGTCGACAACATACCCGCACTGCTTTATTATGCTATCTTTTTTAATATTTCCGTCTTCAACTTCACGCGTAATATCTGTGGTGCAAGTTCTGTTTACTCTAGCAATAGCTTGTAATAAATTATGCTCTTTTAGTGGTCTATCAAGATACATGACCTGCTCTATTGGTGCGTCAAAACCAGTTAAAAGCATATCCTTTACAATAATAAAACAAAGCTTGTTTTTTTCTATGGGTTTCTTAAAGTTATCTATAATTTTTTCCTGCTCTGCTTTTGTAGTAAAATGTTCCTTTAAATAAGTTTCTTCATTTAAGTTCCCAGAGAAAATAACCTTACACTCTAATTCTTCCCCTATAATTTCGTTCATATGTTCCTTTATAGCATTATAATATTTAACACATGCCACTCTGCTTACACAAACAATTTGTGCCTTGAATCCATTAGGTAATATATTATCTCTATAATGTTTAAGTATGTCTATTGCGATATCCTTAACCCTATCATCTGCTTCAATTATTGTTTTTTTATTAGCATATTTTTGCTTTATAGCTTCTCTTTCCTCATCACTTTTCTCTTTAAAAGCTTCATTAAATAATTCATCCAGGCTTTCACCTTTAATATGAAGTTCTGGTCTTCTTCCTTCATACACTATCTTAACTGTAGCTCCATCATCCACAGCTTCCTTAATCCCGTACTTATCAATATATCCACCAAAAGTTCTTGGAGTAGATTTATCATCTTTATCTATAGGTGTTCCAGTAAATCCTATAAAAGTGGCATTAGGTAATGCTGTACGCATGTTTGATGCGGTATCCTTATACTGGCTCCTATGTGCTTCATCTGTAAGTACAATTACATTAGACTTTACTGTTAATACATGATAAGGAAGACTAAACTGTTTCTTAACCTTATTCCCATTTTTTATAACTTCTCTTTCCTCAATTTCACTTTCAAATTTTTGAATAGTAGTCGTAATAATCTTTGGTTGAGCATCAGCTAAAAGTTTCTTCATTACTGAAATTTTGCCAGCTCTTTCTGGCGTAGTAATTTTCGATAGAGTTCTTATAAAAGTATTAAATATCTGCTTATCTAAATCGATTCTGTCTGTTACCACTACTATAGTAGCATCAGAAAGCTCTTTAGTTCTCTTTATCTTCCTCGCTAACATTACCATTGTCAAAGACTTTCCTGAACCTTGTGTATGCCAGATAACTCCTCCTCTTGATAAGGAATCCTTTCCACCATTCAACCTACTAATTGCTTTGTTAACTGCTCTAAACTGCTGGTATCTAGCTATTTTTTTAATTGTAATTCCATTATCAGTCTCAAACAATAAAAAGTTCCTCATAACATCAAGAAGATTGTTCTTTTCTAACAATCCCTGGACAAATAAATTCTGTCCATTATCCTCCAAACCTTTAACCTTATCTTTTGCAAAGGGATAAGTATCTTTCCATTCCAAATAATGATTATACTGAGAGCTAATTGTTCCAGCATAAGCATGGTATTTATTCATTATTCCTGTAAAGAAATTCGTGTAAAAAAGCCTTGGATTACCCTCTGAAAAATTATTGTCTCTCTCATTCATATATCTTCTAAGTTGCTTAAAGGCTTCTCTTTTACCTATATTTTCATTCTTTGTTTTTTCTAAGAATGGAGACTTACATTCAAGAACAACAACTGGAATACCATTAACAAATATAACTATATCAGGGTATATTGATTTCCCTAAAGGAGTTTTAACTTCAAACTGACGTGTAACTAGAAATTCGTTATTATCTACATTACCCCAGTCAATAAAATGCACTGTCTGAAGCTTCTTATGACCATCGCCGTATATATCTTGGTCAACTGTATAGTTTAAATCTACAATAGCATCATAAAGCTTTTCATTTATTTCTAAAAGACTTGTCCCCAAATTCTCTGGTCTGCTTAAATACCTTATGGTTTTATTAATATTGCCTTCATCCATCCATGGATTTAATCTTCTCAAAGCTAACTCAAGCCTTTTAGTAAGGATAACTTCTGTTAAAGTATCCCTTTCTCCTTTTTCTGGAATGAGCTCTTTACCATGAATAAAATCATATTTTAAGTTATCTATTAAATACTTTATTGCAGGTAACTCTACCAGTGTTTCCTCATTACCTAACCGTGACATATTCTCACCCCCATGTTGCTATTTCCCCATTAATTTAGTTATCTGATGTATCAATCCATCTGGAATTGAAGGACTTGAATCACCCTTTAACAATCCTGTATCAGCTCTACTAAATAATGATTGAAATACAATGCTTCTTTCTGATTCCGAAACAGTACCCTCATTCAAAAGAGATAGGTATACATATGTAAGTTGATTTCGTTCCTTTGCGTCTCTTGATAAGTGATATGCACTTAAAGATAATTTTACAAAAATTCTTAACATGTATACCCCTATCGATATAATAATAGTTAGTATCAAAGTAGCTCTTAAATCTTCAAACTTAAACTTATTTAGATTTATATTAAGTGAATCAGGTGTTATATATAAAATTATACTCAAAAAAATAATTAGAATTATAGCTGTAACAATCGACCAATTACGCCACATGCTTCCTTTCACTTCATACTCTTCTCTTAGCGTATCCCAATATTCGGCAGGAGCTTTTAACTTTAGGTTTTCTTTATAAGTTTTTTCTAACTCCATTAATTTAGTCTTTTTATCTTCCAAAAAATCAAACGTATTATTTTCAATTTCTACTTTCCATGCTTTAATTCCATCTGAAAATGTATTATACATCTCTTTTATTTCATTATTTTTGTTTAGGTATTCACTATGTAACACACTCATTGACCCAGAATATCGATTTTTCAATTGAATAAAAGTAGAATCTTGTGTCTCTTCAAATCTTTTACATGCAATCTCCGAATCCTTCCAATTAAATGCAAATAAAATACCTTTGAAATATTGTACAGAATTTATATTACTAAAGCTATTTCCTTGAATAAAATCAATTACTCCATTTGCTTGTAAAGAGCTTTCAACATATCTTGCTTTTATTAACTGTCCATAAACACTTATGGAGTATATATTGGGAAATCCAATCATATTAGCTAAATTAATAGCTTTTTCTATGTTTTGCTGAGGATAATTATTCACCGAAAATCCACCTATTGAGTTATCTAAACAATTATTAATCTCAGTAAATCTTGCTCTAATATTTGAGGTTTGACCCTCACTGCAACTATTCCAAAATTCATATTCAATCTTAATAAAATCATAAAATTCTCTTAAAGTAATAAATTTATGTATTATATCTTCGGGAAACAACGTTATTTGAACGTTTTGCTCTTTAAAATAATTTTCAAGTTCATCTGCAATCTCCATATAACCCTCCAAATCCATTTATTAATAAGCCATTATTTAATATTTCTACTATAGAACAATAACTCAGCTTACTTTAATGTTTTATAATATTTCTTATAAATTTAAAATAATTTATTTCGTGTAATTCTAACACCGTTTATTCTTTTCCCAAATAAAATATAATATTGTCACGCTATTTATTTGCCATCAACCATAATAAAATTATCATATAAGTCAACCATTACAAATATATCCTTTCTAATTCTATTGTTATCAAGGGATAATCTAAAATACGCTGCGCCTTTAACTATCCAATCATAAATTTCTAAACATCTAACATCTTTATCACTATATCGCTCAGCTTCTTCTACTTTGCTTGTATTTTCTCTTAATCTTTCTATTTCATTACTATCGTTTAATATCCAAATTAAGTATGCTTTAAAGACACAAGTTTCTCTATCTTCAAGCCAATTAATAATGTTGGCATTATTTTTTTCTAAGTTAGATATAATTTGTCCAATAGATATTTTATTAAACTTCATCTTATTATACAAATTCTTATCAACTCTCTTTATTGCACATAAAATAAGCAACTGATAGGGAAATACACACTTTTTTATATTTGCTTTCAGTATCATATATACTTCAACAACAAATTTCTCTATATCCCTTAATGATAATTTAAAGCCAATAGCTACCTGTATCACTACTTTAGAGAAATCGTTATATTTATATTCAGTTTCCAATACATTGCTAAATTTTCTCTTTTCAAATATTTTATCAAACTCATATTTATTTAATAAATATTTCACATACTGTTCTTTATTACTCTCTTTTAGCTTATATTCTAAATCTATAAATCTGGTTAAATACCCATTGGTGTCTGTTTGTTCTCCATATATAACCTTTACAGCATTTGATAGTGCTTCTTTATCTATTCCTAAAATAAAAATTATGTTATTGCCATTAAAAAAATGCTTTATTCTTTCCAATAAACTTATAGCATAATCTGGTCTACACCTATCTAATTCATCAACGAATATAACAATAGATTTTTTACTTTCTTCAAATTGCTTATCAGCTACTTTCTCCAATTCTCTTTTAAACTTTTTAACAGAATTCTTGTCTTTTTTATAATTGTCGATTTTAGCAGATACCATTTGTGCTAATTCATCATCTGAAACTATGACATCACTGTCAAAGCCAGTCTTTTCTCTAATCATCTTAGAAGCCATTTTAGGTGTTTGTTTAACTATTGCTAACCCAACATCTTTAGCTTTCTCAATAAAACCTCTAATCTTGTTTTCATCATTTATACTTTCTCGTATTTCATCTACAAATGCAATGAATGGCTCTTCTACATAATCATTTTCCCAAGCATTAAAGAATATTGTCTTATATCCTTCATTTATTAAATATTGATTCCACATTTTTAAAAAGGAAGTTTTTCCTGTCCCCCATTGAGAATTTACTGCTAAAACCATTTGATTATCTACAATTTCAAATACTGCTGTAAGATTTTTAACCTCTGGTTCTCTCTGTAACTTATCATTTTTAAATGGATTTTCTATATCAACTTCTAAATTATTATTAAATATCCCCATAAAACTTCTCCTCACCCCTACTGTACTCTGATTTTCCCTGTTAAAAGCTTCTGCATAAGTCCTTCTTTAAGTTCTTGAAGTTTTTGTTTTTTTGATTTATATTGGTCTATTTTTTTATCTATGGACAATAGAATTGATGCAATTTTAACTTGCTCATATAATGGAGGAATTATAATGGGTAAGTTTCTTAACTCATTCAGTCCAATTCTTAATCTTGTTGAGCCTGTGCTATTCGCAATTGCATTAATTCTAAAATACTTAGAATTAATTGAATACTTTATATAATCCACGTTATTTTCACTTTCATCTACAGATATTCTGATACCATCAGAACACATTAAATATCTCTCTTCAATGCAAGGAATCTTACAAGCTCTTGCCACTGGTTCTGCCATTTTTGCAATTATAATATTTCCTGGATATATATTGCAACTTCTTAGTTCATCAGCCTTTTTTTCTGATGTGTAAATAGTAGATTCATTATTAAAATATCCATCTCCTATATTCTGTAATTGTATTACTCTTACTCCTACTTCTGTATAATCACATGACTTTAAATTTGAACCAAAAGGTCCTCCCGTAAAAGAATACCTATCAGATTTGTCAGCTATATCAATCAACCTCTTTATTTTCCATTCTTCTGGCATCATTCCAATCTCCGCATCCTTAAACCTCTCATGCCCAATTCCTTTTGTAAGAAGCCTCTGCATAAGTCCTTTTTTAAGTTCCTTAGTCTTTTCAATAAGTTTATCAGTATTTTCTATTTTTTCATCTAATAAGGATAGGATTAAAGAGATTTTTTGTTGTTCTTCCAGTGGTGGTGTAGTAATCATATATTCTTTTAAAAACTCTGTTGGGACCCTTTTTTGACCTGCTGAACCAGTCATATTAGCCTTCGCCTTTTGAATAAAATTATTTGATGATATTATATAATAAATATATGATGGTACACTTTCGTTCTTTTTTGCTCTTAACACATGAAATTCTGTGCTTCCAAAACCCACTTCATTAATTAATTTAGTTGCTATTACTTTTTTACCATTTTCAAAGCAAGGAGTAATTTTAGCAAGTAAAACGTCATTATTTTTAAACGCTGTATAACCCTTTTTTACCTCACCATATGTCCGTACATTGTTCTTAATAATCCATCCCTGATTTGATACATCCTCCATAGCTATAAAAGATACATCCTTATCATCTTCAATAATTTCTTTTTTAGGATTTATTTCAGATATATCACATAGCCTCTTTATCTCCCACTGAGTAGGTATCTCCCCTAACTCCGTCATCTTATATCCTTTTTTAACTTTACTCACTATTAAGTCACCTCTATCTCTATATAATCTTAATCACTAACCAAATAAGAAAACTGTTAATTAAATAATAAAGTATTTTCCCGCCTATACTTCCAAACCAAATTCCATTTGTTCTACCATAAATAAAAATTCTTCCAACAATTCTGAATGTTATTATTGATACTGGAACCCCAATTACAGCAGATTTAAATTCATTAGTAGCCCATAATATCTTAAATGCCAGTAAAAATCCATTTATTAATGGTTCATAAAACATCTTACTTATATCTGTATTATTCATATACCACTCTAACCCCTACATCCTCAATCCTATTTTATTTCTTCAAATCCCAATTCCTTCAAATACCCATTTAACATTAGTCCTATCTCATTTTCCTTAATGCCTAATTCATTTATTTCATCAATAACTGTTTCAATGTCTACTTCTTCCTCTTCTTCGCTGGTATCTACATATCTGCTGATATTAAGGTTATAATCATTTTCCTTTATAGCTTCCATCTCAACTACATTTGCATACTTTTCTACATCTATATATTCATCAAATGTATTTACTATTTTCTCAATATCTTCATTTCTTAGTTTATTCTTACTTCCATCTTTTGCAAAGTCATTACTTCCATCTATAAATAAAATCTTATTTCTTTTTTGTTCTGTCTTATTCTTATTTATCACAAGTATTGCAGCAGGAATACCAGTACCATAGAACATATTTTGAGGTACTCCAATTATAGCTTCTATTAAATCATCCTTTATAAACCCTTCTCTTATCTTACCTTCTGCACCGCTTCTAAAAAGGACACCATGAGCCACTACAGAAGCCATTTTACCTCTTACATTTAAACTTGCTACCATATGACAAACAAATGCAAGGTCTCCGTATGATTTAGTTGGTATCCCATATGGGAACCTATGAAACTGGTCAGCACTTGCCTCTTCTAAACCCCAGTTGCTTAAAGAAAAAGGAGGATTTGCTAAAACTTTGTCATAGGTCTTCAAAACTCCGCCCTCTGTATGTTTAGGTTCTCTTATCGTATCTCCTTTTTGAATGTCAGCACCCTTTGCTCCATGAAATAACATATTCATCTTACAAATAGCCCAAGTCGAAAGGTTAATTTCCTGTCCAAATAAGGATATATTTTTATAATTCCCACCTTGATTCTTTATATATTGTAATGATTGAATTAACATACCACCTGACCCAGCTGTAGGGTCGTAAATTCTCTCACCTTCTTGTGGTTTTAATACATTTACCATTGTTTTTACAATTTCTGTTGGAGTATAAAATTCTCCACCCTTTTTTCCACCTTCATCTGCAAATTGTTTTATTAAATATTGGTATGCATCACCTAATATATCCTCTGATTCAAGGTTTGAGTTCGCAAGGTTAATCGTATCAAGCACCAATAGAAGTTGCGAAAGCTTCTTGTCAGGAACCCTTTCTTTATCATTATAATTAGCTGTCGTAAGCACTCCAATAAGCTCTGCATTTTTAGGTTCATCTTCTAATGCTTTAAAAGCCTTATCAAGTTCTGGTCCCACATTTAAATTCAAATTCTTCAACTTAGCCCATCTTGCAGTTTCAGGCACATAAAAAGTTTCATATATAGCGCTGTCGTTTAATAGCATCTCTACTTCTTCCGCAACCATACCCTGCTCAATAAACTCTTTATTCCTTATTTCTCTTTCTTCATCAAACTCATCGTTTAATCTCTTTAAAAATAATAATCCAAATATATAGTCCTTATATTCAGCAGCTGATAATTCGCCTCTTAGAATATCTGCACACGACCACAATATTCCCTCTAAATTTTGTAATGTCAGTTTCTCCATAATTCTCTCTCCTCATCAATCTATATCCTTTATTTCAGTATATTTATTTTAATAATCTATACATTTTAGTTTACCACATTTTTGAATTTTTTTGGCTATTAAGAAGTGAATTTAGAAATCTTATATCAAATACTATTATTAAAGTTATTGACTATAAATAAAATATAAATTTCAACATTATATTTAAATGTTGTAATAATTTTAGCATTTGAACTTATATAATAATATAGTAATACTTAGGAAAGAGGTTTATATGTCTGATGTAAAAACAGTATTTTTAAAAATTGAAGAATTAAGGAAATTTTGTGAAGAAAACGACCTAGTTGTTAAAGTTAAAAATGCTCCAAATGTTACTGAAGCAAAGGAACTAATTAAAAAAGAACTTCCTACAGGAAAAGATGTTAAGATTGAAGTAGTTAGAAACTACAGGAGAGAGCTAAAAAAAACGACTCTTCTTGATACAAAAGAACAAATTGAAATAAAAGAATGTAAAAAGTTTTGTGAAGATAATAAACTCGTAGATAAAGTTAAAAAAGCAATAAATGATAATGAAGCATTTGAACTAATTAAAAAAGCACTACCAGAAGGAAAAAATTTTAGTCTAGCAACTGTCAAAGCTTATAGAGCAATACTTAAAAATATTGAACTAAAAATATTCCAAAAGTTTTGTGAAAAAAATGAATTAAACGATAAAATTAAAAATGCAAATAATGATAATGAGGCATGGAACCTTGTAAAAATACTACCTGAAGGAAAAGATTTTAGTCTTGACATTGTAACTGCATATAGGGAATACCTTAATAAATATATTCAACTGGATGAATTGAAAAAAATTGATGTAGAAAAAAATATATTAGATAATATTAAGAACGCTAGCAATGATAATAAAGCATTAAAACTCATCAAAAAATTATTACCTGAAGGAAAGGATGTTGAAATTGATACTGTAATAGCCTACAGAAAATTTATTAAGGAAACGTATGTAGGTTTAGCACAAGGAGAAAAAACCGTATATTCAACCACTGAAAAGCAATCAAAAGAAATAGATAATTTAAAAGCTAAAAATAAAAACCTTAATGATGAAAATGACTCATTAAAGAATCAAAATGAATTATTAAAACAACAGGTGAAAGCATTAAATAACCAAAGAGAGATAAAAAATGATTTTACATCTAAAATTCCAAGTCTAAATGATATTGCGAGCAGTGAAGATAAAACTAGCGTTTTTATAAATAAAGATATTCTAGTTAAAGCCACTAAATATGTTGATTCCCATAGTCTTGTAAAGCTTGAGAACATAATTATAAATGGTCATGATTTAAATTCTGCAATAGTTCAAAGTGTATTACTTGAATTTATACTTCAAAATTCACTATTATAATTTTTATTTTTTTTTGCTTTAGATGATAATAATAATGCATGAAAATATTCTTGTAAAATTTCAATTTAAATATTTATTTAATATATTTTTACAATAAAAGGTATTTTATATTTTATGTAGAATAAATAAAGTAACATATTTGATATTGGGGATGAGGGGATTACAAATGGATAATTTAATTATTAGAATAGGTAAATTAGTAAAAGAAAAGCGTCTTGAAAAAAATTTCTCTACACAGTTGTTAGCAGAAGAACTTGATGTATCTGTTGGTCTAATTAACAATATTGAAAATGGAAAGACCGATACTTTTAATGTAGTTTTAATGGATAAGTTATGTTCAACCTTAGGTATAGATACAATATCTTTGTTTGCTAATAAAGTTGATGATGTCTTAGACCTCCTTAATATATCTAGCGATGTACCTTTAGAATTATCAGTATATTCTAATAAACTCATACACGAATATGCTACAGCAGCTATTGAGCTAAACTTTAATTCTAGTAAATTAGAGACTTTATTAAATAAGCTTATATACGAAATTAAATTTGTGGTAGATATTGAAAAATAATATTTAAATCTAAATATAAGAAAATATTAATGCTGGATTTTATAGAGCTTACTTTTGCATAGTAAGCTCTTATTTCATTTTTTGTGAAAATCATAATTAAACATGCAATAAATATTAATACATTCTAAATACATGAAAATCTATCTACAATTTACTTTTAATTAGTAGACAAGTATTATTATTCATTATGATGAATAAATTCATTATAATGGGTAATACTTATAATTATAGATATGAAAAATTAAACTTTGGAGGTGAGAAATATGCAAAATAAAACTTTATTTATTAGCAATACAAGTATTAATATGTTTAAAAATTGCAAGAAAAAATTTAAGTATAAATACATTGATAAAATTAATATTACCCCAATAAAATCTCATTATTTAAGTTTTGGAACTTCACTTCATAATACCTTAGCAGAGCTTAATAAACTTAATATAGAACTACAGACCTATGAAAGCTCCATTCCTATTTTAGAAAAACATTGGATTTCAGAGGGATATGAATCTGATGAAGATGAACTTAGTTATTTTTTACAAGCCAAGGAAATGCTTGAAAATTACTGTGCTGACAGAAAAGATTTAGGTAGAATTATTTTTAGTGAAGAGATGATAAAACATTATTTAAGCAAGAATTTAACACTATGCGGTAAAATCGATAAAGTTTATGTTAATGAAAATGAAAAAATAGAAATTCTAGATTTTAAAACTGGTAATTCTTTTATCCCTTTCATAGACCTTCGTGAAGATATACAGCTTCCTATATATCTATTACTATTAAAATATAAGTTAGGTGTTTTTCCGTCTATTATTAGTTATTACTATATAAGCATTAATCAAAAGGTCTCGCTCGAAGTTACAAAAGAAGTTATAGATTATAGTTTATTACAGCTCAAAAATATTATTTCAGAAATCAATCTAGAAACTCAATATCCATTTACCCCTACCACTCGTTGTAATAGATTCTGCGAGTATTTCACATCATGTGAATTCTATAAAGGTATTACTTAAAAGCACCTTCAAATATTTAGCGCATTTCTAAATGGTTTTTTGAGTTTTATAGTTTCTCAAAACGCGCATTTCGGTTATAAAAAATTAATAATCAATATCATATATAGCTTTTATATGATTTTTATATAATAACCTATTACCCTATAAGCGTATGGTTTTTAAGATATAAATAAAATAATTTATATTAATAATCAATTACGAAATAATTCCCTTTAAACGTTTGTATAATAAACTATACACACTTTTAGATTGGAGAAACAAAACATCGATGAATAATGCCATATTATTCATCGGCTAGACACAAAAAAATAAAAATTTGTATCCTATATAGACTTTATATATTATTTATATAACTTTTATTTAGGATTTATATAGAACCTATATAAATTATATATAAAAATAAAAAATTAAGTATTTTTTGATATGACTATGATATCAAATTATATACGATGATATTAAAAATGAAAGGTGAATTAAAATACATGAAGAAAACCAATGAAGAATCATTAAAAGTAACTATAAAATATTCTGAAAGTGCTGATAGTTGGAATAATTTTATTAATTTCCTTATATCCTTTATGATAGATATCAATATTGTAGGTGAAATTAGCAAAAATGACGAAAACAATTAATAGCAACAATAAATTATTAAAAGACCCTAAAAACTATGTGGCAGTTTATGCTAGAACATCCTCAACAGTAGAGAATAACTCTATAGCCGCACAAATTAGTGAAGGAAAACGAGTTATTAACAATAAAAATTTACTCCTTTATGCGGTGTACGTTGACCAAGTTTCAGGATTTAACACTTCCCCACCTGATAGAGTTGGCTTTGGCAAACTTTTAGAAGATGCGAAATCAGGATGTTTTTCAACTCTGGTGGCTTATAGGCATGACCGAATTGCGAGGAACTTAAACGACTGGGTCAATCTTAAAAATCAACTTAGAAAATTAAAAATTGAAATCATCTTTTCAGATGATAATGAGTATGCTTCTGATAATTCCGTACAGGGAGAATTTCTAGAAAACTTAATCGTAATGGTAGGAGAACTAGAGCCTAATACCATTAAGGAAAGAACCAGCGCTGGAAGATTACAAAGAAGAACTGAAGGTGCTTACAGCTCAGGTGGTCATTGCCCCTTTGGATACAATAAAATTGCTAATGATAAACTAACATCTAAAGGCAAATCCTATTACGAAGTTGACCCTTTAGCCGCAATTTTTGTACAACGCATCTTCTGTGAAGCGAAAGATGTGCTTGGTAAAAAAAAATTTACGATAGAAGATATTAAAAGAAGCCTACAAGACTATATAGACAATCTGCCAACATCAACTGTTGACTCTCTTTCTGAAGTGCTCATACCGTATGCACATGATACTCAAGAAAGACTAATTAATTCTCACGAAAAAGAGGATATTTTTAAAAATTTTAATGAAATTTTGAATAATCACTTTAAAAAAACTAATCTGTTAGAAATTAAAAAAGACCTTATAAGAATTAAAGCCCACATAATCAAACCAGGCAATATAAACTCTTTACTAAGAAATTCAACATATGGTGGTTATATGCTAAAGAATACTAAGGAAAATGAAGAAGAAGGAGAAGAAGAAGAAGGAAAAAAAGAAAAGGAAGAAAGCATTATCATTGAAGATAAAATTCCAAGGTTAAACAAAGCTGCTTTCATAAAACTTAATAATGTTGATTCCATTGTTGATGAAGATACCTTTGCAAAAGTTTATAGCTATATACGTATGCCTGATGTTTTAAAAGAAAAGGAACCCAATTATTTATTCAAAGGCAAATTAAAATGCGGCAATAGTAACTGCAAAACCATTCTTCGTTTTACTAATGGTTTACTTCAATGTAATTGTAAATCCTATGCTAAAAACAGTGTAATTGAAGCTTTACTAGACATTATTATTGATGATGCATTTGGAAATAGCAAAAACGGATTTAATAATTTTCGTACCACTATCGAAGGAAAACTTGACGCCCTTAGACTCGCCCTTCAAAAGCTTAGAAATATAAAAATATGTCAACTACAAAACTACTTAGAGGAAAAGAATAAAAGATGTATTAGAGATGTCCAAGAAAATCAGAAAGAAATAAATACTTTGCTTCAAAAAATTGCGACCTATGCAAACGAGCTTAGCTACATTAATAGACTCCAACAAGTTATTGAATGTTACAATAATTCAAGTTTTAAAAATGAAAAATCCGATTCTGATATTTTGAAAATAAAAACATCAATTATTGCTTATATTGAATCTAATCAGGATATTTTTAACCCGATTTTCAATAAATTAATTAAGGAAATAAAGGTGAGTACTTTTGAGCGAAAAAACAACATTAAATGTAGGTTCAAAATTAACTACGAATTCGAATATAAAAAACCAAAAGATAAAAAATCAAAAGGTAAAAAATCAAAAGATAAAAAACATAGCGATATATCTACGAGTATCCACTGACAAACAAGATAAAAACACCTCAAAAGAAACTCAAATGAAGACAATTGATAGGTATATTGAAGACCATAAAATCATTGATACTAAAAAGTATATCTATGAGGACAAATATTCAGCCTCAAGAATGCCGAAAGGCTCAAGTATAGATGATGATAAACCATTTACAAGAAGAGGATTAAATGAATTAATTAATGATGCAAAACTAAATAAATTTAATACAGTTATGGTATTTAATCATGATAGACTTACCAGAAACGTTCAAGAATCTCTACTTTTGAAATTCATCTTTAATAAACTAAGTATAAATGTGATTTACTGTAAACCTGGTGAAAATGTCGATACAGAAAGCAAAAAGATGAACACATTCTTTGAAAATTTGTTAAATAATCTATCTGCTCTTGAATCTAATATAATAGGTTCAAGAACCAGACTAGGTAATGAATACAATATAAGAAAAGGTTTTTGGGCTGGTGGTCCACCTCCATACGGATATAAGTTAAGCCATATACAACCTGGCAGCAGAAAAAGTGTTCTTAAAATCTGCTATCCTGAAGCTAGAGTTGTAATAAAAATATTTGATTTATATCTAAAAGGGCTTTCTCCCACTAAAATAGCTGAATATATTAAAAGCAACTACCCAAATAATAAAGATAGAAAGTGGACTAAGAACTCCATCATATCTATAGTAAAAAACAAAGATTACACTGGTATAATGGAGTGGAATAAAAAAGGTGGAGTTCGATGTCCTACTAAACGCAAGGAAACCCAATTTATTACTTCAGATATATACAAGGAAAATATAATTATTAAAGATGAGTTATGGGAGCAGGTTAAAAATATTAAAGCTATACAAAAAAAGCATCCTAAACTCTTCTCCTCGCCATTTCTTTTAAATGGATACCTTGTATGTGGAATATGTGGAAAAGTAATGATGGCTAAAAATAATGGTGTCAACAAAAAGAGAGTTTATTACTGCATAAAGGAAAAAAACAAATGGGAAACCTGTATAAATTCCGAATCAATAGAGACTATTGTTATCGAAAAGCTTGGAGAACATCTAACTTACATTCTTAGTAATGATGCTAAATTCAATTCATTTTATGAAAAGTATAACTTGAATTTCAACTCTAAAAAAAGTATATATCAAAAGGCTATTGCCGAACTTCAATTACAAATCAATAAAAATAATAATTATTTAGTAGATTGTAAATCTGAAATAAATATGCTGGAAGACGAATTAAATCGTAGCGGCGAAGATTTAAATAATACTAACTCAGATTTTATAGACTCTTTAAAAGAATTACACTCCTATCTTGTTATTAATGGAAATATAATAGAAGATAAGAAACAAGAACTAAATAGTAAAGTTACTGCAACTATCTTGAGTAAAGATACCATAAAAGAATTTATTCTACAAAAGAAAAACCTACTAGCTACTATAGAAAATAACATTATAGATAAAGAATTATATAGAAGAAGTCTATGTCTTTTGTTATACGACCTAATAGATAAAATAGTGCTTTCAGAAGACGCTAAAAATATAGAAATAATATTAAAATAACTTGTACTAATTTTTTACCCTCAAGATGAATATACTTTAACATAGCAATATTTATCTTGGAGAGATTAAATGCCTAATCAATATAGTAAAATAGAACTTACATTAGAGTTAAAAATGCCTAAGGATATTACACTTCTTAAAAAGCAATATACAAAAGCGCTCTTTGAATTTCTGAAAGATAAATTTCCACAAAATTCTGAGTTTACAAATGATTTAATCAAAACAGTTAAAGAAGAGCTAACGTAAAAAGAAGGCATAATAATTTAAAATTATTGTGTCCAGAAAATAAATACAGGAGGGGTAGTGTTTTGACAGTTGCAGCTATATATGCTCGAAAAAGTAAGTTCACCGATACTGGTGATTCTATTACAAATCAAACTAATTTATGTAAGCGCTACCTAGAAACCTTAAATATAACGGAATTTCAAATATATCAGGATGAGGGCTTCTCAGGCAAAAATATGGATAGACCTGGTTTCTCAAAAATGTACGAAGATGCTAAGCAAAAGAAATTTAATGTTCTCATTTGTTATAAGCTTGATAGAATTTCAAGAAGCGTTGCCGATTTTAGTAACCTTGCAAAAGAACTTGAAAAGCTCAATATCTCTTTTGTATCTGTTAATGAACAATTTGATACTTCAACCGCTATGGGAAGAGCTATGATGTACATTTGTTCTGTATTCGGACAATTAGAACGTGAGACTATCTCCATAAGAATTAGAGATAACATGTACGCTTTAGCCGAAAATGGTAATTGGTTAGGCGGTGAGGTAGCAACTGGTTTTGAAAGTGAGAGGTTAACTTACTTAGATACCAATGGTAAAGAAAAAACGTACTGTGTTTTAAAACCCATAGAAGATGAAATTGAATTAGTAAATCTTGCATTTACTAAGTATTTAGAATTGAAAAGCCTAAGCAAAGTTCAAAAATACATGCTTTCAAATTATATAAAAACAAAAAACGGTAAAGATTGGTCTAGAAACGGTTTAAGAAGTATTTTAACAAATCCTGTATATGTAAGAGTTGATGAGAATGTATTAAACTATTATAAAGCACAAGATATTAATGTATTTGGCAAAGTGGATAATGTACATGGAATTCTTATATATAGTAAGCGTAGTGGCAAATCTGGAAAAAACAAAGACCCAAAAGAATGGATATATGCCATATCTTCACATGAAGGGATAATAGATTCTAATAATTGGCTTAGGGTCCAAAAACAAATAAGCATAAATAAAGATAAAGCCCCTGCACTGGGAAGCAGTTCAGTTGCGCTTTTAAGTGGCTTAATACGATGTTCTAAGTGTGGAAGTTATATGCGTGTGGCGTATGGCAAACAGTATGCAGATAGTAATATTAAAAAATTCTACTATGTTTGCAGCCTTAAAAATGATTCAGGTAAAACCCGTTGTAATAACAGAAATGTTAACGGTATTGACCTTGATACTATGATTATTAATAAACTAAGAGATATGTCTGTTGATAAAGGTACCCTAATAAATGAATTGCAAAAATATAAAGCAGAACTTGAAAATTCTACAGAAAATACAGAGTTTAAAAATATATTGCACGGTATTAAACAAAATAACGCTATGCTAGAAAACCTATTACACAATGTCTCTATGACAACAGAAAAGGAAATGGTAGAGTTGCTTTTTGAGCGTATTAGTTCTCTCAAAGAGAATAACAAAGTCTTTGATAAAAGGCTACTAAATCTTAAGGAAGAGACAGAATCGCAATCAACCACTATTCACAGCTGTGATGCTTTTATGAAGCTAATTAGGAATTTTTCTATGGCTACCGATATTGCTACAGTAAAAGAGAAAAGATTGCTGCTTTCATCCATTCTAGAGAGGGTATTTGTAGATGGAGATAGTGGAAAAGTGACAATAAAATTTTGGGGAGTAGATGACTTATGACACCGTCTAAATCTACTCCCAATATTGGCACTTCTGCGTCACAGTTTTGTGAAGAGAACATCTGCTCTCCATACAAACATTCCACTATTCCAAAGGAAGTTTCCTTTTAAAAGCAAATCTTTGGCTACTTCAGTGTTAGGTTTTTCTAAAAATCGTTCTACCCTGAATGTTGGCATATCGCCGTACACCCTATCCCCCATTTCTATATAACCATAACCGGTTTCTGGTCTTGTGGGCTGTACCCCAATGGTTACTAGCCCTCTTTTCTTATTTGCAATTTCAACCCCTTGCAGCACAGTTTCTTTAAACTCCTTTTCATTCTCTATATAATGATCAGAAGGTAATACTATCATAGTTGCTTCCTTGTCTTGCTTTAATAGTTTGGCAGCAGATAGACCAATACATGTAGCAGTCCCTTTATTAACCTCATTGGTTCTTAAACAAATGCTACCTCATTAAATAATCGCCTTTGGAACTTAAATATGGAATTTATAAAATATATCAATACTCTTTTCTTTACTTTCTTTATCTTCTGAAATAATGATTTTTTCTATCAAATTTTCTACCATATTTCTATCTAAGTTTTGAAAGCTCAAAATTTTATCAATTTCACTTTTATAGAATTTATCCTTATCATTATAATTCTCATCCATCTCGTTATATGAAGGGATTTCATTTTTTCGGCTAATTAACTCCTGTTGTTTTGTTTCAATAGTGCTAGAAATGACTTCAAAATTTCTTTCACTTACTTTTTTATTGAACTTATCTAAATATAACCCTTCAAATTGTCTATCCAGCTTTCTTAATTCTCTTTCTATGTTTATTAATTTATTATCTTTGTTTCCTTTTTTATTAACAGACTTATCTATTTTATTATAAATATCTAAGGTGTTAAATTTTGTTATAGCGCAATTCGATAAATCCGTAATTATAATTTTCTTCAATTCTTCCTCCTTAAGCGAGTGTGATGTGCACCTTCCTCCACCCATTTGACTGTTAGTACATTTATATCCTTTGTAACTTTTTCTAAATGACATACTTCCTCCACATTCGCTACATTTTAATACTGATGAGAAAATATATATATTTTGATCTTTGTATCTGTAACTTTTAGCCCTCTTAATTATAAGGTTTTGCACTTCATCAAATGTTTTTTTTGATACTATACCTTTAAATTCTCCTCCATATATCCATTCATCTTTTAAAGTTTTTTTTACTTTTTTTATTTTATAGCTAACTTTTTTCCATCTTCCTTGAACCATAACGCCACCATATTTGGGATTATTTAAAATTGATTTAATTGTATTATTAGTCCATAACCCAAATTTAGAAAAAGCGAAATTATTTAATTTTGCTGAAGGTGGTTCTATTCCTTTTAAATTTAAATGTGTTGCTATTTTTCCAAACCCGTATCCTTTAATGTACAACTTAAATATTTCTTTCACAATCTCAGTTGTTTCATCATCTGTAGCTACTAACCTTATTGTTTTTACATTACCCTCATACTCTTCTTCAAATCTATATCCATAAGGTGGTTTACTTGCAATTGATGACCCTCTTATCATTCTTTGCTTTAATCCATCCCTGGATCTTCTTGAACAGTCTTTAATGTACATTTCATTTAGTATGTTCTTAAAAGGTATGATATCATTTATTTCCTCTAATGTGTCTACATTATCAAAGACTGATATAAAACGAACTCCATTTACTTTAAAATACTCTTCTAAATAATATCCTGCTGTTATATAATTTCTGGAGAATCTTGAAAGATCACGAGTAACAATCATGTTTATTATGCCTTTATCAATATCTTCCTTCATTTTGATAAAACTTTTTCTTTCAAAATTAGAGCCAGAAAATCCCGCATCTTCATATACCTCTATAAGATTATATATAGACTCTTTATCTGCTTCACTTTTTTCAAGTAACCATTTTTTTAAACTTTGTACCTGTGCAGGCATTGACTCTTGCTGCTCCTTCTTATCTGTTGAAACTCTTGCATACAATGCTACATTCCATGTTTTTCTTAAACAATTCATACCTTACTTTCCTCATTATTAATTACTGTTGAATTAATGTCTATTTTGTAATATATTTTATTATCCTTCTCTTCGCTAGGTTTGGAGTTTGAAATCTTCATTAATACTAACCTCTCCATTATAGTTTTTAAATTGTTATTCCCGTAATGCTTATTTATTTTTAAAGTAATTTTTGTCACCACAAACCCTCCACTAAGTACTTCACTCTAATATATGCTATAAAAATAATAGTCATGTTTATTAAAGGTTATAATGCTTTTGCTAGTATTTTAATGATTCCTTTTTGATTATCTCTCAATTCGACATTTATTTCACAGTATTGTTAATTTAATCATAAACAATATGAACAATATTGCTTCTATGCTTAATCGAATATTTACTTTTATATACTTTATTGCTATAATTTCAATATAAACATTTTACAAATAATAACTTAATATGCTAGTTTGATAATTAACAAACAAATTTGTTATATTATTACTTTAGTCAGTAAACGTTTTATTTTGTGAAAATGTTATCTATCTAACATAAACATAGGGGGGATTAACTTGAATAAAATATTAAAGCCATTTACTTGTGCATTAGTAGCGATATTTGCACTTTCCACTTCAGTAACTAGCTCGACTTTAGGATCATTAGGTGTAGATACTGTTTCAGCAGCTACAGTTGCAACACCAGCACCAGCACCTACTCCAACACCTACTCCAAGTTCATCAGGATCATCAAGTTCATCAAGTTCATCAAGTTCATCAGGATCATATAGTTCAGGATCATCAAGTTCATCAACAGCAACAACTCTAAGCGGTACACTCCAATCTGGATCTAGAGGTAGTGCTGTTACACTTTTACAAACTAAACTTAATACCGTAGGGTATAAGCTTCATACTGATGGTATATTTGGAAGTTTAACTGTAGAAGCAGTTAGAAACTATCAAGCTCTTCATGGTCTTGCAGTTGACGGAATAGCTGGACCAGCTACTTTCTTAAAATTAACTCCACCTGTAGTTGCAAAAGTAACTTCATTTGCATTAGGTTCTACCGGTGTTAAAGTTAAATCTCTACAAACTAAACTTAATACAGTAGGGTACAAACTTGTTGTTGATGGTACGTTTGGAAATTTAACTAAAATTGCAGTTGCAAACTATCAAGGTCTTCATGCTCTTGCAGTTGATGGAATAGCTGGACCGGCTACTCTTGCAAAATTATTTCCAGTAAAAGCAACAGTTGCAGTAGCACCTGTACTTAAATTAGGTTCTAGGGGTACTGCTGTTAAAGCTCTACAAACTAAACTTAATACAAAAGGTTACAAACTTGTTCCAGATGGTATCTTTGGCAATCTAACTGTTGCTGCAGTTAAGAACTATCAAGCTCTTCATAATCTTGTGGCTAATGGAATAGTTGGCGCAACTACTTATGCAAAATTAAATGCAGTAGTTAAACCACCAGTAGTTACTCCACCAGTAACAACACCACCAACTGATGTTACAACAACAGCTTCAATAGTAGATAATATAGCTGCTTTTAAAACAGCAATTAGCCCATCAGGTAAATGGATAGCAGCTACTGTAAAAGATTTAACTACTACTGATGCTCTTGTTTTAGATGGCGATTTAAATGAAGCTGGAGTTGTAAAACGTGAAATAGCTCTTTATGCTCAAACTAATGGTGTTGTTTCTGCTAGATACACTTTAACAGCTCCAAAATTAACTATTAAGAGTGCAAATGCTAATATCTCAAACGGAACTTTCAAGGGTGATATTTACGTAACAGTACCAAACTTCCAATTGAAAGGCGCTAAAGTTGTCGGAAATATACATTTCACAACTCAAGCAATTAAAGATACATTCAAAATGGATGCTACAAGTTCAGTATCAGGTTCACAAATTGTAGATGCACCACCAACTGATGTTGTAACAACTGCTTCAATAGTAAATACCGCAGCTAAACTAGAAACAGCAATAAGTGCTCCAGCAACAGGCGGCACATGGATTGTTGCTATTTTGAATAATATAACATCTACTAAAGATCTTGTTTTAGATGCCAAATTTTTAAATGGCAAAGCAGATGCTGTAACAGCTGTTCCTCTTGTTCAACGTAAATTAGCTCTTTATGCTCAAGACGCTGCTCATGTAGTAACTGCTAGATATACATTAACAGCTCCATCATTAACAATTAAGAGTCCTAATGCTAGTGTAGAACATGGAACTTTTAAGGGTGATGTTTACGTTAACTCTCGTAACTTCAAATTAATAGATAATGTTATTGTAGGAAATGTTTATGTTCATTCAACTGAATTTGCTTTATCAAAAAATGCTAAAATACAAGGAAATGTATATTTTGATAATATAGAAGCACAAAAAACATTCACAATGGAAGCTGGAAGTACTGTAACAGGAACTCAAGGATATAAAGCAACAACAGCAGTAGATTCAGTAACATCTGCTTCAAGAGTAAATGATCCAGTTGCTTTCGAAAAAGCAATAAGCCCAACAGGTACATGGATCATTGCTGCACAAAGAGATATGGTAGTTAATCATGAACTTGTCTTAGATGGTGACGTTAGAAAGGTTGACACATCTGTTCCACCTGTACCAGCTGCAGCAGGACGTAAGATAGCTCTTTACTTCCATGATGGTGATAACTATACAACTGCTAGATTTACTCTAACAGCTCCAAAATTAACTATTAAGAGTATAAAATCTAACATTTCAAAAGGAATCTTTAAGGGTACCCTTAATGTAGCAGCTACAGGCTTCAGCTTAGTAGATGCTAGAATTGAAGGAGATGTATATTTTGCTACTCAAGCTATCAAAGATTCATTTACAATGGATGCTACAAGTTCTATAACAGGACAACAAATAGTAGGAACAGCACCTGATGTTGTAGCGGCTGCTTCAATAGTAGATAATGCTGCTGATTTTGCAACAGAAATAGGCACTCAAGCTACAGGCGGTAATTGGATTGTTGGTCTTAACAAAGATATAGTTAGTCCAACTGAGCTTGTTATAGATGGACCTTTCTTAAATAAAGCAACTCCTCCAGTTTCACAACGTAAAATAGTTCTTTACACTAGACAACTAAATGCAGCTGGTGTTAATGTTGAGACTGCTAGATTTACTATAACAACACCAAAATTAACAGTTAATAGCCCAGATTGTAGCATTAGTAACGGAACTATCAAAGGTGACCTTGTTGTTAATACAACTAACTTCAAGTTATCAGATGTTCATGTTACAGGAGATGTTCACGTTAATGCAACAAACTTCACTATACTTAAGGGCACTAAAATTGACGGAAAAGTAATTTTTGGTACTCAAGGATCTAAAGATACATTCAAAATAGATACAACTGCAACAGGATTATCTGGAGCTACAAGTTCTGTAACTGGAACACAGGCTGTAGAAGTAGTAGATGCTGTAACAACAGCTTCAATAGTAAAAACTGATACTGCGTTAGTAACAGCATTAAGTGCAAGTGGTAATTGGATTACTGCTATATTGAATAATATAACTACAACAAAGGCTTTAGTTGTAGACGGAAACTTTTCAAATACAAAAACTCCACCTGTTGTTTCACGTAAAATAGCTCTTTACACTCAAGCTAAACAGGATGGTGTAAATACTGTAACTAATAGATTTACTTTAAAAGCTCCATCATTATCAGTTAATAGCCCAAGTACTAGTATTCAACACGGAACTTTTATAGGTGATGTTAATGTTTCAGCTGTAAACTTTGGTTTAATCGATGCCACAATTACAGGAAATGTGCATTTCGCTACTCAAGCACTTAAGGATGCATTTATGGCTACTCCACTAGATGCTACAAGCAAAGTAACAGGAACAGTTGATGTTGTAGCAGCAGCTTCAGCAGCAGAGTAAAACATTACTCATGTTACAAGGCCCCCTATGTACGCATAGGGGGCTATTTTTACGCTAAAAATGACCTATAAAGTTAATAAGGCGGTCTCTTTATTACTAGGCTCTACATATATATTAGCTTTATTGATTTCTGGAAGTTCATCACAAATTTTTTCAAAATACTCTTCATTAGTAACTACATAAATATTTTCATTGCTAACTAAACATTTTATTCTATCCACAGTGCTTCTTAAAAAGCTCTTATTATTAATAATATTCAAAAACTGCTTTGGGTTTTGTGCCCGAGATAGAGGGTAAAGTCTTGTTCCTTTTCCACCTGCTAAAATTAGTACATATAACAAAATACCACCCCAAATTATTACTCATTTCATTTTATGAAACATAAGTCTATGTTGTGAGCATAATTTATAATATTGCTTTTATAGTAAATTAAAAAGTGTGTAATATGAAAAAAATATTTTTCATATTACGCACTTTTTATTTAGAAGTTTTCATTCTTCTTCCACAACAATATATTCTTCCTCAATGGACGCAACAAATTCTATGCTGTCTGTTGACATTTTACCTCCGCTTCTTTTCAATAATTCTAAGTCATCATATTTCCTAAGTTTATATTCCTTTAATACAGAGGTCATACCCTTTTTCCCACGTCCTGGTAAACGCTTTGAAAATGTTCGAAACAGTTCCTCTCTAAAATATTCTGCATCTAATTTAGGGAAATATGGCAATGGAGAGAATCCATATTCCTGCGCCCGTTTGACACCATCAATATCATAATTAAAATAGTATTTTCCAGATCGTCTACTTAATTCACCTACTTTAAAAGATTCATCTTGGTCATTTCTCCATATCATCCATATTGTGCATTCCACTTCGCTAGTCATTCCTCTCACCTTCTTATTTAGAAAAATTACATTGCTGTTATATTATTATGATAGTTATTTAATAATTATCATAACAATAACCTTCATAAAATTTTTTTTTTATACATTAAGATATATTCTATTTATATCTAAAATTTATTTAATTTTTGTGTTAATCTCTCCATAATTATATTAGGGTTTCTATAAAATTCACTTGCACGAATTTTATAAAACTCCCAACCAACTCTTTCAAGGCACATCTGCATCTCATACTTCTTTTGCCAATTATAAATCTCGCCTTCTGAGGTGCCAATACATTTAATTGCTATTTTTTTATAATTCATACAACTACCTGATAATGAGGAATTCGATTCTACAACGAAATCTATGGTGTATTTTCCTACTTTAACCTTTGGCGTAACCTTGTAGCCGCAATCTTTTAAACACTTTTCTACGTGCTCCTCAAAATCATTTAATAATAAATATTCAGAAGATGCAATTTCTTCCTTAGGTTCATTCTGCTCAAGACAATATTTTAAGAGAGAGTATCTAACACATTTATTGCTAAGATCCTCTAAATCAACTGAATGAAATAACCACATTTGATTCTTAGCACGGCTGGCAGCCACGTTAAATCTTCTTATATCTGACCCTTTAGTTAAAGTCGAAAATTTAGTATTACTTGCAATAACCATAGATAGGAACATTATATCCCTCTCATCTCCTTGAAAGGAGTATGCATCCCCACATATAAGCCTTCTTTTAAGTATTTCCGCCATGCCAAGTTTATCTATCAACATGCTTAGTATTAATTCAGCTTGAATGTCCCCTAGTAGTGATATAACTCCCATAGTCATCCCATTATACCTCTCGTCACTACAACACCCTAATATCTTCTCTACAATGCTTTCTGCCTCTTTTATATTTAGAGACTTAGTTTCATCCTTAAATCCGTCGATGACCCTAAAAGTTACTATAGATGGCCCAACCCTTTCTTTACTATCTATTCTTCTTAAAGGTATTATTTCATTAGAATAACACAATTCATTACTAAATCCAATTATCTCAGGAGCGCATCTAAAATGTTCCTTTAATAATATTCTTGCTGGAAATACTCTTAATGCTGTATTGTATAAACTAGTTTTTAAATCAAACCATAACGCATGTGGAATGTCCTGTAAATACGTATCTATTAAGGTTTCTACAATATTATTATCTTTTCCAATGGCTTCAGGACTTATTTGCTTTTCATCCCCTACAATAATTGCCTTCTTAGCCCTCATTAAAACAGTTATAGCTGATATGTCACTTTGACTGCTCTCATCAACAATTACCACATCGAATAAATTATCTGTTAGCTTTAAATTTTCCATAACTCTGTTTATCGGCATAATCCATACTGGAATTACATCCTTGCAATTGTCCATCTCTTTTTGAGCAATTTTTCTATACTTTGCTGCCTGAGTTCCTGTGCCTTTCCCTATCCTCTTTATGGCTTCCATCCAAGTAAATAAACTTCTTTTCTGGACCTCAGTAGTTCGCTCAATTTGATTAAACCAGCTTTTTTTAGAAACAAGTTCTCTTATAATTATTTTTTCTTTATTTTTCTCATGTGTTATGTTTTTTTCTATTGCTTCTACATCGACCTCTTCAAATTTTAATAAAAGATCATTCCATTTTTTCCACTTCCATGAATTTTCCCAATCCAGATTTTCTAAATTCTTTTTGATTTTTCCTTTTTTATTAATAATGTTTTCAAGTAAAATGGGGCAACTTGCTTCTAATTTCTTGCTTAACTCTGTTAATTCTAACACCTTGTAAGCTATTTTAGTTAAACTTTCTATTTCCAAATATATAGCTTGTACACCCTTAATGTTTCTTTCATTTATAGCATAACGTAGTTTTAGTATACACCCCTCGCCTTTGAAGGTGTTTTTGATCCCTTCCATTTCATTTCTTAATTTATTATATTTATTAATAAGCTTTAAACTCTCTAATCCATTCTTAAGATAAATATATGATTGTTTTTCGTGCCACAAAAAATTACTTGTAAAATTTTTATCTAGGAAAAAATTAATTATATTATTTCTGAAGTCTCTGTCCCAATTTATAATTATCTCAATGCTTGAAGTGCCACTTGCCACGTCGCTTACATAATTTAAATCTGAATCTTCTATAATATTCCCACCATATTCTTTAACTGTATTATTCCAAATATTTTTAAGTTCTCTTTCTAATAACTGTTGCTTTATATATAAATCAATAACCATTACTTGCTTATGGTTATTGATTAACTCATAATCTACTTTTAAGTCATCATATATGTATTTAAGATTTCCATGGAGAACCTTAAATAGGATTCCTAATTTACCTTTTTCACTAATTGTTTTTGCTACAATATCAAAGTCAACTTTAAATTTGTTTATATCAATTCCACTTGGCAATTCTAAATTATGATTATTTAATTCTTGCTTAAATTTACTTATATTTTTTATATATTCATTACTTTTATTTACTAATTGCTGCCACATACCTTTAGCCTCATTACTAGAATAATAATGAGTCAAAACATTGCCTAGCCAGTTGTTTTCAAAGCCTTCTAGACTTTCTATAGCATTATCTACAAGTTTTAGTAATCTTCTATTTCCATAATCTATAGAATCAACATTATTTAAGTCTTTTATATTATTTTCATAAGCATATTGCTGCTGCTCTAATTTTAATAGTTCTGATATTTTATTACATAAATCATCTTTATCAGGCAATACCGCAATGTATTTATCTATGTTATCTATTTCCTCAATTTGCTCTTTTGTAATTATTTTTGATAATGTAACTAGCTTTATAAATTCTTCATTAGATAGAGGATTTTCCTTATTAAAATTAATCTTATCTACTAGCCAATCATAATTATTTTCATTATCTTTAACCCACTTAGCCATAAACATTAAGGTATATTCTTTTCCTTCATATTCTATCTTCTCATTTTCTCTAATTTCAATACATTTCAACTCTTTATATAAACATTTCTGCATCTCCAGGCAATTACTTTGTTTATATTTTAAAAGTTTTATTTCTTTACGTAATTCTTTAGTGTCCATGGATAAATTTTCTGTTATTTTTCTTACAGACTCGTCCAATTCTTCTAATGCTTTTGTGTCATTTCCTAATATACTGATACATAATGCCCTAACCTCTTCTGGTATTTTGTTAGACAAAACTCTGAGTGCTCTGTCTGTTTGGCTAGTCACGAGCACCCTTTTACCATGGGCCAAAAGATGACATACTAAATTAGCTATAGAGTGGCTTTTCCCAGTGCCTGGTGGTCCCTGTACAACGATGCCATAGTTTTCTGCAAGTCGTTTAGTTATTTCCATCTGCTCCTCATTTGCAGGCAATGGAAATAATACATCTTCTCCTACCTCAACCCATTCTTTAAGCTCTTCAATATCTTGCACTACTTCTTCCTCAGAAACCAAAACCTCTATAGTTTTGGGTATTGGAAATCCATTCCTTATTTGTTGGAGTACTTCATTTAATTCCATATTCCAAAGTCTTGTATCCACCTTTCTAAGGATGATACAAGGTGAGTTGTAAAATTGTATGTTACTACGAACCGTAATATCTGTCTCGCAACTTAGATCTTTAATGTAAAAGCCTTCCATATGAGCTTTTAAAAGCAGTGCTATTTCCTTAAAAATATTTGAAGCCATTTCTATATTTCTTACATCCAGAGCCATATCTTTAGCTTTATTCCTAATGTTTAGTAAACTGTCTACGTTTACTAGAGCATATTCATTTAAAAATTCTAGTTCCACATTAGTTTGATTATTATATGGTTTTAATTTAAAACTTTTTTCCTTAACGTCAAATTTTATTTCCATCTTGGTTGTAAAAATAGGATGTACTATTTCTTTTTCTTCCATTTGCCAAGTTAATAGTCCATTTGACCAAATCATCTCTAAATCTTCACTGTTTTTTTCTAATTGGAGATATGTTTTTTGAAACTGACTATATAATTTCTCTGCTCTCTCATCGATAGCTAGCCAATAATCCTTATTTTCATCAAGATTAAAAGTGCATCCACTAATATCTTGGAGTTCCTTTTGCCAATAAACTTTTTCATATTCATTAATATTTCTTATAGTTTTTTGATTCATATTTTTAATACTTAATAAATATGAGAATACTTTTTCTACTTTACTATTAATATCCAAAGCTCTATTACCTCCAACTTGTAAATTAGATATTTATAAAATTGACTGTTTTTATATTATTTACAAATAAAAAATGTAAAAAGTCTTATTAAAACTTATCGGTTTTAATAAGACTTTTATTTATTTACAGGAATTTCTCTCAACTATTCTATAAGGTAATACAAAATGTTTTTCAGTAACTTCTAAATTATTTATAGATTTTATAAGCATTCTCATACTTACAGAACCCATGTCATACATTGGTTGTGCTACTGTAGTCAATTTAGGATAAAATACTGAAGCGGAATAAATATCATTAAACCCCATAACATCTATATCCTCTGGAACCCTAATGGATCTATCTCTTAATGCATTTATTACGCACATAGCAATCTCATCACTTGCGCAGAATACCGCATCCATTTTTCCACCTTTATCTAATATAGCATTAATTCCTATGTATCCATCTCTAGACTTAACTCCACCAAGATAAACCAGTTCTTTATCTAAAGTTATTCCCATTTCCTCAAGTCCTTTGCAATATCCTGTGTACCTTTGAGATAATGCATTAACTTTTTCTATAGATGGTCCTACGTATGCAATTTTTTTATTGCCCTTGTTTATTAAATATTTAACTGCATCCGAGGCTGCCATTACATTATCAATGGTAACGCTAGGAAATGTACCCTCTGGATCTGAAGTTTCTACAAGTACAACTGGCATTTCCAGTTCTTTTATTAAACTTATAACATTATTTTCTATGGAGTTGCTCATATAAATAACTCCATCTATCATTTTCTCTTTAAGTATTCTTAAAGATTCCATTTCTTTTTCCACATCTAAATCTGCATTGCAAAGCATAATATTATAATTATAAATATTAGCTACATCCTCACATCCTCTAACGATTTCAGGATAAAATTGATTTGATATATCCGGTATAATTATTCCTATCGTGCTAGATTTCTGTGTTTTTAAACTTCTTGCAACAATGTTCGGCCTATATGATAATTTTTTTATTGCGTCTTTTACCTTTTTCTTAGTGTCTTCATTTACCACATCAATATCATTTAAAACTCTAGATACTGTGGCAATTGAGACTCCAGCTTCTCTTGCAACATCTTTTATTGAAGCAGCCATATCTCTCAACTCCTACTATTTTCTTATTATACCATTATACTTATAAAAGCTTCTCATTTCAAGTGTCTATTAACATATACTCTCTAAAAATAAAGAGTATGTCTCTAAAAATATAGAGTATGTCTCTAAAAATATAGAGTATGCAGATAAGTTCTACTGCATACTCTTTATTATTACCAATTAATGTATTTTTTAATCTTAGGATTTTCCCAAATGATTTATATTTTTTCTACCGCTAATTTCAAATCTTCGCCATTTATTTTAACTTCATTGTATTCTCGTGCTAAATTATATACAATATCTACAGCTAAAGTATCCCGTTTGATTTGCTCTTCAAATTTTGTTATTATCTTTTGAAGCATTTCATTTCCAGAAACGTAGATTTTAACCTTATCAGCAACTTCAAACCCACTTTCTTTTCTCATGTTTTGAATCTTACTTAATATCTCACGTACATTGCCTTCTTCTTTTAGTTCTTCTGTAATGTTCGTTATTAAGACTACTCCCATTTCACCTTCTCCTGCAAATGCATAACCTTCAAGCCCTTGCATTGTGACAAGTAATTTTTCACTATTGAGTTCTATTTCTGTTCCATTTACATCAATAGTAACCACTCCGCCATTATTTATAGTCTGAGCAAGTTCCATTTGGTCCATAGCACCAATTGCTTTTTTAATGCCTGGTATTAATCTGCCATACGGCTTACCGAGCACTGGTAAATTAGGTTTTATTTCGAATTTAACATATTTAGAAATGTCAGCTCCTAGCTCTACTTCCTTAATATTAAGTTCTTCTCTTACTATATGTCCATAATACTCTGGAAGAGATTTGGAACTAACGAGCATTTTAGAAAGTGGCTGTCTATTCTTTATATTAGCAGCGTTTCTAGCACTTCTTCCTAACTTAACAGTCTTATAAGCCATATCCATTTCTTTTTCTAAAGCTTTATCTACCTGATCTTCTCTATACTCAGGCCATGCACATAAGTGAATACTTTCTGGTGCAGACCTGTCAAAAGCAACAACAAGGTTTTGATATAACTCTTCTGTTACAAACGGTATAAATGGGGCAGCTATTTTAGCAAAAGTTGTGATAACTCTGTATAATGTCATATAAGCGCCTATCTTATCATCTGTAAGTGACTCTACCCAGTATCTTGATCTATTACGTCTTACATACCAGTTAGAAAGTTCATCAACAAAATCTTCAAGTTCAAGAGCTCCTTGAGTTATTCTATAATTTGTTAAATGCTCATCTATGTTCTTAACTAATGAATTTAGTTTTGACATCATCCATTTGTCCATAATATTAGAAGACTCAAATTCCTCATATTTAATTGGGTTAAAGTTGTCTAAATCAGCATATAAAATGTAGAATGAGTATACATTCCAAAGTGTTCCTATAAACTTTCTTTGTGCTTCAATAACTGCGCCTTCATAAAATCTTGAAGGTAACCATGGTGCACTAGCAGTGTAAAAATACCATCTTAAAGCATCTGCTCCTTGATTCTCAAGAACTGTAAATGGGCTTAACACATTGCCTTTATGTTTAGACATTTTAAGACCATTTTTATCTAATACATGGCCCAGTACTATACAGTTTTCAAATGGATTTGTATCAAAAACCGTTGTAGATATTGCTAGCAATGTATAAAACCAACCTCTTGTTTGATCTACTGCTTCTGAAATAAATTGAGCTGGGAAGTTAGCTTCAAATAATTCTTTATTTTCAAAAGGATAATGATGTTGCGCAAATGGCATTGACCCTGAGTCAAACCAACAATCTATAACTTCTTCTACCCTATCCATTGATTTACCACATTTTGGGCACTTTAAATGTACCTTATCTATATATGGTTTATGAAGTTCTATTCCTTCTGGCACATCTATTCCCTTTTCATTAAGTTCTGCGATACTTCCTATCATTTCACGATGTCCGCATTCACATTCCCAAATTGGGAGTGGAGTTCCCCAGTACCTTGTTCTACTAATACTCCAATCTATAACACCTTCAAGGAATTTTCCCATTCTGCCTGAACGCACGTTATCTGGCATCCAGTTAACTTTATTATTGTTTTCAATAAGCTTGTCTCTTACGGAAGACATTCTTACAAACCAACTTTCTCTTGGATAATATAAAAGTGGTGTATCACATCTCCAGCAGTGTGGGTATGAATGTTCAAATTTCTCTGCTTTATATAAAACATTATTTTCTTTTAAGTATTCTAATATCTTAGCATCAGCATTTTTAACAAAAATACCCTTCCATGGAGTAACACACTCTACAAATTTCCCTTCTACGTCAACTAAGTTAACAAGTGGTAAATTATATTTTTTCCCAAGCATATTATCATCCTCACCATATGCTGGGGCAATATGAACTATTCCCGTACCATCTGATAGAGTTACGAAATCTCCATGAACTATATAGAAGGCTTTTTCTTTTGGTGTATAAAAATCAAACATCTGTTCATATTCAAGTCCTAAAAGAGCTTCCCCTTTAAATTCGCGTACTACTTCATACTCTCCCTCTAGTTTACTAAGTAAATCTCTTGAGAGTATTAAAGTCTCACCTTCTTGAACAGCTTCAACATAATCATATTTTTTATTAACTGCAAGTGCTACATTACTTGGAAGAGTCCAAGGAGTTGTAGTCCAAACAAGTATAAATTTATTTTCACCTTTTACTTTAAATTTTACGTATGCTGACATTTCTTTTACATCCTTATAACCTTGAGCTACTTCATGCGACGACAAAGATGTTCCACATCTTGGGCAATAAGGCATTACCTTATGACCTTTGTATAATAGATCTTTATCCCACATTTGTTTTAATGCCCACCAAACTGATTCAATATAGTCGTTATGATAAGTTACATATGGGTTCTCCATATCTATCCAGTATCCAACTCTCTCAGACATTTCTCGCCACATTTCAACATAGCTAAAAACACTGTCCTTACATTCCTTTACAAACTTTTCTACTCCATAAGCTTCTATTCCAGGTTTCCCAGTAATTCCAAGTTTCTTTTCTATTTCAAGCTCTACTGGTAATCCATGAGTATCCCAACCTGCTTTTCTAAGAACATTATAACCTTTCATTACCTTGTATCTTGGAATTAAATCCTTCATAACTCTAGTTAAAACATGACCTATATGTGGTTTTCCATTAGCTGTTGGTGGACCATCATAAAAAGTAAAGGATTCTCCTCCCTTATTTAAATCAAAGTTTTTCTGAATAATATCTTTTTCTTTCCAAAGCTTAAGTGTATCTTTTTCCATATCCATAAAGCTTTTTGAAGAATCATTTTTCTTGTACATAATAAAACTCCTTTCCCTATTCCAATTAATTGTAGATACTTAGATGCGAGTAACTTCCCTACTTATTAATGTTAAAATTCACTAATGTTGTCTAATTGCTAAAAATATTTTAAACATAAAAAAACTCCACCCTGAAATAGGACGAAGTCAAATTCGCTATACCACCTACATAATAAATTCTAGTACAATTATAATAAATATAAATTCAAGTACAATTATACTTTATCCTTTAACGCAGAAATACGGATAAGCTTACTAAATTTTCAGCTCTCAGCTCCTAGGTGATTTTCTTTAAACCTTCACTATGGGTTCTCAACACTTCCCACTCTCTGTTAGTTACACGCTTAAATACTTTTCCAAATCATCGCCTTTTATTAGTTATAATTGATAATCAATATATACCAAAAATCAATTATAACTTCCCTTCATTATATTATAATGAATTTTTATTGTCAATTTCTTTTTAGATTTTCTATATATAAGTTGTGAAAAAATGTACATATATATATTTTTTAAATATTATATTATTGAGTAACCATCTTTATATTTGTGAATAATATAAAGCTATGCTAATAATAAAATGCTTTGATTATTTATTTATTACATTTCCATAGATATATGTGATATAATGTTACTTAAAAATGAACTCTGTTGTAATTAAAAATTATCTGTAAATTTCAAATATATCATTAAAAATGATTTTATTTTTATATTAACTTGCAAAATAGTATCATTATTTTGTAATTAGTTATAAATTCATGATGTTTTGTATTGACAAGGCGTCATTTTTATAATAAAATCATTTTATTTACAATAATAATTTAGTTATGTCTTAAATAAAAATTTCTCTACTATTATAAGTTATATTATTCTGTGAAAATGTCAAATGTTTCACTATAATATGATTTAATATTTAAAAAGGTTAGTCAAGTCGCCTTAGTGGCTTTTAAGTAATTTAATATATATTTTAAAGGAGGACTATTATTTTGAAAAAATTAATTTATGTAATTCCTAAAGAAACACATTCTGAAAAAGAGATTAAAGAAATTCTACTTGCCCACTCTGAGGTGAAATTCGTTTCCTTAGTTGGTATTGACTTATCCGGTAATGACACTGATGAGAGAATTCCAATGAAAATATTCTTAGATGATATTAGTGGATTCGCAAATGGTGCTATTCAAACTGATGGTTCGTCTGTAGTATTGCCAGGAATTGCAACTTTAAACAATGCTAAATTAGACATGCTTGCAGATTTAGATTGTAATTGGTACGTAGACTACAATCTTGAAAATATTGACCCTGAAACGGAATTACCTATTGGTACATTAAAAATTCCATGTGTATTATTACATGATAAGATCGCAGTTGATTCAAGATCAATATTAAAAAGATCAGTTGAAAGCTTTAAATCTACTGTTCTTGATTTATTCAAAGAAAATCCATCAGCTTTAAATTCTTTTGATTTTGAATATAAAGATATTGATGAGTTATCGCTCACTGCAGCTACTGAATTAGAATTTTGGGTAAAAACACCTAATGATCAAGCTGATATAGAAGAACTATCTACTTCTCAAGTATTAAAAGAACAATATTGGAGCAAAACTAAAGGAAGCGTTAGAACAGCTCTCGAGCAAACTCTTCTACTAATGGAAGAATATGGTTTTGAACCTGAAATGGGACATAAGGAAGTTGGTGGCGTAAAAGCTCAAATAGGCGAATCCGGCTCTTTAACTCATATTATGGAACAACTTGAAATAGATTGGAAATATTCAGACGCTCTTCAATGTGCAGATAATGAATTATTTATTAGAAATTTAGTTAAAGAAACTTTTAGACTTAACGGTTTAGATGTTAACTTTTTAGCAAAACCAGTTCATGATGTAGCAGGAAGTGGTGAACATACTCATATCGGTATGGCTGTAAAACTTAAAAATGGTAAAAGAGTTAATTTATTTAATTCAAATAAAGAACACTTCTTAAGCACTTTAGGTTATGCTTCTGCAATGGGTATACTTAAAAATTACGAGGTAATAAATCCATTTGTTTCATCAACAAGTGATTCTTTAAGAAGATTAAAAGTTGGTTTTGAAGCTCCTATTTGTATAGTAACTTCACTTGGTCACAGTGTAGATGTTCCATCAAGAAATAGATCTATACTACTCGCATTAATAAGAGACCTTGATAATCCTCTTGCTACTAGGTTCGAGCTTAGAGCTCCATGTCCTCATACTAATGCTTACCTAGCTTTATCTACTTTATATATGGGCATGCTTGACGGAATATCATATGCCATAGAAAACAATAAATCTGAAGATGATCTTTTGAAAGAATTATCTAAAGCACCAGGAGACGACAGTGATTATTTAGAAAAAGATAGAGCTTACAGAAGTGAAGAAGATGTATTTGAATACTATACAGAAGAGCAAAGAGCAGAGTATTTTGGAAAAGCTCCTAATACTGTTTTTGAAAATGTTAGTGCATTAGATGCATATCCAGCTAAACTTGAAGTTCTTAAGGCTCATGGTGTATTTACTACTAGTATAGTAAACAGCTTTAGAATGGCAATAACATCTAGATGGGTTACTGAAATAAACAACAGATTATTACACAATTATGCAGAGGAAATTAGAAAATGTAAAATGATTCATGCTGCTGAAAAAGCTTTAGATTTAGATTTGGCAAATTGGCAGAAAGTTAATGATCTAAGACATTCTCTTATGAAAGACACATATTCGAAAACTAGCCTCTTTACTAAAATAAATGAAGCTTCTAACTCTGAAAATTATGCAGAACTATCTAAATTACAAATACAATTAGATGCACAAATTGAAGAACTTAGACTTTGTTATTCTAACTATACAAAGAATTTATTAGATATCTAATAAAAAATTATATTTATAGTCACTAAAAAATCACCTCAATAGTAAAATTACTATTGAGGTGATTTTTTTATAATCATTTTATAAAAGATCATCAAAACTTTTAATATACTATATTAGTTATTCCTAAACACTTAAGAATACCCGTTGAAATTGCCTTAGCCAATGTGCTTTGGTAGGTAGCACTCTTCAATAAACTTTCTTCTGTTGGATTAGTAATAAATGAAGTTTCTACAAGTATTGCCGTAGCAGCTGTATTATTTAGCACATAATACCCTGCAGTTTTAATTCCCCTATCTAATCTTCCAGTTGCCTTAATTAATTCAGTTTGTACAGCTTGAGCAAGCTTTGATCCAGCTGCACTCCCAGTTGAGTAAGTCTCTATTCCACTAGCTGATGGACTTGAAAATCCATTGGCATGAATACTTACAAAATAATCTGGTTTAGCATTATTAGACACATCACATCTTTCTTGAAGAGATATTGTTTGCTCATTAGTTACTCTTGTATATACTACATCAACACCATTTTTAACTAATATATTTCGTATTTTTATAGCAATTGCTATTGCTATAACTTTTTCCTCTGTCCCCGCCGGGCCTACTGCTCCAGGATCAGTTCCTCCATGGCCTGAATCTAAAACTACTTTATATTTAGCAGTTGCTTTTACAGTAATTATAGCTTTAACTTTAGTATTAAAATCTTTTACCGTTCCATAATAAGTAGAAACGCCTGCCATGTTTGTAGTAACTAAAGTCGGAAGCCATACTACTCCAACAGTTTGTCTTGAGTTATTACTCATGTTAGCTTCTACTGTTGTAGGTAATGTATATTTGCTACCTACTGCTAAACTAGCTGATATATCTGGGATTGACACTATTTTTAAGACAGAATCATAAACAGTATCTGTATTTGCAACGCCAGCATAGTTCATTAGTCCGTTAGCAATAGCCTTTGCCTCATTGTTTTGGTACTCATCACTACTTAATAATATTTCTTCAGTTGGATTACTTATAAACCCTAAATATGCAGATATAGCAGGACAGCTTGTCTTACCTAATACTGCAAAATTTCCATCGGTACTTGCTATATTTATTCCCCTATTATAAGCCCCTGTTGCTTTTATTAGTTCAGCTTGAACCGACGTTGCGAGCAACTTATTCTGACTTACATCAGGTGTGTAATATGACTCAATCCCATATGCCGTTGGTACAGCCGAATTAGTGTTTATACTTAAAAATACATCAGCATTTTCATTTTTAGCTATTAAAGCTTTTGCAGCATCCTCACCACTCTGGGTCCAAGTCACTGCATCAGTGTCTCTTGTATATACTACATTAAATCCTCTTGCTTTTAGTATATTCCCAAGTTTTAACGCTATACTTAAATTTATATCCTTAGCGCGTACACCACTTGAACCTGTAATTTCTTTATAGTACTGGGCTGGATCAATACATACAGTGAACTCACTTGGACTTGTAGGTGCACTTTTAGTAGTAAAATCCATCCTAACTTCATTAGGAAGTGGTTTCCCGTCATAAGATAGAACATTCTGTGTAACTATCAGAGTATATGTCTTATTATATTCATAATTTTTTGCAGCCTCAACGATTACATCTTTATTGCTATTAGCTAAAGTAACTTTGATATCTATGTATTCATTGTCCTCACCAACCACCTTAATATTCGTGGGATTCACAGTAGTAACACTCAAAGGTTTATTAAAATTTATCGTCCAAGGTTTACTCGCCACTACATTTTCTTTTGGCACTATATTTGTATATGTACTTGCCTTTACTATAATTTGCATAGGTATACTCAATGCAAAAGCTAAAATCATGATTGTAAATGCTTTAAAGATATTTTTCATATAATTCCTCCTACATTATCTTAATTCTCATTTTTTAACATTTATTAAAAATACATCTAGATTTAATATATCTTCTTTTTTAATAGTGTATTACTCTACTAAGAGTGGCATAATTGAATTATAAACAACCTTTTAAAATATTCTTTCACTATAAAATACGTTCAAGTTGATTATTGGTTTCAACCTATACTAAAAAAGTAAAATTTTAAAAATAAAAGGAGAATTTACATGAAAATAACATGGTTAGGTCATTCATCCTTTCTTTTGGAAGATTCAAAAGGTAGTAAACTTTTAACAGATCCTTTTGACACTACTTTAGGATATGAAATTTATAAAGGTAGCCCTGATATTGTAACAATAAGTCATCAACATTTTGATCACAATTATTCCAAAGAGTTAAAAGGTAATTATAAAATCATAGATAAGGTTGGTACTTTCAATTTACATGATATACCTATAAAAGGTATCCCTTCATATCATGACAAAGCTAAAGGTGCAAAGCGAGGCGATAACATAATATTCACTTTTAGAATGGACGGGTATGCCTTATGTCATTTAGGCGATTTAGGGCACACTCTTTCAGATGATGATATAGACTCAATTGGAGATGTGGATATATTATTTATTCCAGTAGGTGGTAATTATACAATTAATGGCAAGGAAGCCTCAGAGGTTACAAAAAAAATAAACCCCAAAATAGTTATGCCTATGCACTATAAAACTTCAAAAGTGTCCTTTCCTTTAGATGGTGTAGAATCATTTCTTATACATATGAAAAATGCCTCAAAAATAGATAGTAATACACTAGTAATTAATCGTGAACTAAAAGGGTCAATGTCTGTAAAAATATTGAATTATATTTAAGCCATAATTTCTACATTATTAATGCTTAGATAAGTTTAGGTGTGCTTCATTAAATAAATACTAAAAAAATACAAATATTTTTTTTATTTTCAAAAAACTATTTCAAATTTTGTTAAAGTGTAGTATCATAATAGTTATGTTACAAATGTTGCAAATTTTTTTATTCAGGAGGAAAGTTATATGAAAACAGGTACAGTTAAATGGTTTAATTCAGAAAAAGGGTTTGGATTCTTATCCGTAGAAGGAGAAGAGGATGTATTCGTACATTTTTCAGCTATTCAAGGAGACGGATATAAGTCTTTAGAAGAAGGACAACAGGTTCAATTCGAAATAACTACTGGCGCTAGAGGCCCACAAGCTTCAAACGTTACTAGATTATAATTCGAAATCTAAGTAATCTATAATATAATACAAATTAATTATAGATAAACCACCTATCACTTTGTGATAGGTGGTTTTTAGTTTATGTATATAATACATAATATCTTGTTAGTATGTCTGTATATCTTATCCATAAAAACATTATAACTTATATGAATATAATAGTGATTTTTGCTAAAACTACTATAAAGTAAGTATATGTTATATGGAAGGATGATTTTATAATGGTTGGGAAAATAATCGATATGAACAACACCGATGCATTTATTAATTTTTTAGATGGAACAACTATGGACGTAAGTATTTCTCGTTTACCTAAAGATTCAAAAACAGGGGATACAATCGATTTAAATATTGGAAATGTTACTAATATGCTTAGTGATAAAATGATAAATTTTCTCTAAAATTTTAATAATAAAAGTCTGTATTTGCATTACAAATACAGACTTTTATTTTTTTGTATAATTAGAGTCTCCTTTTGAAATATTATTATCTAAAAAATAATGTTTTAAAAAGTTTTAAGCAAATCTATTTAATATTTAACGTTTCAACTATACTTTCAAAAATAGCTCTATAAGTCTCTTTAAAATTAACATTTCTAATAAAAAATGAAAATCTATAAAACTCTTTTCCATTATCAATAAAATATTCATAAGACTTGTACCAATTATCACCTTTTGTATTAATTAAGTATTGTACTAAGTATGTTTTCTTCCCTGCTACAATAATATCGTCTATTTTATAATTTTTAATTTCATTTTGCTCCTGAGATATGTTTTTACTATTGTCTAAGAATACTTTTAGGTCCTGTTTATTTTTCCACACTTCTACAAATCCGTGAATTACTGCATCCGATGATTGAAAATCATTATGATAAATAATCTCTTCACCATAATTTTTTTTCTCTGAGGTTGTCCATCCCACAGGCAATTTATAACTACCTTTCCCATTTATTATCTCATAATTATTAAGTAACTTAATATTATTCTCTACAAGAATGGTAGTTTTTAATTTATCATTAAATTGCTCTGATATTCCTAAAAGCGTAATCATAAGTCCTAGGACTATTACTATAATTCCAACTTTTTTTCTGTTTATAACTATAACTTTCAACTTACCCCTCCACATATTAATATTAATATACTATATGTTATTTATTAAAATAATATTAAAAAATTAAATGCGCGACTAAAATATTATAGCCTCGCATTTAATTTTTCTATATTATTTTTTTAAAGGGACAACAATTGTAGAATTTTTGAAATCATAAAACATCAGCCAATGTCCCATTTCGTCATTTTCTTTATCTGAAATCCAAGTTACAAAACCAGTTTTGCCTCCATAAGGTTGATGAGATTTAGATTTTGTGCCAGGTATCCCATAAACAATATATTTCATTTTTCCACTTGCATCACATTTATATCCTAACATAAAATATTTATGGTTCATAATGTATGGGTAGTAACTAATCATAGGATAATAGGCTATTGTATATTTATTGTAGTCACTCAAATCATACATATTCTCTAAGTCATGCACAGGTACCTTATACCATGTGCACCATTTAATTTCTTTAGAGAAATCCTTTGCTTCCTCAAAATCTTGCGCCACCACCTTGAAGAAATTTCCTATAGTCCCTTTAGGATATTGACCTTTAAAGTAATTATTTTCCTCATCATTAGACTCATGTTTTTTGTCTTCTTTAGATTGTTTTTTATTTTTATCTCTATTCGCATCAAAAACGTCTTCACCTTTATTAACTTCTATCTCTTCTTCTAATTTGTCTGTAATCTCAACATCTTTAGATGTAACGCTTTGATTAGCATTTACTTCATCAGGGTTCTCTGATGTACTTCTTAAAGTAGTATCTGCTTCTTTGCAAGCTTCTTCATCTACATTTTTTTTCTCTTCTAAAGATTCAATACTTTTAGCATCAACACTTTTATCGTCGACTCTGTCATTACTCCCTGCTTCTTCATTTTCTTTTACTTCTAAGTGTTCAATAATTTCATCACTTTTCACTTTAATTAGTTCAATACTCTTTTCATATTCATCAAATTCATTAACCACATCATCTGACCTTGTTTCTTTCTTTTCCTTATTAAAGTCCGCTAATTTATAGTTTTTCCATTCGATTGGTTTATCTGTGGTTGAGAATCCACTCATTATTGAAATCACATTTGTATCTAGAAATTTAACAATTGCGGCTCCAATAATTTTTTCAGCAGAAATGCCTGTATCTGCTATATTGTCCATATCATATTCATGGAAAATGTCTACCCTACCATGATCGTCTATGTTCAATTTACCGACTTTTATGATTTTGTTGACATCTTTTTTACCACATATCAAAATCATGTAATAAGGTTGTTTTTCTTTTCTTAGGTTTTGCACATAGTATGAAATCTTACATTTACTGTTTTTCATCTCGAGCTTTGCATAACCAGAAGGGATTTTCTCAGAGTCTAATGAATAGCCTTTTTCGTCTTCTTGTAATATAATAAAATACCTACTATAATTTTTTTTAGGCGTCACTTTCTTTTACCTCCATATAAAACTTATTCATTATAATATATGAAGTATATAATAAAAAATGAACAACATCTGAAAATTTATTTTAAAAATCCTATTTCATCCGAAAGCAGAGCAAACTCTTGAAGTGATAAAGTCTCTCCTCTCCTCTTAGGATCAATATTTGCTCTTTCAAAACATTTTAGTAAATCTTCTTTTGCAATACCTATATCCTTAACAGAATTCCATAAGATTTTTCTTCTCATATTAAAAGATTTCCTTACTATAGAAAAGAATAGTTCTTCATCATTCACCTTAACTTTAGGCTCCTTTAATCTATCTAGTCTTATAACCATAGATTCTACCTTGGGCTGTGGCAAAAATGCTGTTGGTGGCACCAACCTAAGTATTTTTGTATTGCAATAATATTGAACTAATATTGAAAAAGCTCCATAAGCTTTACAATTAGGCTCTGAATCTATCCTCTGCGCAACTTCCTTTTGTATCATTATAGTTAGGGATTTAAAATTATAACCACCAGTAAGTAAATTCACAATTATCGGGGTTGTTAAATAATAGGGTAAATTTGCAACTAATTTTACTGATTTTTCATCTCCAATTAATTCATTAAAATCTACTTTTAAAGCATCACCATGTATAAGTTCAAAATTATCGAACTCTTTAAGCTCATCTTCTAATATTGGTAAAAGTTTATCGTCTAGTTCTATAGCACAAACTCTTTTAGCTCTCCTTAAAAGTGCTCTAGTTAATGTTCCAAATCCTGGTCCTATTTCAATAACAAAATCCTCTTCATTAACTCCTGCTCCATCTACAACGTCGTCTAGTACAGAGTCATCTATTAAGAAATTTTGACCTAAACCCTTTTTAAACCTAAATTCATATTTCTTTACAACCTCACTAATCGTCAAATCTGCCATAATTCATCTCCTTGTTTATTTTTTCTATAGCTATTATAAATTCCTCTTTTACAATTCCATAGTTATTAAGTCTAGTAATAAATTGTGCGCAGTTACCATAACCTATACCTAATTCATTTCCTAACGCATCTCGCCTTTCCTTAGCGCGACTATCGGCAGTTAACTTAAAAAATATCATATCTTTCACGTCAAACTCTTTTCTTTTCTCTTGAACTTCAAATTTTGCAGCTTCAAGAGCTCTTAATATTGTTTCAGGTGATGCATTTTCAACACCTATATCGCCATCCTTAGTACCTTCTTTTTGAGATATGTATGCATGTTTTACATTAGCTATTCTTTTAGAAATAATTTTTCTTATTTTTTCTCCTGCAAAGTCCGGATCAGTGAATACTATTACACCTTTCCTTTTTTGAGCTTCTCTAATTTTATTAATTACCTTTTCGTTGATTCCAAATCCTCCTACAGATATAAGTTCAGCTTCTACGGCTCTTTTAACTGCTGTAATATCATCTCTTCCCTCAACTACAATTACTTCTTTAATCATATTGTCCTCCTAATTCTTCATTTCGAAGATAACACCTATATGTATTTTATCCTAGTTTGTATATGCTAATGTATCCCTTTCATTTTGCATAAAAAACAAATATATCCCTAAGTATTTCTTTTATTTCTGTATCTATAATACCATTTTACTTATTAATAGTGAACTATAAAACAAAAAAAAGGAGCTTATGCTCCTATTGTAAAATGTAAATATTTACATTTCGTGTTCCCCAATCCCAAGTTTCACCACTAGAATTGTAATACAAATCTATCCTGTTACCCTTTATAGCACCACCTACATCTTCTGCAATGGCGTATCCATATCCTTCTACATAAAGCTTAGTTCCCAGTGGAATAACCCTAGGATCAACAGCTACAGTACTAAATCCGTTAGGATCTCTTTGCGCTATTACACCCGTTGATGTCCTACCATAAGCAGCATCCCCCGGGCTTTTACCAGTGCAATTATAATCAGCAGAATATGCTGTTGCCCTAACATTCATTTTCTTAGTATAATTAATATCACCTCCACGAGATGGTGAATATACATTACCAGTACCTAATGCAACTATTTCTTTAATCGGGTTTGATTTAATTTTTTCACTGATTAAATTTCTAGATACCTCTTTACCATTTTCATAGACTATAGCTGAAGTTATAAGTTTCTGACCTGCTCTGCCCTCTTGAATGACTTTTTTTTCACCTTGCTTTAGTTCGCTACTACTCTTAGTCTCAGTTGCAAAGTTTATCGCTTTAATTTCTTGAAGATTTTTAGTGTTTACTCTTGTTATTGTTACTTGTAAGCCTGATTTTAGTTGATCTCTTGTTAATGGGGTAATTCTGTCTTCATCATTTAATACAATTTTTTCTGCTTTTAGCATATCTCCTACTGTTTTTTCAGCAGTTTGTATATTCAATTCTTTCCCATCAACTGTCACCTTAACATTCACAGCTTTTTTTATATATATTTTGTCTCCGTCTTTTACTTCACTGTCTAAACTAACTGTTATTTGGTCTTTTGACCCTAATGCTATATTGTTACTTTTTAGTATTTGTGTAAGATTACTTTTTAAAGTCGTAACTTGTATAGATTTACCATCAACGATAACAGATATAACTTTTTTCATATTAAATATAGTAACCGTAATGCAAGTTAATAACAGCATCACTACAAAAACTGTCTTGGGCCCATTTGAAAAATAGTTCTTCAAATTATTTTTCGCGTTTGTCATCATAAAGATTCCCTCCCTTGGTCAAGAGTACTTGGGTATTATACCTTGAAGCAATAAATATGTCAAATTTCGAACCCATTACTCATAATTTTGACTGTAAATGCATCATTATGCATACAATTATAATATTTAATTATAATTTTAGAATAAATTAACTAACCCAGTCTTGAGGGTAAACTGGTAAAAATAATATCTACCATTAAAATTATATGTTTAATACTTAATTTTAATGACTATTATTTATTTGTAAAATTATTCCATATATTAACTACTGATTATTTTACACTATTTATCTATTTTTAGCAAACATTTTATATTGAAAATGGTTGCATTTTCAATCTCATCTATGTTTTTGTCCTTTATTTCCGATATTTTTTCTATTATAAACTTAATGTAATCAGATTGATTCCTTTTTCCTCGATGTGGTACGGGTGCCATATAAGGACAATCTGTTTCAACCAATATCCTATTCATTGGTACAACCCTTGCAACTTCCACTGTTTTTTTTGCATTTTTAAAGGTTATTACTCCAGTAAAACCTATATAATACCCCAGTTTTAAACACTCATTTGCAAATTCAACACTTCCTGAGAAGCAGTGAACTACCCCTATTACATCTGGGAATTCCTTTAATATATCTAAAGTATCTTTATGTGCATCCCTATCATGAATAACCACCGGTAATTTAAGCTCGCGTGCCAGCTCCATTTGAAGTCTAAACGCTGCCTTTTGAATTTCTCTATCTGGGTTTTCAGCAAAATAATAATCAAGTCCTATTTCTCCTATAGCTCGAACCTTTGCATTTTTCGCTAAATTTCTTAGTTCTTCTATAATTCCCTCATTAACTGTATCCGCATGTTCAGGATGTACGCCTACTGCCGAATATATAAAATCGTATTTACTGGATAATTCAACTGACATTCTTGCGCCGTGTATTGACGCACCACAGTTTAAAACTCCAATTATACCTTTATCTTTTAACCCCATAATTACTTTATCACGATCTTCATTAAAAGCCTCGTCATCATAATGTGCATGTGAATCAAATATCATAATATATACTGAATTAAACCTATTAGTTAAGAAGTTTAATTACAGCTTTCACCATCCTTTCTATGTTTATAAATTCTTAAATATACTATAAATATTTGTTTAATATTATATCCCTAAAACTAAACAAATATACAAAATTATACAAAATATTCAAAGAAGTAAAAGTCACTTTCCCTGGAAAGTGACTTTTATCTATTGATGGATTATGTACTAAAGTGACCCGAGAATTGGAGATAATAACCCCATAATTGCTCCTAGAAGTGCACCTAGCCAAGTTATAGCATTTAACTCCTTACTAGCAATTTCTAATATAATTTTTTCTGAAAAAGCTACATCAAATTCATTGATTTTTTCTTCAACTATTTTGGGTATATCAAACACTTCAATTACATCTGCCGCCTTATTCTCTATGAATTTATTGTATAATCCCCTAACTACCTTAGCAAGAGAGTGGGCTACTTTATCTCCTTCTCCCTTAAATATTGATTTCATCTCTATGTTTAACAATTTATTGGTCATTATTGATACTATTTCTGTAATTTTTATCTTTGCAGAATCACTTGCTACTAAAGTTTCTATTCGGTTCCTAATAAGTTCTTCTATTACATTTTTATAATTTATACCTGTTTTTTCTAGCAAAGCCTCAATAGAAATATAATTATTAAATTTACCCTCAAGTGTTTCAAAGACGCTTCTAACAAGTTTTTCATCTACAACCTTTGATGTAAATAAGTTAATTAAAGGCTCTATACCGTCGTCAATTCCGTTTTTAGGCAATTCAGAAAGAACACTAGCTATTGAGTTTTTAAGCAGTTTGTCCATTATATCATTAATAATTAAAGCAATATCATCATGATTTTTCTCGTCATCTAAGAATTCATCTATACCAATTACAACTTTTTCATAGATACTATCCGTATTCATAAACATTGCTATCATAGGGCTTAATTTAGTACTTATTGTTTCTCCTACTATTTCCTTTATTTTTTTACTATTTTTTTCTTCTTTTATCATTTTTTTAATTTCCATGGCAATATTATATCTTTTACCATAAACATATACTTTTAAATTGCTAATTATCTCTTTAGGTACAATGTCCTCAAAATTTTTTTCCAAAACTACCACATTAGCTACTTTCTCTTTTAACATCTTTTGGATTGAATTGTAAAAGCTTTTTGAATCCTTATACTCAATAGTAACGTCTAATACTTTATTTTTTATTGAATTATATATTTCACTTTCACAAATGACTTGAGGTTTAACCGTCAGTTCTTGCAAAATCTGAGAATATGCAATTTTAACAATTCTCTGTTTAACATCATCTTTATTTATATATTCAATAAGTGATTTAGAAATATTGTTGCTAGTATTCTGCAAAAGCACACAGTATTCATCACCTAATAATGCTTTTACCTGGTTTTCTACTGTAACCTCACTATTTTTCATAGAGTCAACTTTACTTTGCACCCAAAAATCCAATTGCTGATTCATATTTTCACTACATAAGGACTTTATAATTGTTTCTTTTGTCAAAAGGTGCTGGCCTATAGACTCACCTATACTTTTAGAGATTCTATACTTTTCCTTTGGTATAAGACCTGGAGTAAATGGAACTTTAAAATTAAAAATTCTAATCTCCTTGTGAGGTCTAAATAACATTTTTATAGCTAACCAATTGGTTATGTACCCGATAACAGCTCCAACTAAGGAACCTATAATAAACTTCATAATATTTCCCCCTTGCGGTGCTTCTTAGTACAAAACAATTATTAATTGTTTCAAAAGCATGAAGTCTATTTCAATAGTGCTCCATGCTTTCTTAAATAATTTTACCTTACTGTACTTCCTGTAGGCAATTCTCCTGGTACCGATATAGCAAATAGCTTACTATCATCCTCGTTCGCTGCTGCAATTATCATTCCTTGTGATAATTCCCCTCTTAAAGTAACAGGCTTTAAATTGGCTACTAGTACTACATATTTGCCAATTAAATCTTCTGGCTTATAATTTTGAGCTATTCCCGAAATTACTTGTCTTATTTCTCCACCTAAATCTACTTTTAGTTTAAGTAATTTTTTTGATTTTTTCATTGACTCGCATTCGAGTACCTTAACCACTCTCATATCAATCTTATCAAAATCTTCTATAGTAATTTCTTCTTTAACTTTCTCCATAGTAGGTTTTCTTGTTAATTTCCTTTGCTCTTCTACGAGTTTGTCAAGTTCTTCTATTTTGGCTTCCACATCTATTCTTGGAAACATCACTTCTCCTTTATTAACTTTTGTCCCAGCGATTGTGCCATCAAATGATATAAGACTATCCCAAGTGGTTGCATTTGTATTTATTTGAGCATTTATTTTCTTACTTGTAGTTGGCAAAAATGCTGATATTAGTACTGATGTCATTCTTAAAGATTCCACTAAATTATATAATACTGTGCCTAATCTTCCCTTTTGAGATTCATCTTTTCCAAGGACCCAAGGTGTTGTTTCATCTATATACTTGTTAGTCCTCCTAATAAGTGACCAAACATGATCAAGTGCTTCAGGAATTTTAAGATCATCTATAGCCATTTCTACCTTACCTGGAATTGAAAGAGCCAGTTCTATAAGTTCATTATCAACATCGGCTTTTTCTGATACCTCTGGAATAATTCCATCAAAATATTTTTCTATCATTGTTACTGTTCTTGATAATAAGTTTCCTAGATCATTAGCTAAGTCTGAATTTGTTTTCTTTATGAATATTTCATTAGTAAATATTCCATCAGAACCAAATGGTATTTCATGAAGCAAATAATATCTTACAGCATCCACTCCAAAGTGATTAACTAGTATTACTGGGTCTACTACATTTCCTTTAGATTTTGACATTTTTACTCCACCATCAAAAAGAAGCCATCCATGACCAAATACTTGTTTTGGAAGAGGTAAATTTAATGCCATGAGCATTATTGGCCAATATATTGTATGGAATCTTAATATATCTTTTCCTATTAAGTGCACATCCGCTGGCCAATATTTTTCATAAAGAGACGTATCTTCTCCATTGTAACCAAGGGCTGTTATATAATTTGATAAGGCATCTACCCATACATATATTACGTGACCTGGATCAAATTCTACCGGTATTCCCCAGTTAAAGGTTGTTCTTGAAACACATAAATCTTGGAGACCTGGTCTTAAAAAGTTATTTAACATTTCATTTTTTCTTGATTCTGGCTGAATAAATTCCGGATGAGTTCCAATATATTCTATAAGTCTATCTGCATATTTCGACATTTTGAAAAAATATGCTTCTTCCTTAGCTTTTTCCACAGGCCTTCCACAATCGGGACATTTTCCATCTACCGCCTGAGTTTCTGTCCAGAAAGATTCACAAGGAGTACAGTACCAACCTTCATATGCACTTTTGTATATGTCACCTTGATCATACAGCTGTTTAAATAGTTTTTGAACTGCTTTTTTATGATATTCATCTGTAGTCCTTATAAACTTATCATAACTTATATCCATAATACTCCACAATTCTTGTATACCAGCAACTACTTTGTCTACGTACTCTTTTGGAGTAACTCCTTTTTCCTGCGCTATTCTTTGGATTTTTTGACCATGCTCATCTGTTCCTGCTAAGAACATTACATCATAGCCTGTAAGCCTCTTAAATCTAGCAATTGCATCCGCCGATACTGTTGTATATGTATTCCCAATGTGTAAATTTGCTGATGGATAATAGATTGGTGTAGTAATGTAGAAAGTTTTTTTAGTCATAGTTTTCTCCTGCCTCTCGTATTTAAATTAACTTATATAATCTTCAGATTTTATTTCACGGGAAATAAAAAAAATCTCTAAACAGAAATAATATTCTGTTTAGAGACGTATTTAACGTTTTACCACTCTAATTTATCCCTATATCACTATAAAGATCTCAATGGGTGACCATCATCACCTTCCAATATAACGGTTGTTCCCGTATTATCCTAATAATAAATTTAAAGTCTATTTTTGCAATAAGCTTTTAATTTTCACTTAGATAATCTGCTTAGAGGCCATGTTCATAAGCTTCCATACTACTGATTTTCACCTATTATCAGCTCTCTTTTAACATTTAAGCTTATTACTCTTCTCATCATTGCATTTATCACTAATAATTGTATTGCAAATAAATCACTATGTCAATATTTTTATCCTAAACTTCTATAATTATACTTAAATCATCTTATTTTATAACTATGACTCTATTTTTCCTAAAATTTTCACCCCTTTTGTACCTAGCAGATAATATAACACTACATCTAAAATTCCATATAAACCTGCTATTAAAGCAAATACTACCCATTTAGTTATTTCAAACTTGATAATTAAAAATACCGTAAGCCCACCTAATGCAATGCAAATAATCATACTAACTATCACGTTAAAATTCTGCTTAACTGCCTTCTGTTCCGTGTCCCAGTTAAGCTTAGGAAAATTCAAATCAATAAATATTCCTATAAATGACGTTAATAATATCCCAACGCTACCAACTATAAGCATTAATAAAACTAAATTCAATGGCAGTTTTATTAATATTATGCCAAGTATAATTACCACAAACATACCAGCCACGCCTAAAACTGCTGCTGATAATACCTTTGCCATAAGCTGCTCTTTATATTTCATAGGTATATATTTTAATATAAATAGATTTTTACCTTCTCTTGTTATCGCGGTAGTTGAAATTGAATTACTACAAGATGTAAAAAGCATAACTGCAAAGAAAGCTCCTAATACTACTCCTGTACTTCTACCATCTTGTAATAGCTCAGTTAACTTCTTAAGTTGTCCCCCGCCGCCATTTTGTGAAAAAACCGGTATAAGTAAAAATACTGGCCATAAAAAATTCATAAGTACACAATTTATAAAATAAATTGGCGTCCTAAATAAAAGCTTTAATTCTTTTAATACATATACCTTTAGGGAAGATCTTTGTGTTGTGTTTTTTATGAGTTCTAGGTTACTAAGAGTTTTTCTCTTTGAGGTTGTTTCAGACACTCCCATTACGCCTTTAAAATACAACACTTGGCCTAATATTATAAATATTATTAATGCAGCTACTGATATTACTACAAATAAAATCAAATTAATAAAACCCTGAACATTAGAAGTATTAACTAAACTATTTACAGCTATCTTAGTACTAGGGAATATTTGAGTAGCCAAAGAAAGTAACGAGTTATTCCCCTTTGCAAACATTTCAGTAATTGATGATTGACTTATATTTTGCGAGAACCTTTGAATATATATATTGATTCCTACACCAACAGACATCGCTATAATCCCACCGAGCAATCTAAACCTATCCTTATTTTTTGCAATATTAGTAAATCTCATTATAATCATGTTAATTACAGATGCCATTACTAAAGGAACTATAGGCAAGAGTAAAAATATAACAACTCCATATGCATAATACAGGGCTCCACCATCACTCTTTATACCAAAAGCAATTAATGTAGGTGCAAAAAATATAATTTCAGTGAGGTATTCATAAATTAGTACTACAGTAAATTTAGCTCCCATAATGTGCCATGGTTTTAAAGGTAATGGTAATAAGTTTTCTACATCCATAGAAAAGTAGAATATGCCCATGGCATAAAAAATTCCAAAGAAGAAAATAACAACACTAACAACAGATAATCCAAATCCCAGTATAACTCCTTCTTGACCTATAGCATGTAATCCATCATAGGCCATAAATATAAACTTTCCAAACCCTATTGCCATAGGTGTCAATGCTAGAATTAAAATTAATCCAAGAAAGATTTCTTTTATCCCATTTTTATTTTTCTTATTACTAAAGGACTTAGTCCCTGTTTTTAATAACACCATAGTTAAAGCTATAAATTTACTCATTTTCAGTCATCTCCAAGAAGATTTTTTCCAGTGAACCACTTGCTTTAAAATGATCTCTTAGTTCTTCTAGTGTTCCACAAAACAACATTTTCCCCTTGTTTATTACAGCAACCCTATCACATAATTTTTCAGCAACTTCTAGAACATGAGTTGAGAAAAATACAGTTTTACCGCTACTGGCATGTTCCTTCATCATTTCCTTCAAAACATAAGAAGATTTAGGATCAAGTCCAGTCATTGGTTCATCTAAAATCCAAACCTCTGGTTCATGAATAAGTGCACCCATAATAATAATTTTTTGTCTCATACCATGAGAATAACTTTGAATCTGATCTGTTAATGCATTACTCATTTCGAATCTATTTGCTAATGATTCAACCCTTTCTTTTCTAAGAATACTTGAAACATCATAAATATCTGCCATAAAGTTTAAATATTCAATCCCCTTAAGTCTTAAGAACATATCTGGATTATCTGGTACAAACCCAAATTGCTTTTTAGCATCCAAATCGTTTTTTTCTATATCAATTCCATTGATAGTGATCTTCCCACTGTCAGCACTCAATATTCCAGTAATCATTTTTATAGTAGTAGTTTTCCCTGCTCCATTTGGTCCTAAAAATCCGAATATTTCTCCATCCCGTACATTTAGGCTTATGTTATCTACCGCCTTGTTTTTATTATTGTAGCTCTTATTCACCGAAGTAATTTCAATCATATTTCATCCCCCTCTTATTTCTCTAGGGGGGCGACTAACAATTATAGATTATTAGTCGCCCCCCAATATATTCATTTATCTTTTTTTAATAATATAGTAAATATACATAGTAATATTAACATATTTATTGTTTTTTTACAATATATGTTACGAATTCCTAATGTTATTAAAAGAAAAACTTAGCCAAGTTAACCGCCATTATAACAGCCGTAATATCTGCTAATATTGCTGCCACTAGTGCATGCCTTATTTTTTTTACATTTACTGCTCCAAAATACACTGTCAAAGTATAAAAGATAGTTTCGGTTGATCCCATTATTATTGATGCTACCCGTCCTATGTAACTATCTGCCCCATATTGTTTTATTATATCTGTAAATACTCCCAAAGCTCCACTTCCTGAAAGTGGTTTTATTAAAACTAAAGGAACAACTTCTGGTGGTAACCCAATAAACTTAACAATTGGTTTTACTAAATAAATAAGAAAGTCTAAGGCTCCAGAAGCTCTAAATACATTAACAGCTATTATCATAGCCAGAAGGTATGGAAAAATCTTTAAGCAAATGGTTATTCCATCCTTTGCGCCTTCAACAAAACACTCATATACCTTTACTTTCTTAATAACTCCATATGTGACTACTATACCAATAATAATTGGAATTAGTCCCTTTAAAATATATGATATTAAATTACCTACAATCACCTTATTTCACCTACCTCCTATTTGATTTAAATAAAATATTTTCTCATTAAAAATATTTTTGTAAAATTTTGCAGTAAACTACACCTAGGACTGCTGCAGTACCTGTGGCAATAATCGCAGGTATTATGATAATTGCTGGGTTTTGCGAATTATAAGCGGCTCTTATAGATATTACAGTTGTAGGTAAAAACTGAATACAGGCAGCATTCAAAACTAAGAATAAAACCATATCATTACTAGCTGTATCCTTTTGTGTATTCATTTTCTGCATCTCTTCCATAGCTTTTATTCCAAATGGAGTTGCTGCATTAGATAGACCCATCATGTTTGCGGTTAAATTCATTGTAATACTCGACATTGCCTTTTGGTTTTTCCCAGCTTTTTTAAAAATAATTTTTAATATTGGCTTAAGTACTTTTGCTAGCTTATCAGTTAGCCCACTTTTTTCAGCAATTTTCATTATTCCGCACCAAAGACACATCATTCCAACCAGCCCTATTATAAGTTCTACAGAACCAGTTGTTGATGTAACCACGGCCTTTGAAACAATTTCTCCTTTTCCTGTAACAATACCAATAATTATTCCTAATGATAAAATTAAAAACCAAATGATATTTATCATATATTTTCCTCCTAGAAATCAAATTGAATTATCATTGTTTCTTAATATATATGTATATATTTCCATATAATATCATGTATTAATATTTTGTTTACATCACACACTATAAAAAAAATGATTTTTGTGGTATTATTTTGTTGTTCAATATACTAGACCTTTATAAAAGGGAGTTAATTAATGATTAATATATATTTCCTAAATTTTAGTTTATTTTCACTTTTTTGTTATTTTACTATTTATTCCTTTATGGGCTGGTGTCTAGAAACTGTATACTCTACCATAATAAAAAAAGAATTTGTTAATCGAGGCTTCCTAAATGGTCCATTTTGCCCTATTTATGGCTTTGGTATTGTATCTATTATTGTTTTGCTAAACCCTATTGAAAATAATTATATTTTTCTTTTTATAGGTTCAGTATTTTTAACATCAATTGTTGAATATATAACAGGGTACATTTTAGAAACCACATTTAATAGTACTTGGTGGGATTACAGTAATAAGCCATATAATCTCCAGGGACGAATTTGCTTATCTTTCTCTATAATATGGGGGTTTATAGCAATATTTATTTTAAAAGTAATCCATCCCCATATTATTTATTTAGTAAATTTAATACCCCCTAAGCATGGCACAATATTTTTTTATATTACGCTTATATATTTCTTCATCGATTTTACAATTACTATAATTACAATATTTAAATTAAGGTCACTTTTATATCAATTGAATAAAGCATATTCAGAATTAACTGATAAACTTTCAGATTTTAAATTAAATTTAGGTAATCCTAAAAACATACCAGAATTAAAAATTAAGTTAGATCAGCTAATAGCAAGTACCGAGATTAAAATGATTAAGAAAAAATCTGATATAACAAATATCATAAAAGAATTAAAATGGAGATATGATTCTTTATTTATTAAAAAACGCCCTAATTATTCAAGAATTATAAGTGCCTTTCCTGGTCTTAGATTTAAAGGTTTAGATTCTATTATAAAAGATGTCAAAAATAAAATTCGCAATAAAAACAAAAGCTAAAGGAGATTAAATAATGAAACAAGATAATTTGAAACTAGCACAAAAGGGAATTGATGATGCATTAGACACTATAGAGTCCTTAGAGAAAACTATAAAAGAAACTCCTCTTCCAAAAAATATATTAAAAGAGAGTTTTTATATTCTATCAAAAAAAGTTGATGAGATTGAAGATATCTTAAAAAATGAAGGTATATTGTAATTTTACATAAAATTATATATGTAAATAATTAGAAGAGGCACATGAGTTAAAAACTCATGTGCCTCTTCTAATTCAAAAATATATTAAATTGAATCTTAATAATTGACTTCTTCTAAAAACAAGCCTTTAGCTGGTGCAATATGTCCTGCATATTTTCTTTCTTTTTTATCTAAAATACCACTAATTTCATTAACATCTGTTTCACCAAGGCCTACTTCAACAAGTGTTCCAACTATTATTCTTACCATATTTTTCATAAACCCATTTCCTTGGACGCTAATTTCTATATTCCCATCATCATTTATTATATTTATTGTAAAAATAGTTCTTACTGTTGATTTTTTCTTGGTTTTAAGTGTTGTGAAACTTTGAAAATCATGTTCACCTATTAAAAATTCTGCTGCTTTTCTCATCTTGTCTATGTTTAAAGGTAAAGCTACATGATAGTCATATTTTCTAGTAAATACATCGTGCGCTTTGTTATTACAAATATTATATACATATTTTTTTACCTTTGCGTTATATCTAGCATGGAAATTAAGATCCACTTCTTCCACTGTTTTAACTACAATATCTTCTGGTAAATATTCATAACAATAACTACGCATTTTATGTGTAGGCATTGTAGATTCTGTTCTAAAATTTGCTACTTGATTTGATGCATGTACTCCAGCATCTGTTCTTCCTGATGCAGTAATTTCAATGTTTTCTTCCGCCATCTTACTTAAAACGGATTCTATTTTATGCTGAATTGTATTATCACTATCTCCGAGTCTTTGCCATCCTTTATACCTAGTACCATCATATTCTATTACAATTTTTATATTTCTCATATTTATTATTTATCCTACTTTCTGTTTTAGAGTTTAATCTAATATTTTTATTTTTTTTAATACCTTAACTATATTATATACATATATCCTAATTAATAAAACATACCGTATAAAATAATTTTAAGCTTTGACAATACAAAATTCAATTTCACTATAGGATGTCTTGTTTCTGTATTTAAAATAATCCTACGCTTTAGTATTCTCCACTTAGATAACTTCCATGTTGTTTTTAAATCATTTGCTGTTTTCCTTATAGCTTTTTTTTCTTTTTCACTTCCATCATAAAATACTACAAATTCAAATTCTGAATTTTCACTATCAATTTCTTCATCAAATTTTTTAATAATACTATTCGGTGAGAGTAATAACCTGCCTGCTTTAGACTCTAAGTTAAATGTAATCCCCTTCTTATTACTTGAGTATAAATATGACTTATAAATTAATTCACTACAAAACAAAGCATTATCTGTCATAATATCAAAATTATAATCATATGCTTTTCCTAAATATTCAAAAGCTACAAATATAGCCTTTAACTTATCTTCTTTAGATAATTTAGGACGTAATGCAGAAAAATAATCAACTTTTGCAATAGCTTCTAGAGAATTTATTACAACTCCTGGTGCAATAACTTCTATAATATATTCTTTATTGCTTATGTCTTTTAAATCGTCGTAAACCTTAGGGTAAATTACTTTTACATACTCTGACGCTGTTAAACAATCATCCAATAGAATATCATTAAAATACTTGTCCATCTTATCTAAACACCCTATATAAATTGCAGTATGAGTCCAAAAACCTGGCAACCCTATATTTGTTAATTGATAATTGTTTCTCTTGAAAAGTACATCTCCTGGGAGTAATTCTTCCTTAATAATATTAATATCTTCATTGCTTATATATTTTTCTTTTCTACTAGAATAATCAACTCCAGTAATACTTATAGCAATCCATTTTTGAAATGGGAACCAAAAATCGAAAACATTTTTACCACAAAAATCAATCAGGTTATTTCTAACAATATTTCTATGATTTTTAACAAGTTTTATAACATTTAAATAGTTATTACTAGCATAAGTTAATAACTCTTCTTCGTTTTCATCCCTTTCGTAACCATAAATTTTATAATAATTTACCATAAAATCAAAGTAATGCTTGCTCCTAAACAACGTCAGCATATACGAAATTTCTGTGATTTCTTGTGTTATATGATAATATTGTTTTTTATTAATATTGTATTCTGGCCTAGATTCATTTAACATCGACTCCAAATACCTGTTTTTATCAATAATATTTGCCAGCAATACTGCGTTTTTACGTATTGCTATAGTTGATGCATAAATTAATAATTTATTTTTATTTTTTCCCCTAATTTCATTTAATTCATTATAACATCCTACGTAACTAACCCATTTATCTAATATACTTTGTTTATCAACTAAGGACATATTTTGGATGTTAGAACTAAATAGTGTTTCTCTAGACTGAATCCCATTCATAACATGCTCTAATTCTTTTATAAGCTCCAAGGATCTGTTTATTTCCTCTTTAACCATTCTATGAACTAAGCCCATATCCTTCTCCCCCATAAATTGGCCTCAGCAATTTAGTATTATTATACCATAGAACTTACTGTTCCTTTAATAATAAAATTATAAAATTAAAATATTTCTATTTCATATAAAAATATTCTAAACAAATATTTTTTTGTATTTTACAAATTTTTTCAGTTTTTTTTTACTAATTTATATGTATACTATGAATATAAGATAAAATGAATTTTTGGAGGCTCATATGTTTGCAAATGAATTATTTTTACGTTTATTTAATTTATTATTTGTTGTTAATATCCTCTTTGCCTTTGCCGTTGTTTTTATTGAACGAAAAAATCCTGCAAGTACTTGGACATGGCTTATGGTTTTGCTATTTTTACCTAGCATAGGATTTGTTTTATATTTGTTCCTTGGACAAAACTTAAAGAGAAAAAAGATGTTTGCACTAAAAAAAGAAGAACGAGAAAACCTTACGTCAATTATTAATAAACAAAGGGAATTTCTAAATGATGAAGGTTTAATTAAATCCAATCCCTTTTTAAGTAAGTATTCTGATATGATGAAACTTAATCTTTGTAGTGATAATTCTTTTTACACCAATAATAACAATGTAACTATATTTACCGATGGTAAAGCAAAATTTGATCAACTTAAAGAATCCCTTAAAAATGCAGAACTATATATTCATATGGAGTATTATATATTTCAAAATGATAATTTAGGAAATGCTATTCTTAAAATTCTATGTGAAAAAGCTATAGAGGGAATAGAAGTAAAATTACTTTATGATGGAATGGGATGCCTTAAGGTGCATAAATCTTTTTTTGCTCCACTTATTGATGCCGGAGGGAAGGTTTCTTGTTTCTTTCCTCCCTTTGTCCCATATATAAATCTTAGATTGAATTTTAGAAATCATCGTAAAATATGCACAATTGATGGAAAAAATGCCTTTATAGGTGGATTTAATATTGGAGATGAATATTTAGGACATTCTAAGAGATTCGGTTTTTGGAGGGATACTCATTTGTTCATACAAGGAGATGCAATAGATGCACTTGAGTTGCACTTTTTAATGGATTGGCGATTTGCGGCAAGTGAAGACACGATTTTCGACAACAAGTATTTTCCTCACAGATCTCCATTAGGTAAAACGGGTCTTCAAATAGTTTCAAGTGGTCCTGATTCCACTTTTAATTCTATTAAAAATGGTTATTTAAAAATGATAAATAAAGCCGAAAAAACTATTTATATAGAAACTCCTTATTTTATTCCAGACGATAGTATCTTAGAGGCTTTAAAAATAGCATCTTTGTCTGGAGTAGATGTACGTATAATTATACCTACTAAACCAGATCACCCTTTTGTATATTGGGCTTCTACGTCTTATATGGGAGAACTCCTGGAATCTGGCGTCAAATGTTATACTTACAATAAAGGTTTTCTTCATAGCAAATTTCTCTCTATTGATGAATCTATAAGCTCTGTAGGTACCGCAAATCTAGATATTCGAAGTTTTACTTTAAACTTCGAAATTAATGCATTTATATACGATAAAAAAATCACTTCAGAATTGGACCATTTTTTTATTGATGATTTAAAATCCTGTGATGAACTAACTCTTGAAAAATACACAAATAGAAATTTCATAGTTAAATTCAAGGAATCTATTTCAAGATTAATTTCTCCTATACTATAATAAAAAACCCAATATATAATAAAAAACCCCACAAACACTTTTTTAATGTTTGTGGGGTTTTAGTAATCCTCATTGTTGCACTTTTTTTACTAATTTACTAATTGCCTTTCGCTTCCATCCTTGTTTATTTTATAAAATTTCTCATCGCTCATATTTTTATATAATATCCAATCACCTTGAATCTCTATGTCAGTAGTCCAATCGTTATTTAGCTTAGTATTTCCAAGACCATCTTTTCGAATTTTAAATAAAAATCCTCCATTAGAATAATCACTGTAATAAATCCACTGTTCATCTATAGCTTCATATTTAGATTTGGAATCATTAAGTTTCGCACTAATTTCTCCATCTAATGACATTTTATATAATTTATACCCATCTAATTCATTACTGAAATATATAAAGGGACTATCTATTACCGCATGGTACATAGATTGCAAGTATTGAAATTTTTCACTATCACAAATTTGATAGTTTCCCCTAATCCATACATGGCTCTTAGCCATTTCTACATCAGATAAATTAAAGTAAGTATATCTCACCTTATTCCCTTCATCTGGAGATGGGTCATCCCATGTGGCATCTAAATGATAATATTTTCCATCTATTCTCACTATATTCCAGGCATGTGACTCTCCTGCATAACCTTCTACTACTTTTGCTTCTATTCCTGCTAAATTTAATAGTAACTTCATTGTATCAGCATATCCTTCACAAACCGCTTTGCCTTTAATCAAAACTCCATAAGCAGTATAAGAATCTTCTGGCACTGTTTGATTAATATAATTTTCATAATCATATGCCGTATTTTTCACAACATATTCATGCAACGCTAATTCCTTTTCTAATTCGCTCATGTCACTGCGAGTTACATCATTTACAATCTCTTGTGCCTTCTTATATGCTGCAGCCACCTTAGTATCGTTAATAAGTACATCATATTTATTGTCTATAGCTGTATACAATTCTTGGAAACTATTAACTTCAGTATATGGCTTAACTGGCACAACCTCATTACCATCATCATTTGCAGCGATAACTTTTATTACCTTTAATTTCACTCCTTCATAGAGTTTTTTTTCAGGTTGTTTTTTCATTATTCCCCATAAAGTTGAGTTAGAAGACATTGCCCATAAATCTAAAACATATGTTCCTGGTTTTGTAGGCGTCCACTCGGTTTGCCCTCTATATGGTTTATCGTCTATAGTCCACTCTCCTGTTACAGTGTTAAAAATATAAAGTTTATATGTATATGGCCCAGCCATTCCACTTATGCCTTTAATACCACTTACTATAACCTTTTCTCCTACTCTATAAGTGCTTTTCTCAATATTCATATCATTTATAGTATAAACTGTATTGCTATTATTTTTCACAACACAATTTAAATAAGAATAAGAATAGTTATCAAATTCCTTCAGTGATTTTTCCCCTCTCACCCATACCCAAAGTTTATATTTGCCAACTGTAAACTTCTTATTAGGAGAAATCTCGTAAGGTTTATCTGCGTCCACTAAAGGTGTATACCCATTAGTGATATCTTCCATGGTTTTTTTATTTTCATCATATATCCATGCTTTATACTGGACCTTTTCTGCATACTTTGAAGTTAGGTAGAATTTCTCTGTGTCTCCTGCTACTAGAGGTAAATGCCCTATACCTACAAAGGATACTTGTACATCTTTTGCTGCATCTTTTACTGTAATAATTTTCATCTTCCAGCCTTCATATAATTTTGACCTTGGATCCTTTATTAAGGACTTCCAAAGCGAAGAATTATTAGACATATCCCAAACCACTAATGCATAGGTTCCAGGTTTGGTAGGTACCCATTCTAAATTATTTCTATATCCTTTAGTATCAATTATCCATTCATTGGCCACGGCATCGTATATATGAAGTTTATATGTATATGGACCTTCCATGCCACTAATATCTTTAATTCCACTTACTGTAACCTTTTCTCCTACTGTATAAACATCTTTAGTAGTATTCAAATTTCCTGATGAATATACTCTTTTTTTATCATCCCTAGTTAGACAATTTAAACTAGATGTATACTCACAATCATATTTCTTTACAGAATTCTCTTCCTTAACCCAAATTATAATCTTGTATTGACCGGTTTTAAATTTTACACTTGGACTAATGATATACGGTTTAGTGGCATCTACGGATTCTGTATACCCATTAGTAATTTCCTCGGTTTTATTTATGTTAAGTTGATTTAAAAAAACTCTATATTTAACTTTTTTAGCTCCCTTAGCAGTTATATAAAAGCTTTCAGTATCTCCTTCAACTAATGGAGAATGGTCTACCCCTACAAATGCGACCTTAACAGTATTTTCTACCGCCATAACATATTTAGAATTCCCCCCTAAAATAATAGTAAGGAATATTAATAATATTACTTTAAACATTTCTGAGCCTTTCTTCAAAAATCCACCTCCATGATTGGTTTTAATATATTAAGTGTTTCCAATAATTCTTTACTATGTATTCATGGTTTACATAATATTTGTTAATATTTTATTATAAATATTAGTCGCTATAATAAAACTATTAAAAAATTCCCAATGAATATATTATACATGATATACTTTTTTTATTCCATATGTAAATGCGGTCACATTTATTAGTAATTATTATAAATTTTACATTTTCTAATTGTATAAATTTATTTTTACCTTAAAATGGGTATACTAAATGAAAAATCAGTTCCTTTTTCCACTTCACTTTCAACCCATATTTGTCCACCATGTTCTTCAATAATAAACTTGCATATAGATAATCCAAGTCCAGTACCTCTAGGTTTATTTGTAAGAGTATCACCAACTTGGCTAAATTTTTCGAATATATATTTTTTATCTTCCTCGCGAATACCCAAGCCAGTGTCACTAATACTTACTATTATATTCTCCTCCATGACTCTTGCGCTGCATACTATGCATCCTTCCTCTGTAAATTTTATAGCATTAGAAATAAGGTTAATTATTACTTGCATTAATTTATCTTTATCCGCCATAATCTTAGGAAGTGGTTCACTTATGCTTTGTACTACTTGAAGCGATTTTTCTCTAATAATTGGGTTAGTTAATGTTATTACCTGAGTAATAATTTCTTCTATATCAATTTCTCTTTTATTTAATATGACTTTTCCGGATTCTAATCTTGATATATCTAGCAAATCATTTATAAGGTTAGATAATCTCTCGCCTTCAGATAAAATTATATTTATATTTCTCCTTATTTTAACTACAGCATTTTGATTTTTTTCACTGACAAGATCTAGCTCATCTACTATTGTCCCCTCAAATTTTCTCTTTACCATTTCTGCAAAACCAATGATTGAAGTTAAAGGAGTTCGAAGCTCATGAGAAACTGTTGACAAGAAATCTGTTTTCATCTTATCTATGTCTTTTAATCTTTTAAACAGTGTAACATTTTCTATAGCTAAGGCTACTTGACTAACAAATGAAAAAGCATTATCACTTTGCCCTCTATTATACGCTGCCCTTTTATGGCTTAGCATTATCACAACTCCATATTTTTTTTCTTTATACACTATTGGGATTATAAGTAAGCTCCTCATGTGATATAATAATACCTGATACTTAGTCTTATATTTTATACATTCTAATTTATTTAAATCCTTAATATAATAAGGAGCTTTGGACTCTATGACACTATTAATTAGCTCTATACATTTATTATCATGAAGGTAGCTACTTAGGTTTATCTCCTTTCCCTGAAAATGACAGGCCATAAGCTCAAAGTCATTTTCATTTTTAAATATACTTATAGCAATATCATAAGTTAAAATTTCATTTAAATATTCTAATAATTCATTGAAAATTTCATCTATATCTATAGTAGATTTAAATATACTAATATTAGCATTAATATTTTTATCAAATTCTCTACGTTTTTTAATCATTAATCTTTTAATTTTTATATTAGTAACTATAATATTTATTATAATTACCACAGCAATAAATAAGTAACTTTTGCACCATAATATTTTTATCATAGTATCCCTCTATTTTTTACAAAATATTTTACATATCTTTATATGTAAGACTTAATTTAATAATTTACTCCAATTGAAAATAACAATTTTTTCAGCTTATGTCAAGTATTATTAAATATATATTGTTGCTATTTATTATGATATGAGAGGAGTTCACTTATGCGAAAAACTGGTAAAATAATAAATACTGAAAAAAATAAAGTGTACATTATAACTGAAAATAATGAATTTGTAACTCTTGAAAAACACGAGGTTGTACCTGTAATAGGTGAACCGTATTCAGGTGAAGTATCTAAGAGTTTCGCCACCTGGAAGTATTTTTTAGTAATTGCTTTTACAATATTACTTTTATTTTCAATTAAAAAGTTTTATTTAGATAATAGATATGATTCTTCAGTTATCGTAGATATGAATTGTTCTATAAAGATGGTGATAAATGGTTCAGGTATAGTTAAAAAAGTTGAAGGTATTAGCTCTGGTGGCTATAAAATAAATGGCCTTGTAGCTTTAGAACATAAATCAATAAACGAGGCCTTGCATTTAATTTTAGATGAATCCATAAAACTAAAGTATCTTACTAAAGCCCATGCTGATGATGGATTTAAAATTTCTATTTTTATCTCTGGCAATAAAAATAGAACTCCAATAAATTTAACTGAATTTAAAAAATATGCTGGCATACATAATTTTAAAGTTTTAATAAACAACAATGGAGAGGCTTTAATTGATTAAGGGTACCCTTTGTTGGATATCCTTGTTTCTATTTGTATTAAGGGCGGTGTGAAATGAAAACCATACATAATGAAAAAGAGAAAAATATTATTAATCACGAGGAAAATGATACTTCAAAAACTAGATTAAATAAATTTATAAGCGAAACGGGTTTTTGCTCTAGGCGAGAAGCGGATAAAATGATTGATAAAGGCAATGTCACCGTAAATGGTAAAATTCCTGAAATGGGAACTCAGGTCTCTACAAACGATCTGATCAAAATAGATGGTAAACTATTAAAAAATAAAGAAGAATTGCTTTATCTAGCTTTCAATAAACCCATTGGGATTACCTGCACTACAGAACATAAAGTTAGAGGGAATATCATAGATTTTATAAACTTTCCAAAAAGAATTTTTCCAATTGGTCGCCTTGATAAACCTTCTCAGGGACTTATATTTTTAACTAACGATGGGGACATTGTAAATAAAATCCTACGTTCTGGTAATAACCACGAAAAAGAATATATTGTTACTGTAAATAAACCTATTACCCCTGATTTCATAAAAAATATGGCAAATGGCATACCTGTTCTTAAAACTATAACTAAAAAGTGTTTTGTAAAAAAAGAAAGCAAATATATTTTTAGAATAATTTTAACCGAGGGGCTGAATCGTCAAATACGAAGAATGTGTGAGTATTTAGGATATGATGTTGTAAAACTTGAGAGGCTTAGAATTATGAATGTTTCTATAGCTAACTTGCCAATTGGGAAATGGAGATACCTAACCCAAAATGAATTAGTAGGTATTAATAAGTTAATTTCTGATTCTATTAAAACAGAGAATGCTTGAAAAAAATAAATTACACATATTTTTGTTATACCGTCATATAAACTAGTGAAATATCATTAAAAAAGCACACAAATTTGTGTGCTTTTTGCTTTAAATAAAAGTTATCAACATTATTCACACAGAAATTGTGTATAACTTGTTAGTCTTAGTTAATAATTACTATCTGATTTCCCATCTAATTCTTTTCATAATAATATTCTTAATTCATGGGTAACTATAACTCTAACTTCTTTTAAATATACCTATTCTATACCTCAAACTGCAATCATTACCTACATACTGTTTAAGCTTCATACTAGCATTATAGGACCTTGTGTAATCCTTTTCAATTTTAAATAAGAAATACTTTTGTTTTGCTTTCAAATTTTTACTTAGATAGCCTTTATTTTATTATACTCACAATTTTTAAGGTATAGCCCCGTTTATGGAGGTAATTTAATAAATCGTTATATTTTTAACCTTTTAAATTATAAAGATATAATAACTATTAATATTTAATATAGTACCTTATTTTTTACTTTTTTTTAAAAATTATTTATGTTTTTTTAATAAAATAGTTAATAATTTGAAATACATTATTGATTTTTATTTACACTCACAGATTATGCACATAAAGATTTAGTAATCCACAACAGCTTTTAATTTATGTATTTTTTTGTAATTTTTTCATTGGAATTTAAGAGTTATTAACATTATCCACATTTTTTTTGTGTATAACTTGTGGAGTTGATGTTAATGATAAGTTATGAGTTACAATTATCTGTATTTTACAAAATATATTGTAAATATTTAGATTTCAAATAAAATATTTCAATTTTTTTTTATGAAGTTATCCACATTATCCACAGTTTTGTTGATAACATGTTGATAACTTATTATTTATTTTCTTACCCTCTTGACATTTATTATATGTCTAATATCAGCCTCTCTTGTTGCCATTCATATATACTTATTAACGTTACAATAATAAAATATCTTGATTAGCTCCATTTGACATGGTATATTAGGCACATAAATAACAATTAAAAAAATATGGCTTATAATAAAAATATTTATATATTAGTTTGAAAAGAGGTAATTTGTATGAGAATTGGAATGGGATATGATGTTCATAAATTAGTTAAGGGTAGGAGTTTAATACTTGGTGGAGTAACTGTGCCCCACGAGAGTGGATTACTAGGTCATTCAGATGCAGATGTTCTGATTCACGCTATTATGGATGCTCTTTTAGGTGCGGCAGCTCTTGGTGATATTGGGAAGCATTTCCCTGATAATGACACTAAATATAAAGGCATCTCTAGCATCACCTTGCTTAAACATGTTGGTAGTTTAATAAAAGATAGGAATTATATAATTGAAAATATTGATGCTACAATAATCGCACAAAGACCTAAAATGGCACCACATATACCCTATATGGTAAAAAATATTGCAATTGCACTACAATTGCCTATAGAAAAGGTTAATGTTAAAGCTACTACAGAAGAAGGTCTTGGTTTTACAGGAAAAGAGGAAGGAATTGCTTCTAATGCCATATGTCTTTTGAAATAAAAAAGAAAAAAGTATATATTACTATTAATGCATTCTCTTCGATAAGAACTACTAATTTTATTTTTAATTAATCTGCTAAAAAACATAAACTCGCTGTCGCTCAAACATATGTTTTTCCTAACGCATCTTAATTAAAAATAAAATAAGAAGTTCTAAATCTTGTTCAAATGCATTATACGTAATATATACTTTTTTTAGCGCATAAAAACATTAAATATAATCACCAAGGCCACTTCTATAAAAGAAGTGGCCTTAAATCATCACTTATGCATCTAAGAATCATTATAATCTATTTTACCTCTTAACTATGCCCTATTAAAGCTTTCTTCGTGTAAGCCATTGCAAAGCTTATTTAAACTAAACACATAATATTATATTATATAACTATATTGTTAAAATTCTAGAACCCTTGGTTCCAAATTTCATAATTCGCATAATCAATAAGCATAGCTGACGAAAAAAGTGTACCTTGTCCGTATTCAACTCCTAGCTCTATTAGCTTTTCTTTCTCTTCCAAATTTCGTATTCCTTCAGCTATAATTTTCATGCCAGTTTTTATAGCCATTTTAACCATATGCTCTACCATTAATGCTTTTACTTCATCTGTATCAACATCTCTAACTATTTCTTGAGAAATTTTTATAAAATGTGGCTTCATCTTTATTAACTCCACCATATTAGAATTACCCTCTCCAAAGTTATCCATAGCTAATTTAAATTTAAGTTCCTTTGCAAAATTACGCCAGAAAGCACTTCTTGGTATTCTTTGAGTAATTTCTAAAACTAAGTTTGTCCCTTGTAATTTATTTATAACTTTTTTTATAGTATGTCTTGTTGTATCCGATTGCAGTTTAAAAAATAATCCCTCTTTTATAAATGGTTCAAGTTTATCAAGGTAATTGCATAACTTATCGCAAGCTAGCAATGTAAGCTTTTCTAAATCTCCAGTAAGCCTAGCTTTTTCAAACATTTCATATGGAAAAAATTCTAATCTTGAATCCCTAACTAGTATTTCTAATGAATTAACAGTTCCTGTACTTAAATTTACTATAGGTTCAACCGTAAGCTCTATAGATTTATTTTTTATTATACCTGAAATATGATATGCTTTTTCATCAATTTTATATATTGATTCCTCATCTAGATACTCACTTATTGAAGTTTCATCTAAAAACCATTGAACACTAGTACTTGATGATAAGCTAGGGTTATACAAATCTATAAGTTCATGCTTTAAAACAGCTCTTAGGTTATACATTGTATATATCATTGCCGCCATTCTTTTATTTTCATCCTTTGTTTTGCGGATGAAATTTAGCCCTGCAGAAACTCCCGCTAAATAAAAAGATGGCTCATACAGTTTATTTCTAGAATCAGAGAGTAAGTAGTCTATAGCATGTCTTAATTCCGGTATTATATCTCTAAGTATACTTGCCCCGTCTCCATCCGGTATATCAACATATTTCACATTTTTGGTTAATTCTCCACATAAACTAATCCAGTATTTTCTTTGTTTATTGTTATCAAATTTTAAATAATCCATTAGTGAGTGTAATTCTAAGTACCTTGTATCATAAAAGATATTACTATGAAGTTGGTAACTTCCAAAATCAATAATAGATGGTTTTTTTACAGAAACAATTATATTCCCACCATGTAGATCACCATGTATACACGAATCCAAATATTTCATTTGTCTACCGCACCAAACATCTTCATCTGTAAAGAATTTATAAGGATTAGGGAAGAATTTATCAACCCCATCAATAGCTAACCATTTCTTGTCATCGTCAATCATTAGGGTTTCAAATGCCTTTATAAGCTTTTTATCCATAAATCTGTACCCTAAGGAGGTTTTCATTATATCAATTGGGGATTTAATTTCAGATATATGGGGTTTATTCCAAGTATATAAAAATTTAGCCACTTGCTCTGATGTTTGTTTAACTAATGCTAATTCATTTTCAAGTGAATATTTAAGGGTTTTAATTCCTAGTACATTATCTCCCCCTAATTCATATAACACTCCAAATCTCTTTAAATTATTGCCACATTGTATTTCCACTTCATCAATAATTTTCGGAATATATCCTTCAATAGAATTTTCTCTTGATTGCAAAAAGGCACTATTATGTAGTCCACTTTCATTCATTTCCTGAATTTTTAAAACTCCTAATTTACGAGATTCACCAAATTCCACAGTATATACTGCAGCTACAGATTGTCCATCATTTAATTCATTTATTATTTCTATAGGCTGATTTTCTTCTGAGAATTTTTTTAGAACCATTATTTTTTCTTGCTGGCTTAGCATATTTTGCCCCCTGTATCAATTTTTGTGTTTATACTGATATTTATAATATATATAAACATACCTTTCTACAGACTGATTATATTTTATGTTTTCTAAAATTATAAACCATTTCTAGTTAAATTAACAGTGTATAAACTGTTAACTATACTAAAAATGAAGAAAACCACACAAGCTTTATTAATTATAAGGCCTGTATGATTAACTTTAAATTAACTAAATAACTTCCTTGTACAATAATATTTATCGTCTCTTATTTCTAAGTCAAACTCATTTATAGATGTAATTCTATCATGCTGCTCTACATGAAGTACATATCCTTCTTCATTTTTTCCTTGAAAAAAAACTTTAGTGTAATTCATAACTTCCACTTTATCTCCACAAATATCATAAATTAATTTTGGTATTTTATTTAGCATATATATCTACCCCTTTAATATTTAGTAACTATAAATTAATAAATATTACGGTGCACCAATATTTATGCTAAAAATATTGTTAAAGAGGATTTATTTTTTTAGAAATTAGTTTCCTAATGTTGCTACCATAACTGCTTTTATAGTATGCATTCTATTTTCAGCTTCATCAAATACTATAGAAGCAGAACCTTCAAATACTTCATCTGTAACTTCAACACCATTTATTCCAAATTTTTCAAATACTTCTCTACCAACCCCAGTTTTTAAATCATGATATGCTGGTAGACAGTGCATAAATTTAGTATCTTTATTATGTGTCAAATCCATCATTTCTTTATTAACTTGATATGGCTTTAATACACTAATTCTTTGTTCCCAAACTTCATCTGCTTCTCCCATTGACACCCAAACATCGGTGTATATAACATCTGCATCTAATACGCCCTTGGCTACATCATCAGTAATAGTGATTTTTGCTCCTGTATCCTTTGCTACTTCTCTACATTTGCCAACTAGTGCTTCTTCTGGAAATAATGAAATTGGAGCAACTATTCTAAAGTCCATTCCCATCTTGGCAGCTCCTATCATAAGTGCATTTGCCATATTATTTCTTCCATCACCAGCATAAACAAATTTTATTTCGCTTAATGGTTTTGTAAAATGTTCTTGCACGGTTAAGAAATCTGCAAGAATTTGTGTTGGATGGTCTTCAGTTGTTAATCCGTTCCATACAGGCACTCCAGCATATTTAGCTAATTCTTCAACTATTTCTTGACCATAGCCTCTATATTCTATTCCATCGTACATTCTACCAAGAACTCTCGCTGTATCTGCTACAGATTCTTTTTTACCAATTTGAGTTCCTGTAGGTCCTAGATATGTAACATGTGCTCCTTGGTCTAGCGCACCTACTTCAAAAGCACACCTTGTTCTTGTGGAGCTTTTTTCAAATATCAGTGCTATATTCTTACCTTTTAATGACTGCCTCTCTGTGCCTGCATATTTAGCCCTTTTTAAATCTCTAGCTAAATCAAGAAAATAATTAATCTCCTTTGGTGAAAAATCCATTAATGTTAGAAAACTTCTGTTTCTTAAGTTAAACATAAAAATTCCCCTCTCTTATCTTTAATTTTTATTATAATAATGTACCATTAAGTCATAAATTTCAATGTGTTTTTATCTTTATATTAAATTATCTCTATACAAAGGCATAGACATGCACCTTGGACCACCTCTACCTCTTGATAGTTCACCCGAGGCCATTTGAATTACCTTTATATTGTTTTTATCTAAAATTTCATTTGTTACATAATTTCTCTCGTAGGTTATTACTGTGCCAGGTGATATGGCTAGAGTATTGGATCCATCATTCCATTGTTCTCTCCCTGATATAATTTTATCTCCGCCACCACACCGTATTAAAGTAATGTCTTTTTTTAAATGATTAGAAAGTATTTTTTCTAAACTACCTTCTTCTTCTCTAGTTTTCAACTCTTTATTTTTATAATCATAAGTTATTGCTGTAACCCTTAGTGTGCCTTCTATTCCCGGATGGACAGTAAACTTATCATAGTCAATCATTGTAAATACGGTATCTAGATGCATGAATGCCCTAATCTTAGGAATATCAAAAATTAAGATTGTTTTTAGACCCTCTCCATTTTCAAATATATTTTTAGCCATCTTTATAATTGCTTGTTTATCAGTTCTTTCACTATGGCCAATTGCAATAACTTCTTTTGATAAAATTAATTCATCGCCACCTTCGATATTATATACCTCATTTCTGTCATACCACAACTTAATACCTGAGTCCTTAAAATCTGGGTGATATTTAAAAATGTATTTCCCAAATATTGTTTCTCTTCTTCTAGTTTTAGTCTTCATAGAATTCAAACTTATTCCATTTCCAATACATGCAAATGGATCACGAGTAAAATATAGATTTGGCATAGGATCCATAATAAATGGATATTCGTCATAATGTTCTTTGACCCCTATTTCTTTTTTTCTTATTCCTGCCATTACCTTATCTATCATTTCTATTTCTGGTATAGAGTATAAATATTCTTTTAAAGATGTTATTATTTGCTTTTCGTTTATACCACATTCCTTTATAACTTCATTTAAAAATAGTTCCTTAACCAAAGGATCTTTTACTGCTTCAACAGATAAATCTTCAAGGTACAATGTCTCTACACCATTTCCCTTTAATATGTTTGCAAAATTATCATGTTCTTGCCTTGCTACCTTTAGAAATGGAATATCATCAAATAAAAGTCTTTCTAAATATTCTGGTATAAGATTTTCAATCTCTTCTCCAGGTCTATGTAAAAGAACAGTCTTTAAATTTCCTATTTCTGAATAAATATTGATTTTCCTCTTATCCATATCTCGTTTGCCTCCTGAACTAAACATAATTTCATACTATCGTCTTATAAAGCACTAAGCACTAATTAATTTTATGAAAAAATAAAAGACCTCTGCTTAAAAGGATCTTTTATTTTCGCAAAAAATTAAATTTTTAATTCTCATAGTCATTAACAATTTTTTGCACTAATTTTTTTATAGCACTAGCTTGTGATACTAAAGTCATAACCACTAGAAACACTGATATTCTTTCTTTATCACTTTCTAATAAATCTAATTTATCTATTATCTTTTCTAAGCTTTCTTTATCACAAAACTTATTTGTCGCAAAATCATCAATGCTTTCTTTTTGCATATCAGAGAAGATTTTATAAGCATTTTCCCATGTAATAATATCATCACTTCTGTCATTTATTTCATTAAAAGCTAATCTAAAAACTTTTCTAATTTCCTCTGTTGTAAGTATAGGTCGCATGTAGCTAAGTAATACTAATTGGGCAAGATGTAATTTTGTATAACCTCTTTTCTTACTATCTTCTGGTTTCGATATAACTTCGCTTTTTATATAATTTTGTACTATATTATTAGTATAATTTTCACAATCAAATTTATCATTTAAGTAGTCAATAACTTGAGATATAAACAAATCATACTTAGGCAATTCTTCATATTGAATTATGCTGTTTCTTGATATTTCTTTTGACAATGCATTTATATTTTCAAGATTAAATTTAACTTTATCCACCATTTATCACCTTCCAAAAATTAATATACTTTATAAACATACTTTTGATCAATTACATACAAATTTATATATATTTATATTATAAGGTATTGATAACCTATTACAAGTTATTTTCTATAATCTTTATATATAAAACCTATTTATACATTATAGTATATCTAAACAATCCCATTAATATAATTATATTATTATAATTCTCATATAATAATTTGCAATAATTAATTCTTAACATAAATTTCATTTTACGAGAATATTAAGAAATTAACAACAATAATCCCACATAATACATTTATACTTATGCAGGATTCTTGTCGTTAAATTTGTTTTATTCACAGTTTCTATTGCAAATAACTAAATTTTAATCATTATTACTAAACTATCCACAGTTTTCAACATTTAATCAACAGAACCTGTGGACAATTATGCCCATTTATAAACCCTTATTTTAAAAGCCTTTACACATGAAAAGTAGTTATAACAAAATTTTTATGCACATTGTTCGCTATTGTTAACTTTTCAAATTGTTAATTATACAACTTCATTTCTTATTACACATTTAAAATAACAAATATCTATTAAAAATAGATTAAAATTAAACGTTTACAGTCAATGAAATATAGCAAAAAAAACAGACTATTTTAAAATAGCCTGTTCTAATCCAAAATTACATAACTCTTCTTGCTGTTAGGTAATCACTTCTTGTTAATGCTGATATTTTAACAACATCACCTGTACTAGGCGCATGAATATATGAGTTATTGCCTACATATATACCTACATGATGTGGATCTGAAGATGTACCAAAGAAAATTAAGTCTCCTGGTTGTAAGTTTTCTCTAGGTACGTATGATCCTACATTTATCTGGGTAAATGTAGTTCTAGGCAATGTAACTCCAAAATGAGCATATACATATTTCGTAAAGCCAGAACAATCAAAAGTATTTGGGCCATTAGCACCCCATGCATATGGTGTTCCTAGAAAATTACTTGCATAAGCAACTATTGCATTAGAGCTTATTGATGTCGATCCTCTAGATGGTGTATACTTTGGTGCATTATTTTGTATTTGTTGTATTTGTTTCATTGTAGCATTTACAGTAGCTTGTCCATCATTAAATGTACTAGAAGCTAATTGATTTTGAGTTTTAGCTTTTGCAATTAACACATTTTGTTGTACTTTTTTTGCATTAAGTGCGGTTAATTTATTTTCATTTTCAACTTTTAATGCTAGTAAGTTAGTTTTTTCAGTCTCAAGAGCTACCTTTTTATTTTCAACTTCGCTTTTTTTAGCTGTTAATTCTGCAATAATTTTATTATCATATTCTACAATTTTCTTAACGTTTTCAACTCTTGAAATAAGATCTTCTATTCCCTTTGAATTAAGCAGAATTTCTACATAACTGTCTACACCATTCATATACATAATTCGCATTCTCTTATTAAATAAGTTTTCTTCTACTTTAATATTATCCTGTGCAACTTGTATATCTTTTACCGTTTGTGTTATTTGCTCTCCAGTTTCGCCTATTTTTGTTTTTGTGTTGTCTACTTGTTCATATGTTTTTCCTATGTCTGTATCTAATTTTTCAATTGAAATTTCTATATTATCAACACTGTTTTGTGATTTATTGTAATCGGCCTTTTGCTGTTCAAGTTGTTTTTGTTGAGTGCTAAGTGTACTTGATAATGGGTCTGCCATTACCTGCATACTTAATGTAGCTACCAATCCAATTGTTACCATTAATGATATTATTCTTTTGCTCAACCCAATTCCCCCCTGTAATTAAAATATAAATATCTATGTATTTCATTCATTATTAAATCAACATTTTAAAATCAACATTTTTAGTATAACCTATTCTATGTCAAATCTCAATGAAAACATAATATAAATTGTAAATTATTTCACATTTTGTTTTGATTCTCACAATAATTTTCTTAAGATTTATACTATATTTATATGTTCAATGAATATTTGTATATCTCTGATTTAGGTTTATTTCTATCCTTTGCGACCTTTTTCATTGCATCTTTTTTATTTATTCCTTCGTCCATATATCTCCTTATGTGCTCCTCTATAGTTAATGAATCCCATTTAGCTCTTTCATCCTTATCTATAGCTTCCTTACTCTTACCTTCGATTACTAATACATATTCTCCCCTTGGTGAGTTTTGTTTATAATATTCAATAGCCTCTTCTAAAGTAAGCCTAATTATTTCTTCATAAAGTTTCGTAAGTTCTCTACACATTGATATTTTTCTATTCCCAATATTTTCATATAGAAATTCTAGTGTGTTTAGAAGTCTGTGAGGAGCTTCATAGAAAATTAAAGTTTCGCTCCTATCTATTAAGTCATCAATAATAGGCTTTCTATCTTTGTTTTCCCTTGGCATAAAACCTCTAAATATAAATTTGGTAGTATCAAGACCTGAATACACAAGTGCCGTTGTAATTGCAGTGGCTCCAGGTAGAACCACAAATTCTACGCTTTGCTCTATACATTTTGAAACTATCACACTTCCCGGGTCTGATATTCCAGGCGAGCCTGCATCACTGATTATGGCTATATTTTTACCTTCTTTTACTTGATCAATTATATTTTGACTTCTTCCTTGTTCATTATGCATATGGTAACTTATAAGCGTTTTTCTAATATTAAAATGACTCAAGAGTTTTAAGCTTTGCCTTGTGTCTTCTGCCGCTATAATATCTACACTTTGTAAAACTTCTAATGCTCTAAGCGTAATATCCTTTAAATTCCCTATAGGGGTTGGAACTAAGTATAATTTCCCTGCCATTCTTATCTCCCTTTATCATAATATTTACATTTCTTTATCTTATTTAATTTATTTGCTATTCTATTATATCTGAATTATACATATCATTAATTTCCTGAGTGTACCCGCCATCCTCATTATGAACATAAAGTGGTGGATCCCATTTTAAAAAGCTCCCTCCATCTCGCTGGCCTTCGATGAGTACGATATTAGGTGCCTTATTTACGCTTGGGTGCACCATTCTTATACGTTTAGGCTCAATTCTATGTTTTCTCATAGTGCATAACACATCAGCTAATCTATCTGGTCTATGTACCATGTATAATCTTCCACTATCACGAAGTAGAACTCTACATGCGATAATTACGTCTTCTAATGTACAGCAAATCTCATGCCTTGCAATTGCATTTTTATCATTTAAACTTATTAATCCTGAATTATGAAGTTTATAAGGTGGATTAACTGTAACAATATCTACTTTTGGAATACTTTTAATAAGTTCTAGATCCTTTAAGTCCCCACTTATAAAATTAATTTTATCTTGTAGATTATTGAACTTTACGGATCGATTCGCCATTTCAACAAGTTCTTCTTGAATCTCTACCCCAATTAGACTACTTGCATTTGTTTTACCTGCCAATATGAAAGGGATTATACCCGTACCTGTACATAAATCAACAATTTTAGAATTTTTTCTTACTTTAGCAAAATTAGCAAGTAAAACAGCATCCACACCAAATCTAAAAGCATGTTTTTTTTGAATAACATGAATGCCATTTAGTTGAAGATCATCTAAAGTTTCATCATTTCTTAAAAAATCCATTATTATCTCCTTACTATGAAATTTATTTTCACTATATTTCTAACAATAAAAGAAGTATACCTCAATTTTTATAAAAATCATAATTTTACTATAGTAATATAAGTTTTTATTGTTTTTTATTAGGCTTAAATTGATTTTTTCATTAGTAATAAACTAATTAATTAGAAAACTACTATTAGTAAACATTGTTGAATATATATTATATTATATAATAATCGATTATAATGAGGTTAAAAATGCAATTAATATTATACCCTTTTAAAAATATAGTTTTTAATAAAAATTCTGTGTTATTAGATGCATCTTTCTTGCTCAGCTTAATATATGATGATGATATAAAACATAGTGATTGTTTATCATGCTTAAAGAAACTTTCTGAAGGAAATTGCGACTTTTACACCACCAGTATTATATCTGCTGAAGTTTTGAATAAAATACTTTACAAATTATTTATTAGTGATATTCAATGTAAAATTAGTAATAATAGCCCCTATAACTCAAACGACAATATTAGAACTATAACCAATAGCTTTAGCAGACATGATACAAAAATATTAAAAGAAAAGAGAAAAGACAGACTTATTCATATTCCATATAAAAGGTATTTTGATAATATTTCTAAGAATTCTATAAAAAGAAGTTTGCTTAATATCTATTATAGTAAGTCAGTTGAAATAATATCAGAACTGGAAAAAATTATAAATATAAAATATCTTAATATTTCTGAGGAATGTATCTCTCTAGTTAAAACCTTTATGTGTGAGAGTTTATTATCTGTGAATGATGCCTTTCACATAGCTTCTGCTCAGCACAATAATATAGATTTTTTACTTACTTTAGATGGTGACTTTATCTTTGCCGAAAGCAGTGAGATGAAAATACTTAAGATTTAAATAAAAAGAAGTGTATTTTGATTTTCTCAAAATACACTTCTTTTTTAAAGCTATTATTTGGGAATATTAATAACTGATCCAATCTTGATAGCATTCTCATCTGTAATATTATTTGTTTGTTTTAGCATGTCTATCGCTTGTTTTACATTATATGAAGACATATTATTTTTAGCAATTGAAGTTAATGTATCTTGTTTTTTAACAGTATATTCAATATTACTTGTTTGCGCAACTGTTGCCTTTGATGTTTGTATTGCCTTTTCATAAGGTATTACTATCTTTTGGTCCTTTGTAATCTTATATGAGTCATTCATACTATTTCTATTTTTAATGAATTCAACGATTTCACTTTGATCATGATTAGGCATATACGTTTTTACTATACTAAACACTGTGTCATTCTCTTTAACAGTATATACTCCAACATTAGTTTTATCATCTATATAGGTAGCATCCATTTCATTACTACTAACCCCTTGAATATCTTCATTTGAAACGCCATTGCTCTGAATCGCTGTTGAATTATCGCTTTGTACTACACTATCATTCTGCGATTTTACACTAGCAACATTTTCCTGTCCTCCAATAAACCTTACTGCGAAAAACACACCTAAAATTACTACAGCAATCGTAGATATACTAATTATTCCTTTTTTTAAATTCATATTTAAAACCCCTTTCATATTTATTAGTTAATGATTTACATTTGAATTATTGACATAATTTAGAAATCTCATACAAGTAATATACTTTTCATCATTTTAAAATAAGCTTATTAATATTAGCCCAAAATTTGTTCACGTATTTAACCCCACCTTAAATAAAAAAATTAGGCTGTTAACCTTGAATTTAAGTTAACAGCCTACATATATTAATGTTTTAATTTCTTTTACAGATTATTTTTTTCTATTCGCATCTTTACTTCTTCTAATGTCATTCCAGTTGCATTAATAATTGGGGTAGTTGATATTATTTCCTCTACACCCATAATGTCTTGATTTTCACCTGTAACAATAACAGCATCATACCTATTTAAAAAATTACCTGCATTTTTTTTTCTGTTATCAAATTCTTTGACTGTATATCCTTCGTTGCTTAAATAATCTATAACTGGATTTAACCCTTTTTGGACCGCTATTTTTTTCATATTTTACGCCTCCTTTTAAAATTATTATCTCCAATTTTAAAAAGTGTATTCAAATGACGTCATTTATACTTATTATATTAAAGGAATATGAAATTACATATTATTAACATATTTATAATATATTTCCACTAAAATTTCAGGTTACAATTACATTATTAAATAAAACACAATAAAAACTACAATACTGGAGGTAAATAATGAAAAGTAAAATGACCAAAGCAATAATAACAGGTGTAGTTGTAATCGTAATTACTACTGGTGGTTATGCAGTTTATAATAAAATTTTCAAGAAAACTGTAGCAGTTACTGCAACTAAATTTTCTTCTTCAATAGTTAAAACTATGAGTATATCAAAGACTATACAAGGTACAGGAGCAGCTTATGTTGGTACAAGTTCCAATGTTGCACCTAATAATAATGGTACTATATCAGGTTTAACTGTCAAAGTTGGAGATACTGTAACCGCGACGCAAAAACTTTTTGTTTGTACAGGTTCTGCTCTTACAAATGCCGTAACTGCTGCAACAGAAAAATTGGCAAAAGCAAATTCACAACTTGCAACTAATGAAACCACTCTCACTACGGCAAATTCACAACTTGCAACTGATCAAAGTGCTTCTAAAGTTGATTCAAATAAATTATCATCTGATGAAAAGACGATAAGTGATGCTACCAGTAAATTATCGGATGATACAGAAACAGTCAGTGATGCCACTACTGAACTAACAAATGCAAAGGCTGCAGTTGCCAGTATGACTGTACACTCACCTATAGGTGGTCTTGTAACCACTGTGGTTAGTTCTAACGGTTCTACAGGTAAAAGTAGTGAAAGTTCACTTACAATATCAGATATGAACACAATGAAAGTTAAGGTAGCTGTAGATGAATTAGATATTACATCTGTGGCAGTAGGCCAGAAAGCCACCATTAAATTTGATGCTTTAGCAGATAAAACTTTTACAGGAACTGTTGAATCAGCAGCACAGTCAGGTACTGCTACCAATAATATTACAACATATGATGTAGTTGTAAGTGTTAGTTCTCCAAAAGGAATAAGACTTGGTATGAATGCCAATGTCACTATCGCAATACAAAGTAAAGAAAACGCAATTGTAATACCGTCAGAAGCTTTAATTGAAAGTAATAGCAAAAAATACGTAAGAGTTGAGGCTACTACATCTTCTGATAGCGAAGTAAAAAATAACACCTCCGAAGCTCAGTCAAATAGTAAACTAGTCGAGATTACGACAGGTATAGAAACTGAAGACTACATCGAAGTTACAAAAGGTGTTACAGAAGGTCAAGCGTTAATAGTTCAATTACCAACAAGTAGTAGCAGTACTACTCAAGGTGGAATGGGCGGCATGGGTAGCGGTGGTGTACGTCCAAGTGGTGGTCAAATGTCAAATGGTGGTGCTCAAGCAGGCGGTAACAATAGCGGTTCTAGTTCTAAATCAACAACTACTAAATAATAGGACTTATAATACAGGAGGATAGGTGTATGTCACAAATTTTAAAAAATAAAAACTTAATTGAGATAAGTAATGTAGAAAAAGTATATCGGATGGGTAATGGTAGTTTTAAAGCTATAGAAAATGTAAATTTGACAATATCTACAGGTGAATACGTAGCAATTGTTGGGCCCTCAGGTGCAGGTAAATCCACGCTTATGAACATTGTTGGTTGCCTAGACAATGCATCTTCCGGAGAATATTTTTTAGACGGGGAAAACACAAAATGTAGTGACAACAAGCTTGCAGAAATAAGAAATAAAAAAATCGGTTTTATTTTCCAAAACTATAATCTGATTACTAAGTTGAGTATATTGGATAACGTCTCATTGCCATTGTTGTATTTAGGCTATACAAATAAGGCCGCAAAAGAAAAGGCAAAATCTCAACTCACGAAATTAGGATTAGGATCCCATATAAAACATAAACCAACTGAATTATCTGGTGGACAAATGCAGAGAGTTGCAATCGCTAGAGCTTTGGTTACAGAACCTCAAATTATATTAGCGGATGAGCCAACAGGTGCTCTTGACAGTAAAGCTGGAGCTGAGGTACTTAGAATTCTACAGGATTTAAATAATGAAGGAAATACAATTGTAATAATTACTCATGATAGAGATATAGCTTCCCATGCAAAACGGATGATTACAGTTAAAGATGGTCATATTACCTCCGATGAAATGAATTATAAAGAGGTGACTGCATGAGAATATCACAACTATTTAAAATAGCACTTTATTCAGTTTGGACTAACAAAATACGTTCATTTCTTACAATGCTTGGGATTATTATCGGTATATCTTCCGTAATTATTCTTGTTGGTATCGGTAAAGGCACCGAAAAGGAAATTAGTGATCAAATAAGTAGTTTAGGAACCAACCTTATAACAGTTTCTCTATCGAAAACTGCTTCTATTGATGATGTCGACTTAAAAGAACTTGAATCTAAACCAGGCATTAAAGCAATATCACCTCAAATTTCATCAAGTAATGTAAATGTAAAAGCTGGGAGTAAATCTAGTACCACATCAATAGAGGCATCAAATGAGAGCTATGCAGAAGTAAAAAGTTATACGGTAAGTTCTGGTAGGTTTATAACTGACAGAGATGTTAAAAATAGATATAATGTACTTGTAATCGGAACTGAAACAGCAAACAATATTTTCGGGACCACAAATGTTGTTGGTGAGACAATGTATGTTAGCGGTATTCAGTTTAAAATAATAGGAGTTCTTACCTCAGCAGGAACATCAACAACTGGTAGCGGTGATGATAAGATAATCCTTCCAATAACAACCGCACAAAGGCTACTTAAGACCTCTACTATAAGTACTTATTATATTGAGTCTAAAAGCCAAGCAGAAGTAGATACAGCTATGTCTTATTTAAAAATGTTTCTAAATAAAAAGTATGGACTTAATAATTTAGCCATTAGCACAACTACGGATACTTATTATAGGGTGCTAAGTCAAACAAGCTTACTTACTACAGCTACTTCAACCACTAAAAGTATGAGTAACATGTTAAGTGGAGTTGCAACTATATCTCTTTTAGTTGGTGGAATTGGTATTATGAACATAATGCTTGTATCAGTAATAGAAAGAACTAAAGAAATAGGAACAAGGAAAGCAATTGGAGCAAAAAGAAGAACTATACTAACTCAGTTTTTAATTGAAGCAGCAATTGTAAGTGGTCTTGGTGGTCTTTTAGGTGTATTGTTCGGCTATGCTGGTGCCTATATTGGCAAAACATTCTTTGCCACATCTATTATAATAGCAAACAACGTAGTAATTAGTGCTTTTGCATTTTCAGTTGTTATAGGCTTAGCTTTTGGAATTTATCCTGCGGATAAAGCATCAAAATTGAATCCAATAGAAGCATTAAGATATGAATAACAAAAGTGGATTCCTCGGAATCCACTTTTGTGTATAGAAAATAAAAAGCCTTTAAGGGTGCATCTTCCTTTTTTATATAATTATATATAATTCTATATAACTGTGTACCCAGCATCTTCAATTGATTCAATTAAATTATCCAAAGAAACGAAATAATCATCATATATTATTTCTATTTCTTTACTAGCACTAATTATTTGGCAGGCAATTACTCCATGATTATTTGATATTGCTGTATTAATGTTACTAATATCCTTGGAAGTATTCATATTGCATACTTTTATAACTGACTTCATAATTAGCCTCCTTACTTCTCTTTGAATAATTCTTTTATTATATATGCACTTTCATCATTTGCAGCTAATTCTAATTTAATTTCCTCCACATTTACAGCATCTTCATATCTTCCAGAAATTAATGTTAAGTCTTCAATTTTAACCTCTACTATTTCTTCATCGCTACCATTAAGTTTAGTTCTAATTTTTACAGCTTCTTTTACAACACTATTGCCAATAACTTCTGCTCGACCATAAGGTGTTTCTACTATTGATCCTATAGTAGGCAGAGTTTTTCTTATTTTTTCATAGGTATCCTGCTCATAGTTTAGACAACACATAAGCCGCCCACAAATACCTGAAATTTTTGTAGGATTTAGTGATAAATTTTGCTCTTTAGCCATTTTAATCGATACTGGCGCAAATTCCCCTAAAAATGTTGAACAGCACATAGATCTACCACAAGGTCCAAGCCCACCTATCATTTTTGCCTCATCCCTAACGCCTATTTGCCTAAGTTCTATTCTGGTTCTAAAAACCGCCGCTAAATCCTTTACGAGTTCCCTAAAATCCACGCGTCCATCTGCTGTAAAGTAAAATATAACTTTATTATTATCAAAAGTATACTCCACATCTATAAGTTTCATATCAAGTTCATGTTTATGTATTTTATCTAAACATACTTCATAGGCTTCCGCCTCTTTTCTTTTGTTTTCCGAGTCCTTTTCTGCATCTCCATCTGTAGCCTTTCTAATAACACATTTAAGAGGAGATACTATATCATCTTCTTTTATTTCTTTTATTCCAATAACGCATTCTCCAAATTCTATTCCTCTTACAGTTTCAACAATAACTTTATTTCCCTTTTGAATATCTATATCGTTGGGACTAAAATAGTATATTTTACCAGCTTTTTTAAAGCGTACTCCTATTACTGTAACCATGTTATACCTCCTGCATTTTAAATAGCATTACTTCAAACGCTAAACCTGGGTTAACGTTCCTATCTAAATTTTCTCTAGTATCGTTTATTATATTTATAATACCATTTAATTTGGTAAATGAAAATATATTAGCTAATTCTTTTATACTTAATAACTTATCTATGTTAATAATTAAATTTTCTTCTCCAATTTCTTTATATATTATAGTATCCCTAATATATGAAATAAATACAGTTAATATATCTTCGAATTTTTCCTTTTGATTTGATAGTTTTTTTTCATACTTAATTAGTTCTTCAGTTGTAACTTTATTAAGTTTAAGTAGTATTTCCAAGGTAATATTTCTAATATCCTTGAAATTTTCATCTTGAATGAATTTTTCAGCTTTTCCCGGTATTCCATCACTAAAAGCTATAATAACTTTTATTTCTTCTAATGATAAATCATAATAATTTACTTTTAGAAATTTTTCCATTTCATCTACATTAAGGCTTTTTAGTTTATGTATTTGACATCTTGATTTTATTGTATCCAATATAACTTCTAGATTTTCGCAAAGTAATAATATAGTCACATTTTTAGGTGGATCCTCAATTGTTTTTAAAAAAGCATTTTGAGCTTGCACCGTCATTTTATGAGCATTGTAAATAATAATAACTTTCTTATCACCTTCAAATGGTTTTTTATTAATCTCTTCAACTAAAGTTCTTATAGAATTAACACCTATGGTACTTTTATTCTTATCTATTTTCCATTCCAGCAAATCAACATATTGTTTGTCTTCATTTTTCCCTAATATCAGTAACCCTATATTTTTAGCAAGTATACTTTTTCCTATTCCATCCTCTCCGACTAAAAGATGAGCATGAGATAACTTATCTAATTTTATAGAATTACTTATTTGATTTTTTATATCATTATGCCCTATTAAACTCTCAAAACTCATTTTAGTCCTCCAAGAATAGAAGCAAGTATAAATTTATATATACTTGCTTCTAATTAATTATACCTTTATGTATTTATCTACATCAACTACAAATACATTTGCTCCACCTACATCTACTTCAATAGGGAATGGCATATATACACCTGTGGATCCAGCTACTGGTGATGGTGACGATATTATTTGCTTTCTTTCCTTACATACCTCTTCAATAATAGCTAAAACATCATCTACTTTTTCTTTATCTATACCTATTAGTAAAGTTGTGTTTCCTGATTTTAAAAACCCGCCTGTTGTAGCTAATTTTGTAACTCTAAACCCCTTATCTGTAATTACCTCAATTAAATCATTTGCATCATCATCTTGTACAATTGCAATAACTAATTTCATATAATCCCATCCTTTCTATAATTTTATTTTTTTTAGTGTGTTTATTATATCTTTATGAATTTCGTCTATGTTTCTATTACCATCGATTACTTCTATTTTATCATATTTTTCACAAATATCTAAGTAACCTTCAAAAACTTTTTTATGAAAGTCATTTCCACTGTTTTCTAAACGATCTAAAGTCCTTTGCATTTTTTTCCTTTTTAATCCTTCTTCATATGGAATTGTAATCATAAATATTAAATCCGCTTCTAGTCCATCTAATGCAACTTCATTAATGCTCTTTATCCTATCCATACCCAGGCCTCGACCGATGCCTTGATATACCATTGATGAATAAACAAAGCGATCACATATAACTATCTTTCCTGCCTTTAATGCTGGCTTTATAACCTCACTAACTAACTGTGCGCGAGACGCTGCGTAGAGTAATGCCTCACACATATAACTCATATCAGAATTATCATTATCCAAAATTATTTCTCTGATTTTTTCACTAATCTCTGTACCTCCAGGTTCTCTAGCTCTTACTACTTCATAACCTAATTCTTTTAAATGGTTTTCTAATAATTGTATTTGAGTAGTTTTGCCTGAACCATCTGGACCTTCAAGCGCTATTAGCCGACCTCTTTCCACGCAATCCCCTCCATAAATATGTATGTCTATTAATATATAATATTCATTTTTCTACTGTTGCCACTTTTCCATCATTTATCCCAAGCACTGTTATCTTACACTTCAAGTAATATTCTATCACAGCTATAGTTTTCTTGCTTATCATTTCACCAGGCATCACAATTGGTATCCCCGGTGGGTATGGTACTATAGCAACTGCACTTATTTTGTTTTCTGTATTTTTTAAGTCTACCATATCTTTTTCTCTATCCATTACTTCATATGGATACATCATAATTTTTGGCATATCATAATCTATTAACTCTACATATTTATCCTTTATAGAATTCATATCACAATTTTTCAGAGCTTTGTATAACTTCTCGAAATCTCCATTTTTATTAAACGGCGAACATATTAGAACTACATTTCTACTATCGCTCATTTCAGCTTGAATTTTGTTTATCCTTAGATATTCTAATAACTTATGTCCACTATAACCTTTAGGAACATTTAATATATATCTAGTTAAATCCAAAGTATATTTATTAACATCTTTTGCGCTACTTCCTGATGAATCTATTAAATCTTCTTGACCTAAAATATGAATTTTCCCTAAATTATTTATTTTTTTTCTATATAACTCACATATTTTTATTAATACTTCATAATCATTTTCACCATACTCTTGAATATAAAATCTTGCATAATCCATAGAACATAAAAACATATAAGATGGACTTGTACTTAAAAAAGCACTTACATAAAAATCTACCTTACTAATATCATTGCCTTCCCCTATATGTAAAAAAGCTGTTTGTGTTAAACTAGGCAGGGTTTTATGAGCACTCATAACTACCATGTTCGCTCCCATTTTCATGGGGTTTTCAGGTAATAACTTATTGGCACCAAAATGCGCACCATGAGCAGCATCCACCAATACCTTAATGTTATAACTTTTAGCTATTTTAATAACATATGGCAAATCAAAACATATACCATAATAATTAGGATAGGTAACGATAATTCCTTTAGCGTCTTTATTTTCATTAATTAAAGAAAGAAAATGCTCCTTATCTAAAGGAAAAGGAACATCATATTTTGAATGAATTTTATTTTTAATGTAAACTGGTCTTAGTTTTCTCATAATTATGGCATTAAATATCGAACGATGACAATTTCTCTCTACAATAATTTTATCACCCTCATTAAAGGAGGAATAAATCATTGCTAAATTTCCACTAGTACTACCATTCACTAGAAAATAAGATTTAATACTTGCATAATATTCACTCAATAATTTTTGAGATTCTTTTATAATACCTTCTGCATAATGAAGATTATCTAGTCCATCAACCTCTGTGATATCTCCTTTTATAAAGTTCTTATAAAGTTCACTGCCTTGCGACGTATTTGAAAAACCAAGCCCTCCCTTATGACCAGGCATACAAAACGAAACATTTTTTTCTTTTATATATGTTAACACACCATCTACAAGTGGTAATCCTGACAATCCCTAGTCACCCCTCTTGGTATAAACTGCACTAATGTCTTTCTTATACAGTTCTTGTAATATTCATAAAAATCAGTATTAGCCTTTGATTCTATAATTCTTTCTTCACAATTATTGCAAATTCCTCTTCCATTTATTATTATACCATCATTTAGAGGCTTTCTACATATTATACATTTTTCTTTTTTCATAATTATCTCCTTAAACTTGCTAACTTAAATCATATCCTCATATATTATATTTTATTCAACTGAGTACCATTTCTTATTTTGTCCACATAATTATTCCAAATATATTTATCTACATTTTATGCCATAACTAGCTATTAAAAATTATTATGTGACTCTATGTCCATTAAAACTTTATTTGCTAGTATCAATATATCTGTGTAACTTTGGTTATACTAATTATATTAATATGTATGTAAATTTTGAGAGGGGAATAGTATATGAAACAAGAAATCATAAGTTATATAAGCAGCATAAAAGAGGATATTTATAATTTATCAAATTACCTCTATACTAATCCAGAACCAAATTATAATGAATATAAGGGTTATTCTTATATAGTAAATATGTTAAAAACTAATAACTTTGAAGTACAAGAAAATTATTGTAATATTCCTACTTCTTTTTATGCTCAATATGGAAGTGGCCACCCTAAGATATGTTATATATGCAAATACTCATCTACCGATAATCTAGGTCATCTTTTCGGTAATAACGTAAATGCCAGTATTTCTGTTGCTGCGGCACTCGGCCTATCAAAAGTAATATCTAAAAGCGGTGGGAGTGTAATTCTATTAGGATGCCCAGGAGATTACGTAAATGGATCAGAACTAACTTTAACAAAAGAAAAATGTTTTGATGATATGGATGTTATTATTTCAACGCATTGTGATATAACCAATGCAGAAAGTGGCAGCTCAATGGCTACAATTCCAATTAAAATTAAGTATAACCAAAATAATAATCTTAATAATTTATCATCTTTAGATGTTTATTTATTTATACTTAATGCTTTAAGCCAATTACTAAAGGGATTTAAAAATGGATGTTGTATTGATGCTATTTCTATGAATAATATCACCTCATGCCTTAATTCATTTTCTAAATCAGAGGTTAAATTTTATATTAGAGCTACTAACATAATCGAAGCTGAATTATTAGAAAGAACTATTGTAGACTTTATTAAGTCAACTTCTACAATAATGAATATAACTTACGACATAAGTCGCTTTGAATTGCCTTCACAAGAACTATTATCTAATAAATGTTTATCAAGAATATTTACACACAACTTAAAAGAATCTGGCATTATTAATATAGCTTGTTGTAAGAATACACTATATGGCTTAGGAATAGGTTCTATAAGCCATATAACCCCTTGCATATACCCATCAATATGTATTACAGAAAACCCCTTAATAAGTTGCCCATCGCCTTTATTTGCCCTAGAAACACAAACAGATTTCTGTAAAGACAATATGATAAAAGCTGCAGAGGCTCTTGCCATCACAGGCTTAGACCTTATTGAAAAACAAGATTTACTAAAAGAGATTAGATTCGAATTAAAATAACGTACACAATATGAATATTTCACAATAAAAAAAGAAGTATAATCTTTAAAAATTATACTTCTTATATATATTTATTATCTATTATTGAAATAACGGTTTACTTTTTAATAAATTTATTTTGTTAATGAGAGGAACACTAGGTTCAAAATAAAACTTTTTGAATTTATTCCCTAATTTATATACACAACAGAATTTACTTCCTGTAAAAGAAGAGCAAATATATTTTTTGCTACTACTAATGTGATTATCTGAACTGTAGTCGCTATACTTACCAATAAATTCTATATCCTTCAATTTAATATCTTCTAGTATTGTAACCTCTCCACCCTTTATTCTATGAATAATGAATTGATCAACTACAATTGAATACTTATACTTAATTTTACATTTCGAAAACTCCATATAACAAAGCCCTATCATTATCGTATTAAAGAACATAGTTATAAACGTTTTTATATTAGTGTTACCTATGCTTACCTTAGGCAATAAGTCTGATATGCATATAAATGTAATTAATGTAATAAACAACAACACTATAGCTGGAAACTTTTTTCTTTGAACCATCTCTTTATACATGAAAGCCAGACCCCCTAAAATAAGTTAAACTATTAGACATAAATAGTTTTGTACCCAACATAAGTGATTATACTAGCATTTCATATATTAATCTACTTGTACTAGGTCCTCAATAACATATATACCGTAATATAAGATCATATAATCTATTTATATTGATTTGTATGCATCAATATAAGTATTTCTAAGTTTATCTCCATATTCCCACTCTTTAATAAATGTTTTAGGTATTTTTCTTGTTTATTTATATTGAAAATATGTACTAAATATACTATAAATTACCTATCTTTTATAATTTACCACAATTAAAAAAGGCACTTTGTAATAAATACAAAGTGCCTTGGAGGCGCCACCCGGATTTGAACCGGGGAATAAAGGTTTTGCAGACCTTGACCTTACCGCTTGGCTATAGCGCCATAACTGGTGGCTAGACCAGGAATCGAACCAGGGACACGAGGATTTTCAGTCCTCTGCTCTACCGACTGAGCTATCCAGCCACATTACCTTGCGACGATCGACTCTTCCACAAGATTACCATGTAGTGCTGACTTCCGACGACATGAAACATTTTACCATAATAAAATTATTGTATATTGGTCCTATAGCCCATATACTCAATTTATTCTCATTCTTCTCGCATATTCACTATTAATCCTAACAATATCTCGTATTGATACACTAGGATAAGTATGTTGTTTCTTTTCATATATTTAAGAATTGGAAAATCTCTTATTGAAATATTATTTTCTCATTAATGTGAGCTAGCAATTATTTTAACTGTTATACTATACATAAGGAGTTGAGGTTATGTGTTACGAGTTATTAAAAACAATTATAAAAAATACTACTAATATAGTATTTTTTGGAGGTGCAGGTGTATCAACAGAAAGTTGCATCCCTGATTTTCGTTCCTCAAATGGTTTATATAACATAAAAAATGGTTTGAAATTTCCTCCTGAAGTTATTTTAAGTCATTCTTTTTTTATAAATAATACTGAGGACTTTTTTAAGTTTTATAAGTCTAATATGATTTTTCCAGATGCAGTTCCAAATGATGCACATATTACATTAGCTAAAATGGAAGAAAACAATAAACTAAAAGCTATAGTTACACAAAATATTGATGGCTTACACCAAATGGCTGGTTCAAAAAATGTTTATGAACTTCACGGATCTATACATAGAAATCACTGCATGAAATGTAATAGATCTTTTGATTTGAATTACATATTGAATAGTAAAGCCATAATTCCTACGTGTGATAGCTGTGGTGGTATCGTTAAGCCAGATGTAGTTCTTTATGAGGAAGGTTTGGATATGGATGTCTTAGACTGTTCTATTAAAGCAATAAGTATTGCTGATACATTAATTGTGGGCGGAACCTCTCTTGTTGTATATCCAGCTGCAAATCTCATAAAATATTTTAGAGGAAATAACTTAATTCTTATTAATAAATCCTCTACCCCTTATGATAAACAGGCCAATTTAGTGATTCATGACAGCATTGGGAAAGTTTTAAGTGAGGTATATGACTTTTAATCAAAAACCATTTATATTTAGACAAAATAAAAAAACACTAAGTTAAACTTAGTGTTTTTTTATAACCTGGCGACAACCTACTCTTCCACAAGGTCACCCCTGCAAGTACCATGGTTGCATTGAAGCTTAACCGACCTGTTCGGTATGGGAATGAGTGTTACCTTCATGCCATAATCACCAGATGAGAATATAAATATTCTTTGAAAATTGCACTACCGTTAAATTTGAACAAAATAAAAAACACTAAGTAAACTTAGTCAGGTTGTTTACAAACCCAGTATAATTTTTTATTATACTGGGTTTATTTTACATGTAGTTATGCGATAGCATTTTGAATTATGAATGAGTTAGAACAAAACACTATATTTCGCATTAGAAAATCAAAAAACAGTTGAGA
>NZ_DATCQT010000210.1:0-7521 GCF_036569345.1 Clostridium sp.
TTCTTTTGTGTAATTTTTTTATTAATCATGCTTAAATTATACACCAAAAGTGGATTCCTCGGAATCCACTTTTGTATTTGGATGAGAAAAAAAGAGCTATCTCAAAATAGAAATTAATTTCTATTTTGAGACAGCCCCTTACTTGTGCGTACTATTATTGATGTAGATTGTCACCTTTTATTTTCAGACGTTCAGGGTGATTTTATAATTTCAATAATCTGTTTAATTGCTTTCCTTGATTCAGGAAGGAAAAACAATGCAATGAACCTCCAAGACATTATTTAACATTGTTGAAATAGAAACAAAAGTTTGATATAATATTGTTAATACACCAACAGGTGGGAGGACAGGTCATGAACAAAGAAGAACAGGTCATAATGGGTTTCAGGGACTTATTAAACAAGATGGCTTCGCTTAATAAGGTTAAGATGAAAGACAGTCTTAAGGGTTATAAGTCTTCTGAAGTACATTGCATCGAATACATTGGAAGAAATGTAGATTCCAACGTGACAAAACTTGCGGAGTCCTTTTATATGACTAGGGGTGCCATAAGTAAATTAACTAAGAAGCTCATAGAAAAAGGCATTATCGAAAGCTACCAGAAACCGGATAACAAGAAAGAAATCTATTTTAGGCTTACTGAGCAAGGGAAAGTAATTAACAAAGTCCATGAGGAACTGCACAAAGAGTTTCAAGCGCGGGATAAAGCCGTATTTGAGCAGGTAACCGAGGAACAATTTGATATCATGCTTAGCTTCGTGGAAAAGTATAGTAGGCATTTGGATTCAGAAATAAAGAAGCAAGGTGTAGATATAACAAATCGAAATGATTTTGAATAATGTGATTGTATCAAAAAGTAACCTAAAGGGGCTGTATCAAAACGCTGAAACATCAGCGTATGATACAGCCCCACTTTATTATTGACAAGGAAACAATAAAATGATAGAATAGTTATGTTGCCAAGGAAACATAACTATTCTTTTTCGAGAGGTGAGGATTTTAAATGTGTAAATTTAAATCAATCAATACACAATCTACATAATAAACCGTTATATAGTATATATAATAATACTATAAATAGACCAGACATGAAAGGAGAAAAAATGAAACAAAAAATAAATCATGTAAATGTCAAAGAGATGAATTTTGATCAATTATTTAAACAAATTTCTCCGGAAGAGATATGCGATAATGTACTTACGTTGGTAGGTCCGTTGGTAGGAAAAGATTCTACGGTTATTACTGCGGGCAAGGAAGATCATTATAATTCCATGATAGGCAGTGGGGGTGGTTTGGGGATTCTTTTCAAAAAACCCACCACTTGGTGTATTCTTCGAGCAGACCGTTATACGCTTGAAATAATTCAAAAAGAGCAAACATATACGCTGTCTTACTTCCCGAATGAATATAAGGAACAAATGCTCTTTTTGGGAAGTAAATCAGGAAAAGATAGTGAGAAAATGAAAGAAGTTGAATTGACAAGTGTTCAAACTCCTTCCGGAGATATGTCTTTCAAAGAAGCCAGATTAATTATTGAATGTAAATTAACGCAACTTACTACCCCCAATCCCAATGATTTTTACACACAAGAGACTAAAGACTATATAAACGAAGCTTACAAAGAAGCAAACCATTATCGCAAATTTGTATTTGGGGAAATCACCCATGTTTGGGTAAATAAATAAGAATAAACCAGAATTAACGAAGAGAATGATTAGTCATTCTCTTCGTTAATTCTGGGGGTTTTAATTTTGTAATTTCAACTACCCTTCTTTTTATCACCTTAAGATGTTTATAACTTTATACTAATTGTTAATAATTTTTCAATTTTTAATAAAATATGTAATATCTCATTTTAAATTTCATAATAATACATATAATATTTTTTTAATTAATGATTAAATATGAGAAATATATATTGTGATAAACGTGGGGGTTGGATAAGTGAGTAATAAAGGTATGAATAAAAAGTTTCTTTTGAAAAATGGTCATAAAAGCAATAATAATATGAGAATATCTTTCTGCATTCTCGTATTACTCATTATCTCTTTGGTAGGCTTAAGATTACCTAAATATGTTAAGGCAGAAGAAAACAATATAAATTATGTTTATCTTAATGTTATTGAAAACACATTATCAGTAATTGATTGTTTTAGCAAGTCGACTACTAGTGAAAATTTTAGTTTTAACCCTTTTAATTTAGCTAATAAGGATGTTATTAATTCTGATACTAGTGTTGGCAACTCTAATGTGGTAGCAGACGCACCCCTCTATAATCCTGCTTTAAAGCAAACTCTAAATAATAACAAACCACGAGTGTTAATATATCATTCTCATACTTGTGAAGCTTATGCAACCTCTGACAAAGATAAATCTCAAACTAACAGTAGTATAGATCAAACAAGAAATGTATGTGCTGTAGGAGATGTAATAACCAATGATCTAGAAAAGATTTATGGTATTTCTACAATACACGATAAGAATGTCAATGATAAACCAAATTACACTATAGCCTACGAAAATTCTGGAGTTACTTTAGATAAGTACTTAAAGAAGTATGGGGATTTTGATTTAATTATAGATTTACATAGAGATAGTGTATTAGACAAGAATGAAGTAACCACTAACATAAACGGGAAAAATGTTGCCGAATTTCAGTTTGTAGTAACGCGTCAAAACCCTAAATATGGCAAACAACTGAAATTAGTAGATTCCATGATAGGAATATCAAATAAATTATTTCCAGGTCTTGTAAGGAAAACGCCAATCCTTTATCATGATTTTGGAATTGATTTTTATAACCAAGGTAGAAGTAATAATGCTATGTTAATTGAAGTTGGCACACTAACTAATACAATCAGTGAAACGAAAAATACAGGTAACTATTTAGCGAGAATAATTGCAGAGCAATTAAACGGAAAAAAGTGAATCAATAGACCAACATACAAAAATAGTTGAACTCTTATTATTTTTAGTTTTTGTGTCCTTCTCAATTAAGCTACATATTATAATACTGACACATATATAGTATGGAGGTTTTTTATGTATATCAGGTATCCTCATTTTTATAATAAAATGAAATTAAATGAATATTTAAATCTTGTTTTGGATTCGCAAAATTACTATGACATGCCAAAACACTTTCGTAAATCTACTAGTCAATTAAATACGTTAGGTAATGAAAATTTAAACCTTAAAGGATTAGATACATTAAACATTTCTGGCAGTCATCAATTCTCCGAATATAATCTACCTCTTATAATAAATAGTATAGGAACGTCATTACCTATAACAGTTGTTGACTTAAGACAAGAATCCCACGGATTTATTAATGGGTTTCCTGTTAGCTTTGCTAATGCTAAAAATGATGCTAACATAGGGTTAACAATGGAGCAGGTTTTGCAAAATGAATATATTAAACTAAATAGTATTAAATTAAACATGCCTATTACTTTTTATAATCATAAAAATATAACTATAGTTCCAACAAGAGTAGAAGATGAAAATCATCTTGTTAATTCTAAATCACTATCTTATATACGCATCCCTGTTACTGATGGTAAAATACCTACAGATGATATGGTTGATTACTTCGTCAAGTTAGTAACCCTACAACCTATAAATACATGGCTACATTTCCATTGTAAGCAAGGCATAGGAAGGACCACTACATTCATGATTATGTATGATATGATGAAAAACTCTCGAGAGGTTACGGCTAATGACATTATAAATAGACAGCTGCTATTAGCAAATTTTGATGAGAGTCATATTAAGTCTTTTAATAATAATGAAAGTGTTAATTTCTTGTTTGATTTCTATAAATACTGTAAGGAAAATATCAATGATTAATATTAAATGGAGTGACTTTAAAAGAGCCATCAATACTAATAATTATATAAAAAATCCTACAATGCCAACTTATTTATATGTTATTTCTCAAGATTCAATGACTTCTAGTGAGCGGACTATGATAGCTACCCTCCAAGGGTTGGTTAACAGGCAATCATCTATTCAAATATATACACTTAATTCCTCACAACCGGATTATCAAATATGGTTAGATAATTTAAAAAATAATTATGGAGTTTCATACGAAAATGTCTCGGACTCATGGTACTTATTAGATGTATTTAAAGATTATATTGATGGATATATACTTTATAATAATAAATCGCTTAAAGACCCTTCAATAAATAATGCTTGTTCACTTGCTTCATTAAGAAACTGCATTGCTGTTGACGAAATTATTCAAGATAAGGTAAGAATATATGGTATCACAAAAATTAAAGGTGACTGTCGGAATACCGATGAGAACTGGGCTTATGATAATTTATGGAATTCGGGCCTCAATCATTCAATAATAATTCAATTATCACCAGGTAAAACTTCCGCATTAAGGGACTATGGCATAATGGCCAAATGCCTGATATTTTATGAGGATAGTATTAGTGTTACATCTCTTCGGGATAAAATATTTTCATCCATGGAGAAGGACTCCATTTGCCTCGGTTGGGGACCAGATGAATTTATTAATATCAGTAAAGCTTCAAAATATGGTATTAGTATGGTTGCTGCAGATTGGTCTTATAATTTAACTGTATTAAGTGCCTTTCCTTCATTACCTATGACTCAAAAAACGTTAGTAAACATGCAGGGTAATGAAAATGTTCATAATGTAACATTTATTATGTCTGATGGGGATAATCAACAGTGGGATCTTGGAACTAATTACGGTTCACACAAATGGTATGGTTCTCCTGATAAAGGTAAATTCAATTTAGGCTGGTCATTAAGCCCATCTTTATATTACCTTGCACCTACTGTATTTAACTTATATTATGAAAGTGCATCACATGGATCCACTAATGATTATTTTATAGTACCGCCATCTGGAAATGGCTATATGTACCCAAGTAAATTTGATAAGATATCACTTGAGTTATATATTAATAGATTAAATGATTATATGAAAAAAGTAGATGAAAAATATATAGCAATTATAGATGACGCTTCTTTCTATAATAATGAGTTGTGGAATAAATTTACTATTAAGCCTAATATACTTGGATTGTTTTATCTTGATTATCATAAACATGACAAATATCACGGAGAAATTATTTGGTCTAATAATAAGCCTATAGTATCCTGTAGAGATTTACTTTGGGGTAGTCTAGAAAGTGAAGATGAGTTAGTTCAAAATATTAATAAGCGGATTGACTCTGGGCAAGTAGATATTTATAATTCTAATAGTTACACCTTTGTCTATGTTCATGCTTGGAGCCAAAGCTTGAGTAATATTGAAATGGTTGTGAATAGGCTAAAGAGAAACTCTAAAGTGGCTATAGTCACTCCTGAAACATTTATGGAATTGATAAAGAAGAATGTTAAACACTAGTATCATTTGTTTTGTAAAAAAACAGTATAAACTTCATAACGAAATTTATACTGCTTTTATTATTATTTATCATATTATTTATCATATTATTTTTTCATGTTCTTAACTCTATTTGGTTTAGCTTTTGGTCTAATTATTACATCTGGTTTCTTATTTTTTTTAGAACTACTAGTCGTATAATTTGTGTTAGTAGTTTTTCTTTTCCCCAAAAAACCTGATAAATCCATAAACCATAAAAATAACATAACAAATAAACCTGGTATTATGTATCTGCTCATATATATTGGAATATTTTTCCATAAAGCCATAGGAACTATAAATATTACTAAAGCTGCTGTAAGTATTATCCACTTATTAATTTTTATCTTATATAGTACATAAGCCTTTAAAACATTATATACTACAAGAACAACTATTGAAAATGCAATAATACTAAGAATTTGTAAAAATGTATTCATGTTATACCTCCCTTTTCTATAAATAAATGTATACTATACATTATCAAACATTTTCTAATATATATCAATAGTATATTCATTAATTCATCTATTTATATTTATATTTCTAATAATTTTTTTTTATATTGTAATAATTTTTAAATAATTGTAAACAATAATAATAAGACATTATAAAAAGAGGAGATGTTTACAATGAAAGCATTAGATAGTACTGCACTTGTATTAGTAATTATAGGCGCTATAAATTGGGGTTTAATTGGATTTTTCAAATTTGACCTAGTATCAAGCTTATTTGGCACAGGATCAGCCTTTACAAGAATTATATTCGCTCTAGTAGGATTATGTGGCCTATACTCTTTATCATTCTTAGGAAGAGACAGAGACAGAGATAGTGATAGGGACAGAACAGAAGTTAAATAATTTAAATTAAATATTTTAAAATAATATAAAAGAAGCTGAAGGTTGAAATTCAGCTTCTTTTATATTGTTTGAATTAAATAAATATAATATTTTTTTTATTTGATTATATATTTATTTAATATCTAAATTAAACCTTAATTGAAGTAAAGCACCTTTTTCTGTAACTCTTATCACAATTAAACTTTGAAATTTGTTTTTATTTATATCTTGTATAATCTTAGAATATTTTTCATCTAACATTTTTAAGACTTTACCTAATTTAGTTTGAATTTCATAACCTTTTGAAGTTTTAACTATAACTAGATTTTCCCACTGGTGAGGGACATAATTATTGAAATTCACATCAAAAATTAATCCTTGTTTCTCAACTAATGTTATTAGACTATCATATTGATTTCGTAGCATATCATTTGTAAATTTTAATTTTTTTAAAGCGGAAATATTCTTCTCCAAAACCTGATTTTTTTCAATTAGTTCTATATTATATTTATTTTTTATAAGGTCTAGCTTCTCAATTTTATTATTAATATTTTCTATATAATAATTTTTACTATTTTCATCCATTATTATTACCTTGCCTTTCTTAGCATTTTTTATGTAAAATGTAGTTGAGGTGATTAATATGAATAAACTTATAGATTCAATTATTACAAGCTTAAACCAAATAAGTAAAGAAATTAGATTATTTCTACTTTCATTCTATAATAAAATATATGTTTTAATCAACAAAAATTTTACTTTAAGCAAAATTTATAAACCAATAATAGATGAAAAAGTAGCTATTAACAAAAATTTAAATAAAACTTTAAAAACCCTTGATCATAAAAATAAAGAAACTGAAAACAATATATTAAAGTTAGAAAACGAAAATGTTTTAATACAGACTGAAATAACTATAATTCAAGATCTTTTAACAAGAAGGTACGAATAGTCATCATCTACGGTGCTGTAGTCATCACTTTCAGTGAGGTAATCATCACTTTCAGTGCTGTAGTCATCACTTTCAGTGAGGTAGTCATCACTTTCAGTGAGGTAATCATCACTTTCAGTGAGTTAGTCACCAAATCGAATAGAGGCTAACAATTAAAATGTTTCGCCCCTTTCACAACACCGCACGTGAGTCTGTCTAACAATTAATACAGTAAGTTTTAAATCAAAAAGGAATTAGCTCATTGGTGTCGAATATATACTGTAAGGGGTTGATACGATGCCATTTATTGTAGGAGAAGATAGATTCCAAATTAA
>NZ_DATCQT010000211.1:0-7154 GCF_036569345.1 Clostridium sp.
TACAGGTAGTTGGTTAGACCTTACCTAGTAGGATTCCCCTACTATATGTTAATAACTTACTAATGAAGATAGAATTGCTTCCATTTCCAAGAGGAAACATCACGCGTTTGCGTGCTGCTTCGCAGCTCGCACTATATATAAAATTATACCATAATGTTACGTTGCTCATTCATCTCTTATCTTAATGATGAAATTATTTTTTCTGTAGTTCTCAATTTATCTACTTAATTTTGTAGAATATTCACCTTTTTATACACTTTAAAATAAACCCAGATTGCATTTAAAAGAAGCAAACTACTTGTAATAAAAAACACATATCTGATACCTAGATGTGCTGCTATCTGTCCTCCAAATACAGACCCGCAAAAAGCTCCTAGATAAAGTGCAGATATATTAAAACCAAATATTCTTCCTGTAAGAGCCTCTGGTGTTATTCTTTTTAGCAGTGCATTAATTGATGGTACAAGGCCAGCAGTTGCAAATCCAAGTAAAAATCGTAATCCCATTAACTGCCATGGATTTTGTACAAATGCCTCAGGTATAAATAAAACTCCTGCAACAATAAGTGCTGCAAACATTATCTTTTGAGGTCCGATCTTATCTGATAATTTTCCAAGCCTAGGGGCCGCTAATAAACATGAAAGTCCAGAAGCTGAAAATGCCATACCAGAAATAAACGCAATATTAGCTGTGCTCTTTGATAACTGAGATATATATACAGTTATTATAGGCTCAATAGAATAATATGCGAGCTGCAATACAAATGTAGTTACAAACATACCTAAAATAAGACTAGTATCAGGTATCTGGTTCCATACTTCCTTCATACCTAAAGTCTTTTTTTCTTCTTCTCGTACAAATTCCTCTTTAACAAATAACAAAGTTATAATAAACACAATAAACATTAGTCCTCCGGTAAGAAAAAATGTAAATGTAAGTCCTAAAATTCCATCCAAATATCCCCCAATTAATGGTCCCAATAGCAAACCTGTAACAGATGCTGTTGAAATTACTCCCATAGCCCACCCTACATGTTCCTTTTCTGTTTGAGTTGCTATAAGTGTGAGACAAGCTGTACTATAACCAGTTATAGCTCCTTGAAGTAATCTTAGTCCAATCAGTTGATATACATTTTGTGCTAGCCCCATACTTCCAATTACAATCGCCATACCAAGACTTGCCCGTAATAGCATAGGTTTTCTTCCATACTTGTCTGCTGCATAACCCCATATTGGTGAAAATATTGCTGATATAATAAATGTTATCCCAAAAGCAATTCCTGATATCTGCTCAATTGCAGCTATATTTTGAATGCCTAACTGCCTTATATAAAGAGGCATAATAGGAGCTATTTGACTCATTCCTATAGCTGTAATAAATGTTCCAACCCAACATACATATAAATTTCTTTTCCATATCTTCAATAGTATCTTCCCTCTTCCTTGATCTATGATTATGTACTAATTATAATCTTAGAAGTGGTCTGATTCCATGTAATATTTTAATATCCATGGACATTCTTACGATAGAATTCTGAAGGACTTTCACCCTCAATTTTTTTAAATATCCTGCTAAAATAAAATTCATCAATAAATCCAAGTATTTGTGCTACTTCTTTTACTTTTTTATCACCTTCAATAATAAGTTCTTTAGCCTTATCAACCTTTATCTTATTAAAAAATTTAATTACAGAGTACCCTGTAGTTTCTTTAAAAATCGTCGATAAATATGTTGGTGATAGTTGCACTAGCTCAGATAAATTTGCTAGGGTCAGCCTAGTATGTATATTTAGGCGCATATATTCAATAATTTTTTCAACTTTTAATGACGTTGAATAATTTCTATTATTCTTTTTTAGATTTGTAAATATTTCAAATAATAATTGTTGTAGTAAAATTTTAGTTATAAACTCATATCCTGGTAATTTATTCATCCAACTATTAACTAATTTCTTAAATATATTATTAATCTTATAGTAATCTTTTAGGACCTGCACGTAGTCTAATTCGAGCCTACCAGTTTCTTTCGTAATATTCCATTTAGCACCATTAAATCCCACAGTTGCATAACTAAAATGAACTGTGAAACAACTAATAGACTCTTCACTTTCTGATTCTACAATATATTGTAAATCAGGGCAAATATATATCAAAGACCCTTCTTTAAACTGATATTTTTTATTTTGTACTATAACATGCCCCTTACCTTCAGTAATAAAAATAAGTTCATGATGCTGAAGTATTCTGTTGAGCTTAATTGATTGTTTCAATCCATCGCTTGATGTCCTACCATTGCAGTAATGAAGATGAAAGAATAGGTTATTTGAATTCATATTTCCCTCCATAATTAAAGATAAAGTGCAAAATGCTTATTTAAGTATACTATCATTATCGCGTACTGGATATATATAATTTATGTTTATTCTAATAACTATTTTGTTAGTTGATATAAAGTTAATATTTTTTTACTATATTTAACTTCCATATTAATAGTATAATTAAGAAAATATTAGTTATATAGCAGGAGGTAATACAATGGACATTTTAGAATTAATAATCATACTTTCAATTGGATTAATAATAGCTGTATTTATAGGTTTTGAAATTGGATATTATCGTAGCAAAAAATGAAATAAGAAAAGCCAAAAGGCCTCTCTTATTTTCAATTTTAACTATATCTCGAATACCATTTCATCTTCTACAATAACTATATTGGGGTTATTCGCAAAGGAAGAATTTAATTCTTCAAATTTATCTACATTCCAATTTGGATTTATGTGAATAAGTCCAAGTTTTTGTATTTTATACTTGCTTAGCATATTGTTGATCTCCTCAAAGGAACTGTGTTCCTTACTACCTTCGTTTGCTATAGTCCAGCAATCATGAAGCAGCAGTTTTGTACCTTCGGCAAATGTATTCTCAAGAATACTCGTATCAGTATTGTACTGAAGATGATCTCCAAATGATATTCCAAAAGATTTGCCAGAATGAATTTGTGCAGTTATTTTTATATCAATTGAACCTATTTTAAAGCCCTGCAAATCATAATCCATCATTCTTACTTCTTTCGCAAACTTATCTATATTAAATGGGAAGAAAGGAGGAGTTATCAACTTTGATATAACATCTTGACACCCGGTAAATCCCAAAGTTTTACCAGGCCCGTAAATATTAAGTCTTTTTTCTTTGCTCCAGTTACCTATATAGCTAAGTCCAATCATATGATCCAAATGATAATGACTATATATTATATTTATTTCTTCATATTTATTTAAAATATCTAGGTGATTTGATAATCGGCTTAAGCCACTACCAGTATCTAGAATTATTAAGCTTTCCCCTGTATCAACTAGATAACTAGCAGTCTGCCTACTCTCTGTGGGAATCCATCCTCCACTTCCTAATACGATTAATTTCATAATTTATCCCCTTTCATTCTCTAAAATAGTTAAAGTGAGTCACAACTGTTATAAGTTCTAATAAACTACAGCTAACTTACAACCAGCTATGATTATTACTATTATACCAAATTAAAAGAAATAATAACCTTTATGCTTTTATAGATTTTGTACAAATTCCTCCCAACTTAAGTTTAATCCAATTTCATTACTTGCTTCTTTATATATTTCATTACCTATTTCTCTATATCTTTTATAATCCTCATTTAAAATTTCCAAATATATATCAAAATTATTATCAACTGCGCCAATACTATTAAGCATACTCTTAGCGTTAATGAATGATTCTTTAATACTTTTCCTAAGTTTTTCATTTTCATTTATAGATTTTATCATTGAAATAATGTTTTTTTTGTATTTTTCTCTTAAAGTAATATCTCCACTTAAAAGATTTAGTACATTATTTTTAGTTTTTTCAGCATTACAATTAATTTTATTAATATCTATACTGTTCATGCCTTTAATAAATAGATTAGTATCATCTAATTCATCTAAATCATCCAAAAACTCTACAAGTTTTAACCATGCTTCTTTCTTTTCATTATTATCTATAGTAATATTTAAAAATGGTTTATAACAACTTACAAATATTTTTCCAAAGTTTCCAGGGAAAGTTCTAATCAAAGTATTTGACACAAACTCCTTTTTTTCAGTAATAGAAAGCTCTAAGGTTTCTCTTAGTTTCATGACTTGTTCACCAATACTATAGTAATCCTTTGTTTCTTTATTAATAAGATTACTAATAATAAGTTTAGTTTTTTCTAAATTGTTTATAGTTTCAGTCACTTTTATTAGTGTATCATTCATAATATCCTGAAGAGCTTTATCACCCTCTACTAAACACTTTATTTCACTTATTGGTATCTCTATAACTCTTAATGCACCAATTAAATTAAGTTTTACAATATCATTATCTGTATACTCTCTATAGTTGTTATCATTATTTTTTAAAGGACTAATCAATCCTTCACTTTCATAATATTTAATAGCCTTTTTTGTCAATCCAGTTTTTTCCGATACAACTTTAATATTCATTAATAACACCTCCAATAAACTTAAAAGTTAGCTAACCTTTAAGTTAACTATAATGGTGCCTGTGGGGTACATGTCAAGTCTTTTACAAAAAATAGTTTAAATTTAAGAGATAGATTTGACAATAGAGTATATTTACAAAATCGAAACAAAAATATAGTATAATACATATATAGTTAAAAATTGAAGAAATAAAACAATTAAAAGAAGTTTAAATAGAAAATAGATTGGAGGATATAGTAAGACTATGAATATTGAAAAAACAATTACAACACTTAAGAAAAATAATTATGAGGTAAGCTTCTTTAAAACTGCCGAAGATGCGGCACAGTATTTAGACAATAGTTTTAATGACAAATATATTGGATTTGGTGATTCTGATACTATGCTGCAGATGAACTTGTTTGATAGACTTGCCTCACACAACAAGGTTGTTGATCCTAAGCATTTGATGTTAGGGAAAACATTCGGTGATACTGCAATAGAGTGCCTGACTACAGATATTTTTTTAACGTCAGTTAATGCCCTCTCAGAATCAGGAGAGTTTGTTAATATTGATGGTACAGGTAATCGTATAGCTGGATCACTGTTCGGTCATAAGAAGGTATATTTTGTTGTCAGCACAAATAAAATCTCGCAGTCACTTGAAGATGCTATTTGGCGTGCCCGTAACATTGCTGCTCCTCGTAATGCTATGAGATTAGGATTGAGAACCCCATGTGCAATAAAAGGAGATCATTGTTATAATTGTTCTAGCCCAGATCGTATCTGCAATGGCCTTGTAATTTACTATAAAAAGATGAATGATATGGATATGGAAGTCGTATTGATAGATGAAGAGCTTGGCTTCTAATGTAGATAGTCATATAGCCAAAGTTCGTTAAAGATATCTTTAATGAACTTTGGCTATTTATTTTATTATCTTCCTTACCTATTAAAAATACAAGAATTTGGTACCTCGTCCCAACATTTATTACAAGAAATACATTTAGGATTATAATCTTTGTTATCCACCCATTTATTAATTAAATCTGGCTCACAAAGTAAAGTTCTAGACAATGAAAAATATTGAATTTCAGTAGTATTTAAAATTTCATTCATTAAGTCCACATTTTTATTTCCTCCAACTAGGATTACCTTTGCCTTTACAACACTTGCAATATTCATTACAACTTCTTTAAAATATGATTGTTGATCTACAGTATTAATTCCTTTTAAAAATGGAACTTTACCCTCTCCAGAAGATAGGTTAACTGCACTAGGTTCAATCATATCTATTCCTAGTTTATCAATTCTTTTAAAAACTTCTATAGATTCCTCTTTGGTAAGGCCTCGATTTTTATCCATAAAGTCATCAAAATTAATTTTTATCATAATTGGATAAGACCTGCCCACTTTTTTTCTAATTTCCTCTATTACTTCATAAATTATTCTTGCCCTGTTATGTATATCCCCACCATATTCATCGGTTCTTCTATTATAATAAGGTGTTAAAAATTGGCTTAATAAATATCCATGAGCTGCATGAATTTCTACAGCATCAAAACCAGCTTTTTTTACTCTCACAGCCGCATCGGCAAATTTATCAACAATCCCTTTTATATCTGCCTTTGTAGCTTCCTTTGGTGTAATTCCACTTACTATATTTTTTATAGCTGAAGGTCCATATATATTCATTTCACTTGCACCTGGATGCTCAGTTTGTGATCCTCCATATACTATCTGCATTGCGATCTTAGTTTCATGTTTATGTACTTTATCAACTAAAATTTTGTATTCTTCAATAAAAGTATCATCATAAATTCCAGACATTCTAGGATTAGGGTGTTCATCCTTTGATATAAATGCATATCCTGTCAGTATTAATCCAACCCCACCCCTTGCTAAATCCTCATATCGCTGAATAATCGCGTTATTTATATGTCCATCCTCGTCAGCCATCTCATCCCATGTAGCCGCTCTAATAAATCTGTTTTTAACTTCTATATTGTTAATGTTTGTTTTCTCAAATAAATTTTTCATACTGCTCCTCCTCATTTATAACATTATTTCTTTGCAAATCATCTACATATATATTATTATAGAAGTCATAGGATAATAATAATAGTATGCACTTTAATGTAAGATACTAACTAAAAGGAGAGTAATGTTATGAATGAAGAATCAGAGGTGTACTCAGCACCATTTGAATATACATTGTCTATATTTAGTGGCAAATGGAAAATGGCAATAATGTTTTGGTTATCAAGACGTGAAATTTTGCGTTATGGTGAATTAAAAAAATGTATAAAAGATATCACTCATAAAATGTTAAGTTCTCAACTAAAGGAGCTTGAAGCAAATGGTATTATAGTTCGCACCGAATATCATCAGGTTCCACCAAAGGTAGAATACTTTTTATCAGAAAAAGGATTATCTCTTATGCCGATTTTAGAACAAATGTGTTCTTGGGGGCATTTACACTTTGAGGATAGCAGGATAATAATCGAATAGAGGCTAACAATTAAAATGTTTCGCCCCTTTTACAACACCGCACGTGAGTCTGTCTAACAATTAATACAGTAAGTTTTAAATCAAAAAGGAATTAGCTCATTGGTGTCGAATATATACTGTAAGGGGTTGATACGATGCCATTTATTGTAGGAGAAGATAGATTCCAAATTAA
>NZ_DATCQT010000212.1:0-5785 GCF_036569345.1 Clostridium sp.
TTATGATATGTTTCCTGCTTTTTCAAGTAGGCTACCAGATAAGAGAAGAAAAGATGTAAAAGAAATATTAGAAAAATATGATTTAGAAAAGTATGATGCATTTGAACTTCTAAAGAAAAGTGGGGGGAAACTACCTATAGACAGTTTGGAATTTATAGACCCAATCTTTTTAGATGAAAAAATATTGAAAGCGAACTTAGGATAACTGTGGCTTGGGAAAAACAGTAAACAGATTGATTGGAATTTAGAGTGAGCATCGGTAGCCGGGGTAGGAACTACTGGTGCTTATTTTGGAAAATAGCAAGCTCAGCCAAGGCGTTGCAATGATCACCGGGGGTTGTGATCGGCACGTGAACAACTATGCGAAAACCAAAATGATTATGAGGTTAAACATATGTAACTAAATTTATTATAGGATTATACGACCATGGTCCTTCTTGTTTATTTATATCATTAAATTGTTCCTCAGTTATAAGATACATTCTGCCAAGGTTGTAAGGCATAGCTGATCTTTTGCACACCAGTTATAGTGTGATTCCATATATACACAAAACCTTGTATAGTTTCATTATTTAATTGTAGGTCTACCATTTTTTTGCTATGTTCTAATCATATCAATTTTCAAAGGGAGTTTCATGGAAGCTCAGCTTCCATTTTTAATAGAGTTCATTTTCTGTTAATGCTGCTTTTATAACCCGCTCTGTTTCAAGTATTAATTGCTTTTCACCCATTTTTACGGTAACTCGATCATCAGGACAGCTGATTATTAAGCAATTTTTATAAATTATAGTTTTTCCATCATCATCAATATATTCAATGAAACAAGGTCTACTATTTTTATAACATAATAATAGGCTTTGACAACCATATATTGTACTACACATATATTCAGAATGGAAAAGATTACTGATATCCATTTCTAATGACTTATACCAACTGATATCAATCCCCAATCCCTCTGATACAGTGTAAATTCTGTGCTTTGCATAATCTGATAACTGAATCCATATTGTTTTAGCCCCATTTAAAGCATAATTTTTATAAGCTTCTTTCTCAGACATTATTTTCAACCCTTCAAGTGTGGTAATTACTTGCGTCATAATAAATTCCTTATAAATAGCTATAGCTGTTGCTTTACTTTTTGTGTATTTTTTTATAGAACTTTTTATTGCTAAATCAATGTATTCTTCAGCTTCTAGATCTGTAATCAATAGCTGAGTATTTAAACCATCTTGGCTTAGGAAGGTAAAGTCTTTTTCAACGTCTATTTTTTTATTATCTATCTTAACACCCATTAATAAGTTTATTACAATTTTCTTGCCAATTTTATATTCCACATTTATTTCCATATTCCTTCAATAGTTTATTAAGCTATAGGACTAAATTATCAATGTTAACAAAAGATAATGTATAATAAGATTGTGAGGTGATACAAAGCTGCGAACAACGAGGATATAATGGAAATATTGGTTACATTTATTTGTTGAGGTTAGTTCGATGAAACAAAATTCAAATGCAACTTATAGTTGACAAAAATGTTATGTTTAATTGGTAGCAATATGGTTGTTTTATCAGTAAAATTATTTAGAGGTGATTAGAAATGAGTTTTCCGGAACAATTGCAGATTCTTAGAAAAGGAAAAGGATTATCGCAAGAGAAATTAGCTGAAATGCTTGGTATATCAAGGCAGGCAGTTGCAAAGTGGGAAGTTGGACATTCATACCCTGACATTGCAAGACTAATTGCATTAAGTGATTTCTTTAAAGTAAGTATTGATAAATTAGTTAATGATTATGAAGAAAATTGTCGTTTATGTATAGAAGAGAAAAAAGTTGATTCTACACATGAAAAAACAGTAGAATTTTTACGTAATGCCAAAAGAGCTACATATGCAGGAGAGGGTGTTGAAATTGAATCTTCAAGACCTAATTCACATGATTTAGAGTATACAGAAGGAAATCTAAAGTACATTGATACCTATTTAGGAAGAGAGCAATTTGGAGGAGAAGAAGCTTTATGGGAAGATGACATTCCATTTTGGTCAATGAATTATACAGGCAGAATTATTGGAAAAGGGTTTTCAGTAAAATTTTTAAGAGAAGCATTAAGTTTAGTACCAAAAGAAAATCCATATCGTGGACCTATGGTATATCAAGATGGACAATATAAATATCATTGCATTGTTAACGGAGAATTTAAGTGGTTTCAAGGATATGAGGAAATTTTTTTTGATGATATGAAGGTATATGAGTGTTTTTTTCATGGTGGAATTATTAAATAATAGATTAATTGGATGCTATTAATTAATCTTAATATAGGAGAATGTATAATGAGTTTATGTAGAAATGATAAATGCTGGTGTGGAAGTGGAATAAAATATAAGAATTGCCATTTGAACTTTGATAATAAGTTAGAAACCTTGAAGAATCAAGGCTACATAGTCCCAACAAGAAATCTTATTAAAAACAAAGATCAAATTGAAGGAATCAGAAAAAGTGCTAAAGTTAATAATGGTCTTTTAGATTTAATTAGTGAGAATATTAAAGAAGGAATGACTACAGAAGAAATTAATAAACTAGCTCATGAATATACAATATATCATGGTGGAATTCCGGCTACTCTTAATTACGATGGATTTCCCAAAAGTATTTGTACATCAATTAATGATGAAGTGTGTCATGGAATACCAAGCGAAGATATAGTACTTAAAAATGGTGATATTATAAATGTTGATGCAACTACTATACTTAATGGATATTATTCAGATGCGTCAAGAATGTTTATGATTGGAGAAGTAAGTGATGAAGCTAGAAAGATAGTAGAAATAACTAAGAAATGTTTAAATAAAGGAATAGAAGCAGTGAAACCTTGGAGCTTTTTAGGTGACATAGGCGCTGCTATACAAGAATATGCAGAAAGTAATGGATACTCGGTAGTTAGGGATTTTGGAGGACATGGAGTTGGACTAGATATTCATGAGGATCCATTTGTTTTTCATTTTGGAACTAAAGGAACAGATATGATTTTAGCACCGGGAATGGTATTTACGATTGAACCAATGATAAATGGTGGAAGCCATGAAATATTTATAGATGAGGATAATGGATGGACAGCATTTACTGCTGATGGATCACTTTCAGCACAATGGGAGCATACAATTCTTGTAACCGAAGACGGAATGGAAATAATATCGAAATAACAATGATTATTTAAAACATTGTTTTAAATAAAAGTGATTTAAATAGGTACCATTTTTTAGAACTTTTGACCATTTATAAAAGCTTCCAGAGCCATATATCCCATTTTCTCTTATTCCTGAACTTTTCAAAATCCTTATTATATTAAAAATTGAAATTTCAATCCACATTATATCACTTAATATATTAATATAAGTGTTATTCCTATAGTTTAAATACCCTAATATACCCCAAACTATAATCACCAAAACCCAAAATATAATTGCCACAACCCAACAAATAGAAGAAAATATACTTTTCTTTGCGCTTATAATAAGTTTTCCATGATGGATTACTGTATATAATTTTATTATGATTATTATTAAAACTGAAATAATCATAATCAGATATATTTTTATAATAGACTCCATTCGTATCTCCTCCGAAAAATCTATTTCTTTATCAATAATGCCAGTTAAATTATAACATGTTTACTATATTTTGAAATAAAATTTATTATGATAGTATATATTATTATTTAATACCGAATTATTCATGTTTATATTTTTAATATTATATAGAAAGAGTTATTCAATAATTAATAAAAAATTATCACTATTATTAGCATATTAAATAGTACATTAGAAATATGTTTCCATAATCTTATCTGATTGAGGTATAATAATATTAAGAATATAAATTTGTAAGAATAATGAGTGTGCGGTGTTTAAGGCTTTGGGTGGTTGAAGGACTAACAAATGTGGAGGAGAAAATGACTAATAAACTGGATAAAAAAAATAATAATGACAAAAACAATAAGTTTCAAATTCGTAATAGCACTGCAGAGTTTTTAATTTTCACTTCACAAGTAGGCGATGATTCCATTGATGTCATGGTTGTTGATGAAAATGTATGGTTGACTCATGTGATGATTGCAAGACTTTATGAAAAAGGTCGTTCAACTGTTGCTGAACATTTGAAAAATATTTTTGCTAGTAGTGAATTAGATGAAAATTCAACTTGTCGGAAATTCCGACAAGTTGGAGCAAATGGAAAGGAATATAATACTAATTTTTATAACTTAGAAGCGGTTATTGCTGTTGGATTTAGAACTAATTCTGATAAAGCAATTCAGTTTCGTAGATGGGCAATTACTATTTTAAAGGATTTTTCTATTAGAGGTTATGTAATTGATAAAGAAAGGCTTAAGAATGGAACATTTCTAAATGAAGAATATTTTGATCATTTAATTGAAGAAATTAGAGAAATTAGGGCTAGTGCAAGATAGATTGTTTGAAAGTGATTTTGATAGGCTTTTAAAGGAGAATGAAAAAGAAAATTAATCGTGTGAGTTTAAAATAACAAATAAAATTAGTAAGGAGCTATCTCATAATAAAACTTTGAGATAACTCCTTTATTTATTTATTTACATATATTATCGTAAAGTTCAAGAGAGTAAGCTTTGCCAAGTACCGTTACCGACAATTCCATCAATCACTAATTTATTGGTTTTCTGATATTCTTTAACACGGGTTACAGTTTCATTTCCATAAACACCATCGATAGCTGCACGAGTTCTCCATTGAATATATCTTATGGCTGCCATGTACCCCTTAGAAATACTGCTACATAGAGGTTTTTCCATAATATTTTTTACTTCTGATAATACCTTAGGTCCACATATCCCATCAATAGAAAGGTTAAGTATTTGCTGAAGTTTTTTAGTAAGACTTATGGTTAGTGGACCACTTAATCCATCTATAACTAAAACTTTATTATTTGCATCTCTTATTTTCATAATGTTTAAGCACTTTTGTAGATATTTAATATTTTCGGAAGTTGTGTTTTTAGCGATTTCAGATTTGGGAGCGGAATCATAAACATAAAGCTTATTTTGCTCAATTATGGTAATTAGTTTTTGAGGGTACTCATTGTCAGTGCAGTAACCAGAGTTATAAACGTAGCAAGTGGGTTGCTACGCATCCCACTAGGGCAACTGTGACTTGGGATAAATAGTAAATTAATGACTGGAATTTAGAGTGAGCATCAGTGGCTGCAGTAGAAGCTATTGATGATTATTTTGATGAAGTGGACGACTTATTCTCATTTAATAATTCCGAGCTGTTATTTATAGAAATAGCAGAAGTTTTTTTTACAGTCAAGGGAAATAATAAAGCCCTCTAAGGTTCTTATTAGTGACAATAACTGTTATTTGGAAAAGGATCAAATAATAAACCGATTAAATATAAAAAAAATGTAAATAATTATAGCTATAGTAAAGTGAATGGAGAATGAACTATGGCTAAGAAGAAATTAATATAGCCTTATTTTTAAGTATTTTTGTTTTAAATGTTATTATATATGGTAAAATAAATAATATATATAACTTAGAAAGGGTGATCAAATATTATGGGAATACTAGATAAATATGATGAATCAATAAAATTAACATATAATTATGCATATAGAATGTTAGTTCATTTAAAGAATATCACAGATAATTTTAATAATATAAATAACCCAGATGATATAACGATGGAAGTGTATAGAGATTCAATTATTAAAAAGTATGAAACACTAGAAGACTTAACTTGGAAGTTACTTTCTAA
>NZ_DATCQT010000213.1:0-2459 GCF_036569345.1 Clostridium sp.
TCATAATCTTACCTTGAGACAATTTGAGTTGATTCTAGAGCGTTTAATTTGCATTTTACTATATGTAATATATTATTTATTAGTTGTATTAGATAATTTCTTTGCTTCTTTTAGTTTGAGTTTTAATTTATCGGTTTTGATTTTCTCCTTTTGTATTTTAAGTTGCTCATTCTTCCCTTTGATTTGGAAACGTAGGATCTTATGTACTCTGTCTATGTCATTGATATTGAAATGAAGAACTGCCTCATCACACATTATGTATTGGGTAACTGTAATGCCAGCTTCACTAAATTTTTTCATAAGAGAATTTACTGTTGTGGCATTAGGTAGGTAAATTGCTACTGTTGTGGAGTTATGGAAATATATTTCTGAGGAATGATGTCCTTTTAGAAATGTATCATCTAAGTTTTTACTGACAGTGTTGTCTGAGTTCATGCAACTGAAAACTGTATATTTTCCGACGAATCTATTAATATCTATTCACCTCCTTTAACTACTTTATTAATATTATATCACATTAGTATAATAATGTAAAGAGTTATCGTTCACCTCTTCTGAATCTCTACACGAATAAAATATGCAGATTCTACATTAATTAATTCGTCTCTAAGCTCTCATTTGTAGGTATTTTATTTCGTCTACATCTTACAACATCTTAGTCATTAAATTAATTATCCGTAGACTTTTACTATCAATCCTACCATTGTAGAAATTAACGATAGCATACGGTTCGATTCTAAACCGTTTAATTATAGCCTAAATTACATTCTTTAACGCTACTGGTAATACTAGATTTTTCAACCTTTTAACTTCAATATCATGCAAAATCTTAAATTCCTGAAATTTTTTAAAGCATAAATCTTTATTGATACTACTTAAATCATCATTTACATTCATAATTAAGAAACTAGAATATAAATCTCTTTGAATCTTAAAATCTCCAAAGTCATTCCATCGATCATTAAGTTCTTTCTTAATAAATTTATCTTCAATATGATTATATTGACTTGCCTTTACTTTCCAAGTATTTATCTTTTTCAACTCTTTGTCAATCCATTTAAGTTTATTATCTAAAATTGTTAAAAACATTGAAGGAGCTTTATTGGCAAGTGATTTACCAAAGCGTTTTTTCTTATTAAATTTTCCTGTTTTTTCATTAATAGTAGTATTTTTAGCTCTTGCTTGCAATCCCTTATAATTCATTGTTTCAACTTTAATATTATTTCCCAATGTTAAAACATAATTGGCAAGTTTATTATGTGATTGTTTTCTAATTTCTCTCTGTTTGCGGAATAACTCTTTAAATTTCATTTGAATTTTGATATAATGTTTTGATTTATTCCATTTACTATTGTCGTTATTTTTTATAGTATTATTCTCATTATATTTGTTTGGATTAGTAATAATCCTTGATCTATCCATTTTCCTCTGCAATGTCCTTTTCTGTCTCTCAATATTTTTTACTTCTGGAACTAGTTCTAATAATTTAACCTCACTATTAGAACATATGCCAATAGTTTGTGTACCAATATCTAGACCTACAAATCCATCGTTAATATAATGCCTAATCTCACCAGTTTTCTTGTTGAACTTAGTGGGAGGAATACCTTCTAAAATCAACTGAACATAATAATGGTATTTTCCTTTTATAAATTCCCTTTTTATTCGACAATACTTTACCCTGTCTTGTAGTGCTATGTGAGCATATATATCATTACGATTAATTATTATTGGTAATTTAAGTTTGTTAAATATAATCACATTGTCTCTAAATTTAATTCCTTGTATATTATCTGAACTCTCAAAAGAACGCATCTCAGCATATTTAATAAAATTAATTTTTTTGGCAACTTTATATTTTAACCTGTCTATCGCGAGTGACGCTCTCAATTGCAATTTAATAGTTATATGACTTCCAAGACTTTTAAACTCATTAGTTCTTAGAGACGTAATCAGTTTATTTAACATAGTTCCTTTTATTCCATATTCACGTTCTAATTCATTAAACAACCTATCACGTTCTTTGCCTTTTGGCAGTTTACTTGCAACCATATATTTTTTACTCTGAATCATTAAATAGTGTCTCTTCAGTAACTTCCCAAGAACGGCATTGTAGTATTTTCTTGATAGTTCAAAATATTTATCTAATGCCGATTTATCAGATATGCTTGTGACTAATGGTAATGTTAGAACAAATGTCGATGTATTCTTTTTCATAGTTTTTCCACCTCCTATGTATGAAGTATATATCATTGGTTATAATATGTCAAGAAAAACATTATTTATATGTAGTATAATTAATATGGCTCTGAATTGCCACAAGTAATAGTAGAACAAAAATCACCATCAGGTTTTATCGTACATTCTGTACAGTGACATATTAAACATTCAACTCTAAAAGTGCTCTGATCATCACTTCCATTATTAAAATTCATTGTTTTTTCACCTCCTTAAATTAT
>NZ_DATCQT010000214.1:0-27342 GCF_036569345.1 Clostridium sp.
TCATTCTAGGGAAGTAGCATAATTTAGAATAAAAGAATACCTAAATTATCCATTGTTCGTGTTTCGAAATGGTCTTTTTGTTGTGCAACAAAATCATCAACTGCTTTTTAAAATTTGTGCTTGACTTTAATTAGCTGGTCTAATATTAAATTTATATTATTTAAAAAAATATTATTTACCAAATATTTTTGCTGAAATCATAGCTTTTGCAATAGGTTGTTTATTCTTGTTGTACATATTTATTTCTACCTTAGAAAAACTTCTACCCTTATCCACAATTTGTGCATATATATCTATATTACTACCCATTTGTACAGGTTTCATAAAATACGTCATAATACTATCTACTGAAATATTAATATTATCATTTTGCCTTAACGCAATTATTCCCATAGTTGATAATAACATATTAAGTGAACTCCAAGAAGCTGTACCAAAAGGGTCTAACATTTGAGGAATAACCTGACCATTAAAATGCAAACTATCACCCTCATTTTCACATGTAAAATTCATTAAAATAAGATCCTCAATTGTTTTTGAAACTTGAGGTTGCCTTAAAGCAAACTCCATTGCTTTTATAACATGTTCTATAGTTAAAACTCCTACGAGCTTCTTCTTATCAATCACAGGACAAATCTTTATTCCATCCCAACCCATAATATGAGCAGCATAAGCTATAGTTGTTTTAGGTGTTACGCTTATAGGATTCTTATTCATAATTTTATGTATTGGTTCATTGTCGTCATTATGTCCTTGTAGATCTCTTAATGTAACTATGCCAATAACCTTCATATTCTCATCGAGTACCGGGTATCTCTCATGATTAGTTTCTGCCAGTAATTTTCTCCACGTAGCAACAGTGTCGCTTCCCATAAGACACGTAGTATTAGAATCCATAACATCCTCAACTAAAATAATTTCTTTTTTAACCATACTCTCATCAAGAGCTTTATTTATCATACTTGCTACTGTAAAGCTATCATAAGACGATGATAATACAGGGATACCTTTCTCATCTGCCAATGCCTTTATTTCTTTACTGCAACCAAATCCTCCAGTAATTAATACAGCTGTCTCACTTTCAAGAGCAAGCTTTTGTGCATCTTCACGGTTTCCAACAATAAGTAAGTAACCTGGACTTATATACTTACTTATTGTTTCAATATCCATTGCTCCTATAATAAATTTATTTAAACTTCTATTTATGCCTTCTTTTCCACCTAAAATTGTAGCATCAAGGATGTTTATGATTTCAGCATAAGTAAGCGTTTCAATGTTTTTTTTGTTTACCTTTTCAACCCTTATTGTTCCCACCCTAGGCACGGTATTAACAATGCCCATGTTTTCAGATTCTTTTATAGCTCTATATGATGTACCATCGCTAATTCCTAATATGGAGCTGATGCCCCTTACTGAGATTTTTGTTCCAATCTGCAAAGAAAGGATATAATTAATTATCTCTTCATGCTTTGCCATTAGGTATTTTACCTTCCTTCTTTCCTTAATTCTTCAGCAATTTTTTCTATTCTTCTAAGTCTATGGTTAATCCCAGATTTGCCCACTGGGGGTTCAAGTATTGCACCAAGTTCCTTCAAAGATTCATCTGGATACTCAAGTCTAAGTTCTGCAATTTCCCTTAAATTTTTAGGAAGTCTTTGTAAACCTATTTCCATTTGTATTAATTTAATACTTTCTACTTGCCTTACTGACGCATTTACTGTTTTACTAAGATTTGCTGTTTCGCAGTTCACAAGCCTATTTACATTGTTTCTCATTTCTTTCATTATTCTTACGTTTTCCAAAAATAATAATGAGTTATGCGCTCCAATTATATTAAGTAGGTCAACAATTTGCTCACCTTCTTTAATATAAATCACAAAACTGTTTTTTCTTTGTATTATTTTTGATAATAGTCCATAGCTATTTATTAGTTTACTTAGTTCCTCTGCGTAATCACTATCATGTGTAACAAACTCAACATGATAATTTTTTTCCGGATTACTTATACTTCCACCACCTAAAAATGCTCCTCTTATATATTTCCGTTTACATTCTTCAGCCTCAATTAGCCTACTAGGTATAGTATAATCTATTGAAAAAAAATTCTCATCCTCCAGAACTGCCACCTGTTTTAATAAATCTTTAACACCCATTTCTTCTGTAATTATTACCACATAAACATTTTTTTTCTTAAGAGAATTACTTCTCTTAACTAGTAATCTAACGTGAATCTTAAAATGTTCCTTTAATAATTTAAAGATAAGTCTTGCTATAGCAGGATTTTCAGTGGTTATTTGAAAACTTATCTGTTTATTTGAAGCAAGTCCAATAGTCCCACTCACCTTCATTATCGCAGCCAATTCAGCCATGGCTTCCTTCTTACTCATATCTGTAAATCTACAAATTTCATTTTTAACCTTAGACGAAAAAGACATCATTTTACTCCTTATAACGTTTATTTCCCAAAGAAAGATTAAAATAAATATTAATTTGTTATTTATTTTTGTTTTCCTTAAGCCTCTGTGATAAATAAAAGTACTCTACCATTTTCTGTTTATCATTAATTAACTTTTTCTCCATAATAGTTTCTACTAAAATAGTTGCAAGCTTATCTTCGTCATGTCTTACATAACCCTTTTCAGTTTTAACAAAATCACTCTTAATTACACCTATGCCAAGCTTTGTAACTTCCTCTTCATTTATGTTAACCATATTTGAATTATCATTAAGATATTTTTGCTGAAGTTCACTACTTATTTTTCCTACGTTTACTACGGCGTAATCAACAATCTTACATTTAGCATGTTTATTAATAGCCATTATATGATCCTTAACACCATAGTTATCACTTTCTCCTGGCTGAGTCATGATATTTGACACATATATTCTTATTGCTTTTGTTACATCTAATGCATTTCTTATTTCTCTTACTAATAAATTTGGAATAATGCTAGTATAAAGGCTTCCAGGTCCAAGTATCACTGCATCAGCCTCGTTTATAGCAACTAATGCTTCTTTAATTGCTATAGCATCTTTAGGCTCTATAAACACCTCATCAATAGCACTTTTATTATCTATCACACCTTTTGGTATATTGGATTCACCATCAATTATTATCCCATTTTTAAGCTTTGCCTTTAAAGTCATATTATCTAAGGTAACTGGAATCACCCGCCCTGTTACTGCAAGTACTGAGCTCATTTTTTGAACAGCTTCTTCGAAATTATTTGAAATTCCATCCATTGCTGCTAAAAACAAATTACCAAAGCTTTGGTCCTTTAATCTTCCATCTTTAAATCTATACTGCAATAATTCCTCCATTAGTGGCTCTGTATCTGCTAATGCTAAAATACAATTTCTAATATCCCCTGGGGGAAGAATGCCTAAATCATCTCTTAAAACCCCTGAACCTCCGCCATCATCTGCTACTGTAACTATCGCAGTTATATTATTCGTATATTTTTTTAATCCCCTAAGCATAGTTGATAAACCAGTGCCTCCACCAATTACTACAATTTTAGGTCCTCTTATAAGTACCCTCTTTTCATAGATTAAATCGCCCATTTTTTTCGAATTAATAGCTACATCTAAATTTCCAGTATTTATTAATATAATGAAAAATTTAATAATTTGAATAATAGCTATATATAACAGCAAAGCTCCAAACCCTATTATAAGAATTGAAATACCTATACTTCCCATTGAAAAATATTTTCTGTTTATAACTTCAACAACCCCAAAAACTAAAATAAAAACACCTACAATACCTAGTAGAATCCACCTTTTTATATTAATTCCAGGTGCAAGAAAATAAGTGGGTATCATAGCTTGCCGCCGCCTCTATTAACATCCTCATTTATGTCCCTGTGATCAATATTTACGCTATAACCATTATGCTCTAATATTTCATAAATTCTATTAGCTATTGCTACAGACCTGTGCCTTCCACCTGTGCAACCAATAGAGACTATAAGTTGTCTTTTTCCCTCTGCCTTATAATTGGGAATGAGAAACACTAACATATCTTGAAGTTTTTCTATAAATATTTTAGTTCCTTCAAAATCTAACACATAATCTCGAACTGGTTTATCATTACCTGAATACTGCTTAAGTTCTGGAATATAATATGGATTAGGCAAAAACCTAACATCAAATACCAAATCTGAGTCCATAGGTATTCCATATTTAAATCCAAAAGAAAGCACAGTTATGATAAGTTTAGTTTCTATCTGACCTTCTTCACCATAAATATTATTTATTTCTGTGGTAAGCTCTCTTGCCGAAAGTCTAGAAGTATTAATTATATTGTCAGCACGCTCACGTACATCTTTAAGTTTACGTCTTTCAGTGGCAATTCCGTTTAAGACTCGCCCTTCCGGCGCTAGCGGATGTTTACGTCTCGACTCTTTATATCTTTTAATAAGCGTTTTGTCTGATGCTTCTAAAAATAGAATTTCATACTTATATCCTTCTTCTTTTAGATAGGTTAAGCTTTCGAATAAATCATCAAAAAACTTTCCCCCTCTAATGTCTATAACTAAAGCAATTCTTTCTATATTCCCATTAGTTTTATAACATGCCTCCGCAAATTTAGGAATCAATGAAGGTGGTAAATTATCCACACAAAAAAAGCCTAAATCCTCGAGATTCCGTACAGCTTGTGTTTTACCAGCGCCTGACAACCCTGTCAATATTACAAATCTCATTAAAACACTCCCTTCTATAAACCATTAAATTCCACTTTTTAGAAATATGTTAAATATTACTACGAATATATCAATATTAATAATCAATTCACTTTAAAGATTCAAATACATCATTATATTAATACAGTTTCACTTTTATTATAACACATCGTGGGGGTAATTATAGAGGTGTAAAAACAAAAAAATGCACAGTTAAATTAACTTGCTGTGCATTCTAAAATCTATTTTGTTTGTAAAATTTCTTCTCCCAAAATTTTAACTTCAGTGGTAAGTTGTACCCCAAATTTTTCGTTCACTACATTTTGCACAAGCTTAATTAAATCCAAAATGTCCTTTGCACTGGCATCTTTTTTATTTATAATAAAACCAGAATGTTTAACAGAAACCTCAGCATCCCCGACGGAAGTACCTTTTAAATCACAATTCTGTATAAGAACACTAGCATAATGACCCTCTGGCCTTTTAAATGTGCTCCCCGCTGATGGATATTCTAGAGGTTGTTTATCACTTCTTTTTTTAGCAAGAACGTCCATCCTTGCTTTTATAACTTCCATGTCTCCGACCTTGAGATCTAGAGTAACACTTATTACTGCATATCCATATTTCAGAATAGCACTGCTCCTATAAGATAGCTCCATTTCATCTTTGGTTAAAGTTATTAATTCACCGTTGTTATCAATAGCTATTACAGACCCTAGAACCATAGACATTTCCCCATCATAGGCTCCTGCATTCATAGCTGCGGCACCACCAATACTTCCTGGTATCCCACTAGCAAACTCAATGCCTTTAAGTCCTTTCCCTAGTGCTGCCATTGTAACGTCATATAAACTGGCTCCACTTTGTGCAGTTATTTTATTTCCTTGTACCTCAATTTTGTTAAGTTTACATAGTTTTATAACAACACCGCGAATTCCACCATCGCGTACAAGTAAATTAGAACCATTGCCTATTAAATAATAATCCACTTTATTTTCTTTGCATATTTTTATTATAGATTGAACCTCTATCGCATCTTCTGGAGTTACCAAAATATCTGCTGGTCCCCCTACTTTAAAAGAAGTATGTTTTTTCATAGGCTCATTTATATTTATATTTACTTTATTTGTTACTTTATTTATTTGTTTAATTAATTCCTCATATAACATCATATTCTACTCCTTGAAAATATTAATTTATTTATATACTTCCATAAAATAAATTATATGATTTATGTTATGGAAGTACATAGTTCTCTTAGTTTAACCTTATTCTTAAGATATTTCAACAGTTTAAATTCACCATTAATTCAAGTGCTTTGCATAACTACTTGCTATTTTTAAAATATTCTATAACACAATGAGCTGCCTTACTATCCATGGAGGGGGTTTCCATTAGTTCATTGTTACTTGCACTTTTTATATTATCAATACTGCCAAACTTTTTTAGTAGCTCTCGTCTTCTCTTTTCTCCTATGTTAGGTATGTTATCTAGTATAGAATATAAGGTTCTCTTATCTCTTAAAGTTCTATGATAAGTAATAGCAAATCTATGCACCTCATCCTGTATTCTAGTAATCAAGTGATTACTTTGAGAATTACTTCTCATGTTGTACTCTATATTATTATATATTAAACCTCTAGTTTTGTGCTTGTCATCCTTAACCATTCCGCATACAGGTATATCAATATTAAGGCTATTTAAAACCTCAAGTGCTACATTAACCTGTCCTTTTCCACCATCCATGAGAATTAAATCAGGGAATATGCAAAACTTGCCTTTACTTAATTCTAAATTTCTTTCTTTTATTTTTTCAACTTCTTCCAGTCCATGAATAAATCTTCGCTCTAGAATTTCGCGCATACTATCATAATCATTTGCTCCTATTACGGTCTTTATTTTGAACCTTCTATAATCACTGCTTTTAGGTTTTCCATCCTCAAAAACCACCATACTACCTACAGAATCTACGCCCATTATATTTGAAATATCATATGATTCAATCCTCTGAGGTACTTCATCAAGATTCAATAATTCTACAATCTCCGAAAGTGCAATTTTGTGGATTTCCTTATCTTGTTTATCCTTTAATTTGAATTGCTCAAGTGTTATCTTAGCATTGTTTTCCACCATCTCTAAGGTCTTTTTCTTTTCTCCCTTTTGAGGAACCTTAATTACTACCTTAGAATCCTTTTTAGAGCTAAGCCACTGCTCCAAAATCTCAACCTCATTTATAAAAGGAACATAAATTGTTTTAGGAATAAAAGATGCAGCACTGTAAAACCTTTTTATAAATCCTTCTATAAGTTCATAACCAACATCAGATACTTCGTCATTTAAAATAAAATGTTCTCGTCCAACTATCTTACCATCTCGTAGAAAAAATATCTGAAAACAAATATCCTTTTCATCAACATATACATTAATAAAATCTTCATTTTCACAATTTCCTATTACAATCTTTTGCTTTTCATTTATTTTATCTATAGCAATTATTTTATCGCGAAACATCCCTGCTTTTTCAAATTCTAAGTTTTCCGATGCATTCCCCATTTTTTGCTTTAAATTATCCTTTATAATTTTATCTTTTCCATTTAATAAATCAATAGCGCCCTTTATAATCTTACCATAATCTTCTTTGTTAATATACCCAACGCAAGGGGCTTTGCATAACCCAATATGATAATTCAAACAAGGTCTGCTAGCGTGCTGGCCTTCTTTGATAGTTCTCCTGCAAGTCCTAAGTGGAAATATTTGTTTTATAAGTTCCATAGTACTATATACGGCCGCTAAATCAGTATACGGTCCAAAATATTTCCCTCCATCATTTATGATATTTCTAGTTACAAAAATCCTTGGGAATTCCTCGTTTATAGTTACCTTTATAAATGGGTAGTGTTTATCGTCCTTAAGTAAAATATTGTATCTAGGACTATATTTTTTAATAAGATTACATTCGAGTATTAAAGCCTCCATTTCTGAATCCGTTACTATATATTCAAACTCAGCTATGTTTTTAACCATAACCTTCACTTTTTCAGAATGATTTTTTGAATTTTGAAAATATTGTCTTACTCTATTTTTTAATATTTTAGCCTTCCCTACATATATGATTTCACCAAGATGATTTCTCATAAGATATACTCCTGGTGCATCCGGAAGAATTTTTAGTTGAAATTCAAAATCAAACATTCTTAATCACCCCCATTTAATTCATATATTATTTTCAAATAACCATATATAGTCACAATTATACTAATAAAGTTAAATTTCCTGGGCAATATATTACAAATTGCTACATTTACCATCTTTTTATTATATTCCTAATAATAAAGCCAGATATTAATTTAATATCTGACTTTAAAGTCATTAATTCTTTATTTTAAATAAGTTTCAATAAGTTGCCTAGTTATTTCGGCAGCTATTCCACCACCTTGACCACCCTCTTCTACAATTACCGCTATGGCAATTTTAGGATTATCATAAGGTGCAAATGAAGTAAACCAGGAATGTGGTGCTCCTTGATTATTATTATGGTCTGCAGTACCTGTTTTTCCAGCAACATCAATTCCAGAAACAGCTGCACCAGTACCTGTACCTCCAGTCACAACTGCTCTCATTAAATCTTTCATGGTGTTTGCATTTTCCTTCGACATCACTTGTCCTAATTGCTTAGGCTGTAATATTTCTAAAGATTTACCTTTGCTACTTAATATCTCTTTAACAAGCATTGGTTGCATCATAACTCCATCATTAGCGACACTACTTACAACTAATGCCATTTCCATAGGAGTAACTAAAACCCCAGCCTGCCCTATAGAACTTTGAGCAATATTACCCTTTTCATTGCTTTTATAACTTGGAAATCTGCTATCCTCTATTGTTAACCCAACAGATGGAATATTTTTATTAAAGTAAAACTTTTCTGCAGTTGTCTTTAGTGCTTTATTCCCTAAATCAATTCCCACTGATCCAAAAAACGCATTACTAGAGTGCATATAAGCAGATTTAAAGTCCAAATTTCCTAAAACTTCACCATTATAATTTTGCAAAAGTTGTGTTCCATTTACAACTAATTTCCCATTATCCTGGTACCCCCTATTAATAACATTGGGGATGTTTTCTAAAGCACTCACTGCCGTAATAGTTTTAAAAATAGACCCTGGTGGATATAGCCCAGACGTTGCTCTATTAAGGAGTGGCGCATCTTTATTTGCTGTTAGACTCTTCCAATTAGCATCTAATTTATTGGGATCATAAGAAGGTTTAGATACCATGGCTAAAACTTCCCCAGTTTTAGGATTTATCGCTACTACAGCACCATTAAACTTCGTAGCATTTAAAAGATCATAAGCTTTTTTTTGGAGTTTTGAATCGAGAGTAGTTCTTAATCCATTTCCAGCCTTTTGCTCAGTGTCCTTACTAAAGAAAGCGAATTTTGAAATTACCGATTCCCCAGAATCCATGAGCTGAGCATCATATTTATTTTCAAGACCAGCAAGATTATATACAGGATCCATATACCCTACAGCATGGGCAAAAACTGTCCCTTGCAAATATTGTAGTTTTTGAGACATTTCACCTGTCTTCGTACTTTTTGTTAAAGCTTTCATATCTTTATCGTAAATTGTTCCCCTTAATACTTTATTTCTCTCAGCCCATAGCCGCATATTATATGTACTTGCTACAGTTTTTTCATTTGTAAATATAAAGGAATAAGTTATGTAGAAAATTAAAGCAATAAAAAATATTAAAAACACCAACATGACCTTTTTTATATTAGTAACAAAATCATTCATAACTTTGACCGTCCTCCGAAATTTTTTGAAGTATACCTAGCGAAAAGAAAGTTATTATCATAGAACTTCCCCCAGCGCTGACAAGCGGCAAGGTTATGCCAGTTAGTGGAATAGCTCCAACCACCCCACCTACTATAACCAAAACTTGAGCGGCTATCATTGTACTGTAACCTACTGCCAATAATCTTGTAAAGTTATCTTTTCCATAAACAGGGACCCTCATACACCTATAAAACAATAGGAAATACAAAATAAGGATAGCAAATCCAGTTAAAAGTCCCATTTCCTCACAAATAGCTGCATAAATAAAATCTGTATTAACTACAGGAACCATTTTAGGATAGCCAAGACCAAGGCCTGTTCCAAAAAGGCCACCTGATGCTATAGAGATTAAAGATTGTACTATCTGAAGTCCTTGATTGGTAGCATATTTCCATGGATTGCCCCAAATCATAAACCTCAAACGTACATGATCAAATAGTTGATAACTTATAAATGCACCTACAATAAAAAGTCCTAAACATACTAGAACATATTTAAAATTTGAAGTAGCAATATATAACATAGTTACTGAAATAGCAAAAAATAAAAGTGCTGATCCCAAATCCTTTTGAATAACCATGAATCCAAGTGATACCATAACCACAATTCCAGGTTCAAGTAAGGCCTTGAATTTTATAAGTTCTGACTTTCCCTGAACATTTTCACCATAATGCTGTAGGGATGCTGCTAAATAAGCCACCAAAGATAATTTAGCAAATTCTGTTGGTTGGAAACTCATTCCCGCAATGTTTACCCAGTTTTTAGCTCCATAAGTTGCCTGACCAAATAAACTTCCCATAGACATAAGTATCAGAGTACATATCATATAAAAATATTTATATCTAGAAAATTTAGTTAAACTTGGGAAAAGCACTACAACTAAAATGAATACAGCAATACCTACTGAATAATATATAAGTTGTTTAAGTGCAATAGCAGGGTCTAGCCTATATAAAATCCCCATACCTATAACCGCCAAAACATTTGAAAACAGTAAAATATATTTATCCCCGTCAGGAAAAAATCTACTTATTACAAAATGAGAATACACAAAAATCAAACATATTATTACACCCATTATTATTGCGCCTTTGTCAAAACCATCTTTGCCAATAAAAAACATGTTAAAAAACAAAACTATACATAAAAGACAAGTATACTTCAGAAGTTTCCGTTCTTCCTTTATACTTTCCATGTTATCACCTCATTTAAAATCTTCATTTATCCTATAACCTTAAAAATTGATGTACCTATTTGAATTTCGTCACCTTTTTTAATAGCTACCTTATCCGTAACCTTTCTCTTGTTCTTAAGTGTACCATTAGTGCTTCTCAAATCCTGCAGAACATAATCTGTATTTTTAAGATATATTCTTGCATGCTGAGAAGATACATACTTATCACCCAATATTAGAAGGTTATCTGCCTTTCTACCAATAGTGAGTTCATCATTTAGAGGAATTACTGCTCCAATTCTTAAATTAAAATTTTCTCCTCTTTCTATAACTTCAAGACCCATAGTTTTTTTAATTACTGGTTTTTTCTTCGCACCACCTTTTAAATCCTTATACATTATTTTCAAAGCAACTATTATTATAATCCATATAATCGCTATAATTGCAAATTTGAAAATCTCGCTTATATTAGCCATAATTCACTTTCTCCTCTTTAAAAAATAATCAAAGACTAGCATTAAATTAATATGCTAGCCTTATAAGAATTATAACATTTTTTTAAGATATTGTCCTGTATATGAATTTACATTCAAAGATATTTCTTTCGGCGTCCCTGTGCACAAAATAGTACCTCCCATGTCTCCACCCTCAGGTCCTAAATCTATAACATAATCCGCGCATTTTATAACATCTAAATTATGCTCAATTACAACTACGGTATTGCCTGAATCCACAAGTCTCTGGAGTATTTTAATAAGTTTACTAACATCATCAATATGAAGTCCTGTAGTTGGCTCATCCAAAATGTAAAATGTCTTACCAGTACTTCTCTTGGATAATTCTGATGCAAGTTTAATTCTTTGAGCCTCACCACCAGATAATTGTGTTGAAGGCTGACCTAGCCTTACATAACCAAGACCAACATCCATTAGTGTTTTAAGTTTACTATAAATTCTAGGAATATTCTCAAAAAACTTTACAGCCTGCTCAACAGTCATATTTAAAATTTCATCAATATTTTTGCCTTTGTATTTAACCTCTAGGGTTTCTCTATTATATCTTTTTCCTTTGCAAACCTCGCAAGGGACATATACATCAGATAAAAATTGCATTTCTATTTTAATTATTCCATCACCTTTGCAAGCCTCGCACCTTCCACCCTTTACATTAAAACTAAATCTACCTGGTTTATAACCTCTAATTTTCGCTTCTGAGCTCATGGAAAAGACATCTCGGATTATATCAAATACACCCGTATATGTAGCTGGATTAGATCTTGGGGTACGCCCTATAGGTCCCTGATCAATATTTATAATTTTGTCAATGTTCTCTGCTCCCAAAATATCTTTATGAAGCCCTGCATTTTTTTTAGACTTATTTACCTTCTTGTTAAGACCTTTAAATAGAATTTCATTTACTAAAGTACTTTTTCCAGAACCTGAAACGCCAGTAACTGCAGTAAACATACCTAACGGAAATTCAACGCTAACATTCTTAAGGTTATTTTGCCTTGCATTAAGTATTTTTATACTATTTCCATTAGATACTCTCGTTTTTCCTGGAACATCAATCTTCTTTTTACCACTTAAATATTGACCTGTAATTGATCTTTCACAGTTTTTTACGTCCTCAATTGTTCCTGCAACTACAATTTCTCCACCATGTTCACCAGCTGCTGGCCCAACATCTACAATATAATCTGCTGCCTTCATAGTGTCCTCATCATGCTCTACCACTATCAAGGTGTTACCTAAGTCTCTTAAATGTTTTAATGTCTTTATAAGTTTATCATTATCTCTTTGATGAAGACCAATACTAGGTTCATCTAGAATGTATAAAACCCCCATTAAACTTGAACCTATTTGAGTAGCTAACCTTATTCTCTGCGCTTCTCCACCAGATAAGGTACCTGCTGATCTTGCTAAATTTAAATAATCAAGCCCCACGTCCTTCAAAAAATTAAGTCTATCATTTATTTCCTTAAAAATTTGATTAGATATAATCTTATTTTTCTCTGATAGTTTTATATCCTTTAAAAATGTCGCTTCATCTATAATTGACAATTGACAAAAATCACTTATATTCTTGCCCCCAACTGTTACAGCTAGTGCTTCTGGGCTTAACCTTGCACCTTTGCACTTTGGACATGCATTATCCCCCATATACTGTTCAACATCTCTTTTTATATAATCCGAGGAGGTTTCAAAATATCTTCTCTTCAAGTTATTAATAATACCTTCATACGAATGATTAAAAGTACCTGATCTATATTCCTTAACATACTCTACCTTAACTTTCTCTCCATTAGTTCCGTATAATAGAATTTTAAGAATCTCCGGTTCATAGTCTTCTATAGGTGTATCTAAACTAAATTTATATTTTTGGCTCAAAGCCCTGAGAACCGAAAAAGTCCAGGAATCTTCCTTAAGGCTGCCTTCGCCAAAAGACAGAACAGCGCCTCCCTTAATACTTTTACTTTTATCTGGTATGATCAAATCCTCATCAATTTCCATAAGGGTACCAAGACCATCACAAGTGTCACACTTTCCATATGGGGAGTTAAAAGAAAACATCCTTGGTGCTAATTCCCCAAGGCTTATACCACAATCCGGGCAAGCAAAATGTTCGCTAAAAAGTATATCTTCTCCATCAGCTATGCTGGCGATGGCGGTCCCCTCTGAAAGTTTTAAAGCACTCTCCAAAGATTCTGAAAGTCTACCGCGGACCTCTTCTTTTACAGAAATTCTGTCTATTACTATCTCTATGCTATGTTTCTTAGTCTTTGTAAGTTTTATATCTTCTTCCATAAGTTCCACCGTATTACCATCTATTCTAGCTCGAACAAATCCATTTTTTTTAATATTCTCAATTACCTTGGTATGCTCTCCCTTTTTCCCTCTTATCACTGGCGCTAAAATTGAAATCTTAGTTTTGACTGGCATATCCATTATTCTATCAACCATCTGGTCTACAGTCTGCTGAGAAATCTCCTTACCACATTTAGGGCAATGAGGAGTCCCCACTTTAGCATAAAGAAGTCTCAAGTAATCATAAATTTCAGTTACAGTACCCACAGTGGATCGTGGATTTCTGTTAGTAGTTTTCTGGTCTATAGAAATAGCAGGAGATAGCCCCTCAATGTACTCAACATCAGGCTTATCCATATTACCTAAAAACTGTCTTGCATAAGCTGACAACGACTCTACATACCTTCTTTGCCCCTCCGCATATAATGTATCAAAAGCAAGTGAAGATTTACCAGACCCCGAAAGTCCAGTGAACACCACAAACTTATCTCTCGGTATCTCTAAATCTACATTTTTTAAATTGTGAACCTTAGCGCCTTTTATAAAAATCTTATCCCTCATGGTTATCTCCTCTGTATTAAATGTTCTTAATTTGCTTCTTAAGTTTATAAATTATATCTCTTAGCTGGGCAGCTCTTTCAAACTGTAAATCCTTAGCTGCTTGCTTCATCTCATTTTCATACTTATCCATTAACTTTTTAGTTTCATCATAGTTTGCATCCATTGCAGCTTCAAGGGTTTCATATACCTCTTTATCCTCTGCAACCGTAATAGATCCGATTACGTCCCTAATATCTTTTTGAATAGTAGTTGGAGTAATACCATGTTCCTCATTATACTCCATCTGAAGTTTTCTACGCCTTGTAGTTTCATCCATTGCCTTTTTCATAGACTTTGTAATTTTGTCTGCATACATTATTACCTTACTCTCTGAATTTCTTGCAGCTCTTCCTATTGTTTGAATTAATGAAGTTTCAGAACGTAGAAACCCTTCCTTATCTGCATCCAATATTGCAACAAGGGCTACTTCTGGAATATCTAACCCTTCTCTTAAAAGATTTATACCTACTAACACATCGAAGGTACCTAGTCTAAGATCTTGAATAATTTTCATTCTTTCCATTGTATCAATATCGGAATGCAAATAAGTTATCTTCATATCCATTTCTCTGAAATATTTTGTCAAATCCTCTGACATTTTTTTCGTAAGGGTAGTAACTAAAACCCTAAAACCTCTTTTTATTGTATCTTGAATCTTAGCATATAAATCATCTATTTGACCCTTAACAGGCCTTATAACTATTTCAGGATCTAATAGCCCTGTAGGTCTTATTACTTGCTCAGCTACATTTTCACTATGCTCTGCCTCATAAACGCTAGGTGTTGCACTTACGAAAACAGTTTCATGCATACTCCCTTCAAACTCTTGAAAGGTTAGTGGTCTATTATCATAGGCTGAGGTCAGTCTAAAACCATATTCAATCAAATTAGTCTTCCTTGATTTATCTCCTCCAAACATAGCTCTAACCTGTGGAAGAGTTACATGACTCTCATCTATAAACATTAAGTAATCTTTAGGAAAATAGTGCATCAATGTCTGAGGAGCTGTTCCTGCAGGCCTACCATCTAAAATTCTAGAATAGTTTTCTATACCGGTGCAGTAACCAACCTCTCTCATCATTTCAATATCATAATTTGTTCTCTGCTTAAGTCTTTGCGCCTCCAAAAGTTTATCTTGTGCACTAAGTTCCTTCAATCTATCTTCTAGTTCTTCTTCTATTTGTGTTATTGCAAGCTCTAGTTTTTCCTTTGATGTAGCAAAATGGGAAGCTGGAAAAATAGATACGTGTTTGCGAGTTCCAAGAATTTCTCCTGTAAGCGAGTCAAATGATCTTATTTTTTCTATCTCATCACCGAAAAACTCTACCCTAATTCCTTCACTTGAAGACGAAGCAGGGAATATATCAATAGTGTCACCTCTTACTCTAAAGGTTCCTCTAATAAAATTAATATCATTTCTTTCATACTGTATATCAACTAAATGTCTTATTACTTCATTTCTATCCTTTTCCATGCCTTCCCGAAGGGACACTGTAAGTTTTTTATATTCCTCAGGGTTACCAAGACCATATATACATGAAACTGAAGCTACCACAATAACATCATTACGTTCTAGTAACGCAGAAGTCGCCGAATGTCTTAATTTATCAATATCATCATTAACAGAGGAGTCTTTTTCTATAAAGGTATCCGTCTGTGCAACATAAGCCTCAGGCTGATAATAATCATAATAAGACACAAAATACTCCACACAGTTATCCGGAAAAAACTCCCTAAACTCTGAGCAAAGCTGTGCTGCTAAAATCTTATTATGAGCCAGCACCAATGTAGGTTTTTGAACTCTCTCAATAATATTAGCCATTGTAAAAGTCTTACCTGAACCAGTTACCCCTTTAAGAGTTTGAAACTTATCCCCCTCTTCAATTCCTTTCACAAGACTATCAATTGCCTGTGGTTGATCTCCAGTAGGTTTAAACTTTGAATGTAACTTAAACTCATGCATAAAATCACCGCCTTGTATTCCTATATCTGAACGTTTGTTCGTTACTTAACATTTTAACTATAAACTTTTCATATGTCAATATAACCTATAAATAAGAATCTCATTATACTATTTAATAAAAATTTTACCCACACTTACCATAATAACATCATTAAGTACTATTATATGGGTTTCTTGCAAAGATTCTTTCTAGTAATTATTTACTATATTTTGCATACTTGACAATCATACTAAGAATTCACTTTTAAAAGATTATAAAGTCAACTTCTAAATTAATTTAGCTATAAAGGATATTGCTTCTGCTGCTGGAACTAATAAAAACTGAGCTAAAATCGTTCCTACTATCAATCCACCAACAATAAAAATTATACATCTATCAAAATGTAATTGGCTACAATCTCCCTTTATTACATCATCTGTTAGAATCGATATATATGGGTCTATGAATATAACCATAATTATTGTTGCCATTCCAGTTATCACTGCTGATAATGTACTGCATGTGGTCCTTAGTTCTGGATTTAGACATCCTGCATACAATGATGCTAAAACCCCAACAGTCGATATTGAAAAAGCTAAGGTATTAAGTAAAATGATTTTTTTAGGCATCAATTTAAAACTTTTTAATTGTGCCAAATTTTCTTTTCTAGGTTTTGTAACACTCCCTCTAAATTGTTCTATTCCTGATTTTGAAAACGCATGTAATAATAATTTAGGTATAGAACGATTAATGCTAAATGATTCTACAACTTTTCCAAAAACTTTTATAAATGTTGGCATTAATGCTGAGCCAATAATGGTTGCTATTGTTGTAGAAAATAAAATCCATCTGAATGTAGATAATAGACTTTGAGGGTTACCTACCTTTATGGTACCTTCTATTGTTTTAGCTAGCAGTGGTGCTTGAATCGTGTTTGCGGTTCTAGAAACTAGCGCAAAGATATTGAAAACTGCAAAAGATACTGCTATTCTTCCTGTTCTTACAGCAACAATTCTTACGGAGTAAGCCAGAGTTGAAATTATAGAAATAATAACTGTAAGAATTAAAACTATTATTATTTGTGTAGACATTTACCATCCTCCGTTAACTTTGAAATATAATAATCGTGTTTAATATTACTAGTATAAATTCTTTCATATATACTTTCCACCTTCTAATTCATAACAAAATGCCATTCAATCGTTCCTAATTATAACCATGTTAAATAAATAATTCCATTACTATTGTATAAATTACAATTTAACTCTTTATCCAAATTAACTAAAAGAGCGCAAAATTCAATGTAATTTTGCGCTCAAAAGAAATCCGGCAGCCTTAACGGCTAAAATATTTTTTAAAACGTTAAATATATTTGTATTGAAATTAGGTCTTTTTCTTAGAGAATGCTAACAAAAGTATATATTGTGTAGAATTTGTACCTTTATGATCAAAATAGAATCATCAGATGTTTCTTTAATTGAGAACAACTATAATTAGTTGTATAGCTCACTGAGTGTAATAACCGGTATAAAAAACAAGTATGAAAGTTTCTCCATAGTGACTTGCAATAAGAAGCGCAGAAACATTGAAATTTCATTTAGAAATTCTTCTTTTGCCAACATATAATTCTTGTGAACCTGCCAGGACGGCAGGTTAGCGAATTTGAGCCAGGACGGCGAATGTGAGCGCCAGAGAATTTTATATTTGCAAAAGATTAGAATTTCTTAATGGAATTTCCTGTTTCAAGATCTTATTGCAAGGCATGCAGGAGAAACTTCATACTTTCTCTATTCCTTATCTTTGTCTTTGTTTTTTAATTTGTCCATCACATCTTTAAATGTTTCGTCATTCACATTTACTATAGTAGTATCTTTTGGTACCACCCTTGGTACAACTACTATTCCTAGTCTCTTGTTCCCAGCCATATTGTTATAACTAATATTTTCTAATATTCCAGATGATTTTTTAATTTTAAAAGATAAAGAAGTGAAATTCCCCTTGATTATACTAAAAATTTCTTCTTCGCATTCTATTTCTTTGTCATTAATCCGAACTATTAGATCTCCACTTTCAATTCCCATATGAAAAGCAGGAGATTGTGGGGCTACTGCAAGAACCATAATTCCCTCTTCACTACTAACGAATTTAGGTTTTGAAGTTGACTCCATATGTTTTTCTAGTACTAGCATGCCTTCGTGCAGCCCTGCAGCAAATATTAAAACAAATAATTGGTAAACTCCCCCTAGTACTGCTAAATGCGATACGGCAGTTAAAAGCACTCCATAACCTATTGTTAAAGCTCCTGAAGTAAGGGTCTTCCGGCGCTTACTCTTAGTAAAAGTAATACTGCTGTACCCTATAACTCCATATAAAGCAATAAAAGCTATAACTGAATTTTTCCCTATTTGATTCAATATATTTCCTTTTATTAAATGCCACCACTGTGGCATCATTACGCCCTGTCCAACCATTTGATCTGATGTAGTTGAACTTAAAAGTATAAGTAAAGCAATTGGTAATGCCCAATATCTTTTTAAAGCAAATCCACCAATAATTTTATTATCTCTGTTAGTAAATACAGGAATAGCTCCTCTTGACCCATCTAACATTATTAAACTTCCCTCAATAATATGTAATATTCCAACCAAAGTCATTAAGGTCAGAATATCTATGTTTATGAAATTTAATTGTGGCATATGTAATATATTAGCTGCATACTTAAACACTAAACTGGCTATACCCAAAGCTGCACCTGAATAAGAAAAACAAATAAATCTAGGCTTAACTGCCATAAAAAATAATGACACCATAAACAATAAATAAATATTTGAATTCTCATCAAAAACTAATCCCGAAAATGTAAATATTAAACTTGCTATTGCCCCTGCAAAAATTCCTATTACAATTTGAGATATAGTTAGTTCGAAGGGTGAGTCTAACCTTTCTCCCATTATCATTTTTTGCATAGTTGCGATTTTTTTATTTTTATTATAAAAAATCAATGTTATCATTATTAAAATAACCGCATTTGAAGGGTCTGCAATTGCATAAGCAACTGATCTTAAAGTATGTAATGCAATCTCCATTGGGTAAAATCCTCCTCCCATATTAATCTTAAACTGGTCATATTTATCACACAGCCTATGTAAATAAGTAAATCAACACTAAAGGTGTTGATAACATCACCTTTAGTACTTAAATGTTCTTAAAAACAAGTATCTACCAAATTTTTGGTAGATACTTGTTTTTGTTTTAATATACTTATATTATTACTTAATTTTATTCTTAGCTAGCTCTAAAGCTTTTATAAACTGTGGATCTGTTTTTCTATCATATACTTTCTCTTTAAGTGCTGCTGGGTATACAACAGAAACTTCTGGTTTTATTCCAATATGCTGTATATTCTCACCATTCGGAGTATAATATTTTGATATAGTTACTTTTAATGCAGTTCCATCATTAAATCCCTCAGCACTTGTGTATAACATACTTTGAACAATACCTTTGCCAAAGGTTTTTTCTCCCACTAAAGTACCAACCTTATAGTCCCTTATAGCACCTGCAAAAATTTCTGAAGCACTAGCACTTCCTGCATCTGTTAATACAGTTAATGGCATACCTATCGCAAGTCCACCCGTAGATTTATACTCTGTCTTTTTCTTATTTTTATCTATTGTATATACAATATTCTTTCCTTTAGGTACAAAGTTAGAAGTTAAAGCTACAACCTGATCTAAAAGTCCGCCAGGATTTCCTCTGACATCCACTATTAGACTTTTCATACCCTTACCTTGCAATTCTGCTAATTTTTTAGCGAAATTCTTTGAAGTATTTTCATCAAACATTGTAAGTTCTATATATCCAACATTGTTATCTAACATTTCACCTTTAACTGTTACCAAATCAATCTTAGCACGTTCCATGCTTACATTAAAGTTTCCTTTTCCTTTTCTATTAATAGTTAAGGTTACTGCTTCACCAGCTGTTCCCTTCATCATTGCAACTGCTTTTTCTAATTCTTTGGCAGTTACTTTTGTGGAATTCACCTTTTCTATAACATCCCCAGAAGTTAATCCTGCTTTTTTAGCTGGTGATCCATCAATGGGTGCAATTACAACTATGTTATCATCTTTAACTCCTACTTGCAGTCCAAGCCCAGTGTAAGCTCCTTGCGTTTGAGAACTAAAATCCGTAAATTCTTTTTTGTTCATGAAAACTGTATAAGGATCCTTTAGGGAATCAGTCATACCCTTTACAGCCCCTTCAACTAAAACATCATCACTAATCACACCGTCGTAATACTCATATAACTTATTTCTCACCAAAAATAGTTTTTGAAATTTTAATACTTGGTCGTAAGTGTCTCTTCCAATCAATACTTTACCATTTGGAAATCTTAAGGAAATTTGAGTTGATACAAACAAAGTCATGGCATTAGTAACGATAACCAAAACTACAATCCATATAATCCATTTCTTTTTTTTCATTTTAGAATTCCCATTTCCATTTTGTACAAGTCTAAATTTTTCAGGTTTATTTTCATCGCCCAATTTATACACCTCTTTGCAATTCTCTATATATTATTTATGTAATTATAATATATTTATAACACTAACAAGAAAATAAATATATTTAATTGCATTTCAAAAGGAAAGTAATCCACTTCTACACAATCAAGAATTTTCTTATTGATATAGCACTTCCTATTGCGCCAATAAATAAACCACCTAACATGAATTCCCATAAAGTACTGCTTAATATGATATGAGGGTTTATTAGAGAAATACCTAATACCGCACTAGTATATTTCTGGAAAACAAATTTATAAGCATAATATAGCACTCCAGTAGAAATAATTGCTCCTGATATTCCCAGCATCATACCTTCAATAATAAATGGCCATCTTATAAACCAATCAGTAGCTCCAACAAATTTCATAATACCTATTTCTTTTTTCCTAGAATATACCGTTAGTTTAATAGTGTTTCCAATTAAGAACAAAGATACACTTATTAGAATTATAAATAATGCAAATCCTATTATTTTAAGGGTATTGGTTATACTTATAATTTTATCAACGACCTCACGAACATCCTTAATCTGATCTATACCTTTTAGTCCTGTGGCAGCCTTAACTACATTATTTACTACTTCAGGGTTTTCTACCCTTACAATATATGCATTTGGAAAAGGATTTTCCTTTTCTAATCCTTGCACTAAGGCTTCACTATCTTTGCCGAATTGTTTTTTTACTTTTGCTAGTGCATCGGCCTTATTTTCAAACCTAGTATCTGAAACTCCATTAACTTTACTTATGGCATTTTCTATAGCTAATTTATCCGATATTGTTATATTATCTTTAAGATAAATTTTCACCTCTAACTTAGATCCTAACTCTTTAACCCCTGCATTAACATTAAAAACGATCAATAAAAATACGCCTAAAATAAACAAAGTAGCTGCCACTGTAGCCACCGAAGCTACACTAACTGTTCTATTCCTTTTTAAACTCTTTAAAGCATCGATAACAAAATATTTAACTGTACTAATCTTCATAACCGTATCTTCCTCTCTGCTCATCTCTAGCAAGAATACCTTTTTCAATAGCCACTACTCTCTTTTTCATAGAGTCTACTATATTTTTTGCATGTGTTGCCATAACTATTGTGGTACCAGCGCTATTTATATCATTTAAAACGTCCATAATTCCTAATGCTGTTTCAGGATCCAAGTTTCCTGTTGGCTCATCTGCTATTAACAAACTCGGATTATTTACTATAGCCCTTGCAAGTGAAACCCTTTGTTGCTCTCCACCTGAAATTTCATGAGGAAATGCATTATGTTTTTTTGATAATCCAACTAAATCTAAGACCATAGGTACTTTTTTCCTAATATCCCTTGGAGAAGCTTCTATAACTCTAAGTGCAAAAGCCACATTTTCATAAATATTTAAATTGTCAATTAATTTAAAATCCTGAAAAACAACTCCAATTTTTCTTCTAAAATAAGGTATCTGTTTCCTAGCTAATTTTGTTATGTCCTTACCGTCTACAATAACATTGCCTGTAGTGAGCTCTATCTCTCTTAAAAGTATTTTAATAAAAGTAGATTTTCCTGCTCCACTAGGACCTACAAGAAATACAAATTCCCCTTTTTCAATAGTAAGATCAAGGTTCGACAACGCTATTACATTATTATCATAAATCTTAGTTACTTTATTAAATTGTATCATATTAAACTCTCCTTACCTTGTTTATGTAATTTGTTTATGTAATTTGTTCATGCAAATTTACTAATAACATTATACCATAGCGACCCGGCATGTAATAATATTTTTTATAAAATTTTCGTGAATAATAAAAAAAATAATAAAAATAAGGGCACAAAGTGCCCTTATTTCTTTATAAGCCTACACTAATTAATAATGCAGAATCTACTTTTTTCATATCGCCTTCAGTCATATGACCAATTTTTTCTTTTAATCTTTTTTTATCTAGAGTTCTTATCTGTTCAAGCAAAACTACAGAATCTTTGTTTAGACCATACTCTTCTGATGAAATCTCAACGTGAGTAGGGAGTTTTGCTTTATTTATCTGAGAAGTAATAGCTGCAATAATAATAGTGGGACTGTACTTATTACCAATATCATTTTGAAGAATAATTACTGGTCGAATCCCACCTTGTTCTGAGCCTACAACCGGACTCAAATCAGCATAAAATATATCTCCTCTTTTTACTATTGTTGTCATTTGACAAATCACTCTCCGAAAGCTTAACTTCGTATTCTTTAAAGTCTTTAATATCATTATCGAAACCCATGTTAGCTATTTTTAAATTTAGTTCAGCCATTTCTAAATATCCTTGTTTCATTTCATCTATATAATTAAGTTTTTTCTTTTCCTCAGTATATAGTATTATAGCTTGTCGAATAAATGCACTCCTTTTTTTACAATCTTTTGTAAGTGCCTTATTAAATTCAATATAAAGTTTTTTTGAGAGGTTTATTACTAGTTTCTTTGATGTCGACATAGAAAATTTAATACCTCCTAATTAGTAAAGCAACAATATGTATGAAAATATTATAATTCAACCTATGTCAATCTGTCAAAGAAATTATTCGGATTTTCGCCTTTTTTCAACAAGTAATCTTATACTTATGTATTCTAATCTACATACAAAATGTAGATTTTACACATATTTTCTTATTTTTACAACCTTACCATTTCTAACGTACACTCTTGGAACTCTTTTACCAACCATGCAAACTACTTCATAGCTTATAGTGCCTATTAGCTCCCCTACTATATCTGCTGTAAATTTATTTTTTCCATCCTCGCCTATTAGTATTACCTCATCCCCAACTTTTACTCCGTTAATCCCAGTAACATCAACCATGCATTGATCCATACAAATTCTACCTATTACCGGAGCAAATTCACCCTTTAATATTACCTTTGCCTTTTGAAATAAAAGTCTTGTATATCCATCAGCATATCCAATTGGAAGTGTAGCTATAACACTTTTTTCCTTTGTTTTATACTTTCTTCCGTAACTTACGTATTCTCCAGGCGGTAGTGTTTTTATGTGTACTACATTTGTTTTTAAGGTCATCACAGGTAATAAATCTATCTTCTCCTTATTTACCTCCTCAGATGGATAATAACCATAAATTATTATTCCTGGACGTACTGCCTCATAATGTGTTTCTGGCAAATCTATAATAGCAGCACTATTGGCAATATGCCTTATATTTATGTACACCTTTTTCTCTTTTAATTTTTCATAAAAAACATCGTATTTTTTCACTTGCTCATAAGTATAAGTTTTATCTTTTTCATCTGCACTAGAAAAATGACAAAACATTCCTTCTATTATTATATTAGGTAGTTTGCTGATATTATATACTTCCTCTACACTCTCGTCATTTGGTAAATAGCCTATCCTTCCCATACCTGTATCTAGTGCAATGTGAACTTTAGCTATTTTATTTTTCTTTAAAGCCATTTTTGATATTTTTTTTGCAAACTCATAAGAAAATACAGTTTGTTCAATATCATATTTTAATAAATTATCTATTAAATTTGGTGGTGTAAATCCTAAAACCATTATTGGGCATTCTATACCTGAACGCCGTAGTTCTATTGCTTCGCTTTGAATGGCTACAGCTAATCTATTAGCGCCATTTTCCAGGAGCACTGGGGCTACATCTACTGCACCATGTCCATAGGCATCTGCCTTTACAACAGCTATAATATTCTCGCTATTCGAAATTCGCCTAATCTCTCTCATATTATGAGCCAACTTATCTAAATCAATTTCTGCCCACACAGGCCTTAAATGTTTAAACATGACCTTCACCTCATTTGTTATTTAAATTTAATTTATACTACGGGACTTTAAACTCTGATGGTTCAACCTCTGGGTTAGGAATAAAATTAGTATAAGTTATATCAATTTTTTCACTACCCTTGATATCGTAAATCACCATTTTATCTGGCACCATTTTTTTATTATTCACGTATAGTAATGCTCTATTAATGTTTTTATTACTACCAGGAATAAATAAATCAATTACAGTATATTCGATACCATTAATATTTTTGGTAGCATATTTTATTTCCTCATCAGTATATAATAATCCTATGTATTCTCCAATAAAACTTAGTTTAAAAACTTCATCAAAATCCTTACTCTGTACATACTTTGTACCACTATTTTTGTCGTTAACGTAAATTTTATCATCGTCTTTAAAAATAAACACTCTGCTTTTGTTTAGTTCTAGTTTGTATCCACCTCCCCGCAAATAGGATTGTTTTGCCTTATAGTTAATTGTCTGTTTAACATTTTTTACATCCATATTCATGTCTGTAGTATAACTATCCATATTTTTCAAAAAATTTGTAATGTCATTAGTATCCTTTGGTTTCTTATCACATGAAGTTAGTAATAAAGAACTTAAAATTAGTAAAAGACTTAAAAATAATAGTGAACACTTTTTCATTGTTATCCTCCTAGCATTTCTCTAGAGACATAAAACAATTATCAATGTTATTCGCCATAACAATTTGCTCTAATACTAATACTATTATTAATGCTCTCATACTATTACTAAAATAACTAATTACAAGGAATCAGATTTTACTGCTGTTTGTGTATTTCTTTCCTCAACTTTTTTTTCAACTTCTACTATAGCATAAGCCACAGCGCTATCTTCCCCATGAGATATACTTAGATGGACATAACACTGACCTTCTTTATTAGCTATCAACTTTGCTTTACCTTTTAAAATTACTATTGGTTTTCCAAGAGTTGTCCTGTCGATTTCAATATCTTTAAAATCAAACCCTCTAAAGCCTGTACCTAAAGCTTTAGCTACTGCTTCTTTAGCAGCAAATCTTCCAGCCACATATTCAGCCCTTAAATTTCTATTTCTAAGATATTCTAATTCAATTGTCGTAAAAATTTTTTCTAAAAATTTATCATTGCTGTCCATAGCTTTTTTTATTCGCCTAATTTCAACTATGTCAGTACCTACACCAAGAATCATAATCATCACTCCTACGTTTAATCTATGTTTTTATATTTAATTTTTACATTTCACGAAGCACAGATTTTAACTTTATCATTATATAATATATTAAAATTATCATTATTTATAGTTTTATTTTTAATTTTACATATGTTTTATAACTTTCTATTGTATAACAAAAAGAGGAGAACCCACCTTACAAGGCTTAGTCTCCTCAAGAGGAGTATACTCTTAAAAAAGAGAACTCTCCTCGAAATGCTAATTCAATTCGCAATATTAACAAGTAACTATGTTTTTTAACATTTCATCAAAATCACTAGTATATTCATCAATATACTCGCCCAATATGTCTATCATGTGAATAGGTGATACTGTGTTATCATATAGCATTTTTATAAGATTTTTAACTTTATATCTTTGTGGACTTATGTTTTCTACACAATCTCTTTGTATGTGAATCACCGAACCATTCGATATGTCTTGTCTTTCTATTTCAATACCATAAGCATGCACTTTAGTTAACTCATCATACATTGAAACAGAGATTTGACTTTTTACTAGTCTATAAAAATAAGTATAATTTATATCACCATTTGTTACTTTTTTATATAAATTTTCTACAACTACCATATCTGTTTTCCCCCCCATACTTATGCTATGAGAATACAGTAACATTACTTTTTAAAAAATTCTGTCATTTTATGAAATACAATCAAAAGAGATTATCTCTTTAAACTGACAACTTCAACCCTTTACACCCATAAAGCCACGATTAACATAAAATAGTGAGGTTCAAAAATATATATTAGTAACAATATTTTGTCGAAATTGTAATATATATGGCTAAAAGTTTTTTAATTAAAATTGAATATTTTTTTAAATAATTGGAATTATTCTTTGTAACTACCCTTAAACTATTAAAATATAGTTATTTTGTAAATGTTTATCATAATACTTGATTGTTTAATTTAATTTTTTCTTTGTTTTTTAATTTCATTATGCTATTTGTAAATTTTTGTATTTGTTTCTTTCAGCATTTTATATCGATCAACACCAATGTATTTGCATAAATCTTCTAATATTAGCAATACTGCAATAACTATAGTACAATCACCCTTGATATAATCCTCTAAAGCAAATCTATTTTTATATATAATCATATTCGTTTGTTTACAACTAATATTTTTATATAATTCATTAAGAGTATTATACAAGATTGAATATGAAATTAATATAAAATCACTCTTTGATTTATCGGTTCCATTAACTACTCCTCTAATAATTCTATTTAAAGAAGTGTTTTTGTAATACTCTAGCATTTTTAAGGTGTAACTATCCTCAATGAATTTACCTACTATTTCTGCATCTATTAGAGTTATTTCACCTTTTGTATTGAAGAATACACCTGCATCTAAAATTTCACTTTTTTCATCATTAATTTCTGCCATCATTTTCTTCATCCTAGAATTGAAGTAGCTAGTAAATTCACCTTTTACGATGAAAAACTCAAGCTCTTTTGCAGACACAACATAAACTAATTCAGAAAAATTCTTGTAAGCCTTGTTTAAATAATTTTTATTATTACTGTCCATCTCGCTCATAAATATATCTCTCCCCACTATAATCAATTAGTTGAGAATTCTCAATTGCATTTTTTTTAGTGTGGCTATATAAATCTAAAACTATACTAATAATTTTTTACTATGTTGCTTATTTACTAAAAAATATATTAACAACAATTATGGTCACTACAAAATAATACC
>NZ_DATCQT010000215.1:0-4924 GCF_036569345.1 Clostridium sp.
AAATATAATAGAATATCGCTGATTTTGGGAAAGTGATATTTATTGAAATCCCATAGTAAGTGCTAACGCGGCATCGTTCAAAAGTTCGTTTCAGACATCGAGCAATTTTCGTAGCTATCATCGTTTAAGTATATACTTAAGGTGATAGCTTTTATCGGCTCAACATCTGAAAGCAAACCTATTCATTTCATGACATTTATTTAAGTAATGTCAGACCCTATTGATCTATCGTATAAAGATATACTAAAGATATACCCTTAATGGTCTTAAGGTTTTAAGTCCAGTTATACAGAATATAAATTGTGTTAAACTCGCCCTAATATTCTAAATCAGGAAATAACTAATAACAAACTATATTTAACGCACTTTTTTAAATGAGTATATAAATTTGTTAGTCTATTTTTTACACTTCCTACTTCCTACCTTTGCATTTTTATTTATAGGTATTGCAATACACCTTAATATTACAAAACAGAAAGTCACCAAGCTTACTAATACTCTAAGTGAATTTGAATTTCTTATTTTTTACCATCCTGATATTAATACTTATATTTTTTTATAAATTTTACATTTATTTTTTTGAATAAATTAGATACTGATAGAATAAATATATAATTAAAGTAAAATTATTCATTGGAGGCTTATTGTGGGAATATCAGATGTGTTTAAAATTAAAGAATTTAAAAGTAAAATTGAATCTTTAGAAAAAGAAATTGTGGGAATGAAAAAGATACTAACTCAAGAAAATGGGAAGAATAATAATATGAAAAAAGATTTTTACACTGCTGTAGCAGACAGACGCACAATTTATGGAATTAGTAAAGAAAAGGTGACAACGGATGAGGTAATTAAAAAAGTTGTTGATCAGGCTGTGAAAAATACGCCCTCACCATTTAATTCTCAAAGTGCAAGAGTAGTTTTGTTATTACAAAAACATCACGATAAATTATGGGATATTACAAAAGATACTTTAAGAAAGATAGTTCCTGTTGAGAATTTTGCTTCAACTGAAGACAAAATAAATTCATTTCACAATGGATATGGTACTGTTTTATTCTTTGAAGATATTAGTGTAATTGAATCAATGCAGAAAAACTTCGCTTCTTATAAGGATAATTTCCCAGTTTGGTCTCAACAGTCAAGTGGGATGCATCAATATGTTATATGGTCCGCATTAGAAATTGAGGGTTTTGGTGCATCTCTACAACATTATAATGAACTCATTGAAGTGGATGTAAAAAAAGAATGGAGCATACCAGAAAATTGGAAACTTATATCACAAATGCCATTCGGAAAACCAACAGCTATACCTGATGAAAAACAGTTCCAACCATTAGAAGATCGTATTAAGATATTTAAATAATTTTCACATTAACATTTTACTTAATTAAAAGATACCTCTAATCGTAGGATAATAAAACTACGGTTAGAGGTATCTTTATGCAATTCTACTTGAAAAGAAAGAATTGAAGATTTCATAATACCCCTCACTTTATCTATAATGTTTTATCATGTACCCAAGGGCATCGCCAACATTTCTCTGAATCACACCAACAACCCAACTTATGTCTGTGTTTTCATTTTTTGATGTACAGCTTCTTTCCCCGTTTCGAGATACCATTATTATGTAGGTACTATTACATGAATAATGAACCTAATATAATATAATAAGTTATAAAAATAGCCACTCTCTTGGGGAGAATGGCTATTAACTATCGCTTACTTCATTCGTACGCTATACTCTATACTATGCAATACGTATCCAAAAAATTTCATAATCTAACTATATATTTACACTATTATTTAATTCCTTATTAAGTTTCTTTAATACTTTCTTTTCAATTTTAGATACATAGGACCCAGAGATTCCTAGAATCAATGAAATTTCTCTTTGAGTTCGAGGATTACCATCAAGTAATCCATAGCGCATTTGAATTACTATTTTTTCTCTATCATTCAAACCTATGTTAATCTTATTATAAATCTGTTTAAGTTGTATTTTACGTTCTACTATATCAATAATAGAATCTTCATCACTACTTAATACATCAATAAGAGATATCTCATTTCCATCATTATCATTTCCAATAGGATCATGCAGGGACATCTCCCCTTTTGTTTTCTTATTATTCCTAATAAGCATGAGTATTTCGTTTTCTATGCACCTCGAAGCATAGGTGGCAAGCCTTATTCCCTTACTAGTATCAAAGGAATCAATAGCCTTAATGAGTCCCACAGATCCAATAGATATGAGGTCATCTACATCCTTTCCTGGATAAGAAAATTTTTTTACTATATGTGCAACTAGTCTTAAATTTCGTTCAACTAATATACCCTTAGCTAGTAAATCGCCTTTCTTTAACTTTCTTAAATAAGATTTTTCTTCTTCATCATTTAATGGTTGAGGGAATGAACTACTACCTGTTATGTAGGCTGTTAAAAATGTAACATTCCCAATCATATTTAATAAACAATTTACGAAAAACACAGATGTCCTCCTAATAGAGCTTCTTAATATAATATGATTTGCTATTTGTTTTCATGTATCTAATATTTAATTCTGAAATGAGAACTTTTAAGTTCCGTTTATAAAATAGGATAACAAAAAGGGTCCTAATAGAGGACCCTATACATACTTTCTCATGTGCTTTAACGCGTTTTTTTCCACTCTAGATACTTGTGCTTGGGATATGCCTATTTCATGAGCTACCTCCATTTGAGTTTTTCCATTGAAGAACCTCAAATGGAGAATTAACTTTTCTCTATCTTTTAATTTCTTCATTCCCTCTTTAATTGACATATTTTCAATCCAATTATCATCTAAATTTTTAGTGTCTCTTATTTGATCCATTACATAAACTTCATCTCCACCATCATGATAAATTGGTTGAAATAAAGATACAGGGGCTTGTATAGCGTCTAGTGCAATTACCACGTCTTCTCGAGGTAATTCTAATTCTTTTGCTATTTGAGATATAGTAGGCTCTTTATTGCTCTCATTCGTCAATCGTTCTCTAACTTGTAGTGCTTTATATGCAATATCCCTTAATGACCTACTAACTCTTATAGAGTTAGCATCTCTTAAGTATCTTCTTATTTCCCCAATAATCATAGGAACTGCATATGTTGAAAATTTAACATTTATACTTAAATCAAATTTATCAATGGACTTCATTAAACCTATACATCCTACTTGAAATAAATCATCTGCGTTTTCTCCTCGACTATTGAAGTACTTTATTACACTTAAAACCAATCTTAGATTTCCTTCAATAAATTTTTCTCTACACTCAGGCTCTCCATTTTGTATCCTAAATAGCAACTCTTTCATTTCTTTTTCTTTTAATTTCGGTAATTTTGAAGTGTTTACTCCACATATCTCTACTCTATTGAACACCATAAGGTCATCATTCCCTTCATAGTAATTACCTACCAATTATGTCCTTAAGATTTATTTATTATACTAAAGACAACCTTACAATATTTCATAGTAATTACAGTAGATCGGTTTGAGAAAAGTTTGTTCAAAATGTAATGCAATATTTATCTATACAGTACAATTAAACTAAATAAAAACAAGGCTTTTACATGCCTTGTTTTTATTTTAAATATATGTTTCTAAACTGGTCTACGCTTTAATAGTTCGATTTCTATTTATATTTTAAAATAGGTAATCCTTCAAATTCAGGTGAAATATCTGCTGTATTTATTTTCACCTCCTATACCGTATGAAAGAAAATAAGCAAGGGATAATAAGTACAATAATTATCACTAATACAATTTTAAGCGTTGTTAATCGAGTATGCATTATAATCACCCAACCTATATTATGTGTATCTTAAATTAAATTAATATAAAATAAACCATTAAAGATATTTAATGTACTTCGGCTATATTTTTTATTGGCTATAAATTGATATTTTATTGAAAATGAGGTAATATATTACTATCTTTAATTTTTGCTTCTAATTTTTAATGCAAAGGTAATTAAGTTGGGATCCCCCTATCTTAATTACCTTTGCATTTTTTATTTATTGGTATTAATTACAACTAATTTACAAAGAAATTAGTAGCCTTCAAAATCAGACCCGTTGACATATTGTAGATAACCTTTTCCTATTTATTTTTATATATATTCAGGTATTTCTCTTGTAACTTTGGTTTTATCTTTATCATTGGATATGTTATATACTATATATTTACAGAGTTTTCTGCCCAAACTGACGTTTTCTTTAGTATAAGGTTGTACTCCAGTATTAAACATCGCTGCAAGATCTTCTTTTAAAATATTTAAAATCTCATCTTCAATATAGACTTCTTTTTCTATATTAATATCTCTAATACCACTTAATATTAATTTTAATTTAGTAGAGATACCTCTATAATTCATGTGTCCCTCTAAAATTACAGTGCAGAGAGCTTTGGTTTTTTTTCTTACAGATTCAAAATGAAAGATACAATTACTATATATTTCAATCTCTTGCGGTTGGTCATCCATATGCTTTATCCTCCTTTTTTACATAATTTTAACACATAATAGATATTCCATAGCTTTTAATTTTCAACTTAGCTTTAGCATTTACCTATATAAAAAAAAATGATATTTATATTCATATATACTAATAATAAAAAAATACAAGTATTAATATCAGGATGGTGAAAAATGAGAAATTCAAATTAAAATAACCATGAATTTCTAGGAGTATTATTTATAATAATGCACATTATAATAGCACAAACGAAAATGATTATCAATTAATGAGTAGGTAATTTATATGTCAAAAAATAGAGTATTAGTTCCAGAGGCTAAGGCTGGATTAAATAGATTTAAAATGGAAGCTGCTAGGGAAGTAGGAGTAAATCTTACAGAAGGTTACAATGGAGATTTAACTTCAAGAGAGAATGGTTCTGTAGGCGGACAAAT
>NZ_DATCQT010000216.1:0-7348 GCF_036569345.1 Clostridium sp.
TCTTCTATGTTTTTTGATTTTCTAATGCGAAATATAGTGTTTTGTTCTAACTCATTCATAATTCAAAATGCTATCGCATAACTACATGTAAAATAAACCCAGTATAATAAAAAATTATACTGGGTTTGTAAACAACCTGAGAAATAGATAAAAAAATCTATTTCTATTTCTCATTTTTTTCTTGATTTTATATTATTTTTAATGCAATACCACTAAAATTTAACTTTCTAAGAAAATTATTAACATAGGTTTATAGCTGTGTTTTTGATAATTTATTTATAAAATTATAAATATATATATACCCCTCTTCCGTTTTTTCCTTTTTTATTTCTGCAGGCAGAGCAGTTAGATATGCTTTTATTTGAGTCAGATTACTATAACTTGTGCTTTTCACGTCTGCTCCCTCTAAAGAACCCATCCATTTTTTAACTGCTACTGTAGTATATGCTTTAACGTCTTTTTCTGAAAGTTTATTTAATATTTTAACGTCTGCACTTATTATTTCATTAACTTGTGCACTAGTTGAATCCTTACCATTTAATTGTAAATTTATCTTAACATAAGTTGTTTTAGCTGTTTGAAGTTGCTTAATAATTGTGTCAATACCATCTTTAGGATATACCCCAAGAAAAACCTTGTTAAGTTTGCCTTCTACTATAATAAATGGTGCACCGAAAGTTGCTAAACTATTTTTCACTATCAAAGCTCGTTCCATCGTACTAAAAACACCACATTGTATTGCCACATAATCTTTAATATTAGTTTGGGAAATCACATTAGAAACATCTACACTTTGTGCATTTGCTGTGCTATCTTTATCCAATGTTACTTTTGTAGTTTTATTCTCTGCATTAGTAACTGAATTATTAGGTAATAGTTTAGAAAAAATCGTCCCCAAGGCAATGGCTGCTATCAATGTTAATGTAATAATGATTATAAAATTATTTCTTTTCTTAGGTGGTTTATAATTATATCTAGTATATTTCACTTTAACATCCCCTAACTTAATAAATCCTTAGACATCTAGTTATTTTTTTAAGATGCCTTCTTTAAAATATTATTATTCTAAAATCAATTTTAGAATAAAAAAAAGAAAATATATATTAGGAATCCGGTTGAATTATTTTTTTTAAAATTAATATATCAGTATCTTTGCTATCTACCTCTAAAAAATTACTTGTTACTCTACTTATCTCAAAGTTATTATTTTTCCATAATTTCAACATGTCATGATTATTAGCTGAAACAAAAGTATAGAAATTACATATTCCATAATTTTTATATAAATGCTTTAAAAATTCATTAATGATTTGATCTGATATACCATTGCCATATGGTGTAGATTCAATTAAGTAACACATAATCAACACTTCATTTGGATTTTTAAACTCTATTCTACCTTTTATAATACCAATAAGTTCACTACCACATAACACTTTAAGAAAGTACTCTCCCTCACTCACGTAATACTCTAAATATCTTTCATAAAATTCCTTAATGCTGTAATTTAATCCCTTATCTATATTAATGACCTGTTGTTTATTAATCCAATTTTTAATTTTAAAAACATCTTCTTTAGCTACATTTAAAATGCTAACATCATCAAAACTAATATCTATATTAAACATATTTACACCTCTTTAAATATAAACTTTTAATTTTACTCAGCTTTAATAATTAAGTTCTACGTAGCATTTAAATTTCCTTCAATTTAATTTACTTCAATTAAATTTTATTCAATGTCACTTCTAATATTTATTAAATACTAATTAGAAACGACTAACAATTAAAATAACCCTATAAGTTTATATAGGGTTGTAAAATAAATAATTTTATTTTTTATGTTCACTGAATACCATTGTTATTCATCTCTATACATAAGTGCCAATTTAACAGTACTTCTAACTATTTCTTTTGCTTCTACATAAGGCATACCACATCTTGTCAAACGCCTAAATATTGCAGGGTTATATTGCTCAATTCTTCTTACACTTGAATCAATATCATTGTACTTAAGATAAGGATTATTAGTGTCCTCATTATCTTCATACTTATCCATTTGCCTAAAGTCCTCATTTTCTAAATCATAATCGTTTCTAGACGGATCTCCAAACATCATTCCATTTGGATTAAACCCATCTCTAAACGTACCTTCATTAAATTGGCTCATTCCCATACACGGGTTCATACCCACACTTGGCATCATATTCATTTGGTCACATCCATACATCATAGGTTCTATTGGAACCATTTCATAATCTTCAAGATCTATATCTTCAATGTTTCTCTCCTCTAGATTCATAATTGTCCTCCCAATATTATTAATACATTAACAATTTATGCTAGAAGTAGGATTTTGATACTAATTTTTATGATAAATAGCAAAAAAATATGAAAGTGTATATTACTACAACTGCATCTCACTTCGCTAAGTAATACTAAATAAATTTTATTTAAAGATACTAAAAAGTACAAAATCGCTAGCGCTCAAACATGTACTTTTCTTAACGTCTCTTTTATAAAATTAATTAAGTTTTACTAACGCTTGTTCAAATGCATTTTACGTAATATACACTTTCATTACCGTGCTAAAAGAAATATAACGATTTTTATTTTAGTCCTCTTACAGGTTTTCTCATGTTACTGTCACCATTCATAGTAACTGGATTTTTTTCATTACTTTCCTTTTGAGCATTCTTGTGTTTTATATCAGGATCATTCTTTTTATTTTTCATAAACAACACCTCTTTCAGATGTTAGTTTTTCCATATTTCTTTTAAAAATTCATCTCTAAAGTATTTTAAATATAAAAATCTTCTTATATCTCTTCTAAATAATAAAAAGAGAGACATTTCTGTCTCTCTTTTTGAGTATTTAAGTAAACATTGGTGCGACAGATGGGACTTGAACCCATATGGTCTCCCACACGTCCCTTAAACGTGCGCGTCTGCCATTCCGCCACTATCGCAAATATTATTTTAAGGATCTAATCTTATAGTCCCAAACGCTTTCAATAGCTTACGACTACAAGATAGATTATATATCAGCCAAGCATTAATTGTCAATAACTTTTATCTTATTGTACACAATTATTGTCGATTTTTTATTTTTATTGTGTTGCCTTAATTCCATCATTATATAATTTTAGATAAATATTATAATTTGTCTTTACTTTTTTTACATATTTATCTGTTTCTTTAAACGGTATGTTAATTAATGTTTTTCCGTCTGCAGAGTATTCTTTATTGTTAAGCCATTTTTGAACATTTCCGCGACCACCATTGTAAGCTGCAATTACAAGCTCTATATTTCCATTAAATTCAACATTTAAATTATTAATATACCAACATCCCATTTCAATATTAGTTTCAGCATCATATAAATTTTCCGTTTTAAAATCTTTTAGTTTCATATTCTGTGAAATCCACAATGCAGTGTCTGGCATTATTTGCATAAGTCCATAGGCGCCCCTGCTTGAAACAGCATTTGTATCAAAATTACTTTCTGCCCGGATTACAGCTGCCACCAAATGAGGGTCTACATTATACTTTTGAGAATACTTAACTATTTGGTTTTGATATTTTATTGGATAAAAAACCTTGAATATACTTTTAATATTAATTAATATAACACACAGAAAAATCAAACTTAAAATTTTTATAATTGTTTTCACCTTCATAACTTCACATTCAACCTTTCCAACTGAGTAATAATAAGTTCTAGCTGTAATTTTGTATTTTCAATACTTCCTCCATTATCAATAATAAAGTCTGCAAACTTCTTTTTCTCGTCTATTGCCATTTGAGCTCCTATTCTATCCATTGTTTCATCTATTTTTAAACCATCGCGAGACATAACCCTATGTATTTGAACCTCGCTACTAACCCACACCAAAATAATAACATCCATACTAGTATGAAGATTATTTTCTATTAAAGTAGGTGCATCTAAAAAGCATATCTGTATGTTTTTTTCTTCGAATGTTTTTATCCTTTGTTGTATTTCTTTTATTATAAAAGGCATCATTATATTTTCAAGTTTTTTTCTTCGTATTTCATCCTTAAATATATAGTCCCCAAACATTTTCCTATTAAGTGTATCTTCTTTGTTAAAAAACTCATCCCCAAATTCAACTTTAATTTTACTTATTATCTCGGGATATATTTCAAAAACCTCTCTAGATACAATGTCTGCGTCAACAATGGGAAAACACTTATCTCTTAGCATATTAGTTACTGTGCTTTTCCCGCTACCAATACCACCTGTTATTCCAACCTTTAGCATTTTCAAGTCCCCCACTTTTTTAGTTGAGAATATAAAGTTTAAAATTGCTTATTTTGCCTCATACCAAGTTTCTCCAACGCTTATTTCTACTTCTAAAGGAACTAAAAGTTTAATAACATTTTCCATCTGGTCCTTAACCAAAGTCTCAACTTGTTTAATCTCATCCCTATATACATTTAATATTAATTCATCGTGTACTTGTAGGATTAAAGTACTTTTTAAACCCTCTTGCTTTAATTTATCAAATACATTTACCATAGCAAGTTTTATAATATCTGCTGCACTTCCTTGTATAGGTGTATTCATAGCAAGCCTTATACCAAAAGACTTTACGATTTTATTTGATGAAATTATTTCAGGTATAAATCTTCGTCTATTTAAAATTGTAGTAACACTACTGTTTTTCTCAGCTTCAAGTACTATATCTTTCATGTATTTTTTAACATTAGGGTACCTTTCAAAATAGGTCTCTATGTAAGTTTTAGCTTCTTTTCTAGATATATTTAAATCTTTCGCTAAACTAAATTCTCCAATACCATAGACTATGCCAAAGTTTACTGCTTTAGCATTACTTCTCATCTGCTTTGTAACCTCTTCTATAGGCACGTTAAATACCTCAGAAGCAGTCTTTGTATGAATATCACTATGCTCAATGAAAGCTTCAATTAGATTCTCGTCTTGAGCTATATGAGCTAATACTCTAAGCTCTATTTGTGAATAATCCGCAGACAAAATAACACACTGATCATTGTGTGGTATAAATACGTGTCTTATAGCTCTACCCATTTCATTTCTTATAGGGATATTTTGCAAATTAGGTTCTGTACTTGAGAGCCTTCCAGTTGTTGTAACAGTTTGCATAAAGTTTGAATGTATTCTACAATCTGTATCAATTACTGCTTGTAGCCCCTCAATGTATGTAGAAAAAATCTTTGTTAACCCTCTATATCTAGTAATTTCCGTGATAATAGGATGTTTATCTACTAATGCCTCTAAAACCTCCGCATTAGTTGAATAACCTGTTTTTGTTTTCTTTATTACGGGTAAATCTAATTTTTCAAATAATATCTTGCCCAATTGTTTTGGTGATTTAATATTAAATTCTTCTCCTGCTAAATCAAAAATAGTACTTTCCATTTCTTTTATATCTGCGGCAAATTTTATGCCAAGTTTAGCTAGCCTATCTTTGTCAATTGTGAATCCTTCGGCCTCCATATATGATATAGCCTCTGTTAATGGCTGCTCAACCTTATATAGAAGTTCTTCCATTTCATACTCTTTAATTTGCTTTTCTAATATCTCATAAAGTTTTTTTAGAAGTGCTACTTTATTAATTTCCTTTGCGTGTCCGTCGCCCGTAATACTAATTCTAAGATCAGTATCTATAAGAGTTTCTAGGCTATACTCTTTTTTAGCAGAATTTAGCAAATAAGCCGCAAGCTCTGTATCAAATTTTACTCCTCGTAACTTAACGCCCTTTTTATTAAGAGCAGTGTAAGCATTTTTCACAGCATGACTCACCTTTTTAATATCATTACTCTCAAGAATAGTTTTTAAGCAATTTATAGTTTTTTCTTCATCTTCTTTATATAAATCTTCAACTTTAATAACATAGTTTTTTTCTTTATAATTAAGATATATGTTGTTTACACACATTTTAGAAAACACATTAGCATCAGCTATATCGAAAATTATGTAAACGGTATCTTTAATCTCACGTGTAAGATCCTCAAGTGCTGCTAACTTATCAATTATTTCAAAATCAGCAGAAAATACTTCTTCTATTGAATCCTCACTATCTGCTATTTTGCCTATTAAAGATTTAAACTGTAATTTATAAAATAAGTCTTTTACAGCCCTCACATCATATTTTTCTTTTGATTTAATTGAATTTAAATCTATTTCCATAGGAACACAAGTAATAATAGTTGCTAATTTTTTACTAAAAATAGCCTGTTCACTATAAGATGTTAGATTTTCCACAAGTTTTTTACCACTAACCTTATCTATATTCATAAGAAGATTTTCTATGCTCTTATACTCTTTAATAAGTTTATAAGCAGTTTTCTCACCAATTCCTGGTACACCTGGGATATTATCAGAAGCATCTCCCATTAGCCCTTTTACATCTATAAATTCCGTAGGTGTTACTCCGAATTCCTCAATCATACGATTTCTATCATATATTTCTTTTTCTGACATTCCTTTTTTATTTATTACAACTTTAACATTGTCTGTGGCAAGCTGAAGTGCATCCTTGTCCCCTGTAACTATAAAAACTTCAAGTCCCTCTTTTTCTGCAATCACAGATAAGGTACCTATTAAATCATCTGCTTCAAAACCGTCTAATTCAAAAATATCTATAGCCATTTTCTCTAAAAGTTCCCTAACTAGAGAAAATTGTCCGCGTAGCTCATCAGGCATTTTTTTTCTACCTGCCTTATAATCTTTATATTCCTCATGACGAAAAGTAGGTGCCTTCCTATCAAACGTTGTAACGATATAATCTGGCGCAAACTCTTCTTTCATTTTCAAAAGCATAGTTGTAAAACCATAAACTGCATTAGTATATATACCATCCGAATTTGTTAGGGCTGGCAATGCATAAAAAGCTCTATACATAAGACTATGACCATCTAAAATTAATAGCCTTTCCTTAGACATTATAAATCCCTTCTTTCTAATATGTTTATAATTTTATATTTAACGTTATGTTCTATATTATAATATACTCCATAAATAATAATATCAACTTTCTCATATAAATGTCTTTTCTATTACAGTCGTAAGGGTCCTTCTATTAGATTTCCCCCCATTAAAAATTTTAACATACTATATTATTAACTTCTAGTTAAATCTATACTTATATAAAAATAACAGTTTCTATATGTATTATAACAATAATATACCCTAAAAAACTAACAAACTTCCTTTGAAATTCTATAAATAAAAAAATAAAAAAATCAGAGCTTAAAATATATCAATTTAAATTATATAATTTTAAGCTCTGATTTTTTTATTTTTTTATTTATAGAATTTCAAAGGAAGTTTGTTAGTTTTTTAG
>NZ_DATCQT010000217.1:0-48552 GCF_036569345.1 Clostridium sp.
GTTAAAGGTGGAAGAAACTTCAGATTCAGCGCATTAGTTGTTGTTGGAGACGAAAACGGACACGTTGGCGTTGGAATGGGTAAATCTGTAGAAATTCCTGAAGCAATTAGAAAAGGAATAGAAGATGCTAAGAAGAATTTAGTAAACGTAGCTATAGTTGGAACAACTATTCCACATACTATTGATGGTAAGTTCGGAACATCTGTTATACACATAATGCCTGGAGCAGAAGGTACAGGAGTTTTAGCTGGTGGTCCAGTCAGAGCAGTTCTAGAATTATCAGGATTAAAAGATGTTAGAGCTAAATCTTTAGGCTCAAGCAATGCAAGAAATGTAGTTAACGCTACTATTGATGGTTTAGCAAGATTAAGAACAGCGGAAGACGTTGCTAAATTAAGAGGAAAAACAGTAGAAGAAATTTTAAGATAGGAGGGGAAAACCTTGGCTAAAGTTAAAATAACATTGGTTAAGAGCTTAATAGGTAGAAAGAAAGAACATATAGCTACAGTTAATGCTTTAGGATTAAGAAAGATTAGAAAAAGTGTAGAGCACGAGGAAACTCCTCAGATCAGAGGTATGATTAATAAAGTTGTATATCTAGTTAAAGTAGAAGAAGTATAAACGAGGAGGTGTTGAAATGAAACTTCACGAGCTAAAACCTGCAGAAGGTTCAAAAAAATCACCTAAGAGAATCGGTAGAGGTACTGCTACTGGTTGGGGAAAAACTGCTGGAAGAGGTCAAGACGGACAAAACTCTAGATCAGGTGGAGGAACAAGACCAGGATTTGAAGGTGGTCAAATGCCTTTATACAGAAGATTGCCTAAAAGAGGTTTTACTAATATTTTTGCAAAAGAATTTTCTTGTATAAATGTAGATAGACTTAACGTATTTGAAAATGGGACTGAGATAACACAAGAATTACTAGTAGAGAGAAGAATTATAAGAAAGATACATGATGGAGTTAAAATACTTGGAAATGGAAATTTAGAAAAGAACTTAACTGTAAAAGTGTCAAAATTTTCTAAAGCAGCAGCTGAAAAGATTGAAGCGGCTGGAGGAAAAGCTGAGGTGATATAAGTGTTATCAACCCTACGTAATGCCTGGAAAATTCCTGATTTAAAAAAACGTATGATTTTCACACTGCTTATGGTTGTAATAATGCGAATGGGTATTTTCATTCCTGTTCCTGGTGTAGATGCTAGTAAGCTTGTAGACTTAACTAGTAATGGAGGTACATTACTTAGTTTTTATGATATGCTTTCAGGTGGTGCATTTGGTAAGTTTAGTATTTTTGCAATGGGTGTTGGTCCATACATAAATGCGTCGATTATAATGCAATTACTTGTAATAGCTATTCCGTACTTAGAACAACTTTCAAAAGAAGGACTCGAAGGACGTAAGAGGATACAAGATTTTACTAGATATGGTTCAATAGTACTTGGGGCTTTACAAGCTTTCGGTATGTATGCAATTATTGCAGGAACTGGAGCATTCTCAGATACATCTAGTATAACCATATTTTTAGTGGTACTAACGATGACAACTGCATCAACATTTTTGGTGTGGATAGGGGAACAAATCACAGGTAAAGGTATTGGTAATGGTGTTTCATTAATAATATTTATTAATATTATATCTGGGTTGCCTGGACTTGCATATAAAATTGGTGCACTTCAATCGGCAGGCACTGTAAATTTCGTAGAAGTTATAATGTTAGTTATAGTAGCAGCAGTATTGTTAGTTGCAGTAGTAATAGCAAGTTTAAGTGAAAGAAGAATACCAGTTCAATATGCTGGAAAAGCTGTTGGAAACAAAGTTTTCAAAGGACAATCAACACATATTCCAATAGGTGTAAATGCATCTGGAGTTATAGGTATAATCTTTGCAATGTCAGTAATGACATTTCCAGAAACAATAGCACAGCTTAAACCGACATCTGCAATTGCTAAATTCATTGTTGGAAGTCCTTGGAGCATATTTGAGCGAAACAGTTGGAAATATGCCTTGGTGTATTTTGTATTAATAGTGTTCTTTACATGGTTCTATACTCAAGTTACATTTAAACCAGATGAAATGGCTGAAAACATGCATAAATCATCAGGGTTTATACCAGGTATTAGACCAGGGGAGAATACAGCAACTTACATTGATATGGTATTGACTAGGGTTTCGATACTTGGAGGAACTTTTGCGGCTGTTGTAGCGATATTCCCTATAGTTTTAGAGGGATTCACTCAGTTTAAAGGAATATACTTTGGAGGCACTATGTTGCTAATTATGGTCAATGTTGGAATTGAAACATTAAGACAACTTGAATCACAATTGGTAATGCGTCATTATAAGGGATTCCTTAAATAAATAATTACCAGGAGATGATACTATGAGAATAATCTTGTTAGGTCCTCCGGGGGCCGGAAAAGGAACACAAGCAAAATCCATAAGCAAAAAATTCTTCATACCACATATATCAACCGGGGATATATTCAGAAAGAATATTTCAGAAAAAACCCCCCTTGGAATTGAAGCTAAGAAACATATTGATAAGGGGCACTTAGTTCCTGATAAATTGACTATAGATCTAATCAAGGATAGGCTAAATAATGAAGATTGTAGTAATGGGTTTTTATTAGATGGTTATCCTAGAACTGTAAACCAAGGTGAAGCCTTAAAAACCTTATTGGATGAAAAAGGTATTCAACTTGATACAGCATTATTGATAAAGGTTCCTAGAGAATTCATTCTAGATAGAATGACTGGTAGAAGAGTTTGTGTTAACTGTGGTGCTAGCTATCATATTACTTTCAATCCACCGAAAGTGGATGGAAAGTGTGATTTATGTGGATGTGATCTGATGCAAAGAGCTGATGACGCTGAAGAAACCGTCAATGAACGGATAGACATATATGAAGCTCAAACACAGCCATTGATAAAGTATTATGGTGACAGAAGTTTATTATCAGAAGTTGATGGGACTCAAGAAATTAATAGTGTATTTGAAAGTATCTGTAGTATCTTAGAAGAGATAAAAAGGTGATAAACATAAAAAGTGATGTGGAAATTCAACTTATGAGAGATGCGGGTAAAGTGGTTGCAGATGCTCTTGCAGTAATTAAGCAGTTAATAAAACCTGGAATAACCACTGCAGAACTTGATAAAGTAGCTGAAGAGTTCATTGTAAAACAGGGTGCTAAACCATCTTTTAAGGGTTATTGTGGATTTCCAGCTTCAATATGTACATCTGTTAATGAAGAAGTGGTTCATGGAATTCCCAGTAATCGAGTTTTACTTGAAGGAGACATAATTAGCATAGATTGTGGCGCCATATTAAATGGCTATCATGGAGATGCTGCTAGAACTTTTCCAGTAGGAAAAGTATCTAATGAAGCTGCAATGCTCATCGAAGTCACTAAAGATAGTTTCTTTAAGGGTGTTGAAAAAGCTATAATCGGTAATAGATTATCAGATATATCTGCTGCAATTCAGTGTTATGCTGAAAGCCATGGATACTCTGTGGTTAGGGATTTTGTAGGTCATGGAATTGGAACGTCAATGCATGAAGATCCGGAAATTCCTAATTATGGTGCTCCAAGTAGAGGCCCTAAGTTAGTTCATGGTATGGTACTTGCAATTGAACCTATGATAAATATAGGAAAACATTATGTCAAAGTAAAGCCTAATAGGTGGACGGTAGTAACAAGAGATGGCAGTTTATCTGCACATTATGAAAATACTGTTGCTATTATAAACAATGGTCCTGAAATATTAACTTTGAACTAATAGAGGTGAATAATTTGGAGAAAAATAGCCTTGTAGGTAAGGTGGTACATTCTAAAGCTGGAAGGGATATGCATAGAGATTTTATTGTGGTAGGAATACTAAATGATGAATATGTGTATATTTCGGATGGAGAGTTAAGAAAGATTGAGAAACCTAAAAAGAAGAAGGTTAGACATCTAGATTTCACTGAAACAGTAGCTGAGGAAATTAGAGATATAATTTTATCTAACAATTTGGTTACTAATTCTAAAATTAAAATATTTTTGCAGTCTGCAGAGAATGGTAAGGAGGTTTGATTACCTTATGTCAAAAGATGATATAATAGAAATGCAAGGTGTTGTGTTAGAAACTTTGCCCAATGCAATATTTCAAGTTGAACTGGAGAGTGGGCATAAAATATTAGCTCATATTTCAGGAAAATTAAGAATGAATTTTATAAGAATATTGCCAGGCGACAAGGTTACAGTAGAACTTTCCCCATACGATTTGACTCGTGGGAGAATAACTTGGAGAGACAAGTAATAAGGAGGGTTAGCTATGAAAGTAAGACCATCAGTTAAACCTATGTGTGAAAAATGTAAGATCATAAAAAGAAAAGGAAGAGTAATGGTTATCTGTGAAAATCCTAAGCATAAGCAAAAACAAGGTTAATAGGTTTTATTTGCATTTGATATTAAGTTAAGGCTTAAATATTAAAGTTAATATATTAATAATAAACAGTTATTACATCGTTTTAAGTTACTGATGTGGTAAAATTATAACAACAAGTACGTGGGAGGTGTAAACAGTAAATGGCAAGAATAGCAGGTATTGACCTACCAAGGGAAAAAAGAGTAGAAATAGGTTTAACATATATATTTGGTATTGGTTTACCAAAATCTCAGGGAATTCTTAAATCAACAGGGATAAACCCTGACACAAGAGTTAAGGACTTAACTGAAGAAGAAGTTAATGAATTAAGAACATTCATCAACAAAAACTTTATGATCGAGGGTGACTTAAGAAGAAGAGTTGCATTAGATATAAAAAGGTTAATGGAAGTTGGATGTTATAGAGGAATAAGACATAGAAAAGGTCTTCCAGTAAGAGGACAAAAAACTAAAACTAATGCAAGAACAAGAAAAGGCCCTAAGAAAACAATGGCGGGTAAGAAGAAATAGTAAGGAGGGAATAAAATGGCTCAAAAAGTTAAAAGAAGTAGAAGAAAAAAAGAAAGAAAAAATGTTGAGCACGGTTGTGCACACATAAAGTCTACTTTCAATAATTCCATCGTTACACTTACAGATGTAGCTGGTAATGCTTTATCTTGGGCAAGTGCAGGTGGATTAGGTTTTAGAGGATCAAGAAAAAGTACTCCGTTTGCAGCTCAAATGGCAGCAGAAGCTGCTACAAAGGCAGCTATGGAGCACGGATTAAAGAGCGTTGACGTATTCGTTAAAGGACCAGGAGCAGGTAGAGAAGCTGCTATAAGATCACTTCAAGCAGCAGGACTTGAAATAACATTAATTAAAGATGTTACTCCAATTCCACATAACGGATGTAGACCACCAAAAAGAAGAAGAGTCTAGTTAACATTATAATAAATAGTTTAGTAAATAGGAGGTGTAATTTGAATGGCAAGATATACTGGAGCTACTTGTAGACTTTGCAGAAGAGAAGGTATGAAGCTGAACCTTAAGGGTGATAGATGCTTTACAGATAAATGTGCATTTGCCAGAAGAGGCTATGCACCAGGACAACATGGACAGAGTAAGAAAAAAATGTCTAATTATGGATTACAATTAAGAGAAAAACAAAAGGCTAAGAGAATATACGGAGTGCTTGAAAGCCAATTCAGACGTTACTATGAAAAAGCTGACAAGTTAAGAGGAATAACAGGTGAAAATCTATTAAGACTTCTAGAAGTGAGACTTGATAACGTAGTCTACAGATTGGGTTACGGAAATTCAAGACAAGAAGCTAGGCAACTAGTAACTCACGGACATTTCTTAGTTAACGGTAAAAAGGTAGATATTCCTTCTTACAGTTTAACAGCAAATGAAGTAGTATCTGCATGTGAAAAGAGCAGAGCTACTGAGAAGTTTAAGGTTTTTGCTGAAAATCCTAAAACTTTACCAAATTGGTTAGAAGCTAACTTAGAGAAATTTGAAGGAAAAGTTTTAGCACAACCAACTAGGGAAGATATAGATGTTCCTGTTAACGAAACATTAATCGTCGAGTTATACAGCAAATAGTCATTAATACAGAATCAGTTGCCCTCATAATAAGTTGCCAATTAAAAAAGAGGAGGGTTTAATATGGAAATAGAAAAGCCAAAAATAGAATGTGTAGAAACAGCTGAAGATGGTTCATATGGTAAATTTGTAATTGAACCATTAGAAAGAGGTTATGGTATAACTTTAGGTAATGCATTAAGAAGAATTCTTCTTTCTTCATTGCCAGGAGTTGCTACAACTGCAGTTAAAATTGATACTGTGCTTCATGAATTTTCCACTGTTAAAGGTGTTAAAGAAGATGTTACGGAGTTAATTCTGAACATCAAAAGCTTAGCATTAAAGATGGAGGGAGAAGGTCCTAAGACAATTTGTATTGACGCTAAAGGACCGGGAATAGTTACTGGAGCAGATATTAGCACTGATGGGGATATAGAGGTTGTTAATAGCGATTTGCATATAGCAACATTAGATGATGATGCTAAGTTATATATGGAACTTACTGTTAACAGAGGTAGAGGATATGTGTCTATGGCTAAAAACAAGACAGATGAATTGCCAATAGCTACAATACCAGTAGACTCAATCTATACTCCAGTAAAAAGAGTGAATTTTGCTGTAGAAAATACTAGAGTAGGCCAAATCACTGATTATGATAAATTAACTATTGAAATTTGGACTAATGGAACCATTAGACCAGATGAAGCAATTGGTTTATCAGCTAAAATTCTTATCGAACACTTTAAGTTATTTATGACATTAACAGATCATGCTGACAACGTTGAAATAATGGTAGAAAAAGAAGAAGATAAGAAAGAAAAAGTTCTTGAAATGACTATTGAAGAGTTAGACCTTTCTGTTAGAAGTTATAATTGCTTGAAAAGAGCTGGAATTAATACAGTTCAGGAACTAACTGAAAGATCTATGGACGATATGATGAAGGTTAGGAATTTGGGTAAGAAATCACTTGAAGAAGTTGAACAAAAACTTCAAGCTTTGAGTTTGAACTTAAAACTAACTGAAGAGTAAGGAGGTAAACACATGGCAATGTATCGTAAATTAGGACGTTCTACTGATCAAAGAATCGCGATGTTTAGAAGTCTTGCAACTAATTTGTTGAAATATGGAAAAATCGAAACTACAGTCACTAGAGCAAAAGAAACTAGAAAATTTGCTGAAAGAATGATTACTCTTGGAAAAAGAGGAGATCTTCATGCTAGAAGACAAGCACTTTCATTTATTACTGAAGAAAGTGTAGTTAAAGATTTATTTGAAAATATTGCTCCCAAATATGCTGAGAGAAACGGCGGATATACTAGAATAATGAAAATGGGTCCAAGAAGAGGCGATGCGGCAGAAATGAGTATCATAGAATTAGTATAGTTTGAGCAAAGGGGATTAAGTGGGAACAAACTTAATCCCCATTTTCATATGAATATTTAATTACATTTCACAAAGAAAGTCCACTATTGAAGTTGTTAATTAGACTAATTTATTAAATTTTAAAACTTAATATATTTATATACGTAGGGAGTGACACTTATGGGTGAAAAAATGGTTATATGTAATAAACTTGTTTATAAGTACCCTCAAAGTGAAGATGAACAGCCTAAAATAGCCATAGATGGATTGGATTTAGAGGTTGAAAAGGGTGAATTTTTAGTAGTGCTCGGCCATAATGGCTCAGGAAAATCAACTTTTGCTAAACATATAAATGCGCTATTGATACCAACAGATGGGGAAATTTATGTAGATGGGTTACGAACATCTTTAGAAGCTAATCTATGGAGCATCAGAACTGTAGCTGGTATGGTATTTCAAAATCCAGATAACCAAATTGTTGCAACAATTGTAGAAGAAGATGTAGCATTTGGTCCAGAGAACTTAGGCCTAGACCCTAAGGAAATTAGAAAAAGAGTGGATGAATCACTAAAAAATGTACAAATGTATGACTATAAAAAACATGCTCCACATTTACTTTCAGGTGGTCAGAAACAAAGAGTAGCTATTGCTGGCATTCTTGCTATGATGCCAAAATGTATTGTTTTCGATGAACCAACAGCAATGCTGGACCCATTTGGAAGAAAAGAAGTTATGAGAACTATAAAAGAAATAAACAAGAAACATGGAATAACAATAATTTTAATAACTCATAACATGGAAGAAGCTGTAGAAGCGGATAGAATTGTAGTTATGGATAGTGGTAAAATTGTAATGGATGGAAAACCTAAGGAAATATTTAGCAATGTATCTATTATGAAAAAAATAGGACTAGATGTTCCACAAGTAACAGAACTTGCATATGAACTTAGACAAAATGGTATCAATATAGGATCAGATATACTAACTATAAATGAGATGGTGAATGCATTATGTCAATTAAAATAGAAAATTTATCATATATATATATGCCGGGAACTCCTTTTGAAAAAAAAGCTATAGATGATGTTTCTATAGAAATAAAGCAGGGAGAATTTGTTGCACTGATTGGGCATACAGGCTCTGGAAAATCAACACTAATACAACACATAAACGGACTTCTAAAACCGACCTTAGGTAAATTATTAATAGACGATGTAGATATAACAGAGAAAAAAGTGAAACTTACAAACATAAGAAAGAAAGTTGGACTAGTATTTCAGTATCCTGAATACCAGCTTTTTGAAGAAACTATTGAAAAAGACATTGCATTTGGACCACATAATTTAGGTCTAGATAATGATGAAATAAATAAAAGGGTTCAAAGGGCAATGAAAATTGTTGGTCTGGACTATGAAGAGTATAAGGATAAATCACCTTTTGAAATAAGTGGTGGTCAAAAGAGAAGAGTAGCTATTGCAGGAGTTGTAGCTATGGAACCAAAGATTTTAATTTTAGATGAGCCAACAGCAGGCCTTGATCCGAAGGGCAGAGATGATATCTTAAACAAAATTCTTGAACTGTACAAAGAAAACAATATAACCATAATTTTAGTATCGCATAGCATGGAAGATGTGGCTAAGGTTGCAAATCGAATTTTAGTAATGGATAAGGGCAAATGTATTCTTGATGGGCCGCCGGCGGAAATATTTAGAGAAATAGAAACATTGGAAAGTGTTGGCCTTGCAGTACCACAAGTAACATACCTAATTAGGGAATTACGGAATAAAGGGTTTAATTTATCTCAAGATATATTTACCATCGAAAAAGCTAAACAAGAATTGTTAAAAATATTAAAAAATAACTAGTATGAATCTTTTGCCTTGTTAAGGCATCATATATAAAACAGTAATATGTGCTTTTTACAACACATTGGAGGAATTTGTATGATCAAAGATATTACAATAGGTCAATATATACCAGGGGAGTCTTTTGTACATAAATTAGATCCAAGATTTAAGATAATGATATCTATATTATTTATTGTTGACCTATTTTTGGTAAATAATTTTGAGGGCTATTTATTTATATTTATATTTATTTTAGCCACAATACTAATAGCAAATTTGCCTTTTAAGTATATCTACAAAGGATTAAAGCCTATTTTAGCTTTATTACTAATTACAGGGATATTAAATATTTTCATGACCGGCGGTGTTGGTAAGCCACTTTTTCATTATGGCTTTATCATTATTTACAAAGAAGGTTTAATAATTGCCGCACTTATGATTGTTAGACTAGTGTTTTTAATTATGGGAACGTCAATATTAACATTGACAACCTCACCCATAGAGTTAACGGATGGTATAGAAAGTCTTCTAAACCCATTTAAAAAAATAGGAGTACCTGCTCATGAATTAGCAATGATGATGACTATTGCATTAAGGTTCATTCCCACTCTTATGGATGAGACTGATAAGATTATGAAAGCACAAATGGCAAGAGGTGCTGATTTTGAGTCTGGAAATTTAATAAGCAGGGCTAAAAGTTTAATCCCTATTCTAGTACCCTTATTTATAAGTTCATTTCGACGTGCTGATGAATTAGCAATGGCTATGGAATCAAGATGTTATAAAGGTGGAGAAGGAAGAACTAGAATGAAACAACTAAAGATAACGAGAAAAGACTATGTTGCAAGTTTTGTTTTTTCGTTGCTGATTGTTATTACTATTGTAAGTAGAACGTAATATTCTGCTAAATTGCAAAGGGTTATTAAATCCTATGTATAAATAGAAAAGGTCGTGTGATGCGGTGAGAAATATAAAGCTTATAATAGAATATGATGGGACAAATTATTGTGGTTGGCAGAGACAAAATAATGTAATGACAATTCAAGAAAAGACAGAGAGAGCTATAGAAGAAATTACAGGTGAAAAAATTCTAATAACTGGCTGTAGCAGAACAGATACCGGAGTTCATGCAAAAGGATACGTAGGTAATTTTTATACTAATAGTAAGATTCTTATGGAAAAATTCGCAGGGGCTATTAATAGTAAGCTTCCACGAGATATTGTAATCCTACATTCGTTTGAGGTTCCGGATGAGTTTCATTCAAGATATAACAGTATAGGAAAGATGTATAGTTACACTATAGTCAATAGGCGCCAGTATGTAGCATTAGGGCGTAATTACATATATCACCACCAAAGAATATTAAATGTAGAGAATATGCAACTTGCAACTCAATATTTTATAGGTACTCATGATTTTTCTGCATTTAAGAATTTAGGTAGTTCAGTAAAAACCTCTGTAAGAACTATAACAAAGCTTGATATCGTAAAGAATGAAGATATCATAAAAATATATATTGCTGCTGATGGATTTCTATATAATATGGTTAGAATAATTGTGGGAGCACTTATTAGGGTTGGAGAAGGAAAAATAAAACCTAATGAAATTAAAAATATAATTGAATCAAAAGAGAGATCAAAAGCTGGAAAAGCTGTTCCAGCCAGTGGTTTATGTTTGGAAGAGGTTTTTTATTAAAATAAAAAGTAGTAAAATTACAACATACAATCTAAAAGCATTGACACACGTGGTAGAATGTATTATAATTATTAATGTTTGTATAAAATATCGTGTATAAGATCCACTAGCCCCGGATCTTTAGCATAGAATTTTAATTGTTAAAAGTTCAGGGAGGGAAAATAATGAAATCATACTTAGCAAAACCACTAGAAGTAGAAAGAAAATGGTTCGTTGTAGATGTAGAAGGAAAAGTTTTAGGAAGAGCTGCTAGTCAAATAGCTGCAATACTAAGAGGTAAACATAAACCAACATTTACACCACACGTAGATACAGGTGACTTCGTAATTGTAATAAATGCTGATAAGATAGTTTTAACTGGTAAGAAATTAGACCAAAAAATGTTAAGACATCATTCTCATTATGCAGGTGGATTAAAAGAAGTTCCATATAGAATAGCATTAGCTAAAAAACCAGAGTTTGTTTTTGAAGAAGCAGTAAGAAGAATGCTTCCAAGCGGACCATTAGGCAGTGCAACACTTAAAAAATTGACTGTTTACAGAGGACCAGAACATAAAAATGCAGCACAAAATCCAGAAACACTAGTACTTAAATACTAATTAGATTCGGGAGGAGGACATATAATGGCAAAGGTTCAATATATAGGAACAGGAAGAAGAAAGAAATCAGTTGCGAGAGTAAGACTTGTACCTGGCGAAGGTAAAATTACTATAAATAAGAGAAACATAGAAAATTATTTTGGATTAGAAACTTTAATTCTTATAGTTAACCAACCTTTAGTATTAACTGGAACAAAAGATAAATTTGATATCCTAGTTAATGTAAATGGTGGTGGATATACAGGTCAAGCTGGAGCAATAAGACACGGTATTTCTAGGTCTTTATTAAAAGCTGACGAAACTTTAAGACCAGAGCTTAAAAAAGCAGGATTCTTAACAAGAGATCCAAGAATGAAAGAAAGAAAGAAATATGGTCTTAAAAAAGCTAGAAAAGCATCTCAGTTCTCAAAGAGATAATATATATAAAGTTAAAATCCCTCAAACACTTGTGTTTGTGGGATTTTTGTTTTTAAGAGCGGATATAGTTACTTAAGAATCATTTACAACTAACAATGATAAGCAAACTATCTATTAGTAAATATTATATGGACAATATCTTTTTTTGTTCATATCCATAAGTTGCATTGAAGATACGTATTTTTCAAATCTGTCATTTAAAACGTTCCAATTTATATTTTCAATAAATGTAGATATATATTTTTTCCTATCTGTTCCAAAATCCATGAAGTATGCATGCTCATAAACATCCATAATTAGTATCGGGAAAGATTGCCATACGGCTCCAGTGTCGTGTGAGTCGCTTCCTATTATGTGTAACATGTTATCAAGTGAGTCAATGGTAAGAACTGCCCAACCTCGCATTGATAAACCTACATTCGTAAGGTATGAGATAAAATTGTCATAGGACGAAAATTGATTTATTATAGCATTAAATATTGGGCCATAAGGGGTATTATTACCTCCCGTCATGTTCTCGAAATAAAGGTTGTGAAGTTTTACTCCGTCAAGTGAATATGTTTCACCCAGTTTTAAGCTACGCATTTTGGAATAGGTAGCATTGCTATCAGTATAATTGGCAGATATATAGGGAGTGTTCCAAATTTCGTTTAATTTGCTTACATAACCTGTATATAATTTGTAATGTTCATCGAGCTGTTTTTTAGAAATTCCTTTTACTGAATCCAAATCAAATGTTTTAGGTTTTAGATTGTACATTAAATCACCTCTATAAATATCATATGCAATGTAATTGAATTTGTGTATTTTTATTTGTAGTAAATTACAAACTTTAGCAGGTATATAGATTTCTAAAGAAAGCATGTAAAACAAATTGTAAATGTTAATAAATCATATACAAGTTGAATAAAATTAACAAATAGCAATAAATAAAAGGGTGGGTGTCTTGAAATATAGAAACAATAAATTAATAGCTATTGTTATAGTAATAATTGTAGCAATGGTAGGTTTTATTGGTGCAAATGTAAGCATTGACAAAGAGACTATGAATACTAATAAAGGAATAAAAAAAATACTTATTGATTCTGGACATGGAGGAATGGATGGAGGAACAAGTTCTAAAAATGGTACATTAGAAAAAAATATTAATTTAAGTATAGCAAAAAAGCTTAAAGTAAGTTTACAAAAGGCAGGTTATGAGGTAGTTATGACAAGAGAAGAAGATATAGGCCTCAATTCTACGGGTGGTACTATAAGAGAAAAATATATTGAAGATTTAAAAAAAAGATGCGAGTTAAAGAAATCTAGCAATTGTGATATGTTTATTAGCATACATTTAAATTATTTTACGCAGAGCAAATATTATGGAGCGCAAGTTTGGTACTCAAGTTATAAAGATAGTTCTATGTTAGCAGCTACAGTCCAGAAAAATTTAAAAGCAGATCTGGATCCGGGTAATATGAGAATACAAAAAGCTGCTAAAAATTCTTATAGAATTTTGAGGGATAATGATATTATGCCTAGTATTCTAGTGGAATGTGGATTTCTATCAAACAATGAAGAAGAACAAAAATTAAAATCTGGTGATTACCAAGAAAAAATTGCGGCTTCCATAAGTAAATCTGTAGGTGAGTTTTATAAAACTAATTAGGAGTCTAAAATGAGCAAGTTACATCTCTAGACAATAGATGGCAAAAGTCTTATAATAAAAATAAATATGGTTTATTAAAATTGATATTTCTATATTGAAATGTTGAATTTAAAAGGAGAATAGGATGAGAGAAATAAATATAAGTGAAATAACAAAAGCCGTAAGAAACTTATGCATAGATGCCAATTACTATCTTTCTGAGGATGTAAGAGGCATTTTATTAAAGGCCAGAGAAGACGAGACTTGGGATATAGCTAAAAACGTTTTAGATAAAATTTTAAAAAATGCAGATATAGCATCTACGCAAAAAGTGCCAATGTGTCAAGATACAGGGATGACTTGTGTATTTATAGAGCTAGGGCAAGACGTTCACATAGTGGGTGGTAGTCTTGAAGGAGCTATTGATAAGGGCGTTGCAGAAGGCTACGAAGAGGGATTTTTGAGGAAGTCTGTAGTTAAAGATCCAATTAGCAGAGTAAATACAAAAGATAATACACCAGCCGTTATATATTATGATGTAGTTTCAGGGGATAAATTAAAGATAATTATAGCTCCAAAGGGGTTTGGCTCAGAAAATATGAGTCAGATTAAAATGTTAAAACCGTCAGATGGTCTTAAAGGCGTGAAAGAATTCGTTCTAAAAGTGGTAAAAGAAGCTGGGCCTAATCCATGCCCTCCAATAGTTGTAGGGATAGGTATTGGTGGAACTTTTGATAAAGTAGCGTATCTTGCTAAAAGGGCAGCAATTAGACGGACTGATAAGCCAAATTTAAACCCTTTCTATGCAGATCTTGAGAAAGAACTTATGTTGGAAATAAATAAGCTAGGAATAGGACCTCAAGGGTTTGGCGGAAAAACTACCGCCTTAGCTGTAAATATTGAAACTTTTCCAACTCATATAGCAGGGCTACCAGTGGCGGTAAATATAAACTGTCATGCTGCAAGACATGCAAGTGTAGAGCTATAATAAGAATAAGGGGGAGAAGGTTATGGAGAAAAAAATAACGATGCCACTGTCACAAGATAAAGTTAAAGATTTAAAAGCAGGAGACAGTGTGTTGCTATCGGGTGTTATATATACGGCTAGAGATGCAGCTCATAAAAGACTAGCTGAACTTATAGATAAGGGAGAAAAGCTACCGATAGATGTTAAAGATGCAGTTATATATTATGTTGGACCAACTCCAGCGAAGCCTGGAATGATTTTAGGATCAGCAGGGCCAACTACAAGCTATAGAATGGATGATTATGCACCAAAACTTTTGGAAAAAGGTTTAAAAGGAATGATTGGTAAGGGACTAAGATCACAAGAGGTTATAGATTCTATGATTAAAAATGGTGCAGTTTATTTTGCGGCAATTGGTGGAACGGGAGCGCTAATAAGTAAATGTGTAAAAAAAGCAGAGATAGTAACATATGAGGATTTGGGTTCTGAAGCTATACGGAGGCTTGAAGTAGAGGATTTTCCTATAATTGTGGTAATAGACAGTGAAGGCAATAACCTATATGAACAAGGACAAAAGGCCTATTTAGAAAGTTTAAAATAGATATAGAAGATATTCCTTTACAAGAAATTTTAATTTATAACCTTAAAAATAAATCCTATGATATACTTAGAGTAATAATAAATATAGGAAATAAAAGGTGAAATTATGGACAAAGCAGGAAAATTATATGTAAAGGCAATGAATAAATATAATGATGGTTATATAGATAAGGCATTGGATTTATGTGAAAAAAGTATTTCTTTAAATAGTAGAAATGCTGCTTCTTTAAATTTAAAGGGTATATTATGTTATTTAAAAGGTGATTTAGAAAAAGCTAAAAATACGTGGAACATAAATTATAAAAGAAATAATGATAAAGTATCAAAAAAATATCTAAATGATAGTGTGAGAGATAAAAAAAATTTACAGTTGTTTATTAACTCATTAGAGTTAATAAAGCAATATAATATAAGCGGTGCTCTAGAAATTCTAAAACAGTGCCAAAATAGTGACTTTAATTTTATAAATGTGAATAACAATATAAGTGACTGTTACATAAAGCAAGGAGAATATACTAAAGCTCTACAATACATAAATGAGGTTTTAAAAGTAGATAAAAAAAATGCTAAAGCTAATATTAATAAAAACACATTAATAAATTATGGGAACTTAAAGAGAGATATAAATTATAAAAAAATATTTATAATTACTTCTACTTTATCTTTAATTGTAATAATGGTATTTTTCGGTACAAAATTTTATAAAACACAAAAAATTTCAATAATGGCTACTGAAAAAATACAAAATGAAAAGTCGTTAATTAATAAAAAAGATAACGAAGAAACTACCAATTTAGTAAAAACAGAAAATAAAGTACAAGAAAAACCCAAGTTTCCAGAGGGACAATTTAAAGAAAGCATAAAGAATAATAATATGGAGCAAATAGTTTTATATTTAAATAAGTGGAAAAATGCTGATTTGGAAATGAATGATAAGTTACTTATTGTAAAAGGAGAAGAAATTATTAAGAAGAGTGGGGTATTATTTTTCTATGAAAAAGGTGAGAGTTATATGAGCGATAAAAAGTTTATTGAAGCTCAGAAATACTTTTTATATGCATTGCCATACTCTAGTGATAATTACTTGCAAGAACATATTATTTATATGTTAGCAGTAAGTTACAAAGACATTTCGGACTTTCAAAATGCTATTAAATATTATGAATTAAATTTAAAACAATTTCCTAGTGGAAGTTATACACAGGAGGTTTTGTATAATTTAATTCTAATAAACAAAGAAGTAGATATAAACAAAGCAAAGGAATACGCAGAGAAATTAGTAAATCAATTTCCAGATTCTTTATATTATAATTCCATAGTGAAAAACATATTAGGTAAATAAGAATAAATAAAAGCTGATATTGATATTTTTAAATTTTAAATTGGGTATACTAATATTAAATATATAAATAATTATATTTAATATTTGTAATAAAAAACAGGGATAAAGTGGGTATTGAATTAGAATATATTGACTAGTTTCATAATATGGTATAAACTTAAAATATATACCCAAGTGGGGTATAACAACTGGAGGTAATAATATGATTAAAGAAGTAAATGATAAAAATTTTAGTGAAGAAATTACAAATTCAGATAATATAGTTGTAGTAGATTTTTGGGCACCTTGGTGTGGACCTTGTAAAATGTTAACTCCTGTTATGGAAGAATTAGCAAAGGAAATGGGAACGAAAGTTACATTTGCAAAAATAAATGTTGATGAAAGCCCAGTTATATCATCAAAATATAAAGTTTCTAGCATTCCAACAGTTATGGTGTTTAGTAAAGAGTTAGTTAAAGAAACAATGGTAGGATTCAGACCTAAAGCAGATTTAAAGAAAATCATAGAAAAACATTTATAAAATTTACATGTACTTAAAATGTTATTTTTAGGTTAATCAAAATAGAATAAATATTGAATAAAAACTTTTGGGGATAGATAATTTAAATTGTAAAATTTAAATAAATATCTCCATTTTTTTAATAAGGAAATTTGAAGCAAATAATGTTTACATGAATTGGTAAATGAGGAGGAAAAACTATGAATGAGAGATATGATATAGCTATAATCGGAACTGGGCCAGCAGGTCTTGAAGCGGCTATTAATGCTAAAATTAGAAACAAAAATATAATACTTTTTGGAAATAAGGATCTAAGTCCTAAATTGCTAAAAGCAGCAAAGGTAAATAATTTTTTAGGATTTTACAACATTACAGGAAGTGAACTCAAAAATAACTTTGCGAAGCATATTGCAGCAATGGGAATAGATATTGTAAATGAGAAAATAAATAATGTTTATGCAATGGGAGAATATTTTGCTTTGATGGTAAATGAAAAAATGTATGAAGCTAAAACAATAATTTTAGCTACGGGAATAGAATACACAAAACCATTAAAAGGAGAAGAAAAATATTTGGGAAAAGGAGTAGGATATTGTGCTACCTGCGATGCTCCCTTATATAAAGGGAAAACGGTTGTTATAGTTGGGTATAATAAAGAAAGTGAAGAAGAAACTAATTATGTAAGTGAACTTAGTAGTAAAACATATTATATACCTATGTACAAAGGGGAATACAAAATAAATCGTGGTGTAGAGATAATAAACCAGAAACCTGTAGAGATAGTGGGCACAGACGTGGTAACTAAAATTGTTTTAGACAAGAGTGAAATAACTACAGATGGAATATTCATGTTAAGAGATAGTGTATCTCCTGCTCAATTAGTACCAGGTCTTGAGATAATTGACGGACATATAAAAGTAGATAGAAACATGAAAACAAACATAGACGGATGTTATGCAGCAGGAGATTGCACAGGAAAACCATATCAGTATATGAAATCAGCGGGGGAAGGATTAGTGGCAGCATTATCTGCAACTTCTTATTTGGATAAGCCGAGGGAAAATAAATAACAAAAAATTTAGTTAGTGTTTATTTAGATATAATTAAAAATAAAAAAAGGCAGTTAACTAAAGTTAACTGCCAGGGCTGTAGCTTTTCACTACAGCTTTTTTATTTCACTACAAAGAAAACATGATTCCCTATAGTTTTTATATTGGTCTTTTTTATATTGTTCATCCACTGAGAAGTGGATATTTCAGGATTATAATAGAAAACTGCATTATATGTAGGATCTTTACCTTTTAATGCATCTAATACAGCAGTGTAACAAGCTGTATTGGGAATAACATTCTGTTTTCCATTGTGAATTACCTTTCCGTTTTTAACACAAGAAAAGGCGTTTTTTTGATTAATAACACCAGAAATAGATTTTGGGAAATGACTATCGCTAGCACGGTTTAGTATTACAGATGCTACAGCAAGTTTGCCACTATCCGGTTCACCACAACTCTCAGCATATACAACTTGAGACATTAAATAAATGTCATCGTTTGTAATTGAAAGTGAGTTATTTGACTGATTAAACACAGCTAATGCCTCTATTTGTTCATTATATAAATCCTTTGTTTTTGAATCAAATGAATATAAACTCTCACCATATACGCTTAAATTAGATAATGCTAAAAATAATGTTAGCATACAAGATATAAAAGCGAATTTTTTCATGTTATCTTCTCCTTTTGCCGACGGAGTTAGCTGACGGGTTCGGGAAAGGTTTAACCTACACAATAGTGATTCACCCCAAATGCTTGGTTCCTCCGCGTTTTTTTACTTAGGCTAGTAATAGTGTGACCAAGAGTGTAGAAATAATACATTAATTTTTTATTTAATAATAAAAATAATGTATTAATCATAATATATACTTATTTATTCTTTAGCTGAGTATAGATTTTATTGAAATTATTATTAGAACTTTCAACTTTAGCAAATAGTTCATTAGAAGAAGTATATAAAGCATTTAATTTCGATGGAGCAACAGTTGCACTTAAGGTTTGAATTTTTTCACTTGTCAAAGCAAGTTTGAAGTCCATTAGATAATTTTCATTTGCATCAAGTAATATTCTGAAGGCTTCATAAGTAGGAATAGCAGAGTCAGGCACGGTTAAACCTTTAAAACTCTTTTGCACTTCAACTAGTTGTGCTGAGCCTACATCTACTAAGGACAAAAGTTCATCATAAGACATACTTTTTTTTCTAACCTTTAATACTTCTGTGTAAAAATTAGTTTTAGTATTTAAAAAATCCTCAGATAAGACTTCAGTTTTACTGATAAAATCATTATCTTGTTCTGACTTTATATCTGTTTCTTTTCTCGCCATTACGGCACTAGAACTATAATTAAGCACATTATCAATAAAGGATAAAGAGGTTTCAGGTAGTGTTATTTCAATATTATTAATATCAATTAAGGAGTAATAATTAATGCAGTCATTCTTAAGGATCTTAAGAGCCTCCACAGATTTGTCTACATCGCTTCCAGAAGGGTTATTTAAAATTGACAATGTTTGTCTATATATTTTTAGGTTGTCATCCAGTGCTAATATTAAATTTTCTTGGTCTTTTTCATATTTCGTTGCAGGCTCTAAAACTGATATATTACTTTTGTAATTAGACAAATCTATAATAATAATAGGTAATTGTTTTTTTGCATACTCAACATCTATTGTTTCGTCGCTATTAAATTGTGCCACATTTTTATTAGCATCGTTAATACTGTTAATATTAGTTACTAATGTGGTTTTATAGGAACTATAATCTTTATTTATAGATGAGTAGTAGCTGGCTAGAAAAATACCTATAGAAATCGTGATAATAGATAGAACAATTATTATTATAGATAATTTTCTCTTAGTTTTAATATCTATAATATCTTTATTTTCGCTCAAAATAACTCACTCCCTTATTATTTGTCTTGTATTCATATATTAACATAATATATATATTATTCTAACTTAATTGAAGAATTATACCCTATTAAACATTAAATTAGTATTAATTTAGTTAAAACACGTGGACTAGAAGCTTAATTGTTATAATAAAATTAACTTATATTATATACTAAATATTCAAAGCATGGTGTATAATTGTATAGAGAGGTTTTAGTAGAGGGGTGTAAGCTTTATGGAAGTATTCAGGTTAATGATAAGCACTGTCAAAAATATAAGTATATTTTCAATTTTAGATATATTAGTAGTAGCATTCATATTCTATAAAAGTTACACGCTAATGAAAGAAACAAGAGCTATACAACTATTAAAAGGAATAGTTCTTATTTTCGTGCTTATTCCAATAAGCCAATTGCTTAATTTGACAATGTTAAATTGGATTTTAAATAAGACAATAACAATTGGTGTTTTAACTATTGTTATCATCTTTCAACCAGAAATAAGAAGTGCTTTAGAGCATATAGGACGTACAGCTTTTACTGATAAACACATATTCGAGGACGAAGAGATAATGGAGAAGGTTATAAGTGAAATCGTTAATGCTGTTGAAATCTTGTCAAAGAGTAAAACAGGAGCACTAATTGTAATAGAACAAAAAACAGGTATTGGAGAAATAATTAAAACAGGTACTACCCTAGATGCTGTAATATCTGCAGCTTTACTGGAGAATATATTTGTAGTTAATACACCACTTCATGACGGGGCTACAGTAATTAGAAATGATAGGATAATCGCGGCAGGGTGTTTTCTACCTTTATCAAATAATGATGTAATAAGTAAAAAACTAGGAACCAGGCATAGAGCAGCCATTGGAATAACAGAAACTTCAGATGCTTTAACAATAATAGTATCAGAAGAAACAGGAACTATATCTCTAGCAATGAACGGGAGACTTATAAGAAACTATGATAAGGATAAGCTTAAGAAGATACTTGTTCAGATAATAAAGAGAAGGCAAAACAAAAAAGTAACTTTAAAGGAGAGAATAATGTCATGGATAAAGCCAGAAAACAACAATTTATAATTAAAGTTTGCTGTGTTATAGCTGCCTTTATGCTATGGCTTTTTATAACAAGCACAGAAAATCCATTGACTACTTATAAAATTAAAAGTATTCCAGTGCAACTTTTAAATACGGATACATTAGCTCAAACAGGGCTAATTTTAGCTCCAGGTCAAGATTTGACCACAATTCTAAGTATTAAAGGAGCTAATACTAGCATACTTTTGAACACGAAAGCAGACGATTTTGAAGTAGTAGCAGATTTAGGAGCATATGCTCTTAAAAGTGGAGAACAAAATATTCCGATTCAAATAAGAAAAAGTCCTGATAATATAAATGTGCTTAATAGCGATAGCCTTTTTATAAAAGTGAATTTAGATGAACTTACACAAACTAAACTACCTATAACCGTAAATATAACTGGAAAACCTAAACAGGGGTTTTATGCATCCCAGCCAAATTTATCCCAAACTTCTGCAACAGTTTCAGGTGGATTAAAGTATGTAAGTACAGTGAAAAGTATAGTTATGGAAGAAAACATAGAAGGTGTTGAATCGGATGTGTCGAAAACATACAAGCTTAAACCACTAGATGCAGCAGGAAAAGAAGTGAGCAATGTTGTCGTAAGTCCAGCTCGGATAAATGTTAAGATTCCAGTAAGTAAAACTAAATCGGCAGAAGTAAAAGTAAAAACCACAGGATCACTATATCAGGGACTTACTATATCAAGCATAAAAGTTACACCGGAGAGGTTTGATGTAACGGGAAATGCAGATGCGCTTAATGCATTAAGCAATTTAAATACGGAAGCTATTGATTTAAGTAAAATAACAAATAGTAATATAGTAAGCACAAATGTAGTAATTCCAGATGGATTAAAATTAGTTAGTGGAAGTGCTGTAGTTAAGGTTGAAATCAATTTAGATAAGGTAGTGCAAAAAACCATAAATCTAGACATTAAAAATGTAAATTTAGGCGCCGCATATTTAGGAAAACTTGGGACAACTAAAGACACAATAGTGGTTTCAGGAACTGAAACAGTTATAAATTCATTAAATTTACAAAAGTTCAGTGCGCAAGTAGATCTAGCTAATTTAGTAGAAGGTGAGCACACGCTCAAAGTAAAAGTATCAATTCCTGACGGAATAAATTTAGTATCACAAAACCCAGGTGAAATATTAGTAACTATTACGAAAAAACAAACGGAGGTAAAGACCAGTAATGACAATACGGTTAAATAACATAGTTTTGGACATAGATGATTGTGTAGGGGATAATATAGATGCTGTAAAAATAAAGGCAGCAAAAATAATGAAAGTTGATTTTAGTGAAATAAAAGATTGTAGAATAGTTAAAGAATCCATTGATGCTAGGAAAAAAAATAATATTAAATTTAATTATGCTGTTTCTATTGAAATTGATAATGAAGAAAAAGTAGTGGAAAGAGCGAATCATAAAGATGTTAAACTTGAAGAAGTTAAGTATGATGCTGAGTTTGAATTTGGAACTCAGAAAATGTTAAATAGACCAATTATTGTAGGAATGGGACCAGCAGGAATGTTTGCTGGCCTTCTTATGGCGCAAAAGGGATATAATCCTCTAATTATTGAAAGAGGAGAAAAGGTAGAAAATAGGACTAAAATCATAAATAAATTTTGGACGAGAGCTGTGCTTAATACAGAATCTAATGTGCAATTTGGTGAAGGTGGAGCAGGAACTTTTTCAGATGGAAAGCTAACTACAAGAATAAAGGACACTAGATGTGATTTTGTCTTAGAGGAATTTGTGAAAGCTGGAGCACCGGCTGAAATATTATATATTGGTAAACCTCACATAGGAACAGATGTGTTAAAAGAAGTTGTGAAAAATATTAGAGAAACTATTATTAAGTTAGGTGGAGAAGTAAGATTTAATAGTAGACTTGAAGATATAACTATTAAAGATAAAAAACTTAAAAGCGTAATAATAAATGGTGAAGAGTTGCCTTGTGATAACTTAATATTAGCTATAGGACATAGCTCTCGCGATACCTATGAAATGTTACATAAAAAAGGCATATTTATGTCTAGTAAGCCCTTTGCAATAGGGGTTCGAATAGAACATCCTCAAGATATGATAAATGTTAATCAATATGGGAAATATGCTAATCATCCCAGGTTAAAAGGTGCAGATTACAAACTTACATATACCAGTGGAAAATCTGGCAGAGCGGTATATAGTTTTTGTATGTGCCCAGGAGGAGTAGTTGTAGCTGCAGCATCGGAACAGGGGCATCTTGCAATAAATGGTATGAGTGAATATAAAAGAGATAAAGGCAATGCAAACTCAGCTATAGTGGTATCTGTAGGGCCTAAAGATTTCGCCACAGATGATCCACTCGCAGGGATTGAATTTCAAAGGCATTATGAAGCTTTAGCATATGAAATAGGAGGATCTAACTATAATGCACCAGTACAATTAGTTGGAGATTTCCTAAGTGGAACTGTTAGTAGCGAATTAGGTGGTGTAAAACCAAGCTATACACCAGGATATAAATTTGCAGATCTTACTAAGTGTTTGCCAAGCTATGTGACAGATGCAATAAAAGAGGCTATACCTAAATTTAACTATAAAATAAATGGTTTTTCAAGAGAAGATGCAGTTATGACTGGTATTGAAACAAGAACTTCAGCGCCAGTAAGAATTGATAGAAATGAGAATTTTCAAAGTATATCATTAGAAGGCTTGTATCCAGCAGGAGAAGGAGCAGGATATGCAGGTGGAATAATTTCTGCAGCTGTTGATGGATTAAAAATTGCAGAAATTATAATGAAAAATTGGGAACATGTATAATACGAATAAAAAGAAGGCAGATTTAAACTTTAAGAATAAAATAATAGCAAACGGGCTGTATATTTTGTTTAGTATGCCCGTAAATAAACCTATAAAATATTGAGAAAGAGGTAAAAAAATATGAGTAGAATATTCGGAACAGATGGAGTACGAGGTATTGCAAATACAGAATTAACAGTTGAGCTAGCATATAAGTTAGGAAAATCAGGAGCGTTTGTACTAACAGATGGAGCGCATAAACCTAAAATTATAGTAGGAATGGATACAAGAGTTTCAGGTGATATGTTAGAATCAGCCTTAGTTGCAGGGATTTTGTCTGTAGGGGCCGAGGCAATATGTCTTGGGGTAGTGCCAACACCTGCAGTAGCATATTTAACTAGAAAATATGGAGCAGATGCAGGGGTTGTTATTTCAGCTTCTCATAACCCAGTAGAATATAATGGTATAAAGTTTTTTGACAATAATGGGTTCAAGTTGTCGGATGAATTAGAGGATACAATACAGGAAGTTATAGAAAGCGATTTTAAAGGAGTACCATCACCAATAGCAGGTGATTTAGGTAAAAAAATAGTTAAAGAAAATGCCGTAAATGATTATATAGATTTTGCTAAATCTACTATTTCAGGAGACTTAAAAGGACTTAAAATAGCATTGGATTGTGCAAATGGGGCTTCGTATATTACATCAGTAAAAGCTGCAAGATCTCTTGGAGCAGAGGTTTTAGTTATTAACAATGATCCAGATGGAATAAATATAAATAAAGACTGTGGGTCTACTCATCCAGAGCATTTAATGGCGTTTGTTAAAGAAAATCACTGTGATTTAGGATTAGCATTTGATGGTGATGCAGATAGATGTTTAGCGGTGGACGAAAAAGGAAACCTCATAAATGGAGACATTATGATTGCTATTTGTGCGAAACACCTAAAGGGAATTGGAAAATTAACTAAAAATACCGTAGTAGTGACGGTTATGAGTAATTTAGGCCTTGATATTGCAATGAAGGAAGAAAAAATAGTTACAGTGAAAACAAAGGTAGGAGATAGATATGTACTTGAAAAGATGCAACAAGAAGGATATAGCCTAGGGGGAGAGCAATCAGGACATATAATTTTCCTAGACTTTAATACTACAGGAGATGGACTTATATCAGGGATACAGTTAGCAACTGTAATTAAAGAATCAGGAAAGTCATTATCGGAACTTGCACAAATGATGACAGAGTTACCGCAAGTATTAGTTAATGCAACAGTTCCAAATGACAAAAAAAATATCCATGAAACTGATAATGAGATAGTGGAAGAAATTAAAAAAATGGAAAAGAAATTAAATGGTTGTGGAAGGGTACTTATTAGGCCATCAGGTACAGAACCATTGGTTAGGGTAATGCTTGAAGGTAAAGTGCAAAAGGAATTAGATGAAATGGCACATGCTCTTGCTAAATTGATTGAAGAAAAAGCAAACGCGTAGGAATAGTATATCGATGAGAAAGTCTTCCTAGGTGACTTGAATAAGAACTTAAAACAAGAAATTTGATTAAGAAATTCTAATCTTTTGCTCATATAAAATTCTCTAACGTGAACATTCGGCGTCCTGCCTCAGGTTCACTAGCCTGACGTCCTGTCAGGCTTACGAGAATTTTATATTTGCAAAAGAAGAATTTCTAAATCAAATTTCAATAGTTTTTGCGCCTCTTATTCAAGTCACTCCGAAAAACAATTACATCTACTATACGTGTTAATTTTAATGAAAAATATGGTATAAAAACTAAATTATAGTACAATAAAGTAACGATTTAATGAATATATCATTAAAAGTATTGACGTATAGTATATAAAATGAATATAATAGACTGAAAGCTTATGGGAAAGGTTCATAAGCTTTCAGTCTATTTATTTAAAGAATAGAGTAGATTGTATTAAAGGTTATAGAAAAGGAGGATAGAGGAATTAAATAATTTTAAAGCGCCAGGACTCATAATGTGATTTATAAATTAAGATGCACTATGAGTTGACGAGGATGGGGAGTATCGAATCTTCGGCGGATGCCCCGCGGTAGCGCACTACCGTTAACGATTGATAAAAGCGAGAAGTGATTTTCGTAACAATATCAATCTGGTGTTAAAACCTTTATAAATGTAATAAGTTAATTGGTATATTTCCACTAATTATTATAATTGTATAGTACAGGTTGTTCCATGTATAAATATTATGTATAGGACGACTGCAAAATACTATATTTTTTAAATAATGAATGAGAGTATGCTTAATTGAGTTTTGCAAAATTTTAAATTTGAGAGGAAGATGTATATGTGCGGAATAGTTGGATATTATGGAAAAAAGGAAGCTTCACCAATTTTAATAGAAGGTCTTAGAAAATTAGAATATAGAGGATACGATTCAGCAGGAATCGCAGTTATAAATAATGGAGTTCTAAATGTTACTAAATGTAAAGGGAGACTTGCAAATCTAGAAGCTAAGTTAGCAGAAAACCCTGTTAAAGGTCAAGTTGGAATTGGGCACACTAGATGGGCTACGCATGGTAAGCCATCAGATGAAAATTCTCACCCACATACTAATGAAAAAGGAACTATTAGTGTAGTTCATAACGGAATTATTGAGAATTATATCCATTTAAGAGAATGGTTAATGACCAAAGGATATAAGTTTACATCTGAGACTGATACAGAAGTAATACCACACCTTGTAGATTATTATTATAAAGGTGATATAGTTGATGCGGTAATGAAGGCGACTACTAAAATGGAAGGTAGTTATGCTATAGCAGTATTATGTAGTGATGAACCAGATAAATTAGTAGCAGTAAGAAAAGATAGTCCATTAATAATAGGACTTGGAGAAAATGAATTTTATGTAGCTTCAGATATACCAGCAGTTTTAAGTCATACAAGAGAAATATATTTATTAGAAGATAATGAATTTGTTGTTATCTCGAATGATGGTATAAAACTTCTTACTATGGATGGTTCAATTATAGATAAAGAAGTCTTCCATGTAACTTGGGATGCAGCAGCAGCTGAAAAAGGTGGATTTGAGCACTTTATGATAAAAGAAATCCATGAACAGCCAAAAGCAATTAGAGATACAATGACTTCAAGAATAGTTTTAGGACAGCCAATTACTCTTGATGATATAAATATAACTAAAGAGCAAATTAAAAACTTGGATAAAATATATATAGTAGCGTGCGGAACTGCATACCATGCAGGGGCTGTAGGTAAATATGTTATAGAGAAACTTGCAAGAATACCAGTAGAACTTGATATAGCTTCTGAGTTTAAATATAGAGATCCAATAATTGATAAAAATACATTGATGATAGTTATTAGTCAATCAGGAGAAACTGCAGACACAATGTCAGCGTTAAGGCTTGCAAAGACAAAGGGTGCAAGAGTAATTGCTGTAACTAATGTTGTAGGCAGTGCGGCCTCAAGAGAAGCGGATGATGTACTATACACATGGGCAGGACCAGAAATAGCAGTTGCATCTACTAAAGCTTATGCAACTCAGCTTATAGCAATGTATATAATAGCATTATTCTTTGCTCAGAATAAAGAAACTATGAGCGTGGAAAAAATTGAAGAAATGAAAGCAGCAATGCTAGAATTACCAGAAAAAGCAGAAGAAATGCTAAAAGACAAAGAAACTATACAAAAGTTTACAGCAAAAACTTATATGCACAAGGATATGTTCTTTATAGGACGTGGTCTTGATTATGCAGTTGCTTTGGAAGGTTCATTAAAACTTAAAGAAGTATCATATATCCACTCAGATGCATATGCTGCAGGAGAGCTTAAACATGGCCCAATAGCACTTATGGAAGAGGGAACTATAGTTATAGCACTAGCTACTCAAGAAGAACTATTTGGCAAGATGGTAAGTAATATAAAAGAACTATCCACTAGAGGCGCAAAAGTATTTGCTTTCGCACCAGAAGGACACACTGAAATTCAAAAATCGGTTTATTCTGTGACTTATATACCAAAAGTAATGGATATATTAGCACCAGTGATTTCAGTAATTCCACTACAATTATTATCTTATTACATGGCAATTCAAAAGGGCTGCGATGTTGATAAGCCAAGAAATTTAGCAAAATCTGTAACTGTAGAATAAAATAAAAAAATTATATTAAAAACTTGTAGCTTTATAACAAAGCACCGAAATGATCTGGTGTAGGATACTATGTTTTAGAGAATGTAATTATAAGTTTTTTAAAAATAAAGTATGAAAAAATATATGGAATATATATTTTCTTCATGCTTTATTTTTACGTTCTACTAAAGACTTAGAGTATTTAATTTAATAGTACTGAAAATTCTATATTTTAAAGGTTACTTAGTATATATGTAAAATAATGGTGTTAAAAGGAGCGAAGTTACATATTGTTAGTATAGTTATAAGCGGAAGTTGAAAATGAATAGATAACGGAGATATGTCTAGATTGTAATTTATGACGACTTAATTTATATTAGAGAAATACGATTAGGAACGATGAAACTTATCATAAATAGCATAGATTTTTTATGTATAAGCATTAAAAAGGACTTACTGAAATAAAGTAAATCCTTTTACAAATTTTAAAATAACCTACAGGAAACTTTGATTTCAATGATATTAGATTATTAATGTCTACAATATTGTTTATTTTATAAACTCCTTTTCCCTGCAATATCCTTCTTATTAATGCTTCTGAAGATAACCTATATTTACTAGGTACTTTACCTAGTTTTTTATATATTTCTCTTCCTTCTTTAATTCTGGGTAATGATGCTAGTTCTTCTATATGCATTTCTTTCTTTAAGACTTCACAATAATCGTTAATTTCTTTCCATAAACTATCACCGCTGCTTTCTACATCTACATGTGCTTGTATACAGCCTAGTGTCATTTCAGGACAAATTTTCTTTAATTCTTCACAAATTATAACATCTAACATAATATAATCAAGCTCCTTTGTACTTATTAATTTTAATATATTGAGATAAAACCCCCAAAACCATAACTACAATACCTACTACTGCACTTATCAATATCCTCTCATTCAAAAATATTGAAATATAGATTAAGGATATAAACGGAGTTAAGTATAGCAAATTTGAAACTATATGGGTTTCTCCGCATTCTAAGCTTTAAACCAAAATATATAAGATATACCATTGACGAAGATTCCATTATAAATAATCCACAGCCAAACATCAAAGCTAGGAAACACAATCTTTGAAAAAATCAATACTGTTGGAATTATAAATATTAACGCCGATAAGAAATATATAAAAACGCTTATGGTTTTATCAAAGTTAAATTTTTTTCCTAATACAGAAAATAGCGCAAAAACAAAAGCTCCACTTAGTGCGAGTATATCTCCTTGTAAGTTTGTTAAATTGAAGGATGAAATATTACCTTTAGTAGTTATGATGATAATGCCAAAGAAACTAATAAGAATTCCTACTAATTTTTGCAAAGTGACCTTATCTTTAAGTATGACAAAGGACAATATAAGCACTAATATAGGCCAAGTGTAAGCTAATATAAAACCTTCAGAAGCTGTTGTTTTACTTAGTGCTCCGTATAAAAAAACATAGTACATATAATTGCCGAGAAATCCAAGAAAAAACATTGAGCTATATTGGCTCTTATTATATTTTTTTAAATCTCCAGTTTTCTTTTGAAATATCAACATTAAACCAAGTACTAGTGTTGATAAAATAGTTGAATAGAACAAAGTTTGCAAGATATCTAACTCTACCAAAATTTTTTTTGTTGCTACGGGTATGGAAGCCCATAATAATATGCAAAGAGCTAAATTGATATATGCATTGAAATTTTTTGCTTTAAATAACTTAATAATCACTTTTATACCCCTTAAACTATTAAAAAATAAAGAACTATTAAACATAGTTCTTATACATATTATTATAGCTTTTTAGGTTAGATAAGTCTTTTCTGAAATCTAGTTAGTTTTTAGCCTATTTTTTGATTTTTTCTAAACTCTGCAGGGGTTATTTTTTTAAAATACTTAAATACTCTAGTAAATGATGAATTGTGCTCATAACCTACCATTTGTGAAATTTGTAATATTGATAAATTTGAATTTAAAAGGAGTTCTTTTGCTTTTTCCACTCTTAGATTTTGTATATATTCAACAGGTGAAACTTTCATTTTATTTTTAAACCATTCGGTATAATAACTAATATTGTAATGCTCAATAACTGCCAATTTTTTTAAAGCTATATCTGCGTTCACATTTTACACTGTTCAATAGTATGCACCTCTTCTTTTTATATACAATAACCCTAAATTTGAATTTTAATCTTATTATAGCATAAACGTATGATTTTTTATTAAGAAGTCTACATTATACCTTCATTAGTAAACCACATCATATGTGATGACTAATATTTTAGTTAATACATATAATGTTCATAAATAGCGTATCAATCGCAGTTTTACGATAGTTGAACAATTATAAAATATTACGGATATTATTACGAGGTGAAAAAATAAATTGACTTAACTAATTCATTATGTTTATATTAATATATAAGTTGAAACTTATATAAAACTTAATATTTATTTAGTTTTCTAGGGTTCCGCAGTTTATGACTGGCTGGTCCAAGAGAAAACGCACAGTTATCTGTGTTCACGGAAGGATAAAAGCCTGGGAGATATTATAATAATATTTCTTTAGGCTTTTTTATTTTACTCACTTTAAAATGATGCCACGAAATATTATTATAATTGATTCCAAATATTAGTTTAGGAGGGAGTAATCATGGAATGGTTTTATTTAGTGGTAGCTGGAATTTTTGAAGTAGGGTGGGCAATCGAGTTAAAATATTCGCTAGGATTCACGAAAATATTACCTAGTTTATTAACCATTATAGGAATGCTTACAAGTTTTTATTTTTTATCATTATCACTAAGGAGTCTGCCACTTGGAACTGCATATGCAGTTTGGACTGGTATAGGAACTGTTGGTACAGTGGTCTTAGGCGTTATTTTGTTTAAAGAGCCAATTGATATTATGCGTGTTATTTGTGTTGTATTAATTGTAAGTGGAATCATTGGCTTAAAACTGATAACAATAAAGTAGCAATTTATGTAAGCTTTATACTAATCAAATCAAGTGCTAGTTATACCAGTAAAGGATTGTAGATGAAACCCAGAATAATACCTATTAATAAGGAGGAATTTTAGTGAAAAATTTTGTAATTGAAGATGATTTTTGGAGTTTATTCCCTAACGCAAAGATTGGGGTTGTTATTTGTCATGGAATAGATAACACCATAATAAATGAAGAAGGATACCAGGATATGATTTTAAAGGCTGAAAAAGAAGCTTTTAAATATTTGCAAAATGAGGAATTCAGCAAAAATGAAGTAATAAAAATATGGAGAGAAGCATTTCAGAAATTTAAAACCAAGAAAGGTGCAAGGTCATCTATCGAGGCATTGTTAAAACGAGTTAATAATGGAAATCATATTGGGAATATTAATCCATTAGTTGACATCTATAATTCAATTTCATTAAGATACGCTTTGCCTTGCGGTGGCGAGGATATAGACAAATTTAATGGTAATATAAAATTAACAAAAGCAATTGGAGATGAAGAGTTTATTCCACTAGGAACAGATGAAAACTCCCCTCCTTATAAAGGAGAAATTGTCTACAAAGATAATAGTGGAGCGATTTGTAGATGTTGGAATTGGCGGGAATCATTAAGAACCATGCTAACTGAAAAAACAAATAATGCTTTTTTATGTATTGAATTGAATGATGAAAAAAGACAAGTGGAATTTGAGGATGCTTTAAAAGAATTAGAAAAACTAGTAAAAAATAATTTAGGAGGAGAAACTCAGATTTCAATTTTGGATGCAAATAATAAGAATGTGCAAATTGATTAAATTGATTTAGGAGGGTTTATAAATGAGTAATTTTAGTTATAAGGATATTTATATTGAGGATGGTAAGCGAGTTCTTGAGATGAACATACTGCCAGAAAAGTATTGCAACTTTGATTGCATATTTTGCCCTATTGGAAGGTCACACAACAAAATAGACACACAACAAACATTTTCGGATATTTCTGAATCATTAAATGAACTGGAATATAAATTAGTAAATAATGAAGCTGATTTGGTATTTATAAACTCTAAAGGAGAAGCTCTGGTTAATGATAAAATTGAAAGTGTCATTAATTTAGTGAAAAGTAAAGGATTGACAGTAAGATTACTTTCAAACGGGTATATATTGGGTAGGGTTGAGTACATGAAAATAGCCAATAAATGTGATGAGGTAATTGGAGAAATAAAAGCTATTACGGAGAATGATTTTCAAAAGGTTCAACGCCCTATTGATGGTTATACCTTCCATGAGTATATATCAAGTATGATTTCGTTCAATAAACAATACAAAGGCAAGTTTATATTAGAGATAACAATTCTCAAGGGATATAATGACAGTGAAGAAGCTATTTACAGGTTGAAAAATATTATTGAGGAATTATCACCAGACAAGATAATTATTGAAAGAATGAACGATGACAGATTTAAAGAGAAACTCGGAATAAGTGATGAAAAATTTCATGTGATTTCAAAGGCATTACTTGATAAGTAGTATGACATTATACATTCTTAATGGTATATAAGTTAATTTAGAATATTCATATGTCGCGACATAACTACAAAATAAAATAATACAATTTAAGGCACTCAGGAGGGTGTCTTTTCTAATACATAAAATATTCAAATAATAATCAGTAATTTTATTATTATTTATAAATTTTGATTTAAATCATATTTTTTTAATCCAATTAAATATAGAATGAGGTCATAGGAAAGCAAGAACATGTGAGAATAAATTAAAATATAGGAGGAATTAATTATGAATAAAATTATAAATAAAAACCAAAGCCTTGGAGAAATAGTTTCAATTTTTCCAGGTGCATCAGAGATTTTCAACAGATACAAAATAGATTATTGCTGTGGTGGACATGATACATTAGCAGGAGCTTTGGAGGCCATGAAAATAAATCATAATGAGATTATTGAGGAACTAAATAATGAGTATGGGAAGTTTATAAAAAGTAATTCAGAGTATAGGGATTGGAGAAAAGAAAAACCTTCTGCCTTAATAAGACACATAGTACAAACCCATCATGAATTTACAAAAAAACAGCTTAAAGAAATAGATTCACTATTATTTAAAGTACTTAAGGTGCATTTTAAACTTCACAGTGAAGAACTATTAAATGTGCATAGATATTTTGGAAACTTAAAAACAGAACTTGAGGAGCACCTCATCAAAGAAGAGGAGAACCTGTTCCCTCTTATAGAAAAATTTGAAATTACAAATGACAATAGTGTCTTATCAGAAATACATCAGTTAACAAAGGATACCGAGGAGGAGCATGAAGCTACTGGAAATATACTTAAAGAATTAGAGAAAATAACCAGAGATTTTAATGCACCAGAGGGGGCCTGCACCTCCTTCAAACTTGCATATACAAAACTCCATGACTTGGAAAAAGACTTATTTATTCATATTTATCTAGAAAACAGTGTATTGTTTAATATGCTTAAATAGAAAAAGATTATCTCAATAAAGTGAAATCGTAAAACTTGCTTAACCATTTATAAGAGATTCTCTAATCAATCTTTTTTATAAATCTACAAAGCCAGGAATTCCTAATCGGAAAATGATTAGAAGTGCCTGGCTTTTGGTGTACACAAATCACATATTGTAGTATGTTATCAAATTTTTATACAGATGTTTTTTAATGCAAATCTAAGAATTTTTTAATGCAAATTTAATCATAAATACCTATAATGTATATTTAGATAGATTAATGCTATAGCTTATGGGATTGCTGTTTTTTATTAAAATATATTATAGAAGGTGTAGTTAAAAATGAATATGGAATTTTTCAGGATAATAAATAATTTAGCAAATAAAAACATGATTTTAGATAAGACAATGATTTTCTTTTCTCAATATGTACCTTATATGTTTATGGCAGTTATTATAATAGTGTTTATTTTAGGAATTAAACAAAGAAAATGTGAATATAGAAAAATTGCTGTTAGTACAGTTATTCTAACAGTTATAAATTTAATGATAAATTTAATCATTAGAAGTATATTCTATGTTGACAGACCTTTTGTTCATAATAAGGTGAATTTATTATTGCCTCACGATGCAGCTTCATCCTTTCCAAGTAACCATGCTACGGGAACAATGAGTATAGCTTTAGGTTTAGGAAAATACAATAGAATACTTGGAATGATAATGACAATACTATCAATAATTGTAAGCTTTTCAAGAGTGTATGTTGGACACCACTATCCTATGGATATTATAGGATCATATATAATTGTTTTTGTAACAAGTTATATTTATAACTTCAAATTAAGAAGTAAAGTCGAGAATTTATATGAAATAGTTGAGAAGAAAATAGAAACAAAATTATGGTTTAAATCATTATACAATGAAGATTAATTGATTATAGGTTGTTATCGTTGGGCAATATTTATTAAAAGGTTAAAATATCAAGTGGAAGGTATGTGAGTTATGAACAAAAAAGCGATTTTAGCCAAAAGTATTAACTATTATCAGCAATTAGGTATCAATAAAGAAATCGCAGTCTGGGAAGATGGTATGAGAAGTACTGGTGGTAGAGGTACATACGAATGGTGGTATTTTGATGCGCAGTATTTAGACGGCACTAAAGTAGTTGTTATATTTTATACCAAGAATGGATTTGATGTAAGAGGTCTTGCAAATCCAACAGCATCACTTGAGATAACTTTTCCAAATGGAAAAAGAATATCAAAAGAAATTTCTGAAGGAAAGGGACAAAAAATTCGTGCTTCAAGGGAGCAATGTGATGTAAAAATTGGTCAAAGCAGTATTAAATATTGCGAAGGGAATTACTTAATTCATTTCATAGATGGTGATGTTGAATATACTTGCGTAATGAAGCCTAAGTTACCAATGTGGAGACCGGGGACAGGACATTGGTATTATGGCGAAAATCAGGAACATTATTTTGCATGGATTGTTCCACAACCCTCTGCCGATATTAGTGCTACGTTAAAAGTTTGCGGAGAAACCTTTGAGTTAAATGGCAATGGATATCATGACCACAACTGGGGTAATACCCATATGAGAAAACTTATGAATCATTGGTATTGGTGTCGCGTTAATATTGGTCCTTATACGATAATAGCTTGTGATATTATTACAGAAAAGAAATATGACTATACTAGATTACCAGTTATAATGATAGCTAAAGATGGAATTATATTAGATGATAATGAAGAAAAAACAGTAGTTAAAAGATTAAGTACAGAATATCATCCAATAACTAAAAAATTCATTGACAATAATTTGATGTTTATACAGCAAGTGGATAATGGAGCGAATTATCAAATAGAATTTAAAAGAGAAATTGACATTCTAGCCTTTAATATGCTTGATAGAATGGGAATTTCTCCAATTAAAAATAATATCGTTAAAGCTATGGGGATAAATCCTACTTATATAAGATGTATTGGTGAAGTCAAGTTAACAGTAGAAGAAAATGGAAAAAAAGAGGTTTTTGAAACTGAAGGATTATGGGAGCAAATGTTTTTTGGTAGTAATAAAGATGCTATTATAGGAAATTAGAAATTTAGTTCTCCTGTTTTTTCACAAAATATTTTCTTCTCCAATATAAAGCTACATTAACCAATCCTATCATTACTGGAACTTCAACGAGTGGACCTATAACTGCGGCAAAAGCTTCTTTAGATTGTATTCCAAAGACAGCTACAGCAACTGCGATAGCAAGCTCAAAATTATTACTTGCAGCTGTAAATGCGAGTGTTACGGTTCGCTTATAATCAATTCCTGATTTATAACTTATAAAGAATGATACTGAAAACATAATAACAAAATAAATTAAAAGTGGAATAGCTACTTTAATTACATCTAAGGGTAGCTGAACAATGTATTGTCCTTTATAAGTAAACATAACTATTATTGTGAACAATAATGCAATTAAAGCAAGGGGACTAATCTTAGGAATAAATTTTTTTGTGTACCATTCAGTTCCCATTTTAGGTTCTAGAATTAATCTTGTTAGCATTCCTAAAGCAAATGGAATACCTAAATAAATTGCAACAGACGAAGCCACTTCTCCCATTGAAATATTAACCTTATATCCTGTAAGACCAAATAAAGGTGGTAGAACTGTTACAAATATATAAGCAAAAACTGAATAGAATATTATCTGGAATATTGAATTAAAAGCTACTAAAGCAGCAGCATATTCACCATCTCCATCAGCTAAACTGTTCCATACAATTACCATAGCTATACATCTTGCAATACCTATTAGTATAAGTCCTGTCATCAAGGCTGGATCTGACCTTAAGAAAACTATTGCAAGTATGAACATTAATATTGGCCCAATAATCCAGTTTTGAACTAATGATAAGCCTAAAATCTTTGGTTCTTTAAACACTTTTCCAAGTTCCTTGTAATTAACCTTTGCAAGTGGTGGGTACATCATGACTATTAGTCCAATTGCAATTGGTATTGATGTGTTACCTACTGACAGGTTTGATAAAACATTTGATAATTGTGGCACTGAATAGCCTAATAGAACACCTATTGCCATAGCAAGAAATATCCATAAGGTTAGAAACCTATCAAGTAATGATAGTCTTGGTTGTCCTTTCATATTAAAATCCCCCTTTTATATCTTATTTCATATTTTAACTTTGTTATTATAGCATTGTAAAATTTATGTGCACCTCTTTTATTATGTACATTCAGATTTAGCTTTATCTTTACAAATACATTCATCCGTATCCGTTATGAGATTCATAAGAAATAATATAAGTTTATTACAGTTGTTATTATTCAACGAATAATAACTCCATAGTCCATCTTTTCTACAGTTTAAAATACCACAATCCATTAACACCTTCATATGATGTGAAAGTGTTGGCTGTGTAAATTCGAAGTGTTCTAATATATCACAAGCACACCTTTCTCCGCAGGACAAAATATCAATTATTTTAAGTCTACTTGGATCTGAAAGTGCCTTAATAATTTTTGAATTGTCATCATAATTCTGCTTCACTTCATCACCTCCTATCTAAAGTTCATTATTTTTTATTCGTTTTGCTAAGTCTTTAATCTTTTCTTCAATAATTTTAGCTGTCTTTATAAATTCCTCATCACTTTTTCCTGTAGGGTCGTCTAGGCCCCAATCTTCTTCATGATTTGAAGGTAAAAAAGGACAAACCACATTGCAGCCCATCTTAACAACTATATCAACTGCAGGAATATCATCTAAAAGCTTTGATTTATGTGTTTCGTTCATATCTACATTATATAAAGTTTTTATTATTCTCACTGCATCCTGGTTTATTGTATCTCTTAATTCTGTACCGGCTGAATAAGACTCAAAAACGTCTGAAGCAAATAATTTACCTAAAGCTTCTGCCATTTGAGATCTACAAGAATTGTGAACACATATAAATGCTATTTTTTTCAATTAAATCATCTCCATAAAATTATTTTATTATAAACTAAGTATAGGATGTTATCTATATACTGTCAATACGTTTCCTTTAAATAGGCATTTAATATAATTTAATATTAATAATTATCTATATACAACATTACAATTAATACTTTATTAAGTGTTTGCACAGTTCTTGTTTAGTAATTATAAATATACTGAATTTTAGCTACAAGAAAAGCAAATATCTTATTTTATACTTGTAGAATTAATACAGATTAATTTAAACAATTATTTAAAGGGATCTTGCACAAGTGGAAGGTATTTGTTTTTTTGTGCATAATGGTTGTAAAATACAACTGTTGTGTGTTACAATTATTGTGAGGTGATAAATAATGGAAAAGCAAGGTGATAATTATTTAAGAGAATTAATTCGAGTCTTGGTCAGAAATTTAGGTATCCTTGAGAAAAGTGAAGCGACTTGTTGTGGTACTACTATATCTCAATGTCATGCAATTGTTGAAATTGGGAGGGCAAAACAAATATCATTAAATGAGCTTTCTGACTTACTAGGATTAGATAAAAGTACAATGAGCAGAACAATTAACAATCTTGTAGAAGATATGTTGGTTATTAGAGAAACACATGCAGAGAATAGAAGATATGTAAATATAGAATTGACAGACAAAGGTCAAGAGGTCTATCAAAGCATAGAAATTAGTATGGAAATTTACTATAAAAAAATATTTCAATCAATTCCAAAGGATAAGCGACAGCAAGTATTGGAAAGCCTTAAACTTTTAACTAATGCAGTCAAAAATAATAAATGTTGTTAGGAGGATTTAAAAATGAAGGAAAATATAAAAGGTCAAGTTAAAGCATATTATGGTGATATAGCAAAAAAGGTAACTGCTAAGTCAGTAAGCTCTTGTGGATGCACAGCCGCATGTTGTAGTAAGCTTACAAACGATTCGTTGATATATACTAAAGAATTTATTAAAGGTTTACCAGAAGAGGCTGTTAATGCATCATTAGGATGTGCAAATCCTGTTGTATTGGCTAATCCTCAAAAGGGTGAAGTAATACTTGATTTGGGCAGTGGTGGTGGTATAGATGTATTTATATCATCTAAATATGTTGGAGAAACTGGAAAAGTTTATGGGCTTGATATGACAGATGAAATGCTTGCACTTGCTAACAATAACAAAGAAAAAATGGGAGTTAAGAATGTAGAGTTTCTAAAAGGCTATATTGAAAATATTCCACTTGAAGATGAAACTATTGATGTAATCACATCAAACTGCGTAATTAACCTTTGTGAAAGTAAGGAAGATGCTTTAAAAGAAGCTTATAGAGTGCTTAGAAATGGCGGTAGACTTGCAATTGCAGATATTGTTGAACTTAAAAGTGTTCCAGATGAAATAAGGAATAATATACAAATGTGGGTAGGTTGTATTGCAGGTGCACTAAACATAGAAGAATACAAAGAAATCCTTAAAAAGGTAGGATTTAAAAACATTGAAATTACGCCAGTCAATATATACACCAAAGATATCATTCAAAGCATAGCGCAGGGCAAAAATTTAGGGGATGTTTATAGTCAAATGGATGCGGAACTACTTGATGGGGCTTTTGCTGGAGCACATGTAAAAGCATATAAATAGTAAGGGGGAGAAAAAAATGGACTATAAAATTGATAAAATGATACAATCTGATTGGGAACAGGTAGCAAATATTTATTTTGAAGGTATTAAAACGGGAATAGCAACATTTCAGACAAAGATACCTACTTGGGAGAACTGGAATAATAATCATATTACTTCATGTAGATTAGTTGTTCGCTTAGGCGATAATATATTGGGTTGGTGTGCTTTGAGTCCAACTTCAAGTAGGTGTGTATATGGAGGTGTAGTCGAAGTAAGTATTTACATAAGTGAAAAATATAAAGGTCAAGGAATAGGAACAGTTCTTCTAACAAATTTAATCAAACTATCAGAAGAAAATGGATTTTGGACTTTACATTCTGGAATTATTAGAGAAAATGCTTCAAGTATATCATTACACGAAAAATGTGGTTTTAGACAAATTGGAATAAGAGAAAAAATTGCTAAAATGAACAATGATAAATGGTTGGATGTAATTTTGATGGAACGTAGAAGTAAAATAGTTGGAATAGATTAGATTTATGAATTAAATTTTTATTTAGTTATAAATTGTAAGATTTCATTAATAAATTGAATATTTTTCTTTAATTTTTGTTGGGTATTATAGAATTAAAGGAAGGATGTGTTTATATGTGGCTTAAAAAACTGAAAAAGAAAAAACTTCAATGTTTTTTAATTGGAACGTTATTATTTTTATCTTCTTTAATATTTACAAGTAGTTTGTCCATGTTAACCTCTATTCAAGGGTATGTTAATAAATTTTATTCTAATGATAAATTTTACGATATAATCTGCTATAACGCAAATGAAAGTTCTATAAAGGATATACTTAATTGGAGCATGCGTAATTCAGAAGTTAATAATGTTAAAACTATGGAGGCTTTCACCTCTGGTTATAATCTTTATCACAATGGAGAAAATTTAAAGCTTTCAATGTATGATGTCGTTCCCATAGAAGATAGCAAAAATCTTCCCTTTGGTTTAAATAAGGGTAACTCATCAAATAAGGACAGTTGTCCAAAGGCTAACGAAGTGTGGATCACTAACCTTCAAGCAGATAATTATAATATTCACCTTGGAGATAGCTTGACGTTTAAAACAAAGGCTAAGGACGTCACTTTAAAGGTTTCTGCCTTAATTAATGACTCAATTCAGCCATCTTCTATGATGGGTACAATTGATTTATATACCAATAACAATAGTTCTCAGGATTTTTCCTCATTTAGTAAAACATCATTAATCTTTATAGATGTTAAAAGTGGGACTAATGTTGCTAATCTAGAAAAGGATTTGACCACTGCAATAAAAGTCGGTGGATTTGTAGTTGATAAAAAATTGTTAATATCAGGTGCCACTATGGCATCTTCCATGATGGGTGGCGTCTCAACCTTAGCTTCAATTTTGGTGTTTATTGTTTCAGTGTTTCTTATGCGATTTATTCTATGGAATAATATTTTAAAAGAATATAAATCTATTGGAATTTACAAAGCTCTTGGTTTTTCTAAAAGAGAAATTCTCAAATTCTATATTATAGGTTACTCTATAATTGCTTTTATTGGAAGTATATTTGGAGCTCTGTGTAGTATTCCTATATTAAATTACACAGCCTCTAAAGTTTTAAAGTATATTGGTGATTTTCAAAGTGTAAGTATTAATGTTAATGTTATTTTAGCTACAATAATTTTATTTACCTTAGTGGTAATTATTAATTTGTATTTTGTAATTAGAAAAACTAATAAAATCACTCCTGTAGAAGCTATCAGAACTGGTGTTACTTCTTCAAGGAAAAAGCTAACAAAATCACTGATTAAGAATAATATATCTCCTATAGCCTTAGCAATAAACGATATTTTTAAATATAAAAAGGTTGCTGCCTTTATAACATTAACATTAACCTTATCGCTAACCCTAGTATTGCTCTTTGGTAATTTAAATGTGACTATATCGAAGATGAAGGAAAATACTCCTATCTGGTTTGGACTACCTAAAAGTGATGTAACCATTAGTGCTCCGCTCAGGGTTAGCTCAGCAGTAGTTTTAAAGGAGGTTTTGAATAGAGTAAAGAAGGACAATAGAATTAAAAATTATGTTTATGGATCCATAATGCTAACTGATGTAGTAGAATTAGATACTAAAAAATACCCTCTAAAGAGCACATTTTACGATATATTTGCCATGAGTTCTTACACTAGTGACTTAGGATTTACTATCATAGAGGGGCACAATCCTGAAAATTCTAAAGAAGTAGCCGTTTCATTAAAAATATTAGAAGATGCAAAGTTATCTGTAGGAGACTATATAGAACTATCTATAAATAATAAAAAAACATCCTATTTAATAACCGGATCTTATAATTCAATGATGCAACTTGGATATGGTATAAGAATGTTAAACTCTGATATAGAAAAGGAGATTCCTGAATTTATAGGTAGCGAAATTTTTGTAAACCTTAAAGCTGGTACCAATAAAGAAGAATTTAAGAAAGAGATTAATAATAGATATCCTAATTTAGATGCAAGTGATATTCATCCCACAGTTAAAGACAGTATAGACCCTATGCCTGGAATATTACTCCCTATTACCAATTTATTAATTGTAGTATTTATAGCCTTTTGCTTTATAACCATATTAAACATTATAATAATGAATATTAGAGATAATAGAAGAAACTTTGGAATAATGAAGGCACTAGGATTTACCTCTAAAGAAATAACAAATCGATATTTATATAGGATATTAATATTAACATTATGTAGCACTATTATAGCTATCATATTAAATTTAACTATTGCAAGACCTATTATTGCTGCAGTAATTAATAAATTAGATGTGTTAATAGTATCGCCTGTAACAATGTTACTACTAATAACCATTATGATTTTTTTAATACTTTTAACTACACTTATGTGCTGCGACGTTATAAAAAAGACTAAACCTACTGAATTAATGGAGGAGTGATTTGATGAAAACATCAGTTATAAAAACTAATAACCTTTGCAAATCCTTTGTCACGGGAAAAACTGCTCTTAACGTGATAAAAAATTTGAGCTTAGACATATTTGAAGGGGACTTTACAGTAATTATGGGAAGTTCAGGTTCTGGTAAGTCTACATTATTATATACCTTAAGTGGTATGGACTCCCCTACTAGTGGCAGCGTTAACCTCTTAGGTTATGATATTACTTCAATGAAGGAGGAGGAACTCTCTAAGGTAAGAAAGAAAGACATTTCTTTCGTATTTCAAAGTATAAATTTACTGCCGGATATAACAGTTTTTGAAAATATAGCTTATTGTGGTTATGGAGTAAATAAAAATAAAAAAGAAGTCAATGAGAAAACCTTAAAGCTTCTTGAAACCCTTGGCTTAAAGGATGCTAAGGAAAAATATCCCTCTGAAATTTCTGGAGGCATGCAACAAAGAGCAGCAGTGGCAAGAGCTATAATCACCTCTCCTAAAATATTATTTGGAGATGAACCCACAGGAGCACTTAATTCAACTGCTGGAGAAGAGGTTTTAGACATATTATCGGGCTTAAATAATAATGGCCAAACAGTAGTTATGGTTACTCATGATTTAAAGGCTGCTGCTCGTGCTTCCAGATTAATATATCTAAAGGATGGTAGAATCGATGGAGAACTAGCTTTAGATAAGTTCTCTAAAGAAGATTATGAAAATAGAGAGGTTTTAATATTTGAATTTTTAAAAGAAAGAGGGTGGTAAACTAAACTGCTACCAGTTTTAAACTCTCTTTTCTTCACTTTTATGTTAAAATATAATTATAAAGTATTGGGAGGCATATTATGTCAAATGAAAAAATCCTTATCATTGAAGATGATATAGACATCAGAAATATATTAAAAGATTATTTAACAAGTGAAGGTTTTGCTGTTGATTGTTGTGATAATGGAGGAAATGCACTTGCTATTTTTAACTCTTTTAATCCGGATATTATTGTTTTAGATATAATGCTTCCTGAGGTGGATGGTATAGAAATCTGCAGAATAATTAGGAGTTCATCTTTAATACCTATAATAATGCTTTCTGCAAAAAGTGGAGATATTGATAAGATTTTATCCTTAGGGGTTGGTGCTGACGATTATATTACTAAACCTTTTTCGCCAATGGAGATAGTAGCAAGAATAAAGGCACATCTGCGGAGATATAAAACCTTTTCAATTCCATTAAAAGATGTTTGTCCTACAAATAAGTATGAGTCTCAAATAAAAGAATTTGGCACATTAGCAGTAGATGCTAAAAGCTATAAGGTAACTTACAGGGATAAAGAAATTCACTTAACCTCTAGAGAATTTGAAATAATAGACTTTTTATCTGATTACCCATCTCAAGTATTTTCTAAGGAACAGCTTTATGATAATGTTTGGGGAGTAACCGGTTTTGGAGATTTAAATACAGTTGCTGTTTATGTAAACCGAATTCGCGAGAAATTTGCGTTGAACAACATAAATTATATTAAAACTGTTTGGGGAGTTGGGTACAAATGGGAGGAAGTTATAGATGAATAACCAAAGCATAGCACTCAAAATAAAATTTTTGGTTTTATCTGTGATTGTGTTAGTAGCCTTTGTAATTATTTATTCAACAAATCTTATATATAATAAAAATAGTTTTTATCCTACAGTTAATAGGGGTAGAATTTTAACAAGTTCTATAAAAACAAGTTTAGAAAAGGTATTAGTGAATAATAATTCTAAGTCTCCTTTGAAAACTGATTTTCCCTATGCTGTTGTAGATCTAAAGGGTAAGGTTTTGTACTCTACTATAAGTACTTACAAAAAAGATGCTTTAACTAACTTAAATGAATTTATGGAGTACGATAATAAATCCTCCTTGCAGCAAGTGGGACTAGTCAAATATACTACCCCACTAATTATAAATAGTGCTCAAGTTGGTACCGCAATTTTTTTAATTCCTAAGGAGAACTTTTTAACCGCTTCATCAAGGTTAGTTACCTTTATAAATATACTACCTATTATCATCTCTTTATTTGCGATAAGTGTGCTGATGATTTTTATTTATATTTTTTTGAAAAAAGATATTTTATTGCCTCTAGCTTCCCTTAATGAAAGTGCTCGGAGAATTTTAAACGGCGATTTTTCATACCAGATTGATTATGACTATGATACAGAAATGGGTCTTTTTTGCCATGATTTTGAAGCCATGAGAGACGAACTTAAAGTTTCAAAACAAAAGGAAATATCAATAAAGGTAAGTGAGAAGGAACTTTTAGCTTGCTTATCTCATGATATTAAGACTCCACTAACTGCCATTCATGGATATGTGTCAGGGATAAAGGATGGTATTGTTAAAGATAAGGTGGGTATTGATAAATATTGTACAATAATATTAAACAGAGTAAAAATGTTATCCAAACTTCTAGAGGATATACTACAGCATTCAAAGGCAGAGCTTAACAAAATGGACATATCATTAGTAGAGTTCTACTGTGGTGATTTCTTTAAAGATATATTAGATGATTTATCTGTAGAGATAACCAGCAAAAAAATTCATTTTATTAGCCCAGATAAAATACCTAATCTTTTGATAAATGGTGATAAGAAAAGACTTTCTCAAGTAATGTACAATTTAGTTTCAAATAGTATAAAGTATTCAAGAGAAGATGCAACCATCTCAATATATTTTGAAAACACTTGTAGCTACCTTAACGTATTCATAAAAGATACAGGCATAGGTATTTCCTCAGCTGATATTCCTTATATATTTAATAAATTCTACAGAGCCGAGAAATGTAGAAATCAAAACATTCCTGGCTCCGGACTTGGTCTCTCCATATCTAAATATATTGTTGAGGCTCATGGTGGCTTTATAAAATGCGTTGAATCTTCATTTAATGGGACGATTATTTGTTTTGGACTACCAATATAAGTAGTATTAATGTGAAATTTTCAAATAGAGCAACAGTTTTATCACTATGATAACAGAGGAGATAATAAAGTGAGAATAGTATGTATCGGAGATAGTTTAACTTTTGGATATGGGGTTAATGAATCAGAAGGCTGGGTTAGTATAGTATCTACAAGAATAAAAGAGAATATTATTAACAAAGGTATACCAGGAGATACAACATTCGGAATGAAAAAAAGATTATATCCATAGATTTAAAAAACCTTTTATCAGAGAATGAAAACATAGGGAAATATTTTTTGGAAGATGGAATACATGTATCAAAAGAAACTCATAAAGAAATTGCTGAAATAATATGTAAACGGCTACTAACATAACAGTTGCTAGTTGATATTTCGAAAGTAATATGGATGACATTTTCAGTGATGGAAGTGTTTTTATTTTTTTGTTTAATATGTCGAATAATGTAATAAAAAATGTAATAAATTAGTTGAATATGAGATTGATTGTAAAAAAAATGAATGATATAATAAGCTATCGATGATTGATAGCCTTATTCTTAGGGAGAAGAGGTTTGTGGAAATTGTATTTCCATGAGAGCATATACAAAAAAATGATATGTTTGTAAAAATTGAAGATAAAGAAGGAAAATTTTTTTTGGTTATTGCTACACCATTAAAGCTAAAGAATAATATATATATAATAGAGATTCTCAGAAATTATTTAAATAATATAACATCGGAGAGATAGAATGGAAAAAATAGAAATGTTAAATAGTGACCTTGAGAAGCTAAACAATCGTATTTATGAATTAAGGAATGTTCTTAATGAGCTTTGCAGTACAATATATGATAATGACAGTGATAAAGAAAATAAAGAAGATATATTGATAGTAAGCCAGTATTTAGATGACCTTATAGTTGAATATATGAAACAAAATAATAAAAAAATATAAGAAAGAACAGAATTTTATTGTTTTTATTATGCGGAAAGTATTTCTTTAATACTTTCCGCATAATAAGATGTTGTTATTTTTTATTTCCCATATTTGAATTAGTATTGGGTTATTGGGACTTTGGTGGATTTGTAGCTGGTGCAGGTGTGTCTACATTAGTATCTGTACCATCAGTTTTTGGAGGTGTACCTGTCGTGTCGTGTGGGTTAGGTTCTGTTTTTGGCGGATTTTCTATATTAGATTTTTCTCCATTAATTTTGTTTATCATAGTTTGAAGTCTTGCTTGATATTCTGAATAAATCTCCTTATTTGATACATTCTGCAAAGCAGAAGAGACCTTTTGAATTAATTGTTCAGAAAGCGCATATTGTGATTTATCCGTTAAAGTGAAGCTTTCAAGTAGGTAAATGGCGTCTTTAGCAGACTTTTCATATGCCGTTTCCTGTTCTTTAATCAGAACATCATTAGTTTTAATATTTTCCTTATTTATAACTTCTAACTGGTTTTCATTTTCTGTTTTTACGGTGCTGATATTTGGATGAAGTTTTAAATACAATGTGTCCATTAATATCCCGTTTTTATCAACTATTGTATTAGGGCGGTCAAAATCCTTTTGATTTAACCCTTGGTGTAGGTATTCCATGTATTCTTTCCATATATGTCCTGGCTCACTAGCACCAAACATATCTTGCGCAGCAGGGGTATCATCTCCTACCCATACGGAAGTTGTATAATAAGGCGTATAGCCGACAAACCAACAGTCTTTAGATTTATCAGTAGTTCCTGTCTTACCTGCACTAAAATAATAATCATTAAGGGATAAGCCACTTCCTGTTGAATAACCTTCTGTTAATACACTCTTTAAAGTATCTGTCATAAGATAAGATGCACCACTATCATACACTTTAATTTGCTTATGCTTATTTTCAAACAAAACTTCATCAATTACTGTATTTGTTATTTTACGCAGGTTAGTAGGACTTATAAATATGCCATTTCTTGAGAGTGTTGAATAACCTGAAGCCATTTCTACTGGGGTAACACCCTTTGTAAAACCTCCTATAGCAACTATAGGTGAGGTATCATCAGAAGTTATATACTTAAACTCCATGTTTTGTAAGTATTTTAATGAATTTTTTACACCATTTGCTTCTACTAATCTGACAGGAATAGTATTTATTGATATATCAACTGCGTATTTTAAAGATACAGAACCTCGGTATGCAAAGTCATCATTAGCGGGGCCATTAGCTATTGGCGCATCTATATATTCACTTGTTGGAATATATCCTTTTTCAAATGAAGGTGTATATGCTATTAGTGGTTTTATAGCAGAACCGGGTTGTCTTATCCCTAAAAAAGCTCTGTTAAACGTGTTGCCACTTTGACTTCTACCACCAACTATTGCTACTACTTCTCCTGTGTTATTATCTATAGTGACACTTGCGCCTTGTTTTTCATATAAACCCGTGGTCTTATCCTTTTTTAAATATCCAGCTAAATTACTATCTATTACGTTTTGTAATTTTTTCTGTTTTGTAGTATCTATAGATGTATCTATTCTATACCTTCCACTAAGGAGCTGTTTTTCTTTATCCGCATACTCATTAGTATATTGATTAAAATAGGCTGTTCTATCAATATTATTGCTAAAATAATATTTAAATACAAAACCATCTTGTTCCATTAATTTTAATGTAGCATTATATACTGCATACTGCATATCGTAAGTCATAGGTTCTGATTTTACATTGGGTTTTATATTTAATTTAATAACTTCTGCTTTTGCTTTGATTAAATCCGCCTGTGAAATTTTACCTAAAGCCAGCATTTTGTCTAGAACTAGATTCCTTCTATTTATAACATTATCCATATGGCGTACAGGGTTATAAAGAGATGGGTTGTTAGGAATAGATGTTAGCATAGCTATTTGAGATAAATCTAAGTCTTTGTTTGACTTTTGAAAGTAATATTGCGCTGCACTTTCAATACTATAACAGCCATTACCGAAGTTTATGTTATTTACATAAAATTCTAATATTTGTGCTTTGGAAAACTTTTTTTCTAAATCTAATGCTATAACAGATTCTTTTAATTTTCTCCACAAGGTTACGTCAAATGTAAGGAATACATTTCTTGCAAGTTGTTGTGTTATTGTAGAACCGCCTTGAAGTGTAGCACCCTTGGATGTTATATATAGCCAAATAGATCTACTTATACCTTTATAATCTATACCGTTATGTTCGTAAAATCGTTGATCCTCTATTGAAGTAAAGGCTTCTCCTATATATGGATTTAAGTCGACTTCATTGGTATAATAATATGTGTTGGTTTTGAATTCTTTTAATAGTTTTCCGTTGCTGTCATAAAATTGTGTTGGTTTTCTGGTATTAAAATCAGTTTGTTTTATACTTTGTGCTATATTGTTACCAGCCGTTATGGTTGATTGTATTTTAGAACCATATTTGATATAAACATAAGTTGAAACTACTGCAACTAATACCATAATTATTGTGGAAAATATCAATAAACATTTAATGATTGTTTTCCATAACCTCTTTTTTACTTTTGTTTCTTCTATGACTTCAACTGCTCTATTATCATCCATTAACATCTACTCCCTTATGTTCTACAAAAAAAGAAATTCTCCAAGGCTTGGCCTAGGCGACTATGCTTCTTATATATTATTAACAAAATATGTAATTTATACACATATAATATAT
>NZ_DATCQT010000218.1:0-47813 GCF_036569345.1 Clostridium sp.
CGGGCAAAAGGGGGGAGTTTTGTGGGGAACTTTATTATAATACAGAAAAAGGAAAGAGGGTGGGAAGGTAGGTGGGTGAAGGGGTGGAGGGGTGATGGGGGATTTTGAGAATTTGCGGTAACTTTTTTATTAGGGAACATATTTTGTTCAATTATAATAAAGTTTCGGGATCTAACCAAATATCAAGCCACGCATTTAGTCATAATCGGCTAAATGCGTGGCTTTTATTATCAATTATGGAATTTATAATTGTATAAAGGTATAATACTTATAAGGTTTAGTAATGATATAACAATTTTTACAGGTGTTGGGTGTTGTAAAGTGAAAAATTACGTAAAATAAGAGTTACTTTAATTGCACTTGTAAGTAAGTTAATTATTAGACTTATCTAATAAAACACAAAGGAAATATTAGGATGTGAGGTTATAAATATGATTAATTTTAAAGTTGAAAATGGAGTTTTTAATTTTCGTGTTGCAGGAATTTTATTTAATAAGAATAAGGTACTTATACATAGGTTAATTAATGATGATTTCTATGCTTTCCCAGGGGGTAGAGTAGAAATGTTTGAAAGTACCGAAAATACAATTATTAGAGAGATGACAGAGGAACTAGGTATTAATGTTACAATTAATAGATTATTATGGGTTGTTGAACATTTCTTTAACAATAATGATAGCAAATACCATGAAATTTGTTTCTATTATTTAATAGAGTGTTGTGACAAAAACTTTTTGGGAAGAGAAGATATATTTTATATTACAGAAGGTAGTAATAAATTTGAATTTAGATGGGTTGATATAGCAGATATTAGAAACCATGTAATCTATCCTACATTTATTAAAGAAAAAATTGAAGACCTTCCTATAAATATAGAACGAATTGTTCATATTGATGAATAAAGAAAGGGGACTATAATTTCAAATTAACTCTCTAATTATGGACTCCATAAAGAACGCAGGCTTTGTGGAAAACTCTTCTGCTTTTTTATTTGTTCAATTAAGTAGTTAAAACCAGCTGCAGTGTGAAAAATCTTAAAAGGGTTATATACTGACATACAACTACATTAGAGGGAGATGATGACATTGCCAAAAGATGTTCAAGCAGTATTTATAGATAGAGATGGCACTATGGGTGGAGATACTGACGTAACATACCCTGATAAATTTGTTCTATACCCGTTTACAGATAAAGCTATAAATATGCTGAAAATCAAAGGAATCAGAATATTTGCATTTACAAATCAACCAGGCATTTCAGCTTATAAAGCTACAGAAGAAAATTTTATTAATGAGTTAGTTGGTTTTGGTTTTGAAAAAGCGTATATATGTCCTCATGCCCCAGAGAATAACTGTAAATGTAGAAAACCTGAAACTGGATTATTGTTAAAGGCAAAAGAAGAGTATGCACTTGACCTCACAAAATGTATCGTAATTGGAGACAGGTGGAGTGACATGATGGCCGCGGAAAGAGTTAATATGGGTAAAATACTTGTATTAACTGGGTCTGGTATTGAGACGTTAGAAAAAGACAGGAGTAAATGGTCAGAAATAGAGGCAGATTATATAGCTGATAATTTATTAGTGGCTGTTGAGTGGATTATGGCCTAAAGTTATAGGATTAGAAGGGGCTATTCCAACTGGTAAAAGCAAGTCTAAATTTTTAAGTTTTACTTAATAATTAATCAAAATAGAATCAATAGAGGAATTTACGAGTTAATTGATGGAAGGTGAGTTATATAAAATTATTATTTATATGTAGTAGAAACAAGTGGCGGAGTCTTACAGCAGAAAAAATATTTAATGGAGTAAACGGATATGATGTAAGGTCAGCAGGAACGGAAGCAAATGCTCGTATTAAGGTTACAAATGGCCATATAGGATGGGCAGATATAATATTTGTAATGGAAAGAAAACACTCTACAAGGCTTAAAAATAAATTTGGGAATTTGCTTAATGATAAGAAAATAATTTGTTTGACATACCTGATGAATATCAATTTATGGATGAGGAATTGGTTGAATTACTTAGGGGTAGGGTATCAGAGTATATTGAAGTAGATATTTACAAATGACTGTTATTAGATGATATTCATCCACTAACAGTCATTGCTTATTTATAGATATTTTGTATTTGGTGTTATATAATAGAATTAGCTAATTAAAAGAATCAATTTGAAGCATAGTTTTAATATTAAGTGGATTTTAAATTAGGCAGAGGAAGGAAGTGAGTATTTAGTGGGTCGTTGGAATTTTTACACGATTTCGCACTAAAGATAAAGTATGGATAATAAATTTCCCAACGCTGAAAAGATATTAGAATGTCTGTTAGAAAATTTGGACCAAGGAGTTCAAGTAGTAGATAGTGAAGGTAAAACCATCTATTATAATGCAGTGATGCAAAAGGTAGAAGGTGTAGAATTTAGTGAAGTTATAGGAAAAAAGGTTAATGAATACTTAAAGGATGTAAAGGATGAGGAATCTACCCTTATGAATGTATTAAAGACTGGTAAAAAAATCGTGGGACTAATACAACATTATGGAAGTGGATATAAGAAGAAGGTCACTACTATAAATACTACTGTGCCAGTAATTTTAAATAATAAGACTATAGCAGTGATTGAAATAGCTAAAGACATGACTCAACTAAAAGAATTAACTGAAAGTATTTGTAAATTGCAAAATTTAGATGCGAAGGTGAATGCACATTATGCTTTTAGTGATATATATAGTAATAATCCTGTTATGAAAAGCGTTATAGAAAAAGCTAAGAAAGCAAGTATGTCAAGTTCATCTGTATTAATATATGCAGAAACAGGTTCCGGAAAAGAAGTTTTTTCTCAAAGTATTCATTATGATGGGTTAAGAAAAGATCAGCCCTTTATACCTATAAATTGTGCTGCTATTCCTGCGCTATTATTAGAAGGAATGCTTTTTGGTACAGAAAAAGGAGGGTTTACTGGTGCAGAGAATAAAAAAGGATTATTTGAAGAAGCAAATCATGGAACCATTTTATTGGATGAAGTAAATTCTTTAGAACCGTATCTTCAATCTAAACTTTTAAGAGTACTTCAAGATGGATATGTAAGGCCTATTGGAAGTACTAAAAGTATACATATTGATGTAAGAATAATAGCTACGTTAAATGAGGAACCAAAGAAACTTATTGAGAGTGGTAAGTTAAGAAAAGACTTTTATTACAGGTTAGGTGTACTTAGAATAAATATACCTCCACTAAGAGAGAGAAAAGATGATATTATTTTATTTGTAGACAAGTTAATTGAAAAATATAATAAAATTCTGTGTAAAAATATAACGGGTATTGATGAAGATATGATAAGAAAACTTAAGGGATATAATTGGCCGGGAAATATTAGAGAATTAACTAATGTTATTGAAGTAGCAATGAATATGGCAGACAATAATTCTATTTTAACAGACGACCATTTTGATTCTGGGATAGAAAATGAAATTTGTCTAAATGATCACGAAAGTATTTCAAATATAGATAAAGACTTTGATTTAGAAGCTTATATGAGTAATATTGAAAAGAATATAATAGAAAAGATCTTGAGAAAAAACAGTTGTAATGTCAGTAAAACGGCTAGAGAACTAAGCATTTCAAGACAAAATCTTCAATATAAAATAAAAATACATAAAATAATATAATATTATTGAAATAAGCAAATTTTTTTGCTATTCATGCAAAATTTTTTGCATATACAATTATTCATAGAAAACACAGTAAATACTGGAAGTTATTGTTTTAATTGAATAAGTCATACAAAAAATATGCAGAATATTTTGCGAAATTTAAACACCTATGTCTAAGCAATGGCTTAAACACAGGTGTTTTTTCTTTGGCATGGTAGTTGCTAAATAATAACATAAGTATAAGAATTATGTATTTCAATAATAATTTAAATCTCGGGAGGTAAAAACTATGATTAAAAAAGGCACATGGGTTGAAGTAGAAGAAATTGTTTTAATGCCAATAGACAGAGCTACCAATATACCGGATGAAACAAAAAAGACTCCACTTAAATCTTGGATACGAGGGAAGTGCCTTAGTGATTCTGAATTAGGAAATGAGGTACAAGTTGAAACTAACATAGGTAGAATTGCTAAGGGGAAAATCGTTGAAATAGAGCCAGGATATTATCATACCTATGGTAAATATGTTGAAGAGATAAGTAATATAGGAAAACAAGCTAGAGAAATAATAGCTAAATAAAGTAATGATTTTAGGAATAGTTTTAAGAGGAGGTTATGCGGCATGAATAAATATGAGGAGCTTATGGGTCGAAAGAATGAAATAATACTTAAATCAATTGGTGTGGATTATAGTAAATATGAAACTGGAAAGTTTTCATTTGATTATGAGAGATTGATGGATGATGTTGAATATTCATTTAGTGAAGTTAAGGAAATTCAAAATGACGTAGGAGTTGGAAATACACCATTGCTGGAATTAAGGAATATAACGAAATTGGCAAGAAAGGTTTCAAAAACCGGAAAGGCAGCTAGAATATTTGTAAAAGATGAAAGCGCTAATCCCTCTGGGAGTTTTAAAGATAGAAGAGCATGCATATCTGTATTTGACGCAAAGAGGAGAGGGTACATTGGCGTAGGAGCAGCTACTTCAGGTAATTATGGAGCCGCAGTTGCGTCACAGGCAAACATTAGAGGTCTGAAATGTATTATAGCAAATGAATGTTATGATTCAAGAAAAATAGGGCAACCAGAGATATTAGAAAAAGGGAGAAAGTGTGAAGGCTTTGGAGCAGAAGTTGTTAGGCTTTCTGTAGGACCAGAATTATTTTATGATTACTTAAAAATACTTGAAGATACAGGTTATTATAATGCGTCATTATATTCTTCTTATGGAGTTGCGGGAATTGAAACTTTAGGATATGAAATAGCTGAGCAGTGTAGAGAAAGACTAGAAAAAGATCCTGATGCTGTTATTGTAACCCATGCAGGTGGTGGAAATGTTACTGGTACAGCAAGAGGACTTATAAGGGCAGGGGCCGTGGAAACCAAGGTTATAGGAGCGTCAGTTGATCTTTCAGGCCTTCACATGGCTTCCGATGTAGACTTTAACAAGAAATCTTTTACTACAGGACATACAGGATTCGGAATTCCATTCATGACCAATCCTGATAGATCAGATGTACCTAGAAGTGCAGCAAGGCCTTTAAGGTATTTGGATAGATATGTAACAACTACGCAAGGCGATGTATTTTGGATGACTGAAGTATTAGCTCAACTTGAAGGATTAGAAAGGGGACCAGCAGGAAATGTATCTTTAGTCGCTGCATTTTCAATTGCTCAGGAATACGATGATGATGCCATAATAGTTGTCCAAGAGACTGAATATACGGGAGCGGGAAAACATTTATTACCTCAACTTAATTTTGCTAAAGAAAATGGGATTAATGTGTATGTGGGCAATCCTAAAGAGCAAGTACCTGGTAAGAATATAGTAATTCCGGCTAACCCATCATTAGTAACAGTCACAGATATAGATATGGATGAGTTGAAAAATTCCTATATAAAAAATGTTCTTAAAAAACTGATTGATAATAGGGTGGAAAAGGTTGATATTGAGTTTTTAGCCTTAGAAACAAGATATTCTAAAGAAAAAATAATCGATATATTAAAACAGCATAATGTAGAGATAGTATAATATTTAAAAAAATAATTCTAAAATATTAGGGGGATTTAGTTATGGTAAGAGAGGATGATTTTGAAAAAAGAAGAGAGCATCTGAAAAATTTGACTAACGACCAGTTATATGAAAAATTTTGGAGTCTTACGAGTAAAGTTGTAAAACCAATGGTGGACTTAGCATATACTCATACATCACCAGCTATTGAACGTTCAGTTGTACTTAGAATGGGATTCTCTAGCATGCAAGCGCAACCTATAATTTCTTATGGTACAAAATGGAATTTACTAGGAAAAGGAATAGGAAATGTGATTTTAACTTACGCAAAGCTTAAAAATATAGATTATCTTAAAGCAGGAGTGGAGTTATCTAAAGGAATAGGATGGGAGATTATATCTGAAAAAATGAAGGGAAGTGACAACTAATGTACGGAAAATTAGAAGAAAATGAAAAGCTCAACGTAGAAGAAATATTAAAAGACCTTGACACGTATGAACCAAAATGGAGAGGGTGGCACTGGAGAGAAAAAAATGAGAAAGGTAATGTTGGAGAGTTTATATATCATGAAATATCTACATCTTTAAAAAGGAGTCAACCTCTTCCAGCAGCAAGAAGTTTTGGAAATATAGATCCACAGCCAAGAGCTACTATTACCACAGAAATTGCTTCAGGGAGATTTGAAGACGATATAAGAAGAATGAGAATGGCAGCATGGCATGGTGCGGATCACTTAATGGTTATTCGTACAATGGGACAAAGTCACTTTGATGGATTGCTAGAAGGAAGCCCGGAAGGTTTTGGCGGGGTACCAATAACTAGAAAAGAAATTAGAGCAACAAGAAAAGCAATAGATTTAATAGAAGATGAAGTAGGAAGAAAAATAAATTTCCATTCTTATGTATCTGGAGTGGCTGGTCCTGATGTAGCAGTAATGTTCGCAGAAGAAGGGGTTAATGGAGCTCATCAAGATCCACAATATAATATACTTTATAGAAATATCAATATGCTTAGATCTTTCGTTGATGCTGCAGTTGCAAAGGGCATAATGGCATATACAGGAATGCTTCAGATAGATGGTGCACATAATGCTAATGCGACAGCTATGAAGGGTTACAAGGTGATGCCTGAGCTTATGGTGCAACATGCTATAAATTCTTGCTTTTCAGAACTGGTTGGAATGAAACCAGAAAATATTGCGCTTTCAACAGTGCCTCCAACATCTGCTCCAGCACCTTGTATGAGATATGACCTTCCTTATGCAGTGGCGCTTAGAGAGTTTTTTAAAAAATACAAAATGAGAGCTCAAATGAATACAAAATATATAGAATCTTGTGAAAGAGAAGCAACAGTAGGGCATACTTTGAATCTTTTAATATCAGAACTAACATCAGCAGACATTCAAAGTACAATAACTCCTGATGAAGGACGGAATGTTCCTTGGCATTATAATAACATTCATGCTATAAACACAGCTAAACAGGCATTTATAGGTATGGATGGATTAATGGATATGGTAGAACTCAAAAAAACAGGATATCTCAGAGATAAAGCAAGAGAAATTAAGGAAAGAGCTGTTTTATTCCTTGAGGAAATAATCGACGTAGGTGGATATTTTAAATCCGTAGATTCTGGATTTTTTATTGATTCAGGTCAATACCCAGAAAGAAATGATGATGGTATTGCAAGGAAAATTGATGGTGGAGATGCAGCTGGAACAATAGTTAAGAGAGACTCAGATTATTTTGCACCAGTTTGTGGTCATTTTGGATACAATAACGTTCCAAAAGAGTATAAAAAACCTTGTGATGCTATAGATGAATGTACTTTATGTAATCATTCTAAAATTCAATATATTGATGAACTAGATGATAATGATAATGTATTTAAAAGAATGGAAAAAGTTAAAGAAGATGGTACTGTGGTTCCAGAAGTTCAATGGGCTAAAGATGGGTATGTAAAAATCACTTTTTGTATACCAGAAAATGAACAGATTAGCGAAGCAGCTGCTCTTGAAATGGGCAAAAGAATGAATTTGAAAAATGTTGAAATTATTCATAAACAAGTGTTACAAAAGGCTGAAGGAACTCTTGTAGAAATTAAGGGGGTATGTGATTTTACACCTGTAAAACGGGATGAGCTTGTTCTTCCCAAAAGAAGAAAAGTACTAACCGACCAAGTAATGAAAGAATATGTAAAAGAACATCCGCTTAGAGTTGTTGCAGCAACAGTAGGAGAAGATGAACATTCTGTTGGAGTACGCGAAGTTATTGATATTAAGCATGGAGGAATTGAAAAGTTCGGTATAGAAGCAATTTTCCTTGGAACTTCATGCCCAATAGAGAAACTTGTAGATGCAGCTATTGAATCTAAAGCGGAGGCGATACTTTGTAGTACAATAATTAGTCATAACGATGTTCACACAAAAAATATGAAAAAACTTAGTGATCTTTGTATTGAAAAAGGTGTAAGAGACAAGATTATTCTTGTTTCCGGTGGTACACAAGTAACTGATAAAATAGCTAAAGCAAACGGTATGGATGTTGGATTTGGTCGTGGATCAAATGGAACGTCTGTTGCATCATTCATAATCAAAAGGTTAATGGGTATTTCTGATAATGAAGTAGAAGAAGAATAAAAGGAGGCTTTAATTGTGAAGGTGGATTATCTTGTGGCTGAAATAGGGAGCACCACTACTTTGGTTACTGCTTTTAATCTAGGTTACGACGAGGCAGGACAGGTTTCTGTAAATATACCTTTTCAAGGTAATAGCTGTACTACAGTAATGGATGGTGACGTTACTATAGGATTAAAAAATGCAATTAAAGATATAGAAAGTCAAATACATGAATCAATTACATGGGAAAAGATGTTAGCAACGTCTAGTGCTGCCGGCGGCCTTAGAATAACTGTTCACGGTCTTATGGAGCACATGACAGTTAAGGCTGCTAGAGAAGCAGCTCTTGGAGCCGGTGGTATCATAAAAATGGTTACTGCTGGGAAAATGAGAAAAAGTGATTTAAAGAGAATACATGATATTAACCCAAATATGATAATGATTGCTGGAGGTACGGATTATGGTGAGCGGGAGACAGCTATTCATAATGCAGAACTTATAAGCGTTGAGAAATATAACAAACCTATTGTATACTGCGGAAACATCGAAAATGTAGAAGAGATGAAAGAAATATTCGTGGGACAAGAACTATATTTAATAGATAATGTTTATCCAAGTGTAGATGAATTAAACGTGGAGCCTGCAAGAAAAGTAATACAAGAAGCTTTTGAGAAAAATATTGTAAAGGCACCAGGAATGAGCAAAATAAAAGAAATGGTTAATGGAAGCATAATGCCAACCCCAGGAGCAGTAATGGAAAGTTCAAAACTTCTATATGAGTTAATAGGAGACTTAGTAGTTTTTGATGTTGGAGGTGCAACTACAGATGTACATTCTGTTACGGAGGGAAGCAGCGAGGTTTTAGATATGCTAATAAATCCGGAACCCAAAGCTAAAAGAACTGTAGAAGGAGATCTTGGTGTTTTTATAAATAGTAAAAATGTAATTGATTTACTAGACCTTAGGGATTTAGGTGGATTTACAAAGGAATATATAAAAAATCATATAAAACCTATACCACAAGATATGGATGACATAAATTCAAGTAGATTGCTAACCAAGAAAGCTATAGATGTTGCAATAAATAGGCATGTTGGATTTATCAAAAGAAAATATGTTGGGGAAAGTGGTTTTGAGGCTTATGGTAAGGATTTGTCTGAGGTTAAATATATAATAGGAACTGGAGGGGCACTGACAAGGCTTCCCAAAGGAGAAGAATTACTTTTGGGAATAAGATACTTAAAAGATGAGGTTACAATGCTTCCTAAAAAAGGAGCTAAAGTTCTAATAGATAAAAATTATATTATGGCATGTGCAGGAGTTTTAAGTAGAGAAAATAAAGAAGTTGCTAAAGCACTATTAATTCAAAGTTTAGGAATAAAAAAGGATATGGAAATTAAAATAGATAACTATCATCTATGAGGAGGAGAATATTATGAAAAACAAGATAAGAGTTGTAGTTTGGGGATTAGGGGCAATGGGAAGTGGTATTTCTAGAATGGTACTTAGTAAAAAAGGATTTACTATTGTAGGTGCTATTGATATGGATCCTAGTAAAGTTGGAAAAAAACTTTATGAGGTGTTAGGGATTGAGGCAAATGAAGATAATTCCTGTATAGTTACAAAGGATTCTAAAGATGTTATTAAGAAAGATTTTGCAGATGTTTGTCTTATGGCTACAGCTTCTTTTACGAAAGTTGTATTTCCATTAATAAAAATGGCGGCAGAAGCTGGCATGGATATTGTAACAACAGCTGAGGAAATGTCCTACCCAAGAGCATTAGATCCAGAATTGTCAGATGAAATGGATAAAATTGCGAAAGAAAATAAAATATCAATACTAGGAACTGGTGTAAATCCTGGATTTATAATGGATCTAGTTGCAATAATGCTTACAGGAGTCTCTGATACAGTTGATAGCATAAAAGCTACTAGAGTTAATGATCTAGCTTGCTTTGGCAAAGCAGTTATGGTTGAACAAGGTATTGGATTAAAGCCAGAAGCATTTATACAGGGAGTGAAAGACAATACAGTAGATGGACATGTGGGATTTTTACAATCCTTTGGGATGTTCGAGGAAGCATTTAATATTAAACTCAATAACATTAGACAAGAAAAATCACCAATTGTTACAACGCTGCCACGCAGCACGGATATCATTTCAGTAAATGCTGGAGAGGTTGTTGGATGTAGCCAATTGGGATATGCAAATTTAGGTGAGAATGTATTTGTCACCATGGAACATCCTCAACAGATAAGACCAGAACTTGAAAATGTGGATACTGGAGACTACATTACAATTAAAGGAGTTCCAAACTTGAACCTACAAATAAAACCGGAAATACCAGGAGGAATTGCAACAATAGCTATATGTGTTAATATGATTCCACTTGTAATGAATTCACGACCAGGACTTAAAACAATGCTGGATTTACCAGTTCCAAGAGCCATAATTGGTGATGTAAGGGATTTAGTAAAAGAAAGAGAAGTAAAATAATGCATAATTGATGATACAAGGTGGCTATAAATTATAAAAATAGAAACTTGAGAATTGATTATAAATAAGCAGACATGAGAGAAATCTTATGTCTGTTTTGTTATTGAAATTTTATTTGGTGTAAGAAGCGAATGGTGGAACAATTTACTGCGAAAGTGAAGTTAATAAAGGAAGCACAGTTATATTTACATTGCCTCTTGAAACTTAACTTATTAAATAAAAAGTAAAAAGTTTTAAATAAATGTAAATAAATATTATAATAAGAAATTAGTGGTAGATATTTTAAATAAAAGATGGTATTATTTTTATAATCGATAAAACCTACAAATAGTTGGAAATGTTTCAACTTTGGGAGAATTTTATAAAGATAATGGTTGGAGCAGTAAGTGATAAGAGGGAAAATTAAGAGAAAGAAAACACGCGTGTACTACTTTAAAAACAAAATAAGACTAAAATAAGGAGATAGAAAAATGGAATTAGTTTTTAATGATTATGGAGTTGAGGTTTTAAAAAATGAGAATAAATATTCTTTAAGATATGATGCTGGAGAAATAGTAATTGAAATGAGAGAAATATATATTACAATAGAAGAAGCAATACAGATAAAGGCTCAGAAAAGTTCAAAAGAGTTATATGATTATCTAATTAAAAACCTTAATAAACGAATGTTTGTATAAATAAATTGTAAACGATACACAGAAAAAAACGACTTCAACAATTGCTGAGGTCGTTTTAACTTATATGCTTTTTATTGGAAATTCAATTCTAATTATAGGTGCCATAACTTTATTAAATATGGAATTACTCCAATTGAATTTAAAAAAACAATAATGAGTAAAATTGGTGATACAAATTTAATAAATACATGTACAACATTTAACACAAGATCATTGTTTAAAGTTCCTTGATTTGATAACTCAAATTTAAAATCTTCTTTTTTAACAAAGTATCCAATGTAAATTGCTGTTATAAGTCCGCCTACTGGAAGTAATATATTAGAAGATAGATAATCAAAGGAATCAAAAAATCCTTTTTTCCCTAATATATGAATATTACCAAGGACACTTGTGGTATCAGCTGATAATGTAGCAAGAATACCAATCACCATTATTATACCAGTTGTAAGGAGTACTGCTTTTTTTCTACCCATACCTTTTTCTTCAGTAAAATATGCAACAGGAACTTGAACAATAGACATCATTGCTGTTGTAGCGGCTATTGCAGTTAAAACGAAAAATGCTACTAGAAGAACACTGCCAAAGGGTATTTTTGAGAATACAAGTGGTATTGTCATAAATAAAAGTCCAGGACCTGCGCTAGGCTGCATACCAAAAGAGAATACAGCTGGGAATATTGCAATTCCTGCTAGTATTGAAATAAGTGAGTCAGATATAGCAACCTTTGCAGACGTTGCTATCATATCATTATCGTGTGTAAAATAACTTCCATAAGTTATCATTATTCCTATTCCTAGAGACATTTTGAAAAATGCAAGTCCAAGAGCAGTTAATATAACGGGCCCAGTTAGCTGCGTAAAATCAACATGAAATAAAAAATTTAATCCTTGTGATGCACCTGGGAGTGTTAATGCTCTAACATCACAAATAATAATTAATATAAATAATACCGGCATAAGGGTTTTTGTTATTCTTTCAATTCCATTTTTAACCCCTGCGATTAAAATTAGTGAAACAACGATAAGAACTATAAATTGCCATACAAGTGGAGGTATTGGACCAACTAAAGTTGTCATGAATTTTGATCCGGCAGTAGCAGCAGTAACTCCGGCAAAATCACCTTTTAATGCCTTGAAAACATAGGAATAAACCCATCCAGCAACACAGCTGTAGAAGAACATAATTAAGAATGCTGATGCCACTCCCATAAATCCAATGATTTTCCAACCTTTAGCAGCTTTTAATTCTTTAAAAGCTCCCACTGCATTTTTTCTAGATTTTCTGCCTATGTAAAATTCACATGCCATAATGGGAATACCAACCAATGCAACACATAAAAGATATGCGAAGAGAAAAGCGCCTCCACCATTAGCTCCCGTTAAATAAGGAAATCTCCATATATTACCTAAACCTACTGCTGAGCCCAATGTTGCGAAAAAAACTGCAAATCCTGTTGAAAATGTTTCTCTTTTGTTTTTGCCCTCCATTACATATTCCTCCTTTTTATATTAAATTAAACAGTTCTTTACGGTAATGATTATAAAGCACTGTTTTAAGACAAAAAAATAGACAGTATTTTCACTATGAGGCGAAAAGATGTCCGCGGTACCACAGCATTTTGTATTTTTTACACTATAACATGTTTACATTGTTAAATCAACATAAAGATATAATAAGTAAAATGGGTTTAAATCTAATAGGCATGGTCAATACTTCTAAATAGAGGTGGTAGGTATGTCTTTTATCATTTCTTTACTAAAAACAAGAGATTTGCTTTTAATAAGGAAAAAATTAATTACTATATACATATTAAATGTAACAGATGTTATATTTACAATTTTCCTAATCAATACGGGTATGTTCTTAGAAACTAATGCTTTCATGGCACCATTTATAAACAATAGGCAATTATTAAGCATAATAATTAAGATAGTGATTCCATTAGTGCTTTTGTTTTGGGTATACCAAAGAATGAGAAAAGCTACTGAAAAGCAACTATACCAGTCAAATATTTTAATAAATGTGTGTTTAGTTTTTTATGGATTTGTAAATGTTTCACATATTATTTGGACTATATTATATTATGTCATGAAAGTTTAAGTTGGATTTTGGCTATCACTTTCATATGTGGTAGTCTATAATAAAGTGAGTGCATAAGTGAAATATAAATGTGTTTTTGAATTTATGTAGAACATTATAGTTAGTATGTTAAAAAATATTGTAAGGAGGAATAACGAATGTCAAAGAATGAGCAAATTTATGAAATAATAATAACAGAAGATGGTCTTAATACATATAGAGGGTCTAATCCTAGTGCAAATAAAATGGGTGAATATTTAGGGATTAACAGTATAATGACTGATTTTGAGTGGGATGGAGATATAAATAAAGGAATAATTCTTTATGCTAAAGTAAAAGATGATATATCAGTAGAAGATGCTTTAGCCAAGCTAGAAGAGGTTGAATATATTGAGAGGGTAGAAGAAAGTTAAGGTAAACTCATATATTATTATTAAAATTGAGACTGATTTGGAGAGGGAATTATCATTGCAACATATTCCCTCAACAGATTCAGCTTAATGCTACTTGCCTTTTGTTCCTATTCTAATTATTTCAGCCGCTACTTGGTAATGATCATCTGAAATTTGTTTATGATTAATAACCTTACCATTTTGAATAGTATCTTTAAAAGATCTTACTTTATAGCCTACCAAAGGAAATTGCTCCTGAACAACCTGACCAACAGGAAGGGTAGGATCCTTTATATATGTAGCAGGACCAGGTTGAACAGATTCATATATATCATTAACCAGATTATAGGATTTAATGTCTAAGCTTGAATTAGAGTAAACATTAAATGTCAGTATCTTATTTTGTACACTACTTTCGATATATACAGGAAATTTTAATGTATTGGTAAATTTATAGTCTAAATTACCCCAATCTACCGTAGCATCCATTCCAAGCGGTACATAACTTGAAGGTATGGTATGATGATGCCTCTCAGTAGATTCAAGGTTTGACCTAATCACCGCGTTATATAATGAAGTAGATACTTGACATATCCCACCACCATAATCCGAACTTACTTTGGTACCAATATCAACTGGGGCTGGTTGGTAGCCTTTGGCTGCCGTCCTTTTACCAACTGTGCCATTAAAACTAAAACTGTTTCCTGGCATTATAAGCGTTCCGTTTATACTATTTGTTGCAAGCGTTATATTTGTGGATCTACCAGCAGGAGAAGTACTAAAATTAGAAGAAAAACTTGAAAGTCTTGTATTAACAGTTTGAAGTTTTTCTTTTGTTATAGTTGGTAAAATAGGTTTAATCTCTGCTACCACAAGAATATCTTGAGATTTTATATCTCCGCTTATTTTACTTAGAATTTCTTTTTCCAGTTTATCAGTCATAAGTTTAAACCCTTGTTTATCAGATGTAACTAGAAAATTACTGCCACTTTTAGAAATAGTTGCATTTATAGGATTCATATTAATTTCTTTTTGCATTTTTGAAATTAGATCATGTAGTGGCTTAGAATCATAGGTGAACTTCAAATTAAGTGACTTATTTACAGGGTATTTAATCAGTTTATATCTTTCATAAAGATTTAAATCCTTACCGTAATCAAAAGCTTCTTTTATTACATCATCAATATTATATCCTGCATTTATTTTTGCATAATTTAATGAATAAGTTTTCAGAGGAGTTTTTATGCTTATATTTTTCTTTAACATAGTGGATTGATATTTTTCTGTTACTAAATCTTTGGCCTCCGCTAATGTTTTTCCGGATATATCCACATCACCTATTTCAACTCCAGGATATATAATACTTGTCCATTTTTGTGTGGTAAAATAAAGATAACTATAAAATCCACTCACACTCAAAATGATTATAAATAGTAAAATTATTATTGCAATTTTCTTTTTTTTCATAAGTTTAATTAATCCTCCATATTTCATTTATATTTTTTATATTAAAAGTATATTACATCATATCATATTTATCAACAATATTGACTATTATTACGTATAATTAACTACTATAACCATCTTTTTTTATTAAAATATAATATTTGACATAAAGAAATAAAAATCATTATAAATATAATAATAAAATAACTATATTTTCCATTTAATTCAGGCATAAATCTAAAATTCATGCCATAAATTCCCGTTATAATTGTGAGTGGCATCATAATAGTAGTGATTATAGTTAAAACCTTCATTACTTTATTCATTGAATTAGATAATTGTGAAGAATAAAGTTCTAAACAAGATGTAACCATTTCATGGTCAGATTCAATTAAGTCATAAATTCGAAGTACATGGTCATATATATCAGAGAAATATATTCTATGTTTTTCAGTTATAATATCATCATGCCTCAAAAGGGTGTTTAATACTTCCCGCAAAGGCGACACAACTCTTCGAAGCTTAATAACACTTTTTTTTACTCTCATAATATTATTAAGTGTACTTTGAACAGGGTTGTTCATGGATTCTTCTTCTAAAATATTTATTTTTTCTTCCACTTTATCTGTTACTACAAATAATTGATCTATTGCTTCATCAAGAATATTATATAAAACAAAATCACTTCCATAAGAAACAATATCTAACCCATTGTTTATATCGTTCATAATCTTTTTTACGGATCTATTTTCACCATAATGTATTGTTATAATATAATTGGAACATATGAATACATATATGTTATTATACGAAAATGCATTATTAGCATGACTATCAGATGTTACAATAACTAAAAAATGATAATCCTTATAGTCATTTATTTTACACCTTTTAGTTTTATTAATGCAGTCTTCAATAGTGAGATGATGAAAATTAAATTTATTTTTCAAAAACTTAAAATCATTATCACTAGGATTTTTAATATTTAGCCAAAACAATTTTTCAGTATTGGAATTTTTAGAAAATACTTTCTCTATGGAGTTATATTCTTGTACTTTATTATTAATAAATGTAATCACTAAAATCTCTCCCTTTATTGAAATATTGGCAATAAGTGTATATAATATATAATTACTGATATAAAATATTATTGAAGATATAAAATATAATATATCTCTATATTATAACTGTTTTATATAAGCAATAATAGTACAAGCACAATAATAAGAATTATGTGAAATGTGATTTTAAGGAATAATAAAGGTTTATTATTATATATTTACTATAATAACTAACATAAAATAAATTTCAGTGAAAAATTGTACAAAGGAGGAATATGCTGTGATATATATAAAGCCAATGAAAATGGTCAAGCTAGTTTTATGTACTTTTGGATTAGTTATAGGAGTAATATTCCCGTTATATGCAAACTTTTTTATTGAATGGATACCAGAGAGAAAATTAGCTTTTATTATTGGGTGCCTTGTGGCAGGATACATAGTGGGACTTTTTAGTTTTTATATAGTTAAAACTATATTATTAAACATAGATAAATATTATAAACTTACTTTTGCAGATAGATTAGGTATAGATAATCTTATTAATTTAGAAAAAGAGAATGATTTAATATTAAACATGAAAAGTGAGTTTAAACAACTGATTAATAATTATACCGTACTTATGGAAAATGAAAGTAATCATTTTTTAGAACTTTCCATTACTGATTGTTTAACTTCAGTGTATAACCACAGATATCTCTATGAATATTTCAGTAAGAAGGTTTTAAAAGGAATTAGCCCAATGACTTTATTATTTTGTGATATTGATCACTTTAAGTTGATTAATGATACTTATGGACACGTAAAAGGTGATATGGTACTGCAGGAAGTCGCTAAAATTATTCGTGAATCTACTAATGGGAATGAAGGCATTTTTAGATATGGTGGAGAAGAGTTTGTAGTTTTATTAGACAATTATTCTTGTGAAGAGGGTTTTAATACTGCCGAAAAAATCCGATTAGAAATTTATAACTCTAATGTGATTAAATCCTATTGTAATTCAGAAATTCTCACAATTAGTATAGGGCTTGCAGTATACCCGAATGATGGAGTAAATATAGACACTTTAATAAATAAAGCTGATAAAGCTATGTATAATGTTAAAGAATCTGGAAGAAACCGGTGCGAAATTTATAACCCTGAAATAATAAAAAACTAGTTAAAGAAATACTACTATAAGAATATATGTAGTTAAAGTAATTAAAAACAGAAAATTGAAAAAAAAGATGTTTTTATATTGACAAATTGATTTAATAGATATATACTGAAAAACAATATAACAAATAAAGCGATGAAAGAGAAAAAAATATAACATTTAAAACCACAGAGAACCAACGTTTGCTGAGAGTTGGTGTTGATATGTATATAATAATCACTCTTGAGCTGCTTAGTTGAAATTGAAACTATTGTGACTAGAAATTGCAAAAATAATATTTTGTGTAGCAATCACAGTGAAGTATAGTTTCGTATAGAGTAAACAAAGACGGATGCCCCCGATATAGGGCTATGGTTAGGGAAATGTATTTTAATCTTTTTATTTCTTTTGACCAAAAATAATGAGGTAATTTATAATAGTAAATTACGAACTAGGGTGGTACCGCGAATCTTTCGTCCCTATAGACATAGTTAAATATGTTTATAGGGATGGAAGATTTTTTTATTTTTTAAAAAAAGGAGGAGTTGTAATGTATAAAACTATAAGTGCAAAGGTGGAACATGGTATTGATGCTTTAGTAAGAGTTACAAATACTTTAAGAAGAAAAGAATTTAAAATTAAAGGACTCGTAATGACAGAAGGTGAAACTAGTGGGTATTCAAATTTAAGGATAACAATAGAAGAATACTCAAATTTAGGGATAGAACAAGCAATGATGCAGCTTAGAAAGATTATAAATGTTTATGAAATTGAGGAGTTTAACGACATTTCAGAAGTCGTTAATATTGCAGCTTCCAAGAAGATGATTTAAGGGATAAAATTTAATATAAAAAAATTATTGAAAAGAGGGTGGGGAAATGTTGCTTAATGGAGCTCAAATTGTACTTAAGTGTTTAAAAGAGCAGGATGCGAATATTATTTTTGGATTTCCTGGTGGATCTGTGATTCCACTATATGATGCACTTTATGATGAAGTTCAGTATTTCACGCATATTAGAACTGCACATGAACAAGCGGCAGTTCATGCAGCAGATGGGTATGCGAGAGCAACAGGAAAGGTTGGAGTTTGCTTTGTAACCTCTGGGCCAGGCGCAACAAATACTATCACGGGAATTGCAACTGCTTATATGGATTCTATTCCAATGGTTGTAATTACAGGGCAGGTTTCACGGGATTTGCTTGGACGTGATTCTTTTCAGGAAATAGATATTATGGGGATTACATTATCTATTACAAAGCATAGTTGCATTATAAAGGATGAAAAGAATTTAGCATCTGAAATAAGAAAAGCATTCGAAATAGCCAGAAGTGGAAGACCAGGTCCAGTGGTCATAGATATTCCGAAAGACGTTTTCTTAAGTGAAACGGAATATACAAAGGTGGAAAATAAAGATAAAATACAAGAAACCGATTTTAAACTAGACATGGTAAAAATACAAGAAGCAGTTAAAATGATTCAGTCCTCAAAAAAACCTATTATTTATGCTGGCGGCGGAATTAAAACAGCCAATGCTTCAATTAAATTATGTGAGTTTGCTTTACTAGGGGATATCCCTGTTGCCAATACATTGATGGGACTTGGCACGATTCCAAGAGATAATAAATTATCATTGGGAATGGTAGGAATGCATGGATTTAGAGAAACAAATTTAGCAGTAACCAATAGTGATTTAGTTATAGCAATTGGTGCAAGATTTAGTGACCGAGTAATTGGGAAAGCAGATAAATTTGCCCCAAGTGCAAAAATCATTCACATTGATATTGACGAAACGGAGATACATAAAAATAAAAGAGCAGATGTGTCTTTAGTTGGAGATATGAATACAATTCTTAAATGTCTAATTTCTTATATGGATCAAAAGGATAGAAAATCTTGGCATGATGAAATAGCAGGATGTAAGGTTGCTCAGTTAGCAAACTTACAAAACAACACTAAGGTTGAAATAGGTTTTACGCATTGTAATGTACTTCAATGTTTAAATGAAGCTCTTGAGGAAGATACAATTGTTACAACAGATGTTGGACAACATCAGATGTGGACAGCTCAACAATGGAACTTTAAGCATCCTAGAACATTTATAACCTCAGGAGGCCTCGGGACTATGGGATTTGGGCTTGGTGCCGCCATCGGAAGTCAAATGGGACAAATAGATAAAAGAGTACTTTTGGTAACCGGTGATGGAAGCTTTAGAATGAGTTGCAATGAGCTTCAGACGATTTCAAAGTATAAGCTTCCTATAGTTACTGTGATCATGAATAATCATACCTTGGGAATGGTAAGGCAATGGCAGAGAATGTTTAGTAGCTCAAGATACTGCGAAACAGATATTGGAGATGAAGTAAACTATGTAAAACTCGCAGAAGCATATGGCATCGAGGGGTACAGGGTTACAAATTCACAGCAATTAAAAAGTGTACTTGAAAAGGTTAAGATTGGAAGAAAACCTATAATTATAGATTGTGTAATAGATAAAGACGAAGGGGTATTTCCAATTGTACCACCAGGAAAATCAATTCAAGAGTTAGTCTTAGAATAAAGGGAATCCATGGGGGACCACGTATGAAGAAAAAAATCAAACTTGTTAAATTCTCTAAAATCTTTGACCCGTACAAGGGATTATCTAGGGAGATTTATATTTTAGCCTTGGGAAGGATGATAAATGCCGCAGGAAGCTTCATTTTTCCACTTATAACACTGATTCTGACTATAAAAATCGGTGTTAATAAAACTGATGCGGGATATATTATATCTGCTTCAGGTATACTTTTTATGGTTAGTGGGGTAATAGGGGGTAAGCTTACAGATTGCCTCGGAAGAAAAAAAATAATAATTACATTCAATTTCTTAGGCTCAATTTGCTATTTAATTGCTGCCTGTTTAGGAACATCTATTTATTTAGTGCCTATGGTAATTTTAGCTGGTTTTCTTATGGCAATTGCATCACCAGCTTCAGGAGGATTAATTGCAGATATTACTACACCTAAAACTAGAGATGGGGCATACTCTTTATTTTATATGGCCATAAATGTTGGCTTTACCATATCGCCTATAATAGGTGGGTTGTTATTGAAAAATTATTTATGGCTATTATTTTTACTTGATGGAGTCACTTGTCTTATATCTGTTCTTTTAATTTTCATTTTCATTCCCGAATCTATTAATAAAACAAAAGAAAAATTAGGTGAAGATAGAAAATATGAAGACCATATGGAAGGTTCCATTTTTAAGGTGTTATTAGAGAGACCGATTCTTATATACTTTGCCTTAGTAATGTTTGGCTATAATTTTGTATATTCACAATTATCTTTTTTATATCCCTTGCATGTTTCTAAATTAGTTCCTAGTAATGGAGCTGGATTTTATGGAATTTTAATTAGCATTAATGCATTAATAGTGATAACTATGACTCCAATAATTACAAAATTAATCTCAGGGAAAAAGTCCATAGGAAGAATATTTTTCGGTGGAATGTTTTATACTGTAGGCTTTGGGATGCTAGGTTTTATAAGTTCAATACCTTTTGTATATATTTCTGTAATTATTATTACAATAGGTGAAATAATAATTACTATTAGCTCTGGTCCTTTTGTTGTAAATCATACACCTGCGTCCCATCGTGGTAGAATGGATGCGGTGCTACCAATAATTATGGGATTTGGCTTTACTATTGGGCCGGCAATCATAGGTACGATCCTTAAGTTTACAACCATAGAAAATGGGTGGAGATTTATTGGATTAATTATGTTAGTCTATACTTCTTTCACATATTTTCTTTATAGATATGATGAAAAAACAAAAGTTCATAAGACTTCAAGCTTCGAAGAAACTAAAGCATAGGTATAACAACTAGTGTTTTTAATAGGATTCACAAATAGAAAATATCCACCTGAAAAGATGGATTTTTTATGGTTCCCGTAATTAGTTGAAATTTAGCAGGATGACTCAAAATACAAAAAAATAAAATTGATAGGTGCACCTTTAATGGCCACAATTTAGTTAATCTTTATGTTTAACTCTTGGTAAAAAAAATAGATGTAAATGTTAGTAATTATGTTATATTATATATTATACTAATAAAAATAATGTTGCAATAACCCATCTTGGGTTGAGGACATTAATACTTTAGATAAGTTTTAAACAATGGAGGGGTTGTTTTGAAAAAATCACGGCGTCGAAAATCTAAAAGAAAAAAGGTTATTAAAAAATTATTACTATTGTTCTCTATAATTCTAGTATTTGTTGCTATCAAAACTATTTTCTTTTCCAGCAAGAAGGGTGAGATTAATCAGATTACGAAGAAACCTAATATTGCAACTACTTCTAATAATATTAAGCAACCTGTTGATTCGGTTAAAGCACAAGATACAAATACAGAAGTACTGCTATCTGCTGTAGGAGACTGCACAATAGGCACTGATAGTAAATTTGGTTATTCAAATTCTCTTCCGGCTATGGCACTTAAGCCTAATAACAATTTTTCTTATTATTTTAAAAATGTATATAATATTTTAAGCAAGGATGATGTTACAATCGCTAATTTAGAAACAACATTTACTGATTCAAATGACAGAGCGGATAAACAGTTTAACTTTAAAGCCAGCAGCGACTATGCTAAAAGTCTAACTCTCGGTTCCATTGAAGGGGTGAATATTTCTAACAATCATATTTATGATTATAAAGAAAAAGGGTTTAAGGACACAGAGAATGCTCTTGAAAAAGAAAAGATTAACTACTTTGGGGAAGGATCTAAATGGATAACAAAAATAAAAGGACAATCCTTTGGTTTCCTAGGTTATAGAGGTTGGTCTTTAGACAAAGATTTCTTAAATAAGTTAAAATCAGATATTATAGAATTAAAAAAAACTAACTCAGTTATAGTCATAAATTTTCACTGGGGAAACGAAAGTCAGTATTATCCAATAGATGCACAAAAGGAACTGGCACATTTTGCTATTGATAACGGGGCAGATATAATACTCGGACACCACCCCCATGTAATTCAAGGCATTGAACAATATAAGAATAGGATTATTGCCTATAGTTTAGGAAATTTCTGCTTTGGTGGAAACTCTAATCCCAGTGATAAGACAACCTTTATTTTTCAGAGTAAGTTACGGTTCACTAATAATAGTTTAACAGCTATAGGCGTAAGAGTAATCCCTTGCAGTATATCTTCAGTTGATTATACTAATGACTATTGTCCAACGCCACTAGCAGGTGATTCTAAGATAAATTTACTAAGTAACTTAAATAAACTCTCAGCTAATTCTGGTTTTAAAATAAGCGATAAATTTTATTACATAAATACTAATAATATTAACTAAAAGCACAAATTACATAGGTAATATAACTGTAATTATTGTTCCTTCATTTAATTCGGATTTTACAGTTATTTCACCTTGTAAGTTATCAATAGCCTCTTTTACCAGTGCTAGCCCAATTCCAGAACTTCCTGATTTTGTAGTATATCCTCTTTCAAATATTGTATTTATATCTTCTTTTTTTATACCAATTCCTGAATCTTGAATTACAATTTTAATCTTAGATGTGGTTTCTTGAATTCTAACATTAACAGATCTATTATCATTTATATTTTTACTAGTTGCTTCCATAGCATTTTCTATTAAATTTCCTATTATCGTCACTAAGGCATTGTTAGAAATTTTTTCAAGGTCATTCTCAAGATTTGTAACTTTATCAATGACTAAATTTATTTTTAATTCCTTTGCTCTACTGAATTTTCCAAGCATTAATGCTGCAATGGTAGGGTTCTTAATTTTATTTGTAACCTCACTTAAAAGTTTTTGCTTTTTAACAGTAATGTTAGTAATATATTTTTTAGCTTCCTCCAATTCCCCAATGTGTATAAGACCTAGTATTACATGGAGTTTATTCATAAATTCATGATTATTCGCTCTAAGTGCTTCAACAATTTGTTTTACCCCGGTTAGTTCTTCAGCTAGATTAGTTAACTCAGTTTTATCCCTAAAAGTTGCAATTGCACCTATGATTTTCTTCCCGTCTCTTATTGGAACTCTATTAGTCACAATTAAAGTGTTATTTATATGTTGTTCTTTGTCAAATTCAGATATTCCCAGTTCTGTTATGGATAATAAACGAGTAGTTGGGAATAGAACATCCATCTTCTGACCTATAATTTGATTTTTACTATATTTATCTTCTGTTTGTAATATTTTAAGGGCGGAATCATTAATAAGGGTTATTTGCCCACTTTTATCAATTGCTACTAGTCCTTCGTGAATTGCATCAATTATGCTCATTTTTTCATTATAAAGCTTTGTTATCTCTTGTGGTTCTAGACCAAGTAATGTTTTTTTTATATTTTGGGCTAATAAAGATGCCCCTATTATGCCTACAGTTAAACTTCCTAATGAAATAAAAATTAAATACAAAAGAGCAGTATGTTTTGAATTTTGAATATTTTGGGTTAGTGTTCCTACAGCAACAAAACCAATTTCTTTCTTATTATTTATATCATAAATCGGAGTGAAGGCTCTTAAGGATTTTCCCAAGGTTCCTGTAGCTTCGGAAAAATAAGTTTCTCCATATGTTAAAGCTCTATACTCATCTCCACCTACAAATTTGTTTCCTATCATCTTTGGATTTGGGTGAGAATATCGTGTTCCATTCATATCAACCACGATAATATATTCTATTTCTTTAACTCTCTTTAACAAAGTATTTACATAAGGTCCTATAATTTTATGTTTATCTTTTGTTTCTAAGGATTCTTTTACTTCGGTTGAATTAGCCACCATTTCAGCAACATTCATTGTATTTATTTTAACCTTACTTTCGATATTATTTGTCATCCAAGAGGTTACAAAAAATATAATTATGGAAATTGAAATAAAGACAAGTATTGTTATTAATATAGTGAGCTTTGTTTGTAACTTAATTGTTTTTTTCATTTTTATTACCTCATTCTTTTTTGTAATTTTAGTTTTCCACTATATTCATTATATATTTATTTCCTAAATTATTATATACAAAAAAGAGATGCAATTAAGCATCCCATTTTTGAATTTTTAAATTTGTAATACGAAATCTAGCGCTTAGCAATATTCATGTATATTTCTTAAATTAATTTACATATCAAGAAAGAAATTTCATGAGTAACGCTGCTACGACGACCATTGAAGCTCCACCAATTCTAGTAGAAATTTGTGCGAAAGGCATTAATTCCATTCGGTTTGAAGCTGATAGTATTGCTACGTCTCCTGTTCCGCCAAGTCCACTATGACATGAAGTTACAATTGCAGCATCTACAGGATACATATTTACATATTTTCCCACAAAATATCCTGAAGCAATCATAGCTAAAACCGTAGATAAACATATTGCAACGTATGATGGAGTAATGGCATGTACTAAATCTGCCCATGGAACAAATAGTACTCCGAGTCCAATCATTAGTGGGAAAGTTAAAGAACCAGATATAAATTTATATAATTGATTTGCACCTTGTTCCATTTTTTCTGGCATTAGCTTTAATACTTTTAATAGTGCTGCTGAAAAGATCATAATAACTGGTCCGGGAATTGGGATGAATTTACTTGCAAGACTACCGAAAATAAATAGGGTACAAGCAATCAATAGTCCGGCTCCCATTAATGAGAGATCTATTGATTTTTCTTCAGTGGTATCTATCATATCATCATTACCACTTTTAACTAACACACCATTACCAGTAAGTTCTGGTTTCTTTTCACCTAAACGTTTTAATAATCCTGCTGAAACAATGGCTATAACATTTCCAAGTAATGCGGCTGGAATCATTTGGGCCACAAAGACTTGCTGACCTTGCTGAAGAATTTGTGAATATGATAATGTAAGTGGTAATATTCCTTCACCTATACCTCCTGCTACAATCGGCATTACGATAAAGAAGAAAGTTCTGTAAGGTGTATATCCGAATGCTAACCCTACAAGTATTCCAGCTGCTATAGCTGCAATTGTTCCAACAATTAAAGGAACGAACATCCGTGTAAAACCTTTAATTAATATTTTCCTATTCATTCCAAGTATACTTCCGGCTACTAAAACAGAAATATAAAGATATAAGAAGTTAGATGTCTTCATAACAGCCGTAATCGCTTTCACGGATGTTGGATTTAAAATGTGAGCATATAACATATAAGATGGAATAAATAGACATAATATTGCAGGTCCACCGATATTTTTTAATATTGGTATTTTTTTACCTAACTCACCTAAAAATATACCCATAATCATGATTGTTGCAAAACCACCAATCATATCTGCCGGAAGCTTTTTGTTGATTGAAGCGGTAAAGATAATACAAGCTATAACAAGATACAAGGGTAATGGAACAACACCAATCTTTAAAGTAATAAACTTAGAAAAAAGACTTTGTGGTTTTTTTGGTTGAACGTTTACATCTGATTGCATATTAAATACCTCCTATTTTTATTAATACCATTTCTTTACTATAATGATAATAATAAAAGAATCAGAGAAATTTTAATAGTATATGAAACTTTATAAAGTGTTATGTAATTAAAAAAAGTATATATCGATACATTATAGATAATTATTAATAGAATTCGTGTTTGACGTTGAGCATCTATACCTATTAACTGGTCTACCTAAAGAACCATAAATCACTTCTTTTGTTAAAGACTTTATTTCCTCTAGAAAGTTTAGATACTTCCGAATAGAAACTCTTGATATTCCTACAAGACACGCTAATTCATCAGTTGAAAAAGGTGTATCATCTATTTCTAAGATTTTATTCCATACAAGATTTAAAGTGTTTCTATCAAGTCCTTTTGGAAAAGGTTTAAGGGTATGCTGTTGCTCATTATGAAGTAGAAGATCTAATTCCTCTTGGCTCATATCTTTTTGACTCTTCATAAATTTTTCTCTGTTTTTATAAGATGATAATGCTGAATCAAATCGTTCAAATTCGAAAGGTTTAATCAGGTAATCTATAGCCCCATACTGTAGAGCTTTTTTTATACTTATGCTATCTTTAGCTGCGCTTACTATAATAACATCAATATTTTTATCTGTTTTTCTAAGTTGTGAAAGTAGCTCAAGTCCATTAATTCCAGGCATGTATATATCTAATAATATTAAATCTATAGGTTCTTTTTCTAAAATTTTAAAAGCTTCGTCTGAGGAAGCAGCAATTCCTTTTAAATCAAAGCCACCAACTTGTCCTAAATAATATTTATTAAATTTTACAACCATTGGATCGTCTTCAACAATTAAAACCTTGATCAATTTATAGTACCTCCCGCTTAGTGTCATAGCTAGGGTTACACCCACTATATATTTTAACACATTATTACAAAACTTATTAGTAATATAAAAAAATGTATTAATTTTTAGGTCTTAGAAAAAAATACTCATAATTATCAGTCTATAATATATTCTAAATTTCATATGAGAAATCTGGGAGAAAATAAAATTATTTTTAATATCTTTCTTTAATTCTTTACATAATTAAAGGAGGATATATTATCCTCCTTTAATTTATAAATATAAATTTTTTGTAGAAATCTAAGTATTAACTTTGTGGACGATTAAAGTTTCCTCTTGTTTTTTGTAAAATTGTATCAGATTGAGCCTGGGTTATTACTTTACTAGTTACCAATGCACTTAATGGATTAGGTCTAACATAATTTTTTGCATTCCCTTGTTGTCCATTTTGTGTAGTATTTTTAGCTTTAACCTGAGTTCCTGTTTTTGAAATATTTTTTGTCAAAGCTACAAGAACCTTATCTGACTGAACTTGTTTTATAGTGCCATCTGCAACGAGGCCTTTAAGAGCATCTTGATATTGTTTTTTCATTGCGGCTGGATCAGGTCTTTGATAATTACCTTGTGCTGTTCCTTGATTTGCTGAATTTGATTTTGCAGCACTACTCTTGCAACCAACTAACAAAAGAATAGACATACTGATGGTTATTAAACCTAAGGTTATTTTACTTGATTTATTATTTCTATTCATTATGACACCGTCCCATTACTAATCTTTTCAATAACGTTTTTTCCTATCTTATTATAAGACTATTCTATCTTTGACATCTGAATCAGAAATTATTTTTCCATCTCTGAAACGAACTATTCTTTTAGTATGCTGAGCAATTTCTGCCTCATGGGTTACCATTACAACCGTTGCACCTTCACTGTTCAGTTTCTGAAATATCCTCATAATTTCAACAGAAGATTTTGAATCTAAGTTACCTGTAGGCTCATCTGCCATAATAACAGCAGGATTATTAACAATAGCTCTAGCAATTGCAACCCTTTGTTTCTGACCTCCAGATATCTCATTGGGTTTGTGTTTAACTCTATCACTAAGCCCTACCTTATCAAGTGCTTCTAGCGCTCTTTCTCGTCTTTCCTTGGAACTAAATCCTGAATATACCATTGGAAGTTCAACATTTTCAAGTATACTCATTCTAGGCAAAAGATGGAATGACTGAAATACGAAACCTATTTCTTTATTACGTATATAAGCAAGTTCACTATCAGTAAGATTAGAAACATCTTGATTATTCAATAAATAAATACCAGAATCCATTCTATCAAGGCATCCTAGAATATTCATGAATGTAGATTTACCTGACCCTGAAGGTCCCATTATGGAGGTAAATTCACCTTTTTCAATTTTAAGTCTTACATTAGCTAAGGCTACGCAGTCAATTTCCCCAGTTATATATTTTTTAACTATATCCTTTACTTCTATAACTACCATATTTTATTCACCTCCAAATCTTTTAAATTTGTTTTATTCATATCTCAAGGCATCAATTGGTCTTAATTTTGAAGCTTTACTTGCAGGGTAGAGTCCAAAAATAACTCCAACTCCAGCTGAGAATCCAAAGGCAATAAGTACAATACTCGGTGATATTAATACCGACATATTGGCAAATTTGCCTAATAAATAAGCACCTAAAAAGCTACCTAGAACCCCCACTATCCCTCCAACTCCTGAAATTACAAGTGATTCTATCAGGAATTGAAGCAAAATATCTCTCCGCCGCGCTCCAACAGCTTTTCTTAGTCCTATTTCCCCGGTTCTCTCTATTACTGATACAAGCATTATGTTCATAATACCTATGCCTCCAACAAGAAGTGATATACCAGCAATTCCACCAAGCATTAGTGTCATACTATTTGAAGATGCAGTGGCAGTTGAAAGTAAATCGCTTTGGTTAAATACCCTAAATAATGTACTGTCGTTATTAGATTTTCTAAGCATAAACACTTGAAGATTTGCCATAGCATCATTTACAGTATCTTGGGTGGTTGTTTCAACATAAAAGGTTCTTATGCTTTTATTCTTTAGCAATCTCTGAGCTGTAGATATAGGTATAATAATTTTGTTGTCATTTGATCCTGCACTACTGCTCCCCTTTGATTGCAATACTCCTATTATTGTAAACTCATTTCCATTAACTAACATGGTTTTTCCAACTACATTTCTATTTGGGAATACAGCATCAATAACATCTATACCGACTACTGCAACTTTATATCTATTATCAATATCATTTTGATTAATAAATCTCCCTGACTGCGCACCTATTTGTTTTATTTCTTCATAATTAGGTGTTGTAGCTTCCACAGATGTTGTAGTATTCTTAACACCAGCCTTTATAGTTACATTACCATTAACTATTGGAGCGATTTCCTTAATGCCAGGCTTTGTCTTTAATGTATCAATTTCCTCATTACTAACTGTTATTTCTCTTTTACCTGTTATACTGACCGTAATCAAATTGGTACCAAGTCCTTGAATCTGATCTGCAACTTGTTTTTTTGTTCCTTGTCCCATTCCAATTAATATAATCACAGAAAGTATACCTATTATTATACCTAACATTGTAAGGAACGAACGCATCTTATTTGCTACCACAGAACCTAAAGCCATTTTAATTGCTTGAGTGAACTTCATTTTCATAACCTCCTTACTCAAAATTATTCACATATTACCTTAGAGTTCTATAGCTAATTTCCTGATCTTCCACCGTATCCACCGCCACCGCCAGATCCACCGTATCCACCAGTTCCACTTAATGGATTAGTTGTTTTAGTAGTACTAGTTGTTGCGCTCTTTATTATTGCAACCAATACTGTATCTCCTTCATTTACGCCACTTGTTACTTCTATATAATTTTGGTTAGCAATTCCAACTTGAATACTTTTTCTAGATATATCACTACTTGCTATAGCAGTAGTAGCCCCTCCACCACTTCTTACACGTTGAGTCCCAGTTGTACCTGCATTTCCATTTGAACTATTTCCACCATAATTGCCTGAATATCCTGAATTTCCTGTACTAGTTGTAGTATTTCCAGAAGTTTGAACAGTTACAGATTTATTAGTACCAGTACCTTGAACTGCTTCAATTGGAAGCATAATTACATTATCCTTGGTTTGTACAGAAATTTTAGCATTTGTAGTCATTCCTGTTTTAACTCCAGTAGCATTATCGATGGAAACTGCTACATCATAAGTTGTAACTGAGTTTGTTGTTACACCTATTGAAGAAATTTTAAGTACTTTTCCCGTAAATGTTTTACCTGTGATTGCATCAATTGTAGTAGTTGCAGTCTGTCCAACTTTTACTTTATCTATATCTAATTCATCAACAGCAACTACTGTTTGCATTTGATTTAAATCAATAATAGTTGCCACCGCTTTGCCTGACTGAATATCGTCACCAGGATTAAAATTAAGTGCTGCTACAGTCCCATTAACTGGAGATTTGAAGCTATTATATCCTGTTTGTACTTGAGCATTGCTTAAAGTGGTTTGATCCTGCTGAATATTAAGATTTTGTGAACTGATTGAATTGTTAATATCCTCTGCATTTAATGTATATAGAGTATCGCCTTTAGTTACTGCAGAACCTGCAACAACATATACATTTGAAACGGTAGAAGCCGATCCACTTGATCCGTCAATATCTACAGGTGTAGACTTCCCATTACTTCCTTTATAAGAAATGACCATTGCATGACCTAAAGCCTTTCCTATAACTGATGGGTCATCTCCAGATGCTATATTAACAGTTTGAACTATTCCACTTACTGGAGCTTTTACATTTAGTGAATTTAAACTTTTTTTAAGCTGATCCAGTTTTAAATTATCTTGAGAAAGTGCATTTTGTGCCTTTTGAACACTTTGATCAGCGGTTTGGTCAACTAGGTTTCCAATAGATTGTCCACTCTTTACCAAATCTCCAGGTTTTACACTAAAAGAACCCAATTTTCCATTGTTTTGTGCAACAATATCCTTAGATACAGTAGAACCAGCAATACCACTCGCAGTAACTACAACTTCAATATTGCCTTTTGTTGCCTTAAGCTTCATATATTGCGTTGCATTAGCAGAAGGCTTGGTTAGTGCAGAGTATCCAAAATAACCTCCCAATAAAGCTACTGTAACACCACATACTATTATAGCCGGCATTTTCCATGATTTTTTCATTGATTTAATTTCGCTGATTGATTTCATTGCTTACTTCCCCTCATGCTAAATTGATATCCTAATTCATTGAGCTGTTTACTTGTTAACTTATTTAAAAGAAAATATTAAAAATTCATGTGAATGATATAATAAAAGAATTAGGATTACTTTAAATTTATTATAATAAGTATATGTGTCTATTGTGTGTCAATTAAAAAATAAATTTTTGTTAATTAAATAATTTATTGTAATCAAATACATTAATAAAATTTTTACTCAAATTAAAAGGTTATTATGACGAATATATTTAGATTTAAACAATTAATATAGTTTTATATAGCTAAATATGTTAGTTTATTTTTAAGTAATTATATTAATAATAAAGGTAAAATATTAAATGCAAAAACACCTACGACGAATCGCAGGTGTTTTTTATTTGCAAGCTTCATAAAATACTTTGTTAATAATATCTTTAGAGGGAACGCCTTCATGCAATTTAACTCCGTCAACATAAAATGTAGGAACATAATAGTAATCGTATTGCTTAGCTATCTCTGGCTGACGCTCTTCATCTATTATTATAACCTCAATGTTTGCATATTCTGGATTCGTATCCTTTAGGTCTTCTATTATAGAAGATGCTTGTTTGCAGTAAGGACACCAGTCTGTTATAAACATGATTACTGGTTTCATTTATTATCACCACCTATTTTCTGTATAGTATATATTATTATGAATATAAAAAATATTATACACTATTTTTCCCATTTGTTATTTGAAAAAGAATATATAAGAGGAAATATTAAATGTTATTTAAATAAACTAATTTATTTAATTTATATAATTAATGGATAAGATAAGTAACACAGCTCATTAAATGATAACTGGTATAGATTTATTAGAGGAATTTAGCACATCTTGTAGAATTATATACATTGATTAAAAATTAAGGAGTGAAATTATGAACAACACGAAAAAACTTGGTTTATGGACCTTGGTAATGTTAATTTTTGTACCAACCTTTGGATTCGGAAATATTGCATCAAATGCAGTGACACTTGGGCCGGCCGCGATTCCATCATGGCTTATAGTTGCCCTATTATTTTTTCTCCCTTTATCAATAATGATAGCTGAACTGGCTTCTGCTAATAAAGACAAAGAGGGAGGTTTATACACGTGGATAGAATGTTCAATTGGTCCAAGATGGGCGTTCATAGGTACTTGGTCATATTTTGTAGCTAACTTATTCTATTTGCAGATGGTTTTTTCAAGAATTCCAGTTATGATATCTTGGACTATTTTTGGTGAAAACAGATTTAACGATGCAAATGCATATTTGTTACCTTGGATAGGACTCGGACTAGCAATAGCATTGACATATATAGCTACAACTGGAGTTAAAAGATTCTCTAAAATAAGTGATTTAGGAGGAAAGTTAACTTTAGCAGTTACAGTTATATTTATATTATTTGCAGTTGTGGGAGTATTAATTGGCAAACAGCCATCAGCTACAGCTTTCACACCAGCTACAGTTATTCCTAAATTTGATGCTGGTTATTTTTCAACTTTCTCATGGTTAATTCTTGCTGTTGCTGGGGCTGAGGTCGCTGGGACATATATAAAGGATGTCGAAAATCCTAAAAAAGTTTTTCCAAAGGCCGTTATTATAGCAACTGCATTTGTAGCAGGCGCATATATTTTGGGATCCCTTGCAATATGCTTAGTTGCAGCACCTGAATTAATAACTAAAGCTGGCGTTAAGGATGCAGGTTATGTTGTTTACAAAATATTAGCAGAAAACTGGGGTTTAAATGGTAAAATATTTGTTCAAATATATGCATTTATTTTAACTATATCATCTATAGCCGCATTCGTAGTATGGCTTGAATCACCAATTAGAGCTATGTTCTCAGAAGTCCCTAGTGGGACATTTCCTAAATTTTTAACTAAAAAACGTAAAGATGGAACACTGGTTAATGCACTTTGGGTTCAATGTGCCGTACTATTAGTATTAATAATAGTGCCACTTGCGGGACTTAATAATATAGATAAATTCTTTAATCTATTAACTACACTATCCGCTTTATCCCTTGCAATACCTTATATTGTTCTTGCATATGCATATTTAGTATTTAGGCTTAAAGGTAATGTACCTCCTTTCGTAATGTTAAAATCAAAAGCATCTGTTATAACGGCTTCAATTGTTGTTTTTGTATTAGGAATATTAGCCTTCTTTGGTGCTGGATGGGGAGATGTTGCAGGAGCTAAGAATTTCTCGGAAGCAATAATTCCAATTTTAAAGAATTATGGTGGACCAGTAGGGTTTATAATTTTCGGATTATGTATAACATATGTTACAAAAATGTTTTCTAAGAGTAATATTAATGATAATTAGCGGACATTATTGATAATTAGAAAATTACAAGTAATAAAGGAAATATAAGTTAATTGTTGAATAGTATAAACAAACTATTGTAATTAGAAGATGTATTTCTGTTGTAATTAAATTACAACAGAAGTATCTTTTCATAATATATTTAAAGGAGGGGAAGAACTTTGTCATACTTAATTTTAGAATCTAGCTTACTATTACGTTAGTCAAGTTTGCATTGCTACCTTTTAAAACAGCATAAGTCAACTTATCCATTGTAGCGCCGTCGAAAATAGTTTTTTTTACCTCTGCACTCCTAAAGTCAACATTTCTAAAAACAACATTTTTAAAAGATGTCCCTCTTAAACTCGTACAATCAAAAATAGTACCAACGAACGTCTGATTATCAAAACATACACCGGATAAACTTGAACTGCTAAAATTTGTATTATCTAAGCGGCAGTTTTTAAAACTTGCACCTTTAAGTTCAGATTTAATTATTTTAGCTCCAGTAAGATCAGCACCATCAAATTTTACATTAGTCAAATCACAACCTTTAAATGAACCATTAGTTAAATCTGCACCGCTAAAATCTGATCCTTTCAAGGCACTACCGTTAAACTTTCCATCATGTATGTTTACCCTTTTAAAATAAGAATTCTGTAAATCACTGCCTTTAAAGGAGCTGTTAGTTAAGTCTGAATCGCTGAAGTCTGATTCTTTCAAGGCGCTGCCGTTAAACTCCCCATCATGTACCGTAACCCCTTGAAGATCAGAATTCTGGAGGTTAATATTTGAGAAATTACGTCGAACCATCTGTTGTAATTCTCTTGTTTTTGCAGTGATACTTTCTATGATCTCTGATATATCTCCAATGGACTCGACAGTCATATTATAAGCAGTATCCTCATCATAACCCTGACTTTTCAAATCATTAAGCTTCTCTTGTAAATCATTAGACAATTCTTCTTTCAATTCGTTGACCGCATTTAAATTCTCATATGATGAAAATACTCCATCTAAATATTTACTTAATTTATCATTCATCGTTATTGCCACCTTCCTTTTATAATAATTGATCTAGAATACGCTTAGCATTCTCCCAATTTTTTTTATTTTCAAAATAAGTCTTGTTTCCTTTTTCGGTAATTTTATAGTACTTTCTCCTTCCACCCTGGGTCTCATCACCCCAATATGAAGTTATATCACCATCATTATCTAGTCTTTTCAGGCTAGAATACATAGTAGCCTCCTTAAGTTCATATTCACCACCAGAGTTTGAATGTATTAATTTCGATATTTCATATCCATATTTATCACTGCTCATCAATAATTTCAAGATAATTGTATTAGTATGTCCTCTAAGCAAATCTGAGGAGATTTTATTATCAATCATTGTGTCACCTCCATATATAGAATATACATCATAGTATAACGACTGTCAAGGTAATATTACTATAATAATACTATTAACAATTTAGGTATTTGAAAAAAAAAAGTACTTCGTATTTGACCATAGGGAGATTTTGTTCGTTTTGTAGTTACATTTCATAACATATTAGACATAATTCGACTTGTGATATTTTTATCACATATGATATACTAAAATTGTTTTATAATACAACATGTTAATGGAGAAATAATCTTGGAGGTTTTTATATGAAAATTAAACAATGATATTATCAATAATTATAGGGGCTAGTTTATTAGTAGGATGTGGTGCTAAAGAAGCAGCAACAAAAGCGGCGGCAGCAAAAGTAGCAGCTGCAAAGGCAGTGGCAGTAAAAGCAACAGCGGCAAAAGTAGAGGCAGCAAAGGTAGCTGCAGAAAAAGTAGTGGCAAAAAAGGCGGCGGTAGCTAAAGTAGCAGCAGAAAAAGCAGCGGCAATAAAAGTAGTAGCGGCAAAAGCAGCGGCAGAAAAAGTAGCAGCAACAAATGCAGCCAATGCTGCAAATGCAGCGAAAGTAGCTGCAACTAATGCAGCAAATGCAGCAAATGCAGCTACAAAGAAATAGTAAGCAAACAAAAAGCTAACCCATTTACAAATTAATGGATTAGCTTATTTATTTTACAACTTAAATTTTTGAACCATAATATTTAGTTTCTCGGCGAGTATTGCTTGATTTTGAGAAGCTTTCGTTATTTCTTGAATTGCCATAACGGATTCATTAACACTTGCTAATATTTCCTCTGAGCTAGCAACTGATTCCTCGGCTGTAGCTGATACATTTTCTATGGCTTTTTGAATTTCAGATACAGTTTCATTTACTATAGTCATTGAATTTCCAATATCGGAGGATAGCTTATTAAATACAAGAGCATCTTCACCGTATTGATTACTTGTATCTATAAACAAATCATAGTCAGGTTTAACTTTATTATCAATAAAACTCAATACATCATGTGCGTTGCTAGAAAGATTCTGGAATGCTTTATCAACTTTCTCAGTAACTTCTTGAATCCTTTTAACTGCAATTTCTGACTCTTCAGCTAATTTCCTGACTTCATCAGCAACCACAGCGAAACCCTTACCATGTTCTCCTGCTCTTGCTGCTTCGATAGCTGCATTAAGTGCGAGAAGATTTGTCTGACTTGCTATATTTCCTATTTCATCAGCCATTATCTTAACTTCACTAACAATTTTTCCATCTTCGATAGCTTTTAATATGTTTCCTTGTTTCTCTAAATATAATTTATTTGTGCTACTAGCGTTATTTTCAGCACTTATTTTAACTTTATTTGCTTTTAACTCTATATCATTTGCAATGTTAGTCCCATTATTTGCTCTTAAAGTCACATCAGCCACATTAACTGCAATACTTTCTGTGGTTGCATTTACTTCCTGCGTTGTAGCACTTAACTGTTCTGCTCCTAATGATACTTGTCTTACTGATTCATTGACAATATCCATTTTTGCTGATATTTCTTCTGTTGTAGCAGATAACTCTTCACTGGTTGCGCTAATATCAGTGGAACTTTCTGATATTTCTATAAGCAATGTTTTTAAGTTTGTTATAGCTTTATTTATTGCTTTTGCCAAATTTCCTATCTCACTTTTATTATCAATATTAACAGTCTTTGATAAGTCATTTTCTCCTAGAGCTTCAGCTACGATTAAAACCTTTTTTATCTGTTTTGAAATGGAAATGGAAATTATTAAACCTAAAACAATTGCAACAAAAAGTCCTAGAGCGGTTACCACTATAATTTGAGAATTTGCTTTATTGTATGATAATTGACTTTTGTCATAATCAACTTTTGCCATATCCATGCTTAATTTTATCTCTTTGTCTAACCATGTAATCCTAATAGCTGCAAGAAATCCTTTTCTCCTTGAATTGAATTCGATTTAACATTATTAATAGCATTTACACCTATTAAATCATTGGCATAAATATTATTTATATTTTTATCGATACTATTCATGTTATACATTCCAATAAACCCGACAATGCCTATGAAAAGTGAAACTAAAACGAATGATAAGACTAGTTTTTGAACCATCTTTAAATTATTAAACCATTTCATTAATTTCACTCCTCTTTTAAAACATTATTTTACTCTCTTTTAATATCGTTCAATTTGCTTAATAATTGAGATTTTTTTGTTTATTAAAAAATATATCATTATATAAAATTTAAATAATAGCTAATGGAAAGTAGGTAAGTGTATAATGTAAATAATGTATTATTGTAATGCCATATTTTATTTATTTTTAAATAATTATAATTAAGTAGTAAACAGGAGGTATTAAAAATGAGTGAGGGCGCATTTGGAATTATACTTGACATAATAGGAGAAGTGTTAACAGCTGGTAAACCAAAAAATAACGACTTGAAAAATATTAAAGAAAATAACAGCTATAATTTAACCCATAGCAATAATATTGATATTTTTAATATTATAAAGGATTACTATAAAAATCGTGTAAATAGAAGTGCAAAGTATTCAGAAAAAACAGGAGTAATAACAGATATAGTTGGATTAGATCCAAAGAGAGGTATACTAGGTTATACAGAAAATGGGACAGGGAAGTTAATAGAAATTAATAAAAGTACATATTAATGTGCAGAACTAATTAAAAATAACGAGTTCTAAAATAGACATATGAAGATATAACATATTAATTCAACAGAAAAATCATAAAAAACAACACTAATCCATACAAATATAGGGTTAGCGTTGTTTTCTATTCTTTATTTAGTTCTATAAGCGGAATTATTAAATCATCAACAATATGTTCTACATATTCAATTTTAATGGGTTTTCCAGTAATTATGAGTTGATAAAATAATAATGCTGGGCCCACATCGGCTAGAAGCTTTAATTGCTGTCCCTCTAATTTTTTATTTATATTATACTCAATGGCATCACTAAAAATAGATGTTTGATTGGTTATACAATCCAAGCGGATCGCTTTAGATAATAATTTGTCTCTGCTTATTGCTGTTGCTATGGACAGCATTACCTTTTGTCTAACTGCGTCTCTTATCCCGAAATATATGCTAAGTAATTCACATAAATAATCTCTCAAATTGTCTGTGCAACGTTTATGATTAACCTTTTGCTCACAGGGCATCATGAGTGTTATGGCTTCTGCCATAAGATACGGTTTAGATTTCCATCTGCGGTATAAGGTAGCTTTTCCTGCATGAGCCCGGAGTGCAATAGCATCCATGGTTACCGAATCATATCCCTGCTCCGCTACTAGCTCCAAAGCGGCCTTAAGAATAGCGAGATCACGTTGTTTATCTACAGGTCTTCCAAGCTTAGTAGGGACTTTTACTTCTACATTTTCAATTAAATTGGATTTGTTTATTATATCCATCCCCTAGCCCCCATTCTCTATTTTCTATAAATATAACACAATGCAAATAGTTTTTCAACATAACTGAACAAAATAGTTTTGAAACTATTGTGTTTTGATAATGGCTATGATATACTCACACTTATGAATGATAGGAATCGAAGGGTGGAAAATTTATGATATTTAAAAAATTATGTTTAGAAGATAAAAGTAGTATAGACAAATATATATATCCATACAAATTCTTGAGCTGTGAATATTCTTTTACAAGTTTATATATTTGGAAAGATGCTTGTGACGTTCAGTATGCCATATATAAACAAGCTCTTATAATAAAAAAGAAGGATTTTGATGGAAACTATCATTTTATGCAGCCTTTAGGGTATGATAAGAAAGACTTGGAAGAAATTATAGATCGATTAAAAGCATATAGACAAGAAAATGATATGAAATATTTATTTAAAGATCTAGAGGAGAGTTTTATAGAGGAATTTAATGTCTTACTTAACGAAAAAAATGAATTTTGTATAAAAGAAGATAGAGATAATTTTGATTATTTATATGAAGCCAAAAAACTTATGACTTTATCAGGTAAAAAGCTTCATTCAAAAAAGAATCACTACAACGCTTTTACTAAGACCTACGATTATGAGGTAGTTGAAATAAGTGATGAAAAAGTAATTAAGGATGTTAGTATTGCCGCTGAAAAGTGGTATGAACAAGCAAATGAAAAAGATATTAAACTTTATTATGAACTTTTAGCAATAAAGGATATACTTAATAATATGAACTTGTTAAATCTTAATGGAGTAGCAGTATATGTTGATGGAAAAGTAGCAGCATTTAGTATTGGGGAGAGTTTAAATGAAAAACTTGCTGTAATTCATATTGAAAAAGGTGATAAAAGTATAAATGGTGTATATAGTTTTATCGCAAAAACATTGATAGATAAATGTTTTAATAATTCAGAAATAATAAATAGGGAACAAGACTTGGGCATTGTTGGACTTAGAAAATCTAAAATGTCTTATTATCCTCTAAAACTAGAGAAAAAATTTATTCTTAGCTTTTAGAAAAAAAATATAATATATTAAAGAATATATTGAGAAAGAGAGGTGGTTTTCTGATGAAAAAATTATCAGGTATTGCTGTTTGGACTATAGTTTTCGTTGTTATTGCAGTATTTATGCTTGCTAAAACAGATCAGACTTCAACAATTATTAATTTTAACCAATTTCAGAATGATTGGACAAATAATACTATAAAAAGCTTCGTGGTTCAAGAAGATCAGATGACAGTTTCGGGAACTTTGAAAAATGGATCTACATATAAAACCATAGTTCCATCTGCGAGACTGTTTCAATTCATAAAAGATCATCCAAAGACTCCAACTATTCAGGAAACGTACATAAAGCCAGCCACTATTCCAATGTGGTTAGAGTATTTGCCTACTATACTAATGATATTAATCCCTTTAGGATTTTTGTATGTATTCATGAAGCAGTCTAAGGGTGCTGGCGGAAGCGGCGGTGTAATGAAGTTTGGAAAAAGCAAAGCAAAACTTGCTGATCCTAATGCAAAAAAAGTTAGTTTTAATGATGTTGCAGGAGCAGATGAAGAAAAGGCTGAACTTGCGGAAATAGTTGATTTTCTAAAACAGCCTAAAAGATATTTGGAAATGGGTGCTCGTATACCAAAGGGAGTTTTATTAATAGGGCCTCCAGGAACTGGTAAAACACTTCTTGCAAGAGCCATTTCAGGAGAGGCGGGAGTTCCATTTTTCAGCATCTCAGGTTCAGATTTTGTAGAAATGTTTGTCGGCGTCGGAGCTTCTAGAGTACGAGATTTATTTGAACAGGCAAAAAAGAATTCTCCTTGTATAATTTTTATTGATGAAATTGACGCTGTGGGAAGGCAAAGAGGTGCAGGCGTTGGTGGAGGAAATGATGAAAGAGAGCAGACATTAAACCAACTGTTAGTTGAGATGGATGGTTTTGGAGAAAATGAAGGAATCATAATGATTGCAGCTACCAATAGGGCAGATGTACTAGATCCAGCACTACTAAGACCAGGTAGATTTGACAGACAAATACTTGTTGGAGTTCCTGATAGAAAAGGTAGAGAAGAAATTCTAGCAGTTCATTCTAAAAATAAGCATCTTGAACCAGAAGTTAAGCTTAGCGTTCTTGCTAAAAGAACACCGGGATTTACAGGTGCAGACATTGAAAATCTAATGAATGAATCAGCACTTTTAACTGTGCGAAGAGATAAAAAACTTATAGGAATGGCTGAACTTGAAGAAGCTGCTACAAGAATAATGGCTGGACCTGAAAAGAAAAGCAGAGTAATAGTTGAAAAAGATAGAAGGCTTACAGCATATCATGAAGCAGGTCATGCAATTGTAATGAATTTACTTCCAAATTCTGATCCTGTTCATCAGATAAGTATAGTTCCAAGAGGAAGGGCTGGCGGATATACTATGCGTCTTCCAGATGAAGACAGATCATATATGTCTAGGTCAAGACTTGAAGAGGAGATTGTAGGACTCTTAGGTGGTAGAGTTGCTGAGAAACTAGTTATTGGAGATATTAGTACTGGTGCAAGCAATGATATTGAGAGAGCGACTTCAATCGCAAGAAAAATGGTAATGGATTATGGAATGAGTGAAACTCTTGGAACAATTGCATTTGGTTCAGGTAGTGATGAAGTATTCCTTGGAAGAGACATGGGTAAAGATAGAAAATATAGTGAAGAAACTGCATTTAAAATAGATGAAGAGATAAAGAAACTTATAGATGAAGCATATAAAAGAGCATTGACAATTCTAACTCAGAATAGGAGTAAACTTAATGCTGTTGCTGAAGAACTTCTAGTACGCGAGAAGCTTGAAGCAGTTGATTTTCAAGAAATATTTGCAAGAAGCTAAGTAAGTTATATGAACTTTTAAAAATTGTAAATAGATTAACATAGATATGAGGCCACATAATGGAGTTAATTTCATTATGTGGCCTCATATATTTACCCATGCGAGGTTGTATTGTTTAGAGTTTTATTAGAGTGATTTGATATTATAAAAAAATATACTATGTAATTAAGGCATAATTCCAAAATATATAGTACAATAAAAGTAAAATAGATTAAAATAAGGATGTAAACTACAATTATTATTTTTTTGATTTTATACGATGGGTACCTTTTACTGAGTAATGTAATAATGTCTACATTGCAAAGGAAATAATTTCAATAAGAGGCGCTTTAAAATAAATTTTTATTTGAGAGTGGTGATTAATATTGGGCGATGAACTAAAAGTTAAAAAAATTATGAACTATATGCAGGATATGATGGTAATTATTAGAGAATCGGACATAAACACACAATATAAAGAAGCTTTAGAACAGAAATTTGATTTAGTAAATATGAATTATAGTACTTTTATTGACAACTATCTTGATTTCAGGGATATTGCCAATAATTTACATGATGGTATATACATCTCTAATGGAGAGGGGAATACCGTCTTTGTGAACGACGCCTATGTCAATTCAACGGGAATTAGCAGGAATGAAATCATAGGTAGAAATGTTAAAGATATTATTAGTGAAGGGAACATATACAAAGGGGCGGTAACTATGGAGGTTATAAAAAATAGAAAAGAAATAAACTCCATTGGAAAAATATTAAAGAATAATAAAGATGTTTTAGTAACAGGCAACCCAATTTTTGATGAAAGTGGAAATATTAAGTTAGTAGTTATTAATAACCGAGACCTTACTGATTTAAAAGAACTAGAGAATAAGATTGTCAAATTAAAAGAATGTGGGAAAAAATCAATAGAAGAAATAAAATTTCTACGCCGCAAACAAGTGTCAAGTAAGAATACTGTTTTTACAGATGAAAAAATGCAGTTTATAATGCGACTTGTTCAAACTGTCGCACCAACGGATACAACCATTTTAATAACCGGGGAGTCAGGCACAGGAAAAGAAATAATTGCAGATGAAATCTATCATTATAGCAATAGGAAAGACAAACCTTTTATAAAGGTGAATTGTTCAGCTATTCCAGCAGAATTGGTGGAATCAGAGCTCTTTGGGTACGAAGGTGGGGCGTTTACAGATGCAAAAAAAGATGGAAAGATGGGTCTATTTGAATTAGCAAAACGGGGGACAATACTCTTAGATGAAATAGGTGATATGCCGTTAAATATGCAAAGTAAATTACTTCGAGTATTACAAGAAAAAGAATTCATGCGCGTTGGTGGTAAAAAAGTGATAAAGATTGATTTTAGAGTTATTGCATCTACAAATAAAGACCTTAAGAAGGAAGTTAATGAAAAAAAATTCAGAGAAGACTTGTTTTACAGATTAAATGTTGTTCCTGTAAATATACCACCTTTACGGGAACGAAAGGGCGATATAGAAAATTTAATTAGTGAATTTTTAAATATTTATAACAAAAAATATAATAAAAAAGTTCAACTTACTACTGGTTCTTTAAAGATGCTTCAAAATTATAAATGGCCGGGTAATGTGAGGGAACTAGAGAATTTTATCGAGAGGGTAGTAGTTATATCCCTGAAAAATATTATTGAAGAAAATGATATAGCTTTATTGCTTGGCATAGAAAAGCATGATTTAAATTTAGGGACATTACAGGATAACCTTAATATTAAACAAGCAGTACTAGAATTAGAAAAAAACATTATAACAAAAGCTATAAAAAAATATGGATCTACACGAAAAGCAGCTGAACATATAGGTATTAATCAATCCACAATTGTAAAGAAATGCAAAAGACTAGGAATAAATCTTTCTGAAATATAAAATAGGAGTTGGAATTGATGATTAAATTCATTAATTCTAATTTCTATTTCTTGTTAATAGCTAGAAACTGATATTAGTGATTACTTATGGAATCGAAAACGATTACAAATGGAATCATATTAAAGATGAACAAATGCAAACGTTTACTGTATATTTTGAAATAGGAGTGATGAATTTTATCATCACTCCTATTTATTTAGTTAGAGGAACGTTGATGTATTAGTGCAAAATGAATTGGCATCACACTTGCTATATATAGTGTTGTAGAAATAAATTAAAATGAAAGGAAGTTATAAGATGGAAAAAACAATTATTACAGCAGCATTGACAGGAGCTTTCCCAAGAAAGGACAAAAACCCAAATATTCCAACTACACCTCAAGAAATTGCAGATCAGGCATATGAGTGTTGGAAAGCTGGAGCAGCGATCGTTCATCTTCATATGATTGATGAACAAGGTAAAGGAACAATGAATAAAGATAGTTTTGCAGAAACTGTGAAATTAATCAAAGAAAAAAAAGATTGTGATGTAATTATAAACTTAACAACTTCTGGAGATATATATGCAACAGATGAAACTAGAATGTTACATTTAGATGAGTTGAAACCTGAAATGGCTTCTTATGATGCGGGTACAATGAACTGGATGAATAACTCGGTATTTTATAATACACCACTATTTCTAGAAAAATTAGGTAATAAGATGCAAAAAAATAAGGTTAAACCAGAAGTAGAAATCTTTGATGCGGGAATGATCTACAACACATTGTATTATGTGAAAAAAGGTGTTCTAGATACACCGGTGCATTACCAACTTGTTTTAGGCGCAGCAGGCGGAACTGCAGCAACTGTTGAAAACCTTGTTTATTTAAAGAGCTTAATTCCTGAAGGATCCACTTGGTCAGCTTTGGGCATAGGACAACAGCATTTATCAATTCTTTATGCAACTATTGCTCTTGGTGGACATATTCGTGTAGGACTAGAAGATAATATTTATTATTCACACGGAAGAGTGGCAAAATCAAATGCAGAAGTAGTAGAAAGAGCAGTTAGAATACTTAAAGAATTTAATAAAGAAGTGGCTACACCAGCAGAAGCAAGAGAAATATTAGGTATAAAATAAAGGGGAGGAAATATAAAATGATTAAAAAAATAGCTGTAATTGGCGCTGGAACAATGGGACATAGCATTGCAGAATCTTTTGCCCTTTATGGGTATCCTGTAAATTTATTTGATACTAATGAAGAAACACTAAAAAACGTAAAAAAGACAATGGAAAAAGAATTGTCAGAGTTAGTGGAAGAAAGCCTATTTGATCAGGAAGTTGTTACAAAAGCATTAAATAATATTACACTTTTTAACGATTTAGAGATGGCAACAAATGATAGAGACTATGTAATTGAAGCTACACCTGAAAAGATTGAAATAAAGAGAGATTTATTTTATAAATTGGATAAGTATGCACCTGAAAATGCAATTTTTGCTAGTAACACTTCCAGCTTAAAATTAAATGAAATGCTGGTAGCTGTGAGCGATGAACGAAAAAAAAGAATGCTAGTCAATCACTGGTATAATCCAGCACTTATAATGCCAATAGTAGAAATATCATTCTTTGGGAACATGCCAGAAGATATTTTTAAGGAAGTGCAGGAGCTTTTCAAATCAATAAAGAAACAAACAATTAAAGTTCTAAAGGATGTTCCAGGGCTTGTTGCTAATCGTATACAGCAAGGAGTCGCCAGGGAAGTATTTTCCCTCATACAGCAAGGAGTTGCAGAACCTGCTGAGATAGATAAGGCATTAAAATTTGGTCCAGGATTTCGTTATGCAACAACAGGTCAATTAGAAGTGGCTGACTTTGGTGGTTTAGATATTTGGTGTACAGTAGGAGATAACTTGTTAAAAGAAATGGATAACTCAACGCAGTCAAATCAAATATTACGTGAAAAAGTTGAAGCTGGAAAGCTGGGAATTAAATCAGGAGCTGGTTTCTATGAATATAAACCAGAAGAAATTGAAAAACTTAAAAAAGAATTTAATAGAAGATTGATTCATCAGTTGAAAGCTTCAGAATTCTATATAAAATAAACAAAAATGTTCAATATTAAAAGAAGGAATTAATATAGAAAAGGATGGTAAAAAAATGATAAAAAAAATGCTTTCATTTTTTCTTAAAGTCATGGAAAAGTATTTACCAAACCCATTTACTATAGCATGGATCATTACTTTATTTGTAGCTGTTATGGCTTTGATTTTCACTCCTACAACTCCATTTGGAATTGTTGAAGATTGGGGTAACGGTGTATTTAACTTACTTTCATTTGCAATGCAGATGTCTCTTATGTTAATTAGTGGATATGCTTTAGCATCATCTAATGTAATACAAAAATATTTAAAGAAATTGGTTCGAATACCCAAAACTCCAAAGCAAACAATTTTATTTATTGCTTTGGCATCCATGGTTTTATATTATTTGAATTGGGGACTTGGATTAATTGCAGGAGGATTACTTGCAAGAGAAGCTGCTAAATATCACAAAGATACAGATTTTCGATTGATTGTAACGGCAGCTTTTTCTGGAATAATAATTACACATGGTGGATTGTCAGCATCAGTACCTTTATTAATAAATACACCAGGACACTTTGCTGAGAAGGCAATTGGGCTAGTTCCGCTCACACAAACTATTTTTGGAAAACAAAATTTATTTATAGTCGCTGGGTTAATTATAATTATCCCACTTGTTTGTTTACTTATGATGCCGAAAAAAGGTGAAGAAGTTGTCGCAGATCCTTCACTTTTTGCAGAAGATGAAATAGAAACCTCTGTAGAAACAACAACAAACTTAACTTTAGCAGATAAATTGGATAAAAGTATAATTTTAAATATAACATTATGGGCTATGGGTTTATGTTTCTTAGTATTGTATTTTATGAAAAAGGGATTTAACTTAAATATCAATTCGGTAATAATAATATTTATTGTAGCCGGAGTATTATGTCATGGATCATTAATTAAATACGTAGAAGCTTTTAATAAGGGCACAAGCACAGCTGGTGGAATTATTCTTCAGTTTCCTTTCTACGCAGGAATAATGGGAATTATGGTAGGAAGTGGTCTTGTGACTCTAATTTCAAATTGGTTACTAAGCGTTGCAACTGCAAAGACATTTGAACTATTTTGTTATTTTTCTTCTCTTATCATTAGTATATTTGTTCCTTCAGCAGGGGGGCATTGGGCTGTACAAGCGCCATTCATGATTCCAGCAGCTAGTGCTCTAGGGGTAGAACCATGGAAAGTTGCAATGGGAGTTGCTTGGGGTGAAAGTATTTGGAATGTTGTTTGTCCATTCTGGGCTCTACCATTATTAGCAATTGCAAAAATAAAAATACGTGACTTAATTGGTTATTCTGTGTTGTTATTCATCGTTGGAAATATAGTCGCAATCGCAGGAATTATGATTTTCCAGTAAATAATCAATATATTGAAAGGACGCAAACATGAATATAAAAAATGTAGCAGTATTAGGTACTGGGACTATGGGACATGGTATAGCGCTTCTTTCTGCAAAAGCAGGATTGAATGTAGTTATGTATGGTAGATCTGATGAAAGTTTAAATAGAGGATTTAATAGTATAAAAAATGCTTTAAATCTTTTAAAGACTGAGGGAAAATTAGATGATAAAAGCTATGAAGAAATCTTAGGCAAAATAAAGGGAGTTAAAACCATAGAGGAGGCAGCAAAAGATGCTGATTTTATAATTGAATCCTTAGCTGAAGATTTGGAACTTAAACAAAATATCTTTCAAAGGTTAGATGAAATTTGTTCACCAGAAGTAATCTTAGCATCCAATACATCAGGACTTAGTCCAACAGGGTTAGCTAAAGATACAACACACAAAGAAAGGGTTATTGTAGCTCATTTTTGGAATCCTCCACAGTTAATGCCTTTAGTAGAAGTAGTGCCTGGAGAAGAAACATCACAAGATACTATAGTAACAACATTGGAATGGGTTGAGTTTATAGGTAAAAAAGCTGTTCGTATGGAAAAGGAATGTTTAGGATTTATAGGAAATCGTCTTCAACTTGCACTTCTTCGCGAAGCTTTATATATAGTTGAAAAAGGTTGGGCAAAACCTGAAGAAGTAGATAAAGCAATGGAGTATGGTCATGGAAGGAGATTACCTGTTACTGGACCATTATGCAGTGCAGATTTAGGAGGATTAGATATATTTAACAACATATCTTCATACTTATTTAAAGATTTATGTAATTATACAGAACCTTCTAAGCTGTTAATGGATAAAGTTTACGGAGGAGAACTAGGAAGTAAAAGTGGAATAGGTTTCTATAATTGGACACCCGAATTTTTGGAAAAGAGACAAAAGGAACGTACAGAAGTACTTTTATACTTCTTAGAAAGAGATATTATAAAAAATAAACATAAATAAGATGATATGTGTGTGAAAAAACAGTTAAAAAATTCTGAGAATATTACCTCAGGGTTTTTTAATTTTTTTGTATAAATTTTGAAGGAGAATTATTAAAGTTTATTGAATTATATCAATAGAATGTTTTATAAGAATTAATAAATATAATCTTTATTAAAAATTAGTATAGTCAGAAAACAATAATTAACAATTGCCACGTTTTAGGAAAGAAAGTGATTATTTCTATAAAAAGTTACATTCAAATTAATTATAGGCATGACAAAAAGGCTTTTTTACACTCTATTTTAAAAAAGCCGTAGGCT
>NZ_DATCQT010000219.1:0-1719 GCF_036569345.1 Clostridium sp.
AGGTAGCACTGCTATGAAAGGTGCTAAGAATATTGGTAAAACTGCAAATAGTATTGCAGGTAGTGCTGGCAAGATGGCAGGCTCTACATTTGGAGCAGGCGCTGGTATAGCAAGTGGTTTATATAAAGACATGGATAAGGATAAGGATAAGAAAAATGCAGATGCGAATAAAGCAAAATCTATATATCCTGGTATGGCTAAAGATAAGGCTAAGGGAAATGAAGATTTAAACAAAGGAAATGTTGTTAATAGTAGCACTGGCAATTCTAGTAAGAATGCCGGAATTAGTAGTCCAGAAAGTGATACTAAAGGGAATGGTAGCCAAGGGCACAAATCTATTTATGATGAAATGGGTAATGCTAATGGGAAAAGCAGTATTAATGACAATGGTAGCCAAGAACACAAATCTATTTATGATGAAATGAATGGTTCTAGTGGTAATACATCCGAACCTATACAACCTATTTCTAATAATGGTGATAATGAAGTGGGTGAACAACCTAGTTCAAATAGAAATATTTCAGATAATACCCCTGAATCAATTAATAGCAGTAATGGCACTGAAACAAACGGTAGTGAAAAGAATGAAACAAGTGGACATACTGTACCCAATAATACACCGGAGCCTATACGTCCAAATAATGATAAGTCTTCGTATCAAATGATTCGTCAACAGCAAAAAGAAAAAATAATTAAAAGAGTTCAGAATAATCCTATTGTAAAACAAACTATGGAATCGTATAATCGAGGAAAAAACATAGGTCAGAGTATACGAGAGGAAAAAAACAATAAAAATGAATCAGTGTAGCTCATGCTACACTAGATATAGGAAGGAAGTTGAAAAATGATGAAGAATAAAACTAATAAATTAATAGTAATAATAGCAGTTGTTTCACTAGTATTTAGTATTACTGGATGTAGTAGCTCTGTATTCAGTAATACTAAAATTGAAAAATTAACATTTACAGAAAAAAATGTAGAAAAAGTTTTTAGTAATCAATATAATGTTAGAATTTCAGATTTAAATAGTGAACGCAAAAGTATAAATGTTAGTTTTGATACAAAAACTAATATACCTAAAAGTAAAGGCAAAGAAACATTAAAAAGTATTGAAGATACTTTAAATAAAAAATTTGATGTAAATAATAAACATAATATTTCAATTAATATCTATGCAAATGATAATATTTTAATTGAAGATAATTATGGAAAAATTCAAATAGGAGAAGCTCCTAAAATATATGTCTCTACGGTTTATATGTATGATACCACTTATTCTATGTCGAAAAAGTTTGATTTATTAAATCCGTTTGACGCTATTAAAGTAACTGCTGATGATAAAGAGGATGGAGATATAACTAATAAAATTAAATTAAAAAATACTGAGGCCATAACTAAAAGAGGACAACATAAATTAATTTATGAAATAATAGACAGTGATGGTAATGTTACAACTGATGATGAATTAAGCATAAACGTAAAAAAATAATTTTGTAAGATAAATAAATAGAAAGGAAGTATCAATTATGTATCTAATTCCAAAAGAATTAAATAGTAAAATAAAAATAACTAAACATTTATATTTAAAGGAATTTTTCTTGTTTTTAATAGGAATGGGCTTAGTTTTTGCATTGGATAGTTTAGTTTATTCTAGCTTAATTTTAGTATATTATATATTTTCAACTTTTGTAATAATATTTTTAATATTGCCTGCAAGAG
>NZ_DATCQT010000220.1:0-15467 GCF_036569345.1 Clostridium sp.
CGGGCAAAAGGGGGGAGTTTTGTGGGGAACTTTATTATAATACAGAAAAAGGAAAGAGGGTGGGAAGGTAGGTGGGTGAAGGGGTGGAGGGGTGATGGGGGATTTTGAGAATTTGCGGTAACTTTTTTATTAGGGAACATAGATAGGAAAAATTCTAAGGAATTTTAAAGGTTAGGAAAAAATAAAGTATCAGATATAGATAATTTGAATAGAGAGTAACAAGTTTGCAAGTCATGGAAAGTAACCAAGGAAAAAAATGTTAGATTTAGTAGTTTATTTATATTTAAGTATAAATTGTGATTTAAAAGTTATATAATATTATACAAGCAATATAAAATTTTGTATTTAATGAAATATTATAGTGGGTGGTGTAAAAATGTGGGCAGATAACGCTTCGAATATTGATATGTTGGCATATAAGCCATATGCAGAACTAATATATGAAATTTCTAACGATAAACGAATGAGTCCTTTAACTATTGGATTATTTGGAAGTTGGGGTAGTGGTAAATCTACATTATTAAGATTAATTAATGAAAAAGTAATTGAAAATAATAAAGAGAATAAGGAAGTAATAGCAATCACCCTAAATTCTTGGATGTTTGAGGGGTATGATGACGCAAAAACAGCACTCATGGAAAGTTTATTGAGAGCAATTGAAAGCAATGAAGATATAGATGGTGGGTGCAAAAAAGGCTTTAAGAAACTTATTAAGCGTGTAAACTTGATTAGAATAGGTAGAACAATAGTAAAGCAAGGTGTTCCATTAGCTCTAAGTGCATTAACTGGAAATCCTATTCCTGCTATAACAAGTATAGGATTGGGAATAACTGAAAAATTAAAGAATAGTGAAGGTATTGAAGAATTAGCAGACGGTGCAAAAAAAATGAAAGAAGAATATCTAAAAGAAGATGATAAAGATGAAAGTATAGTTGAAAATATTAGAGTTTTTAGGGGTGAATTTCAGGCAATATTAAAAGAGTCAGGGATTAAAAATTTAATAATTATGATTGATGATTTAGACAGATGTAATCCAGACAGGATATTAGAAACATTGGAAGCTATTAAATTATTTCTCGCTGTAGAAAAAACAACTTTTATTGTAGCAATAGATGAAAGAGTTGTTACTTATGCAATTAAAAAGAAATATCCTAAGTTGTCCGCAGAAGATAATATTGATGTCTCAAAGGATTATATTGAAAAAATCATTCAGTTACCGATAAGACTTCCTGAGCTTTCTGAAATGGATATTAAAAACTATATGTTGATGTTAGTTTGCGAGATGTTTTTAAAAATAGAAGAGGTCAATGGGTTTTTAGACAAACTTTCAATTAATGGTTTGATTTCTAAAGGTGGGATAATTAATTCATCAGATATTCTAAGTAGTTTAGTTATTGATACGGAAAACCCAGAGACAAAACTTAATGATATAACGAAGCTTGATGAATTTAAGGAACAGTTGCTTATATTTGAAACAATTGGAGATGTAATAGCTGGAAGTTTAAAAGGTAATCCACGTCAAGCTAAAAGATTTTTAAATACATTTCATATAAGAAAACGGATGGCCGAAATTCAGGGGTTCAAACCCAATTTAGCTGTTTTGGCAAAATTAATGGTTTTAGAAGAAGTTGATAAGGAATTATTTAATGAGCTATATGTATGGCAATCTCAAAATGAGGGTAAACCCGATAAATTAAAAGAGGTTTACAATTTAGTCAAAGATGGTAAGGAATTAAAGGATACAAGCTATTCAAAATGGAATAATGACAGAATTAAAAAGTGGATAGTAGTAGACCCAATAGGTTTATATGATATAGATTTAAGACAATATTTTTATCTATCAAGAGAATCAATAGGAGAAATTAGTTTTGTTAAAAATAATTTAACTTATGAGGAAAGAAAGAGTGTTAATGACATTTGTTTAATAGAAGATAAAACATTTCAACGTAAATTAATAGTAGGGTTGAAGGCGAAGGGATTGCCAGAGGAGAGTTTAGATAAAATATTTAAAGCTATATTTCAGAAATTCAGACAAAATCATGGATTAGTAGAAGCGTTAGTGAATGTATATATAAATTTTGAAAAGTACAGAGATGTAATAATCAAAGAATTAAAGGGGATTTCATCTGTTGATATTACTGCGTCTAATCTAAAATTATTAGTAAGTTTAAAGAAAATTGATGAAGAAAAAATTAATAATTTTAAAAATGATTTAATTAAACAAGGATTATTAGTAGATAAAAAGTTAGAGGTATGGAATAAATTTGAAGGAGGGAAGTAATAATGGGAACTTCAAAAGGGTATCTACCACCTAAGGGTTTCTTATGGAAGGATACAAAGTTAGCTGTAACGACTATGTGTAAGAATAATTATAGTAATAAATCAATTGGTAATGCTCTAAGTAAGTATGTTCAAGCGAGAACAAGTGGTAATGGAAGTGAATCCAGTACAAATCAAAGCAAATCAGTTTCAAAGACTGTATTAAAGGCATTGAATTTTATAAGCTCTTTTAATCAAAATGGGCTTAATGGAGCATTGGAAAACTTAGGATTAACAGTTCTAATTGGTAAAAGTAGTGAAGAAATATACAATGGATTAATTGATTATTTTGCACCAGACACTAATACTATTGAGGACAGTGTTTCAAGGGAGTGTATGACCGAAATTCTTGATGATTTTAAAATAATTGATTTAGAAGAAGATTTCAAACAAATATCAGGTGAAGATTTTTTTCTTAACTTTATGGTTAAATATGTTCAAAAGAGTTTTATATCAAACTTTTTTGAGAAAATTCAAGGGTTATGTACAAATATAGAGGAGACCAATGGTGCTATAAACGGAATAAAGAATTACATAAGAGTTACTTTAGAAACAGATTTTACTGTAGTACAACTATCAAGTATAGATTTAACAAGTAAACAAGGCGAACAATTCATAAGCGAAAAATGTGAAGAAGCTTTTGATGTGTTCAGAATTTTGAGGTGATATTTATGAAAGTATGGATTAATAAAGTAAAGAACGAAGAAGTTTATGAAGATTATTTAGATGGAATTGTATTCAATTTTGATAATAAGAGTAATAGGTCCAATATTAAAACTCATGTTGAAAATTTGTGGCGGAGGTTTGGGCTAAAAACAATAAATGATATTAATGAAGATTTTCTTATAATAGCTTTAAGCATTTTTGCTATAGACAAAAGAATACCAAGAAGTATTTTTAGTGATAATTGGACAAGGCAAATTGAGGTCAATATACCAGTTTTAGAGTTAAGTAAATGGGAAAACGTAAGAGTAGAATTAGAAGATACTTTGAAGTTTTTGAGTGGGGATATATGGAGTTTAAGATTTAGAAAAAGTGATAGTAAATTTAGAGCTAATAAAAACAATACTAAATATAGGTTGATAAATAATAAAAATTTTGATTGTGTTAGTCTGTTTTCAGGTGGATTGGATTCATTTTGCGGAGCTATAAAGCTATTGAGTGAAGGAAATAAAACTTGTTTTGTGGGTTTTCAAGAATATGGATTACTGGGTAGTAGGCAACAAGAGTTATATAATGCGGTAGGCAAAGAATTTAATAATACAAATAACGAGCTATTATTATTTAGTGCAACACCTTTTGAACCATTAAATACATTAGGCAAAAAAAACAATTTAGGAACTGAAAACACAAGTAGGAGTAGGTCATTACTATTTTTAGCGGGTGCAATTGCTGTAGCTTCAATAATAGGTGATATACCAGTATACATACCTGAAAATGGGTTCATTGGCATAAATGTTCCATTAACTGATAGTAGAAATGGTAGCTGTAGTACAAGAACAACACACCCACATTTCATTAGAAGTTTAAATGAAATATTACGTAAAGTCGGAATTAATAATAAAGTGTCAAATCCTTATGCTTATTCTACAAAGGGCGAAATAGTAGAAGAAATATCTAATAATGAAGTGTTTAAAAATTATGGAGGGAGAACTATATCTTGTTCCCATCCTTGTCTTTCAAGATACGACCATATTAAGCCTCCAATTAATTGTGGATATTGCTACCCCTGTTTAGTTAGAAGAGCTTCGATGAACAAAGTCAATTATAAATATGATAATTATAATGACAATTATACGTTAAGTAAGGATTTTATAGAAAAGAGTAATAGTCTTGGTGGAAGAGCAAGTGATTTGAAGGCAGTTCTTTATAGTATTAGTAGATTTGAGTTAAACAAGAACAATGATAATTATATTAATAGTTTGTTATTGAGGCATGGTAAATTAGCTACGGAAGAGGTGGCCTTATTCAATAGAGTTTATAGAGAAACTATGGAGGAATTGCTTAAAATGCTTGTTAATGAGGATAAAGCTAATGGCTCTGGTTTGTTAGAGTATATGGGTATTGATTTAGAGGAAAAAAACAATGTCTAATTTAGTAGATTTCCACTTCCATTTAGACTATTATTCGGATAATAAGGATAAGTATAATTATCTAAATGAGCATAAAATATACACTTTATGTGTTACTAATCTACCTGAAATATATGAGCAGTGCATAAACACGTATCAAAATACAAAGTATGTAAAATTTGCATTAGGCTTTAATCCTCAGTTTGCGGGAAGTGAAAATTTAAATAAGAAGCTATTCAATAAATATATGGAAACAACTAAATATATTGGAGAAGTTGGGTTAGATTATTCAAAAGAACATATCAGCTCAAAGAGTAAGCAAATTACGATTTTTGACTATATTTGTTCTTTATCTAAAGATAAGAATAAGATATTTTCAGTGCACTCAAGAGGGGCAGAGGCGGATGTTCTGGAAATACTTGTTAAGAACAAGATTAAATCAGCAGTATTTCATTGGTACAGTGGGAAAGTTGATTTTATTAATGATATTGTTGGTCAAGGATACTACCTTTCAGTAAATTATTCAATGACAAAATCTAAAACTGGTAGGGAGATAATAAAAAACATTCCTTTAAATAAAATTTTAGTCGAATCTGATGGACCGTTTGTACAAGTAAAAGGTAAGCCAATTACACCAGAAGAATTAATATTAACATATGAAAATATAGAAAGTATACAACATATTGATAACATGATAAATGTTGTTCAAAGTAATTTAAAAAAATTATTAAGAGATAATGAATAATTTTATATAATAGATTGCAATTAGTAACCATGAAATATTGCAATCTATTAAATTATATTTTAGTTTGGAGTGGTAAGCATATTATTACAATTTGGTTTGCAAATTCTAATATTCATTTTTGGCATGGTTGTTTCAATGCGGATAGATAAAGCTTTACTAATATGGGGTGCAATTAATAATACTTATTTTGATATAGGTATAGTTGCAATTATTTCATTGCTTATATGGAAATCCCCTGCAATAAAACAAATTAAATTCTTTAAATTAAAAAGATGTGTTTGGAATACTATAATTGTTAATATACTTAGTCTACTTACTATTTTTATTCTATCAAATATAGTTTACTACAGATGCTTTGATTTTTTTGGACCTTCAAATTTATATAACTTCATATCGGATAATAAAATAAGCAAAATAAATGAAGATATGGTATTTTTGCTTCGGATTGAGAAAGTTATGAATGAATTTGTTGACAATGTTGATAATGGAAATGGTAAATTTTACTTATATAAATTTTCAGAAATAGTTTCTAAGAATAAAGAAAAATCAAAACAATTATTTATTAATGATAAAATAATAAGCGGAAAATTTAAAGAATACAATATAAGTTTTGAGGATATATTAAATTATTATAATAATTGCACCAAATTTCAATCAAATCTCATTCTGTCTGGATATTTTATAGGAACACTCTTGTTCTTAATTATACTTAGCTATTATTATGAAAGAATTTTTATAGCAGATGAATATGACTTGTTTAAAATAAAAATAAAAAAAATTATATATATAGTTGCATTTGGTATATATTTTATAAGTGTTATAGATATAAATAATGATGGGTTAGTGTCATATATGATAAACATTAAATATGGGACAAGTATTATCATAAGTAAAGAACAGTTGAGCGATTTTATGAAATTTTTTAGCACTTTTAAAGAAGGATTTGTAACATTCATTATCTTTGATACTATAATAGATTGCAGTGAAAAGCTTAATAAATTAAGCAGAAAAAACACACAAAGATTTAATCCCAAAAGTGAAAGTAGTGCGGATATATCTAATAATACATTAAAGAAGATAAATTCTGTAGCTTCAAAATATGATATTATAAAAAAAGAAAATAAAAATATTGAAGAAAATATTAAGAGACAAAATATTATTATAAATGAGTTGCAAAGAGAAATAAAAAACCTACAGAAGAGTAAACATGGAAAGTAAGATATTCTTTATTCTAATGGCGAAATCAAATTAAGAATAAATTTTAATACTTTTGTTTAAATCTAACTATGTAGAGAATAAATAATCCTTTGAAAATACTAATAAAGTCTTGAAAATATAAATATAGTTATGAACAGAATTGTCCAAATTGGCCCCCAAAAATCGGGTCCCACTGTGGACAATTTTCATTTTAAAGCCTCCCCTAAATTTCCCCTCCCCCACCCACAACATCAGTAAAAGGAACGGTTTACCGTTCCTTTTCTTTTTTCTTCCCCCACCTGCCCCAATCTCTAAAACCAGATAAAAAGATTGACCAAAGGATTGAAAGATTGATTGATTGAAAAGATTGAATAGATGATAGATTATATCATAGATTAAGGACAGCAACATAACCGATGTAAGCCTTGATATGAGAGGTTTTTATGGGATAGGATAAGGAGATTAGGGAGAAGGATTGAGGGCAGATAAAAGAACACAGGCGAGAAAATAATTGGATATAAATGAGGAAAAGATTGATTTTTGGATTGAAGGAATGGTCGGTAGACCTTTTGTGAATAAAGGAGGCAGATAGGAGGAGTTTTTCAAGACTTTATTAGTTTTAATTTGGGTTGAAAGATAGCGTTGGGTGCTGGGGTTGGGAGAAAATGTTCAAGACTTTATTTATATTGGAAGGAATTAGGCAACGTAGGAATGAGGGTTTGAGGGGGTGGAATGGAAGAAGTTTTCAAATCTTTAATAAGCGTCTACATAGTTATATGAAATTCTAAGGTATTTGTTAAAGTGAGTAAGAGTGTTAAGGAAAATTCCGAATTTTGTTAAAAGCAAAGAATAGATTATTATGCCCTTATTCATTGAGGTGTTGATAAAAGGTTTTGAATATATGATTTAAAGAGCTTTTTCTATAATCAGTATGGTAATGTAGGAGCATAAAGTTAGGAAAGGGTTGATTATAGAGTTTGAATAGAGGATAAGTATGCTATAAACTTAGATTAATGAATGAATGGAGGGATAAAATGAATAACTTAGTAGATGGTATGTTAGACTTATATAATAAAATAAAAAATGTAAATGAGTTGAAGATGGAAAATATAACTGTTCTCAATGAATTTGTTAATAATAAAAAATTTATAAGAAAATTTTATGAAGAATATGTGGATTGTAATGTATCCGATATTAAAGTAGTAATGTGTGGTATTAATCCTGGCAGATATGGAGCAGGAAAGACGGGGATACCTTTTATAGATTTTAATTCTTTATCAGAACTTTTATTAGATGTACAAAGGAATGATAGTGAAAGAAGTGCAGAGTATTTCTATTCTGTAATTAAAAAATATGGAGCTAAAAAGTTTTACTCTAATATATATGTTACAAATATTTGTAGTGTAGGATTTTTGAAAGATAATAAAAACTTTAATTATTATCAGTTACCTGAAAACATAAAAGAAATAATTCATTTAAACTTTTTAGAAAAAATAAAAATTGTAAACCCCAAGGTAATAATACCGTTAAGTAAGGATGTAGATAATACCTTAAAATATCTACAGCACATTGGAGAATTAAAGAATATTTTAATAGATAATACACTTAATCATCCATTTTTTTGTTCAATGAGAAGTAATTGGGAAATAGAATTTAATAAATACATTGATAAATTAGATAAATATATAATATAATATGAAATTATGCGAAAATAAAGGGTTTAACGCTACAGAAAGTTATATTAATGTTATTTTAGCTAACGCTACTGGAAATAAACATAGTCCGACATATAAAAAATACTTTGAACGTATTGGTAAGGGTGAATACGAGCTTCTTGATGTATATAGAGAACATGAGAGCTTTTATTGGTTGAATGTTGATACTAAGGGATATGAGTGGTCGTTTTCTGATTTAAAAGTTGGAAGAAGTCAAGAGTATTCAAATTTAAGTGAAGAGGGCAGTAAGAGGAAAAATCAAAGTTGTTTTGATGATATAAAAATAGGAGATAAGGTTGTCGCATATGAAATAGGTGAAATAAGTGGAATTACAGCAATATGTGAAGTAATAAATAAGAAATATGAAAATGAAGAAATAATAGTTGAATTTAGAAAGGAAATAGACTTTGAAGAGTTTCTAAATTTAGATGAAATGAGAGCTAATAAGGAATTGGAAGGCTGTAAGGTTGTCGGATTTCATAGAGGAACAATATTTAAAATAGAGAAGGAACATTTTTATATAATAAAGAAAATGCTTGAAGAAATAAATATCCAACTAAATTCTATTAGTGAGTTTGATAAAGCTGTTAATGAATCACTAAGACTTAGTGTTGAAGAACGGAGAAAGAGGTTAGAAAGTAAGAAAAATTCTATTTCTGAAAAGATAAACACAGTAAGTAGTGGGTATAGGAGAAACCCTGATGTTGTAGCAGAGGCACTTGAAAGAGCACAAGGTAGATGTGGAAAATGTAGGAAAGAAGGCCCATTTAAGAGAGTATCTGATGGTACAATTTATCTTGAAGTTCATCATATAATTAGATTGGCTGACGGTGGAGAGGATACTGTAGAAAATGCAATAGCTGTTTGCCCAAACTGCCACAGAGAACTACATTTTGGGTAGTAAACAATATTTAGATTTTATAGATATATAAAACAAATACAGGAAGGAAAATCATTATGGGACATAAGGATACGATTATATCTTATATAACAGAAAACAATGGTTTTTATTGTGATGATTGTTTATCAAATTTATGTAGTATTAGTCCAAGACAAACGGTGTTTCAAGTATGCAAAAGATTGAGTGTAGAAGGAAAAATAAATCGTAAGTTAGCGACTTGTAGCCACTGTGTCAAGGAAAAAACGGTTAATTCAAAGAATGATATGACCTATAGAGATAATGTAGATACTGATATTACTTATCATACTAAAATTGATAAGAAGGAGCAAAGAACCATAAGATTAGATGAATACTGTAAGAGTAAAAACAATGAGTTTATAGAAATTTTGCTTGAATTTGACAGCTTTGATATTAAAGATATATTTGCCACATTTAATGCTCACACGTTAGCGGAGATATTGACTAAGGATAAATATATAAAATTTCGAGATGAATGTTATGGAGAATATAAAAATTATATTAATATGGAGTTGGGGTTATTTCTTTATAAACTTAAACAAAATAATAATATGTTCTATAAGAGATTTCTTAACCTATACGGAGACCAACTTTATTGTAAATTTAAAATGGAAAAGACCTCTTTGGCGAAATGTAAAGGACTATATATGTATAAGCATAATGAACAGATAAAATATATTGGTAGGGTAAAAGGAAACTTTGATTTTTACCAAAGAATAAATGCAGGATATGCCAATATTTCTCCTAAAAATTGTTACATTGACGGTCAAGCAACTAATTGCCATATAAATGCTATAATTAACAGGGTTAGAAGTCAGGTTAAGTTCTTCATAATGCCATTAAAAGATGATGAAGAAATATGCTTTTTAGAAAGAAAACTTATAGAAGAACATAAGCCAGAGTGGAATATTGCATTAAAATAATTCTGATTTTAAAAAACAATGGAAGCAAAATTAATAGAATGAGTGCAAACCATTATCGAAGTTTATTTATAAGCAGTTAGTATTGAAAGGAATAATATATATATTAATTCCGTTTAACTACTTTTAAAATTTTCTGCTATTTGGATAAGTAAGCTAATCTGATGTTGTTCTAAGTTACTACATACTCGTATTAAATGCAATAGACTATAGTTTTCCGACAACTTAAGAGCTATATCTGATACAAGTGGAGGACTACCAATTAATGATACTAATTCATCATCTAAAGTATTATCTCCATTATAGCCTGTACAATCCATTAACACTTTATAAGTTATATTATTATATGCGAAATCAGCTAATTTCTTTAAAGTGGCAGGTAGAGGACGAGCATTTACTAACTCTCTTAAAAGTCGAGATATATGAGCAGGACTAATATCACACTGATTCCCGTAATTATTAATACTTCTATCCCCTTTAGCGAGAAGAAGTAATTGTGAAAATGAAGATTTATCAAATGTATTCATAAAACACCCCATATGTATAATAGTAATATACATATATTAACATGCCTATTAGCTATAATCAATAAATAGTTTAATTAGAAGATAACAATAGTAAATTTGATATTAGAAATAGGAACTGAAAAGTAGATTGAATTAAGAGAGGGCATAAGAACTAAGGGCGATAGTGTTAGAGCGTGACATAGGGATAGGTTTAAGGGAGGAATAAGCTATCTGAACTTAAACAGAGAGAATGAAGGCATGATGGGAAGATTGATAAAATGTAAGAACTTGGACAGACTATAATGTTTGTGTAAAGGGTCAAAATAAATTTTTAATGTGATAAAGAATGAAGAAAAGCATAAAAAAATATATAAGGTATACAGAGTTGTAATAAAATTACTTGTTGACAAATTATTGTAAAAACGTATAATAATTCTCAATATATAAAAAGCAATGATGGAGAAAGTAGCTAATACAAAGCAACCAGAAATAGGGGCATTTGATGGGAGTTCCTTTTGTAGAGTAAGAGTGAAGACCACTTCTGAGCTGTAATGTGAAATAAGCATTAACGTATTTCTGCGTCAAAGAATAGAGTTTATTGGAACTCGAAAGTGAAAAATCAAGGTGGGACCGTGCATTTGAAATTATTAAAGCACCCTTGAACAAAGTTATAGCTTTGTTCAAGGGTGTTTTTTTGCAAAAGAAAGGAGTGTTGTGATTAAATAAATATATTTTATGCCATTTTATATCAATGATGTGTAAATATGAAACTCAATAGGAGGAGGAAGCGTAATGATTAATTATTTTATGGAAGGCTGGAGAAACTGTAAATCAAAACAAAATTTGGAGAAGATAAAACAAGTCAGAGAATTTTTAGTGGATGATGAATCCAAAAGGGTTTTAGAAACTCGAATTAAAGTATATGAAACTGGAAATATTGTTTTGCTACACAATATTAAAAGTGATAGTACACAATATTTTAATAAAGATATTTTAACATTATCAGATAATGAATATTTTATTGATTTAGGTGCTTATAAAGGAGACACTATAGAAAGCTTTATTCGTAATGTTAAGGGAAAGTATAAAAAGATTGTTGCATTTGAGCCTGACCATGAAAATATGATGTCTCTAAATCACTGTATTTTAGAAAAAAATATGAATAATATAGTTGTTTATAAATTAGCCAGTTGGAATAAAAAAGATATTTTGAAATTCAGAGAAGATGGGTCTTATATATCTCAGATTTCAGATACGGGAACTTCAAGTACAAATGTAAATAGCCTCGACAATGTGCTATTTGACGCTGTTCCAGTGACATTTATAAAAATGGATATTGAAGGTGCAGAACGTAAAACAATTGAAGGAGCTGAAAATATTATTAAAAAATACAGACCTAAATTAGCTATTTGCGTTTACCACAGGGCAGATGATATATTTGAAATCCCATTAGCTATAAAAAAATTAGTACCTGAATACAAATTATATTTAAGACAACATTCTGATTCACTTTTAGATACTGTTCTTTATGCAACATTGTAGAAAATTTTATTTTCTAAAGATTATGAGTATAATTCTAAGTTGTAAATATTTAATGTAATTTATTTGTGAGGAATAAGTATAGATTATTGAAAGTAAAGGGAGATGATTGTATGGATTTACATGATTATAAAAATGTAGCAGAAAATTATGATTTATATGTGGATATTGTTTGTCCAGAAGGCTCAGCATTAAATGAAAAACTATGTGTAGCCTTTCATTTAGAGTTAGCAAAAATGTATGGAGATAGAGGGATACTCGATATTGGGTGTGGGACAGGTTGCACTATGATACCCCTTTTAGAAAAAGGATATAATGTAACAGGGTTAGATATATCACAAGAAATGATTAATGTTTTGGACAGAAAGCTTGTGAATAAAGAATTAAAGGGTGAACTGATATGCTCAGATATGGCTGAGTTTAAAACTAACAAAGAGTATTCATTAGTAATTATGCCAAGAAGTGCTTTTATTCATGTAAAAGAAAGGGAAAAACAAATAAGGGCCTTAAAGAATATTAATAAACATTTATGTGCAGGTGGTATAATATCAATTAATACAGTGGTGGGGACTTTTGAGTATATATCAAATGAACCTGATGGTGGTAGTAAATATTTAAGGTTTGAGTATATTAATGCTAATGGTAAAAAAGAAAAAGTATACAATCAGTTTGAATATAATTATGAAACGCAAGTATCTACTGGAAAATGGATATTCGAGGAATATGATAAAAGTGATAATGTAGCAGATATTAAGGAGTGTTTAATATCTATTAGGTTTGCCCAAAAGGCTGAAATAGAAAATTTATTTGAGTTATGTGGGTTTAAGGTTATAGGTATATACGGAGGATATGACAAAAGAGAGTGTGTATACCCTGGAAATTTGGTCTGGGTTGCAAGAAAGGTTTAATATTAAACAATGTCCCTAAAAATCAAGGAAATGCAGGAACACCAACCTGCACTCCTTCATTTTTTTACCATATCTTACCCAATTGCAGATTCCTGTCTGAATAAAATTCTCCAATTTAAGATTTAAAGCCTGAATTTCCACGAATAAATGATTAAAAGAGCGTGGTAAAAAATGAGTCGAGGGCTTGGAGTAATTAGGTGTAGGTATCAATAAAAAGTAAGTTAATTATTTAACTTATCTAATAAAACACAATGGAAATATTAGAATGTGAGGTTATAAATATGATTAATTTTAAAGTTGAAAATGGAGTTTTTAATTTTCGTGTTGCAGGAATTTTATTTAATAACAATAAGGTCCTTATACATAGGTTAATTAATGATGATTTCTATGATTTCCCAGGGGGTAGAGTAGAAATATTTGAAAGTACCGAAAATACAATTATTAGAGAGATGAAAGAGGAACTGGGTATTACTGTTACAATTAATAGATTATTATGGGTTGCTGAACATTTCTTTAATAATAATGATAGTAAATACCATGAAATCTGTTTCTACTATTTAATAGAGTGTAGTGACAATAACTTTTTAGAAAGAGAAGATATATTTTATATTACAGAAGGTAGTAATAAATTTGAATTTAGATGGGTTGAAATAGCAGATATTAGAAACCATGTAATCTATCCTACATTCATTAAAGATAAAATTGAAGACCTTCCTGTAAATATAGAACGAATTGTTCATATTGATGAATAAATAAAAGGGACTATAATCTCAAATTAACGGGTCCCATTTTGAAGTGCTTTCACTTAAATATCATCAATATTAACATATGAAATCACGCTAATATATTAAGCTATTAATCTACTAATTAAGCTCAAAGAAAACACAGGCTAAAATTGTGTTTTCTTTGAGCTTAATTTAATATGAGTCGATGTTAGATGTAAGTAATTATATTGTAAATAAATTCAATAGATTATGTTATAATTCCTAATATATTAAAAATATGTTATAATTAGTATAAGCATCAGCTGTAATTATAACATAATTGTATAATATTGTAAGTTACCTGCAAATTATAAAGGTGGTGTGATTTTGAAAAATAAACATTCAATAATTATTTTGTGTCAAATAACAAGTGGTATATTATTTATAAGTTATTTTATAGGTAATATGGAGAATAAAAATTTACTTTATTTTAGTATTATTCCTGCAATAATTCAAATAATTTTAAGCCACAAGAAAGATGATATTCCTGGGAGTTCTAAACAATACGCAAGATATAATGGATTAAAAAAAGCGATTTTGAAAAATAAAAATTCAATAATTACTTTGTGTCGAATAACAACTATTATATTAATTATATGTTTTCTTGCAGGTAATAGGGAGAATAAAATTTTATTTTATTTTAGTATTATTGCTTTAATAATTGAAGGAATTTTAAGCCACAAGGAAGATGATTATATTCCTGAGATTCCTAAAGAATACGCAAGATATAATGGATTAAAAAAAGCTTTATCTATTTTAATGTCTTTTTGGATTATAGTAGTAATAATAGGTTTTTGTGTCTTTTTCAAGGTCATCTAAACTAATAATATAATCATAGCTAATATCTGTTCTGAAAATATACCATGAAATGTACCTATGATTATAAACAAGTTATTAAATTATTTTACTAAATTATCATATTATTTATCATTTAGTTTAGCATTGATAATCGCATATAGAATCACACTGTTAATAAATTTATTAACTTCCCATCATCAACCGTTATCTACCGAATATAATAAAAATTGTTGGAATAGGATTGAATAATATGCTTGAACAAGAACTCATGTTCCTATATAATATAAAGTGAAAGAAAATATTGGGAGGTGTGATTTGAAAGTTGTTGCTAAAACGATAGAGATGGTAGCATGGTTCAATGAAAAAAGTATACCCAAACCTGTAAGATTTAGATACGAAAATGAGGACGAAAGTTATAGAGTCATCAAAATTGATTAAGTTGTGACTATGGATAAAGAGAAATTGGCAGGGATGAGATGTTGGTATTTAAGTGTCAAAGTATTATAGGGGGAGTAATGTCTATATTTGAAATTAAATATGAACTTAAAACTTGTAAGTGGATATTATATAAGATATAGGTGTAAGAAGCATTAAATCATTAAGCAAGGATAAGGTGGAGCAGTAAAAATGAATATAGATGATTTAGAAGAAGTCAGAGAAGAACTTTATAAATTAATTAACAATGGTATGTGTTTGTGCAATGAAAATGTAGTTGAAATTAGTGAACGTCTGGATAAGTTAATAATAGAGAAGTATGAAAGTTGATTATTAGAAATATTACTTAATACGTTTATTTCTATATATGTGCACACAGAACAATAAAGTCAGTCGTAAAACATGATGGAAATGCAGGGACACCAACCTGCACTCCTTCATTTTTTTTACCCTATCTCCATACCCAATCGCAGATTCTCTTCCTAACCACCTGGTGATAGAATAAAAATAGTACAATAGAAATTGAGAAAGTTCCTAATAAGTATTACAATGAAAATAATAGATGGAGGGACTTAATCATGAGAAAACAACACGATAAACAATTTAAAGAAGATGCTGTAAAATATTATA
>NZ_DATCQT010000221.1:0-5753 GCF_036569345.1 Clostridium sp.
TATATAATATTTTACAGCATCTTCTTTAAATTGTTTATCGTGTTGTTTTCTCATGATTAAGTCCCTCCATCTATTATTTTCATTGTAATACTTATTAGGAACTTTCTCAATTTCTATTGTACTATTTTTATTCTATCACCACATACCTATATTTAGACCCGTACGTTCAGAGTTTTGTTAGTCCACCATTGGACATTCTTACCATGGATATTTTACAGACTCCCGACCTATATCATCCTCGACTACCTCTAGTTCGCATTTCCTCAGCTAATCTGTTAGGGGATGACCTCAGCCGACTTCACCGAGCTTATAACAAAACTTAACTTACTTATAGCTTCGCTATTCGGAGTATTAGAGAAAGCCCTTTAAGGCGTTACCCTATCATTTGACTTTTCAAGTTATCAGTTCTCTTAACCTACGGTTAATGGCTAATCGTTTAAATTAGCAACGTGTCGCACTCCCATTATAGATATTTTGTTAATATTTTTTATTACTTCTGTCAACACTCTAAGACAAGGAGGGATACAAATGCAATCAAATAAAACTTGTCCATTAGTCGAACAATATTTAAGCTATCTTATTGTAATAAAGGGCCGCTCTGAAAACACCATTTTTGAATACCGTACAGATTTACTTATGTTTTTCAGGTTTATAATAGACAGTCGTAAAATTCTAATAATTAATACTAATTTTAGTTTTGCAGATTTATTGTTTGTTAAATCAATAAATCTCAATGATATGTATGCATTTATTGCACATTGTCAAACTACTCAAAAGGCTTCTGCAGGTACAAGGGTAAGAAAGATAGTATCTATACGTCAATTTTGGAAATATCTAAAAACCAAAGCCCATCTTATTGATGACAATATTGCTGAAGAGCTTGAAACTCCTAAATTACCAAAACGCATACCCAAATATCTTAATTTAGAAGAGTCAGTCCGTTTACTGATTGAATGTAAACAATCTCCAAGGGATCATTGTATAATTACAATTTTCCTTAATTGTGCTTTAAGGTTATCTGAATTAGCCAGTTTAAATATTGAGCAGGTTGGCAATGATATTTTAACTGTAATTGGTAAGGGTAACAAAGAACGCAAAATTTTTTTAACACCTGCTGCTAAAAAATCAATAAACACCTGGCTATATATTAGAAATAGCCTCAATATAAACACTAAGGCTCTATTTATATCAAGAAATAGTGGCCGAATTACAACAAGAGCAGTCCAAAATATTGTTAAGAAATACGTTATTGCTTCCGGACTTGACCCTGCCATAATATCTACCCATAAACTTAGGCATACAGCGGCAACTCTTATGTATAAATACGGTAGGGTAGATATAAGATCTCTTCAACAAATTCTCGGTCATGAAAGTGTTGCTACAACTGAAATATATACTCATATTGATGAGCATCAACTACAATCTGCAGTAAACTCCAATCCCCTTGCAATGATGTTTAATTAATATTCTTATTACCGTCAATTGACGGTAATCAAGTTTTATGGATAATTGTAAACTGAAATAATAGTCTTCCCATCAAATTACTATTTCATCATTCTTCTTAATCATATTTCTTTTTATATTTTTATAGTTGTTATGACATACTTGAAAGAATAATCCGCCACAATATATGAATAGTGTACTCTTTTTCCCAAGTGCTTTTATAATTTAAACATTAAATCAGTTCTTTCCCCAGTTTTACTAAACCCTAATTTTTTATACATTTCCTTTGCCGTGTCCTCTTCGTCAGTAACCAAATAAATGATTTTAGAAACTTCACTTATTGCTATATCTATAAGTGCTTTAAGGATTGTTGTTCCATATCCCTTTCTCTGAAATGCTGGTAAAACAATGAAATTTTCAATTTTTGCAACTCCATTATTCATAAACAACTCACAGCTACCAATTATTTGTCCATTTTGATAACAAATATATGAATTTATATTTTTATCAGAAATATATTCTTCAATACGTCTATTGCACTTTCTTGTACAAAAGTCCCGTCCTAATCTTTCTTCATCTAGCTGTAGCTCAAATGCTAAAATATTTTCTAACATTTTTTGGAAAGTTACTTTTTTTATTTCACAATTTGAGTTTACCTTAAGCTTTGAAAATTTAGAAATATCAAAGGAGTAATATCCATTTAAAGATATTTCTGGCTTATAATTAATGTTAGATAATGTTGCAGTAATACCATAATCATTGAACATAAACTTACAAAAATCACCTTTCTCTATTAATCGCAGTGGAATTTCCTCTTCTATAATGGCAATTAACTTAGTTTCATCAATTTGCTTTTTTATAAATGTAAAGTTATGGTCATACATGTCCTTTATTTTATTATCACGAAATCTAATTATCTTTTCATCTTCATAAAATTCTGAAAAGCATTTAGTATACGCATATTCACATTCTTTAATTTTCTCATCTATTAACATGATATATTCCCTCCAAAATCAATCTAGCAATTTTCTTAATTGTCTTAAGTTCTCCTTATCAAAACTCCCTTAGTTAGCACAATAGTACGACTGCGTCGTAAGTCCTATATATAATATTATCATTATTTACCACACTTTGTAATAAATTTTTACAACCAATATTTTAATTGACCATTAAAAGTAATTTTAGTAACTGATTAATAGTTTGAAGAATAGTAAAATCCATTCCACTAGCCTAAATTAGACTGTAGATAAACTTCTTTCTTTTGTTCCTCAGTAATGCCAATATATCTTAAAGTTTGTGATTTTGAAGAATGGTTAAATATATCCATAAGCAATTCTAAAGAAGATCCATTTTGATATGCATGGTAGCCAAAAGTTTTACGAAGGGTGTGAGTTCCTATTTCTCCAGATATAATTACTTCTTTTTCATTTTTTTCTACAAGGCCTATCATTTCAGCTGCACTATTAAGAATCCTATATGCCTGCTGTCTTGTTATAGGCATATTATTACCTTTTCTACTTTGAAAAACATAGTTACTCATTTCTATGGTAGGCAACTCTCTAATATAATTTTCGATAACCTTTTTCACTATATCCCCAATATAAAACTTCTTTGTTTTACCTGTTTTCTTTTCTGTAATAATTACAGAATCCCTTACAGTCTTAAAGTTTGATTTACCATCATATTTTACAAATTTGTTATAAAATATGTTTTTAATTATAACATAATTACTACAAATTAAATATATTAACAATTTTTATCAAATGGGTAGTAGCCTATGGTTAAAGTTTTTAGCATCATAGTTTTTAGTGAATTTAATTACCTCCCATCATTTCTTCTAAATCTATAAATACCTGTTCACGGCTCAACGGTTCACAATGACCATGTATATAGACTTCAAATGGGATTTTCATTAGAACATCCCGATATTGTTTCACTTGTCCAACTTCACGTTGTCCCTTATTATCGTAAAAGTCTCCAGAATCCGCGTCTCCACAAAATAATATTTTCTCTTCTGGAACATAGATAATCACACTGTCTTTTGAGTGGGGTGATGGACAATGCAATGCTGTACAGGTAATTCCACCAAGGTCAATTGAAATACTTCTAATGAATATAACATCAGCTGATTTCACACAAATTTCTGATAAATTCTTGTATTCTTTTCGGATATTTTCATCGCAAAATTCAATTTCTTCACCACTCACAAGTCGCTCTTTCATAGCTTTGTCAGTCCATTTCCATTGCATGACTTCTTTCAGTTTATTATTGGTAAGTTGCCCTGCAATAGTCGTTCCGTTAAATGATTTCATACCAAAGGTATGATCCCAATGACAGTGTGTAATGAAAGCAATTTGTGGTATCGGTAGATGTCTTTCTTCAAGTCCAGCATAAAATAAAGAAAGATGTTTGGGGGAATTACCGCAATCAATCATAATCGAATACTTATCCCCCAAAATATAACCAAGATTTGGTCTGTCTGTATTTATATCGAAAGGCAAGTAGTATATCCTCTCTGATATTTGATTTATAACCATCTATTCTCCTCCATTATTAAATAATCATTTAATGAACATTATTCTACAAGTTTGACATAACTCTTTAACTAAGAAATGTATTCAGATATAGATGATATGCCCTACCCCTCTCAAGTTTTACACATCTTTTGACTTCTCATTATAATCAGTTCATATTAAATATAACTAAAGTCTGAACGTATTTTCAACTACTCCTTGTAGTAAACTGTAGATTGGTTTTCCCATTTTATCTTCAAAGTAATCTTTATTTTCAAACGTAGCCTTCCATTTAAGTGTAGTATATTCATTTATACCATGTCTTAGTGCGGCCTCAATCATTCTTTTCTCAATAAGATAATAACCATCTACAAATGCTAATGCGTCACATAATTGAATAAGTCTGTCATAATCATCATATTCAGTGTTTTCTAAGTATTGCTTTACAAAATTGTATTCTTGTTCGGAACAATCCCATTTTCCAAATGCAGATTTAATATCTTTGCAATCAAATGAATGTGTAATACATACCTTTGCCACATGATAGAAGCCTTTCTCCATAGCAAAGTTATAACCATCTATAATATGTCTCATTCCTGTTACTCCTGCCTATGTCATGGAGCATGCCTATAAAACTAATGCAATATCAGGACATAACCCTAGAGTATTCTCTGCGATTATTTTGGCCGCATTACCTGCATATATAGAATGTTCAACCCAAAGTCCTGGATTTAACTTTCCTACTTCTTCTAATAATATTTTTGCTTCTTGTAATGTTGGAATACTTTTTTTATAATTCTTTTCCACTTTGATTTGGCTCCTTTACGTTTTCTACGGTATTAATGTACCCTGATGAAAAATCATTTTCCATTTACCATTTAAACATTTCCATGTTGAACTACGAAGTGAATATTTCATATATTCGTTCAATTCACTATGCTTTATTAACTTATATGTTGCCAATATACAATCATTTGATATTTGTTTTGTTGTAAAGTGTTTTATTTCCCACTTTAATTCAGATAAATTAATATTCTTATCAAAGACATCACCTTTATATTTTTTGATAGACCAATGCATTTTTTTCATAATTTTCTGTAACTCAATTATTATATCTTTATCTACTACTTCTTCGTATATAATTTTTGTGGTATATTTTTTATATCTTTTCAAATAACCTATACTCGAGCCAATAGAAAGTGCACATCCGAAAATAAAAAACACACTCAAGTTAATGTTCTTCTGTGAATATAAAATTTTAGATACTATTACATTAATTATTATAAAAAGTACAAATGTGGCACAAAACATTTTTAAAAGTCTGAAAAATTCACCTTTACTTGTTTTATTAAAATTTATCCCCTCCTATTTCTTTGTGCTGATTAATAAATACGTACAACCCATAATTAACTTATTGGTAAGTATATTGAATTTTTTATATTATCATATTACTGTGATTCTCATACTAATTATAACATAAATTTCAAATTTTAGAAATTATAACATAATCTATTATATTCATTTGAAATACGATTACTTACATCTAATATCAGTTGATATTAAATTAAACTCAAAGAAAACACAGGTTTTTAGCCTGTGTTTTCTTTCTTAAATAGTAGATTAATAGCTTAGTATATTAGCGTAATTACCTGTCCAGTTGGTCCTCTGTCAAGAAAAAGTACAAATTAAAATGAGAAGGTTATGTTAGCAATTCACTAAACTTAAATTGCTATTGATATATTAAGTTTGTTTGCTTTCTCGTATTCCATTTCAAACTCATCAGGTGACATATAGTTA
>NZ_DATCQT010000222.1:0-2433 GCF_036569345.1 Clostridium sp.
ATAGTATATAATAAAATTATAAAGTGGAAGATATTCGCTTGATAAACAAATTTCGCTAATTTTAGTAATATTTTAGGCTGAAAATGTGATTTTACATTCCATATTTAACGCTTTAAGGGAGATGGTGATTGTGATTATAAATGGAAATTCTTCAAGTGATGATACATATAATTTATTAAAAAAAAGTTTGGATGCGTCTGCGCTTAGAGGTAAAGTAATTGCAAATAACATTGCAAATATTAATACAAAAAATTACAAAGAGTTAAGTGTTTCATTTGAGGATACTTTAAATGATAACATGAGTGCAGATACACTGAAGACAGATAATAGTAAGCATATACAAACTGCTAGTGGTGGTGGAGAGATTACAGTACAAAGAGACGAGAACACTAGCATGAGACAAGATGGTAATAATGTGGATATAGATTTAGAAATGAGTAATCAAGCAGCAAATACACTAATGTATGACGCTCTTGTTAGTCAGGTTAATAGTAAGATTTCACTTTCTAGTTATGTTATAGGTGGAGGGAGGTAATAAATTATGAATAATGTGTTTACTGCAATGAATATAAGTTCTAGTGGACTCACAGCAGAAAGACTAAGGATGGACACAATAGCTTCTAATGTAGCAAATGCAACTACTACAAGAGGTGAAAATGGACAACCATATATAAGAAAAATAGCTGTATTTCAAGAAAATTTACAACAGGAATTAGATAAAACTACTGGCACATATAAGACAAATTTTAAAGGTGTTAAAGCTGTGGGTATTGAAAATGATCCTTCACCTTTAAGGCGTGTCTACGATCCATCGAATCCAGATGCAGGTAAAGACGGATACGTGATGATGCCTAACGTAAATATTTTAAATGAAATGGCAGATATGATTTCGTCTACAAGAGCATACGAGGCAAATGTAAGTGCTATGACTGCTGAGAAAAGTATGTTTTCAAAGGCTTTAGAAATAGGTAAATAGGAGAGTGTTTTATGATTATTAATGCAAATGTAAGCAGTACAACAATACCTAATGAAGTTAAAGCAAATGCCACAGAAGGCGATACCCCAAAAACTAGTTTCTTAGATACTTTAAAAGAAAAATTGGATGAAGTTAATAATCAGCAAATAGCATCAGATGATATTACTCAAAAGTTTGTTTCGGGTGACGAAACAGATATACATAAGGTTATGTTAGCAACAGCGGAAGCTAAATTGTCTTTAGAAACAGCAGTACAAATTAGGAATAAACTAGTAGACGCCTATGATGCATTTAATAAAATGCAGATATAGGAAGGGAGCTCGAATATGAACAAGCTACTTGAAATGAGAAATAAGTTCTCGCAAGTTTGGAGTAACTTAAGTAGAAATAAAAAAATAGCCTATAGTATACTTGCGGGGGCAATTGTAATAGCTCTTTCCTATTTTAGCAAGTTCGTCGGCAAACCTCCTCACTAGGGTGACAGGCACTTGTAAAACAATGTATAAAACAATGTAAAAGCAAAGGTTTTAAAAAATTAAAAACTGTCAATAATATAGATAATAAAAATTGACAGGAGAATGTATAAAATGGGAAGAAAAAAGTTAGAATGGTATCCAGGAGCTATGTATCATGTTACAGCAAGAGGTAATCGAAGAAGTGACATATTTAAAGAAGAAATTGATTTTGAATTCTATTTAAGATGTATGGAAGAGGCACTATGTTATTACAAAGATTGTTATAGAATTATAAGCTACTGTTTAATGACAAATCATGTACATATACAAATAGAAGCAAAAGAAAAGCCTATAAATTTTTATATTGGTAGGATTAATAATTTTTATGCAAAGAATTTTAATAAGAAATATAATTTTATAGGTCATTTATTTCAATCAAGATATAATGCTGAAATAATAGAGAAAGATGGATATGTATTAGAAGTAAGCAGGTATATACATTTAAACCCTATGAGAGCACAAATGGTTAAAAAGCCAGAAGATTATAAGTGGAGTAGTTATGGGATGTATATTGGAGATATAAAAGAGGAACTAATAACTTCAAATAAAATTTTGTCCTATTTTTTTAATGATAACCAAAGAAAAAAATACAAAGATTTTGTTGATAGCATTGGTATTGTTGCTGGTATATAAATGGCTAAATAGTCAAAGAAAAAGTTACAAATGGGCAGGATTTAGAAAGATGTTGAGTTATTTTAAGCTTCCTAAGTCCAAAGTGTGTGTAAATATCTTTGAACTTAAACTAACGATTAACTATATTGTGTAAATGATAATATGAGGAGCCGGATGCCTTAATTGGGCATGCGAGTCTGTCTAACAATAACAAAAAACTATATAAAACAGTAGAATAATGGTATTTATTTTAAAAAATTATCCCCAATAAGAAGTTTTAAAAAGTAGTAGGCATATTTCTTAGCCTAATATGCCTACCAATTTTCTAGT